>JAVJQS010000016.1:0-7398 GCA_040218815.1 Vicingaceae bacterium | reverse complement strand
TCTAAAATCTAAAATCTAAAATCTAAAATCTAAAATCTAAAATCTAAAATCTAAAATCTATCAAAGTTCTGACAGCTGTTCCGTCATATTCTTATAATGCTCATAGCGGGATAGGATCTCGTTAACGTATTTGTAAGGTTCACTTCCACGGCAATAACCATAATATACAACCTCGTCCTCGTAATATTTAGGTTTTGATTTGTTCAGTAGCATTTCAGCAACATTTTTGTCCCAAACAGTTTTCTTTAACCCATTTTTTTCAGCCAGCCGAATCGCGTCAAAAACATGACCTAACCCCACATTGTATGCAGCAAGTACAAATTTTCTGCGCTCCTCAGTGTCACTTACTTTTTCTTGGAATTGTTTATCAATCCATTCTAAATATTCAATACCTGCAGAAATATTCTGTTGAGGGCCTGCTGAAGAATCCAAACCATACTCAGCTGCAGTAGTTGGCATCAATTGCATCAAACCTTGAGCACCAGTCCAAGATACTGCATTGTGATTAAATTGCGATTCTTGGTAAATAATAGAGGTTAGTAAGCGCCAATCCCAACCAGTTTCTTTAGCATACTTTTTTACAATTTGGTCATAGGGACTTAATTGACCGCTTTTTGAGGTAAAAAGTTGACTTCTTACCCTTGTTCTATAAAGCGTAGTGTTGCCAAAGTACTTGAGGTAAATTACTCTGTAATCAGTAGTTTTCTTGAAGTTTCTCAACCATTCGTTTAATGCTATCAATAGGTCAGGTGACTCTTTCCTAACTGCCCATGCAATCTGTTGTTCTAAACTTACCGCTGTTTTGATATGAATATTAGGGAAGAATGCTTTGTTGATTTTCGCCACATGCTCATCAGCTATGGTATAATCAATTTCCCCCTTTGCAACTTTTTTAATCAATTGCTCAACGGTAATATTACTGGCAACTTCCTTCAAAATTATCTCCCCTCCAATTTCTTCAGACAGGTTTTGGAGTCGATTATAAAAAGAGGAGTTTTTTCGAACATAAACTTCTTTACCTTCTAATTCTGATGGGCTTTCAACTAGACTTGTTGCCTCATCGTTAGATTTTGGATAGCGCTGAACAAGCACTTGCTTTGAGAGGATAAGTGGTTTGGTAAATGAAACATTTTGTGTTCTATCTCTAGTTACTGTGAGGTTTGCTGCAATTACATCTCCTTTGTAAACAAGCAATGAATCGATGATATTATCTAAATCTTTTATTGGTTCAACAGCAAGCTCAACGTTAATAGCAGAAGCAAATCTTGAAAGTAATTCATATTCAAACCCCATTGGGGTACCTTTGTAAACAAAATAACTGGTTGAACTATTGTCAACTAGAGCTCGTAGTTTGCCAGCGGATTTGACTTCTATTAAATCATAAGCTTTTGAACCTGTAGTAGAGACATTCTTTTCATCTGTTTTATCTTTACATGAGAAAAGGAGCATCAACACTCCAGCTGAAAAGACTAAGGATGATTTTATCGGTCGAATCATATTTTTAAATATACACTATTTAGACGAAAAGCAAGAGTAAAAGTTTTGTTTCAATACCTTTGAGGCTTAATTATTACTATGAAGAAAATTGTGCTGTTTACAGCTATAATCTTGATTTTTAATGCCTTGTATGCAGGGAAAATTGATAAGGCCTTTCGAGCATTGGAAGAGTATGATTATTTTGGAGCAAAGGAGCTTTTTGAGCGAACGCTAGATCATGATATTGTTGCTGCTCCTTATGGCCTTAGTTTAATTTACAGCACAAATAATAATCCTTTTTACAATTTGGACTCAGCCTATAAATACATTGCATTGGCTGATACGAATTTTTCTAAGCTTGATGAAAAAGACAGGGAGGATATTCTGAAGTTCAACATAGACTCACTGGCTATAGAAAACCTTAAGGATAGTGTTGACAAATGGGTTTACCAATTGATAAAAAGCTCGCTCGATGTTTCAGATTTCAATCAGTACTTAGAAACACATAAAGATGCTTCCTATAGAAGTTTAGTAAAAGCAAGAAGAAACGATTTAGCCTTCGAAGCTGCTAAGGCTGAAAATACAGCAGCGGCTTTTGAACTGTTTTACCTCACCTATCCAAATGCAACTGAAGTAACTGAAGCAAAAAATAGATACGATGAACGTTTATTTAAAGAAAATACAAGTAATGGTAAAGCTGCAGATTATAAATACTTTATAAATAAATATCCTGAAAGCCCTTATGTTAATGAGGCTCAAGATTCGGTTTATTCCATATACACGCGTGAAGAAACGGTGGAAAACTACTATCAATTTATTAAAGCTAACCCTTCAAATAATCATGTAGATGAAGCTTGGAGGAATATGTATAAGTTATATACAGCTGATTATAGTCCTCAACGCATCATTGAGTTTAGAATTGAATATCCAGATTATCCCTATTTGGATGAGCTAAAATTAGATATGAAGCTTGCTGCTAAGGTGTTTTTACCCTTTCAAGAAAATGATAAATGGGGGTTTATGGATGAAGAAGGTAATTTAATGGTTGATGCAATCTATGATTATGTTGAACCATACTCCGAAGGTTTGGCCTTAGTGCTAAAAAATGAGCAATTAGGGTTTATTGATAAAGCGGGTAAAGTTATCATCCCAATAAAGTATGAAGACGGAGAGTCTTTTAAGGGTGGTTTAGCAATTGTTGCTGCTAATGATCTGTACGGCATGATTGATCGGACAAATAAAGTGAAGGTGCCAATCAAGTATGAGCTGATTGGTCCATTTAAATCAAATTTGGCACTAGTGGCGAACGAAACAGCATATGGCTACGTGAATAAGTCGGCAGAAGAAGTAGTTCCATTGCAATTGGATTTTGCTACTGACTTTGAGGATGGCTATGCATTGGTAGAAATAGAAGGCAAAAAAGGAATCATTAACTCTGTTGGAAAATTAGTAGTGCCAGCAATTTATAGCTATTTGGAAAACTTCAATGAATACAATGTCGCATCTGCTAAGAAGGATAGCCTTTTTGGTTTACTGAATAAAAGTGGAGGAGAGCAACTGCCTTTTGAGTATGATCAAGTAGGGGAGTTTAGCGGTGGCTTAGCATTAGTGGCTAAAGGTGGAAAGTACGGATATGTGGATAGAATCGGAGAGTTCAAAATTCCATTAAAATATGATTATAATGCCGAAGCATTGGTGTGGGGAAAAATGGAAAATGGGTACACAAAATTCTTGTCTAAAAACAAGTATGGTATAATTGACTCTGCAGGTAATGAAGTATTTCCAGCACTTTTTGAAGATGTTGGAAGCTTTAAATCAAATGACTTTGTAGCGGTAAAGAAACGCGGGAAGTGGGGATATACAAACAAGAGCCTCAAGTTATTGATTCCTTATGATTATAACTATGGGTATTCATTTAGTGATGGCGCTGCAATTGTGAAGGCAGATAGTCTTTGGGGAATTATCAATGAAAAAGGGAAATGGTTAATTGAGCCTAACTATTCTTCAATCACTAGGATAGACTCTATTGGGTTTAAAGTTAAATCAGGTGATTATTATGGTGTGCTTAATTCCTCCAATGATACCCTTATTGCATTTAACTATAAAAAGATCACACCTTCTAGTTTCGGTGGGTTATTAAAATTAGAAAAAGAAAATTCGTTTATCTATTTCGATTTGAAGAAGATGCAATTCATTGAACCTAAAAAACAATAATAGTGTTTGCTGAATTTATACAAGAATTAGAAGAAACACTTAAGGGGACACTTCCAGCACATGGGGCTCATCGAAAGGTTATGAATCACAGAAAGCCAGTTCATCAGTTGGATGAAAAGAACTTAAATGCAAGACAAAGTGCTGTATTAATACATATCTATCCCAAAAACAATCAGCTTCATACCGTATTTATTCAACGTCCTGTCTATGAGGGAGTGCACAGTGGACAAATTGCGCTACCGGGAGGCAAAGCTGAAAAGTTTGATGCTGGTGTAGAAGCAACTGCTTTAAGAGAAGCAGATGAAGAGCTGAACATAAAAGCTACAGACATAAAAGTAATTGGAAAGCTTACACCTATATATGTACCACCAAGTAATTTTATGATACACCCTATAATAGGATATCAGGAAAGTCGGCCAAATTTTGTAATTCAAGAATCAGAAGTAGCGAGCTATATAGAATGTAAACTAGTACACTTAATAGGTGAAGATAAATTGATCTCTAGTGATGTTATTGCAGGTGGCAACAGAATGAGTGCAAAGGGCTTTCAATTAGAAGGGCATTTTGTTTGGGGTGCTACCGGTATGATGATTAAGGAGTTTGCTGAGATTCTAGACCAACTTACAATATCACCCGCATAATTACATAGTAGAGTAAATAGATCCCAATTAAAGTCAGTACAATTTTATAAGACCCCTTGAAGTATTTTGGGCTTTTTTTTATGTCTTTTCGGTAAGCCCAAACTAATCCAATAATAAATAGGGCTAAAAAAATAAATACAAATGCTAATCTACCTTGAGTAAACATGACTTTTAGTGCTTAAAATGAATAAATATTCGGCCAAAATTATTACTGTCTTTTTCCAGTCTGTGGTATTTTGACTTTATTGCTTTTTGCTGAAAAAAGCGAATCACCCGTTTTTTCAGCTGGCCACTGCCTTTTCCGGGAATTATTTCCACGGTTTTAACTTTGGTTTCTAAAGCCTCTTTAACAACATCCTCTAATGATTGCTCAATTTTATGGTGCTTATTGAAGATATCATGCAAGTCAAGCGTTAATTTAGCCATTCGGTAAATTTAAAGATAGGAAATGAATATAGTCGTAAGTGGAGCAAGTAAAGGAATAGGTTTTGAGTTAGCATTGCAATTAGCAAAACTCGGTCATCGTGTGTTGGCCATTGCAAGAAGTGAAGATAGGTTAGCAATGCTTAAAGAACAGTCGAAGTTAATAGAAGTTTTGGCAATTGATTTAATGGATCGTGCATTAAGTAGTGAAATAGCAAAGAAGGTTCCCGGCTGGAAACAAGTCGATGTTGTTATTAATAATGCCGGGCAATTAATTAACATGCCATTTATTCAATCTACACTTGAAGACTTTGAACAACAATATAAAGGCAATGTGCTTACAAGTATTAATTTGATTCAAGCATGTCACCCTTATTACAGGAAAGGAACCCATATAGTTAACATTACGAGTATGGGAGGGGTGCAAGGGAGTAGCAAGTTTCCAGGACTTTCAGCTTATAGCGCATCAAAAGGAGCACTAGTGGTATTATCGGAATGTTTAGCTGCTGAGTATAAGGAATTGGGTGTGCTTATTAATGCCTTAGCACTAGGTGCTGTTCAAACAGAAATGTTGGATGAAGCCTTTCCAGGTTATGAGGCACCATTAACAGCAAAAGAGATGGCAAAGTACATTGCAGAATTTGCATGTAATGGCGGTAATTATTATAATGGACAAGTGTTGCCGGTGGCCTTGGGTAACCCTTAGGGTGCAATTACAGGATCCGAATACTATTAGATGTATACTATTTTCAGGCACCTATAATGAGTAGTTGTTATTTATGGTAATTAAAAGCTAAATTTTGGATAATGAATAAATCTATGACAATCTATTTCATAGTTGTTACGATAGCTATCTTTCTATTTAATTTGAAAGATGGGTATAGCTGGATGGATGCAGTTAAAAGTATTTTGGCAGGAGCTTTTGCATTATTATTTTACAATCTTATTAATCGATTTATTATAAGGCAAAAATGAAGGTAATATCTATCTTGTGTTTTCCAATGGTGCAGTGCTGGCTAGGGATGAATTCTTGAGTATTGGCAATTGTTGTTATTATACCTATTTATAGGACTTGTATATAAGGACGTGATTGTAATTTAAGTTTTAATACATATTGGTTGGTAGAGAAGGAGTGTTAATTGCAAAAATTAGGCATACCTGAGTCAAGTTCTTAGGTAAGTTTTTAGCCATGTGAATTATTTTTATCTGCAAGTATTTGGTTATCAAAGCGGTTGAAATTTCTTTTTAAAAAGCGAATAAATTACTTGCAGATAACATAAACTTAACTACCTTTGCCGTCCCGAAAAAACGAGGGTTGTTCATTAAGAAAAAATACTTTGAAAATATTTTGAAAAAGTGTTGCAGGAATAAAAAATGATAGTACATTTGCCGTCCCAAAAAAACGGGTTAGTTCTTACAATATGTTTAGCAAAAAATTTTTAAAAATATTTTTTGAAAAAAGCTTGCAGTTTTAAATTATGTTGTAAGTTTGCAGCCCCAAATTAAAATATGGGAAAAGTTCATTAAGATTTTACGAACGAAAGTTCAGCAAAATATAAGAGTTCAACGCAAGTTGAAAGTTCTTTGAAAAGATTGAAGTAAAGAAGAAAAAGGTAAAATACCTTGAGATTTTAGTTAAATAAATTCTTTGAGAAACGAATCCTAAGCAAAACATTAAACTTTTAATTACAACGAAGAGTTTGATCCTGGCTCAGGATGAACGCTAGCGGCAGGCTTAACACATGCAAGTCGAACGGTAAGTTAGAAGCTTGCTTTTAACACGAGTGGCGCACGGGTGCGTAACGCGTATGCAATCTACCCTTTTCTGGAGAATAGCCCTTAGAAATGAGGATTAATACTCCATAGTATAACAATTTCGCATGTTATTGTTATTAAAGCTTCGGCGGAAAAGGATGAGCATGCGTCCCATTAGTTTGTTGGTGAGGTAACGGCTCACCAAGACTACGATGGGTAGGGGGCCTGAGAGGGTTATCCCCCACACTGGTACTGAGACACGGACCAGACTCCTACGGGAGGCAGCAGTGAGGAATATTGGTCAATGGACGCAAGTCTGAACCAGCCATGCCGCGTGCAGGATGACGGCCCTACGGGTTGTAAACTGCTTTTATATAGGAAGAAACCCCTCTACGTGTAGAGGGCTGACGGTACTATAAGAATAAGGACCGGCTAACTCCGTGCCAGCAGCCGCGGTAATACGGAGGGTCCAAGCGTTATCCGGATTTATTGGGTTTAAAGGGTACGTAGGCGGAATTTTAAGTCAGTAGTGAAAGCCCATCGCTTAACGATGGAACTGCTATTGAAACTGAAATTCTTGAATATAGTTGAAGTAGGCGGAATACGGCATGTAGCGGTGAAATGCATAGATATGCCGTGGAACACCAATCGCGAAGGCAGCTTACTAAGCTATTATTGACGCTAATGTACGAAAGCGTGGGTAGCGAACAGGATTAGATACCCTGGTAGTCCACGCCGTAAACGATGATTACTCGGTGCTGGCGATATACTGTCAGTGCCTAAGCGAAAGTGATAAGTAATCCACCTGGGGAGTACGATCGCAAGGTTGAAACTCAAAGGAATTGACGGGGGCCCGCACAAGCGGTGGAGCATGTGGTTTAATTCGATG
>JAVJQS010000015.1:0-373330 GCA_040218815.1 Vicingaceae bacterium | reverse complement strand
TGGATACACTTAAGTACAGCCTTGAATTGGTAATATCCCGATAGTCATTTCTACGAAATGGCTTGCGGGATAAATTCGATAACGAAAAGTGGATACACTTAAGTACAGCCTTGAATTGGTAATATCCCGATAGTCATTTCTACGAAATGGCTTGCGGGATAAATTCGATAACGAAAAGTGTACCCACTTTTCTATCTCATTTACTTACCAATACAAAATTGGGAGAAGATGGTACCCAGTATGTCGCGGTCAATTTCAATGGTGCCAGTAATTTCACCTAAATAATGTAATGCTTGTCGGATGTCCATGGCTAAAAAGTCGCCTGTGATGTTACTCTCCAAGCCATTTTGTACCCGCTCTAATGCTTCACCTGCTGTTTTTAAGGCTTGGTGGTGGCGCGCATTACTCACAATCACATCGGTGGCACCTTGCAGTTTATCTTTAGCTAAGGCTTGCAGCGCATCAGTCAAGTCCTCCAACTGGTATTTTTTTAAGGCGCTCAAATAAATCACCTTTACATCGTTAGGAAATTTTTCAGTGAGGCTTTCCGGTAAATTCGAAAGGTCAAAATTCCCCTTATCTACTTTGTTTGCCAATACAATAAGCTCCTTGTCTTTACCCTCAATTTTAGCCTGAATTTCTTCAATTACTTGTCGGATTTGATGTTTATCTTCATCAATGGCATCTACTAAGTATAGCACAACCATGGCCTTCTCAATCATCTCAAAGGTGCGTTTGATGCCAATATTCTCTACCACATCTTTTGTTTCTCGAATACCGGCAGTATCTATAAACCGAAAGTTAATTCCTCCAATGGTTACTTCATCTTCAATGCTATCTCGAGTGGTTCCTGCAATCTCTGAAACAATCGCTTTCTCTTCATTTACCAAGGCATTTAATAAGGTAGATTTCCCCACGTTTGGCTGTCCTACAATAGCCACAGGAATTCCATTCTTCATTACGTTTCCCGTAGAAAAGGAAGCCACCAAGGCATTGATCATCTCCAATAAACCATTGACTAAGTTTTTTAAATCATCGCGGTCTGCAAACTCCACATCCTCTTCGGCAAAATCCAATTCCAATTCAATCAAGGAAGTAAACTGTATCAATTCATTTCTCAATTCTTGAATTTTCTCTGAAAAGCCACCGCGCATTTGATTTAAAGCCAACTGATGCGCCATTTTGCTTTCTGAAGCAATTAAATCAGCTACAGCCTCAGCTTGCGCCAAGTCCATTTTGCCATTTAAGAAGGCCCGCTGGGTAAATTCCCCCGGATTGGCCAATCGTGCTCCTTTTTCCAAAAGCAACTGAATTACTTGAGTTAAAATATAGGAGGAACCATGACAGGAAAGTTCAATTACATTTTCACCCGTGTAAGATTTAGGCGCCCGAAACAAACTGAGCATTACTTCATCTATTACTTCTTCCCCAGTGACAATTTTCCCAAAATGCAAGCTCTGCGTGGCTTGTTTGGAAAGCTCCTTCCCTTCAAATATAGATTCCACGATTTGAATCGAATCAGCTCCAGAAAGTCGAATTACCCCTATAGCTCCAGAACCTGATGGCGTTGAAAGTGCACAAATGGTGTCATTTTCTATCATCGAGCAAAATTAGTAAATCTAGTGCCGTGGAAAATTTCGAATAATTAATTCTCTTAATACAGAGGTAACATAAGAAGTTGACCTTCGCAACTTGTTGAGAAAATAAATGGCAAGACAAAAATATTCTGACTTCACTGATCTACGAGAGCTTATCCTAAGTCTGTTTGATTTTGTAAAATCTGAGAGCAAATTTATTTTTATTATAGCCATACTGCTTTTTCTTGCTGGAAGTCTTACCCCTTTTCCTCAAGCTGCCATGTGGTTTGGCTTTGTGTTAGCTGGCTATTCAGCAGTGGCCAACGATAGTATTCAAACCATTGGAACGTTCATTGTTTCTAACCAGCACCGCAAATGGTATTACCTCTGGTTATACATTGGAATAATCTTCCTAGCTACAGTAACTTATAGCTTCATTGTTTACAATGGTGATGTATCTTACCAGCGTCTCCAAACACCAGGCTTAGATGTAGCGCCAAAAAGCTTTACTTTTTTACAATTAGTTGCCCCCTTGATTCTCATTGTGCTTACACGGATGCGAATGCCTGTTTCGACTACCTTTTTGCTCTTAACCATATTTTCAACGGAATCGTCTGCCGTTATAAGCGTATTGACGAAGAGTGTTTCAGGTTATTTAGTCGCTTTTGTAGTTGCAATAGTTGTTTGGTTGCTCGCACGAAAATTTGTTCACCTAAAATTTAAGGGTAAACCGCACTTCATTTGGACGATTATTCAATGGATTACTTCTGGCACCTTGTGGTCAGTTTGGGTGATGCAAGATGCCGCTAACATTGCAGTATTTCTTCCGAGAAGTTTATCTATTCCTCAATTCTTAGGATTTAGCCTTTTTATCTTTTTAGGCTTGGGCATAATCTTTTACTTAAAAGGAGATCGTATTCAAAAAATCGTCAGTGAAAAAAGTGGAATTTCCGACATCCGCTCAGCCACAATTGTTGATTTTGTTTATGCACTAATACTTATCTACTTCAAAGAAATGAGCCAGATTCCCATGAGTACAACTTGGGTATTTCTAGGTTTACTTGGTGGACGTGAATTAGCAATTTCAATAACAAAAAAGCGAGCAAAACGTAGGGTAAAATCAGTTAGAACAACTCTACTTATAATAGGGAAAGATGTAATGATGGCTGGAATTGGATTAATTATAAGTTTAATTCTTGCTGTTGCTATTAATGTTAAAATGAGATCTGAGTTTCTCAGTTTATTCTAGTTCAGAGAAAATGTACTAACTGTATTCTCTAGTTAGATTATGCATTGAAAGTTGCTCCTTCTTCAGCAATATAAGATTCTTTAAATATTTGCCGTGCTTCTTGCAAGAAACCATCTTTTGCTTTATAACGATTCGAGAAATGACCAAGTAATAGCTTTTTAACACCAGCCAAATTTGCCACTTTGGCGGCATCTTTAGCAGTAGAGTGAAACGTTTTTTTAGCTCTTGCACGCTCTTTCTCTAAAAAGGTAGCTTCATGATATAATAAGTCAACCCCTTTTAATTTTGAAACAAGTGTTTCATAGTATGCAGTATCTGAGCAGTATGCATAGCTAGCTGGAGACTCAGGGTCGTTTGTTATTTTGGTATTGGGTATACGTTCTCCCTCTTCAGTTATAAAGTCCTCACCCTCAGTAATTCCTTTTCGTGCATGCACTGGTATTTTATATTTCGCCAATGCCTCTACTTTTAATTTTCTTAATCCCTCTTTTTCTTGAAACAAAAATCCAAAGCATGGAATTCTGTGTTTTAATTTTAAAGAAGATACTTTTAGTTTACTGGTCTCGTAGAGCACCTGCTCACCATCAGTCACAAGGTTAAAATTCATTTGAAAAGAAAGGTGACTGCCTGCATTACGAAACTGAATCTGAACAATCTCCTCCAAACCAGCAGGACCATGAATGTTTAATTCCTTTTTTCTACCCAATAAGTGCATGGTAGATAGTAAGCCTACTAGTCCAAAAAAATGATCCCCGTGAAGATGGGAAATGAAAATATGGTCGATTTTTTGGACTTTTACTTTGTTTCGCCTCAATTCAATTTGTGTGCCTTCACCGCAATCCACTAAAAATAGATGATTACCAAGTTCAACAATTTGTGCACTTTGATTAGAGGAGATAGTAGGTAATGCAGAGCCACTACCCAAAATTAAAACTGAAAGTGACATCTAATTCAGGCTAGAAGCCGATTCATCAAGGCCCCGTTCAATTTCATCCATGAATAAAAAATCCTCAGCTTCGGAAAAACTTGGTGTAATATTTAGCACATTAGATAATTGAGAGATATCAATCAATTTAGCTACGGCTGGTTTTAAATTGCAAATCACTAAACATCCATTGTTTTCCTTGCAAATTCTATTGGCAACCAATATAACGCTTAAGCCTGAAGAATCGCAATAACTAGCATCTTCCATATCGAAGATAATGTTCTTTAACCCTTTATTATTCAAGTCAACCAACTCTGCTTTCAGTTCTGGAGAAATTTTAGCAGTAAATTTTTCTTCCAACACTTTAATTAAAGTGTAGCGATCCTTTTTTTCAATGATATATGGATTTGAATTCATATTTAAATTCCTTTAAAGCAAATGTATCAAATTTTTAAGTCATAAATCAGTTGAGCCCTAAGCTAAACTCAAAATTAAACGTTTGAGATTGTTGTTATAGCATCAATTTTGTTCCGCCAACAAATAAAGTACTGCCATTCGCACCGCAACACCATTTTCAACTTGGTTTAAGATAATCGAATTTGGAGAGTCAGCTACCTCAGATGAAATCTCCACTCCTCTATTAATTGGCCCTGGGTGCATGATGATAGGCGGATTTTTTTGCCGTTTAAGCCTTTCAGTTGTTAAGCCATACAAATTATGGTATTCTCGAAGAGATGGAAAGTAGCTTACCTCAGCTGAATTGACGTTATTTTGCCGTTCTAATTGAATTCGTAACATCATGGCAATATCTGCCCAGTTCAAAGCATCGTCTAATTTATAACTCACCTCCACACCTAGGCTTTTTATATGTTTAGGAATCAACGTTGGCGGTCCACAAACCATAACTTTAGCACCAAGCTTCTGTAAGCAATAAATGTTTGATAGTGCAACCCTAGAATGAAGAATATCTCCTACAATTACCACCTTTTTGGATTTAACACTGCCCAATTTTCCCCTAATACTATAAGCATCTAACAAAGCTTGTGTAGGATGCTCATGTGCCCCATCTCCTGCATTTATTATAGACGCATTAATATGCTTTGATAAGAAAATTGAGGCTCCTGGATTTGGATGACGCATTACTACCATGTCTACCTTCATGGCTAAAATATTATTTACTGTATCAATCAATGTTTCTCCTTTGGAAACTGAAGATGCAGATGCAGAAAAGTTGATAACGTCAGCAGATAGGCGCTTTTCAGCGAGTTCAAAGGATAGTTTTGTTCGCGTAGAGTTTTCAAAAAAAAGATTAGCAATTGTAATATCTCGTAACGATGGAACTTTTTTAATTGGTCGATTGATAACCTCTTTAAAGTTATCAGCAGTAGAAAAAATCAACTCAATGTCTGCAGCATTTAACTGCTTTATTCCCAATAAATTTCGAGTTGAAAGTTTTTCCATATATCTTAATTTTCTTTCAGAATGACTTCGTTTTTTCCATCAGTTTCATTCCACCTAGCCTCTACCCTTTCACTTATGACTGAATCTACTGTTGTTCCAACGTAATTTGGCTCAATTGGTAAATGCCTACTATATCTACGATCTACCAAAACAAGTAACTCTACTAAAGCAGGTCTGCCATAGGCTAACATAGCATCAAGCCCAGCCCTTATAGTTCTTCCGGTATATAAAACATCATCAATTAAAATCACTTTTTTGCCTTCAATCATGAAGTCTATTTGTGTTTTATTTGCAATAAGCGGACTGTCTCTTCTCCTAAAATCATCCCTAAAAAAAGTGATGTCTAGACTTCCCAAAGAAATAGCCTCATTTCCTGTAGACAATTTAAGTTCTTCTTGAATTCGCTTGGCTAAATAGATGCCTCGGGGTTGAAGGCCAATTAATACTGTATCTGAAAAGTTGTTGTGGTTTTCAATTAATTGACAACAAAGGCGCTTTATGCTTAACTCGAGTTGTGTTTGATTCAGTATGAGCCGCTTGTTTTTCATCGAAAGGCAAATATAATTTTTTATCGTTGATAATTGCTGAATTTAATCCGCTTAGTCTGACGATGAAGTATGGTCAACTGTAATTTTCCATTCACCATTTATAAATTTCCATAGCAAACTGAAGTATCCTTGCAACATGTCTTCCTTTCGATCTAACTTCCATTTTCCTACTACAAATGCTGAATTTTCTGATAAAATATCAATACGATTCAGCTCGAAACTTAATTTACCCATTTTCTCTGCAGTTGGATAGGCTTTTAAGTAATTGCTCAATGTTTCACTCCAACCATAGGTTGGACCTTTTTTACCAATAAAAAGCAAGGAATCGGATTTCCAATAGCCTTGCATATATTGTGGGATATTCCCACTGTTCCAAGCTGACTCTTGAAAACTCATTACCAATTTGATTTGCTCTTTGGCTAAACCTTCAGAAGGTTGGGCATTGTTAGAGAACGAAAACAAGCAAAAGAGTATTGTGCTAAGATATTTAATCATATACGGGAAAATAAATTGGATTTAGCTCATTATAGGCTTTCAACACTAATATTAACTCTCGATCCTTTATGCGTTTCATGTTTCTAAACCTTTCTTTTAAAAGTGGTTGCTCGTCAATAAAAGGCATAAGATTTTCCGCCGATAGTATATAACTTTTCCCAGTCTCCATGTCCAAAAAGAGCTGTTGCATACTTTTTGTTTGTTGCTCAACAGAAAAACCAAAGGAATCTATAGTTCTAAAAACACTAATTGTAATAGCAGAATATTGAGCTAGTCGACCAATATTTATAATTCTCCAATAACTATCATTGCTGCTAATATATATATTTCCAACCTGAGAATAGCCCCAAATCTTTTCTGGATCTATTAATATCATTTTCCTCAAACTATCATTGTAAGCGTATAGGTCTGCTCCACGACGCTCGAAGTCAGTTTTAACGGCCGGATCATTTAACTTAAAATCTTCAAAAGAAGTATAGATTCCCTCTTGAAATGGGAAGCCAGGATAATATGCTTCGTAATTTAAACTGTCATTTTGACTAATTAAATTCAATTGTGAAAAAAGAAAAATTAGCCAAATTGTATATTTCAAATGTAGTGGTTTCAAATAATTAAAGTTGTTTCCTAAAATTAAGTTCAAAATATGCCTTAAAACGAATTATACTGTTAAGGATAGGACAATTTTAAACTATTTTACCATATTAAAGAGTTAGTTAACAAATTGTTTGCAAATTTATATCCCTAAAACTTCTTAAGATCTACCTTTGAGTTGAACTTTAAATTGATCTAAGTCGTTAATACATCAAATAAACTAGCATGAAAAGAACCAACTACATCTATACCGCAGTACTCTGCTTATTTGCACTTTCTTCTTGTGGACAAAATTCCTCTGAAATATCTAATGAGAGTGCCAAGTTTGAAGTTTCAAAAACAGAAGAAGAATGGAAAAACCAGTTGACCAATGTAGAATATGATGTGCTTCGAAAGGCTGGAACTGAACCTGCATTTAGCGGAAAATTTGTCGATTGGAAAAAAGAGGGCGTATTTATTTGTAAGGCATGTGAAAATCCACTGTTTAGTTCAGCCACTAAATTTAAATCAGGAACTGGTTGGCCAAGTTATTACGATGTGATAAACGAATCTGCAGTAGTTGAAAAGACCGATAATAAATATGGATGGAATCGGACAGAAGTTATTTGCCATAAATGTGGGTCGCACCTTGGGCATGTTTTTGAAGACGGTCCTGAACCAACTGGCTTGAGGTATTGTATCAACTCTGTCAGCCTAG
This sequence comes from Vicingaceae bacterium, assembly GCA_040218815.1. Lineage (GTDB taxonomy): Bacteria > Bacteroidota > Bacteroidia > Flavobacteriales_E > Vicingaceae > JAVJQS01. The sequence continues at coordinate 365,787 of JAVJQS010000015.1, read as the reverse complement.
GTTTTAAAGAAAAATAGTTTTTAAAATGAATTAGAAAGCTATTCAGAATGAAGTGTATTAAGATTTAAATAGTCTTTTTTTTTCATCTGTCTTATTGAATTTTATCCGTCTATTTTCCACTCATCCTTAAGATTTACTTTTTATCCCAAACTGATAATTAGAAGCAGTTGCATTAATATATTTGCGAAAATTCGAAAGACTAATGAGTTCTATATTAAGAGCAGAAAATATTGTCAAGCAATATGCTAGCCACAGAGCGTTGGATGACGTAAGCATTGAAATTCCCACAGGTTGTGTATTTGGTTTATTAGGACCAAATGGTGCCGGAAAAACTTCATTTATTCGCATTATCAATCAAATTACTGGTCCCGATTCAGGACAAATCTTTTTTAATGGTGAGCCACTTGCAGCAAAACATGTTGAACAAATTGGCTACTTACCTGAAGAAAGAGGTTTGTACAAAAAGATGGAAGTTGGAGAGCAAGCCATGTATTTAGCTCAGCTTAAGGGCATGAGCAAAGCTGAAGCAAAGAAAAAGCTGATCTATTGGTTTAAAAAGTTTGGCATTGCCGAATGGTGGAACAAAAAGGTGGAAGAACTTTCAAAAGGCATGGCGCAGAAAGTACAATTTATAGTTACCGTTTTGCATGAGCCTAAACTTTTAATTCTAGATGAGCCTTTTAGTGGATTTGACCCTATCAATGCCAATATTGTGAAGGCAGAAATTTTACGCTTGAAAGAAGAAGGAACGACCATAGTTTTATCTACTCACAATATGGGGTCAGTCGAGGAAATATGTGAACATATCGCCTTAATAAATAACTCAAAGAAAATTTTGGGTGGAGCAGTAAAACAGATTCAAGAAGACTTCAAAGAAGGAGTTTACGACATCACCTTTAAAGGCAACATGATTGGCTTTACAAATGCCTTGTGGACTGGTTGTGAATTATTAGACTCTAAGGAGAATGGAACCTACCAACAAGCCACAGTAAGGTTAACTGGGCACAAATCACCTAATGAATTATTAAAAGCGATAATAGGAAATGTTGAAGTTTATGGACTTCGAGAGATAATTCCAAGCATGAACGATATTTTCATTAAGCAAGTGGAAGAGACTAACCAACCAAAAGAAATGAGCCATGAATAAAATAAACTTGATCATTAAACGAGAATATTTAACACGCGTTAAAAAGAAGTCTTTTATCATCATGAGTCTCGTTGGGCCAATTTTAATTGCAGCTCTAATGATAGTGCCAGCGTGGCTAGCTTCTGAGGATGATGACTTGCAAAACATAGAGGTTATTGACGAAACAGGTCTTTTTATCAATGAACTTAAAGCTAATGATGAAGTGAGCTTTTCATATGAATTTAGAAGTTTAGGAGAAGCTCAAAAAGACTTGAATAGTGGCGGGAAATACACCGCTGTTTTACACATTCCGAAAGTTGTAGTTACGCTGCCTCAAACTGTGCAAATTTTCTATAAAAATAAGCCAAAGCGCAGCTCTATTGATCATATGGAAAATGAAATTGCCAAGGTCATTGAAAATAAAAAATTGGAAGACCTACATAACCTTAGCTTAGATCAAATTTCTGGTTTACGCCCTGATGTTAGAATTGTAGCTAACAAACTATCGGCAGATGGAACTACAGAAAAAAGTGCAGGAGGCTTAGCTGTTGGTGTTGGTTTTTTCTTGGCCTTTGTTATTTACCTTTTTATTTTCTTATTCGGAGTGCAAGTGATGCGTGGGGTTATTGAGGAAAAAACAAACCGGATCGTCGAAGTTATCATTTCATCAGTTAAACCCTTTCAATTGATGATGGGGAAAATTGTGGGTATTGCCATGGTAGCAATAACTCAAGTGTTTATTTGGATTGTATTTAGCACGTTAATTATTGCAGGAGTGCAGCAAGTATTTAAAGAAGACCTAATGGCTTCTAAAAAGGAGCAACTGCAGCAAATGGATCAATTCAATCCAGCAGCCCAAGAGGCAAAAATTGCAGAAAAGGATTCAAAAAATACCAGCATTGCTGAAGAAATAAATGAGAAGTTAAGTAGAATCAACTTTCCTTTAGTAATCGGTTGTTTTATCTTCTATTTTCTAGGGGGTTATCTACTTTACGGCTCCTTATTTGCAGCCATTGGTTCGGCTGTTGATAGTGAATCAGACACCCAACAGTTTATGTTTCCTATCACCATTCCATTAATATTATCGATTGTTATAGCTCAAGTAGTCATTGACAACCCAGATGGTGATTTAGCCTTTTGGACTTCAATTATTCCTTTTACTTCGCCAATAATTATGATGATTCGAATTCCAGTTGGTGTTGTGCCTTGGCAATTGGCCTTATCAATGGTAAGTTTAATTTTGACTTTCATAGGATCAACATGGATGGCCGGTAAGATATATCGCACAGGAATCCTAATGTATGGTAAGAAAGCAAGTTTTAAAGAATTGGGAAAATGGCTCGTCCGTAAATCATAAAAATGGGAAAAATATTAATTATCGACGATGATAAACCTATTCGCAATACTTTGCGAGAAATTTTAGAATTTGAAAAGTTTCAGGTAGATGATGCTGAAGATGGAGCGTCTGGAATTTCTAAAATCAAAAAAGGAGGGTTTGATTTAGTGCTTTGCGACATAAAGATGCCAAAAATGGACGGCATTGAGGTTTTAGAAAAAATTCAAGAAATTAAGCCTGACTTTCCTGTCGTTATGATCTCTGGGCATGGCAGTATTGAAACAGCAGTGGAAGCAATAAAACTGGGTGCTTTTGATTTTATTGCTAAGCCTTTAGATTTAAATCGCTTATTAGTGACTGTTAGAAATGCCTTAGATAAAAACGAGTTGGTTGAAGAGACCAAAACCTTGCGTAAAAAGGTTTATAAGAGCAAATTAAATGACATAATTGGTGAAAGCAAGCCAATTCATGAAGTTAAAGAAATGATTGCCAAAGTTGCACCATCAGATGCTCGTGTTTTAATTACTGGGGGCAATGGTACTGGAAAAGAGTTGGTTGCCATCAATTTACATCAAAACTCTTCACGAAGTAAGCAGCCTTTTATAGAGGTTAACTGTGCCGCTATTCCTTCAGAATTAATCGAAAGTGAGTTATTTGGCCATGAAAAAGGTGCATTTACTTCAGCAGTAAAGCAGAAAAAAGGCAAATTTGAACAAGCTCAAGGAGGCACCCTTTTTTTAGATGAAATAGGTGACATGAGTGCTTCTGCACAAGCAAAGGTTTTACGTGCCTTACAAGAAAATAAAATAAGTAGAGTTGGTGGAGAAAAAGACATCAAAATTGATGTGCGTGTTTTGGCCGCTACGAATAAAGATCTTAAGAAAGAAATTGAAGAAAATAATTTCAGAGAAGATTTATACCATCGCTTAAGTGTGATTTTAATCCATGTTCCATCATTAAACGACCGCAAAGAAGACATTCCATTATTGACAGATTTTTTCTTGAAAAAAGTAAGTCAAGAACAAGGAATGCCTGAAAAGAAAATGACTGAAAAAGCAATTAAAGCACTTCAAAATTACAATTGGACAGGGAACATAAGAGAGTTGCGTAATGTAATTGAACGCTTGTTAATTTTGGGCGAACAAGAAATTACTGAAGAAGACGTAAGCCGCTATGTGAAGCTGGGTTAAGCCTTATTTGATAAACTCCCTTGCTGCCTTCAACGCATCTTCTACTCCTTCTGCTTTTTTACCTCCAGCAGTAGCGAAAAAGGCTTGTCCACCTCCACCTCCATTGATGTGTTTGGCTAAATCACGAACTATTTTTCCCGCATTCCAATCTTTTTCTTTCACCAATTCATCACTTATTAATACCGTAATGCTTGGTTTTCCGTTTGCTTTTGAGACTAAAACTAGAAATAACCGTGCTAGCTCTGACTTCAATTGAAATGCTATGTTTTTGATAGAATCTGTTTCCAAGCTCACCTCCTCAATCAGTACATTAACTCCATTTTTGTCGTCAACTTTTTGAAGCAACTCTTGCTTAATACTTCCTGCTGCCCTCGCTTTAAATTGTTCTATCTCCCTTTGAAGTTGATGGTTTTCAGAAATTAATGTATCAACTGCTTGCTCAATGTTTTTAGGATTTTTCAAGTTATTCTTTAAATTCTGAATAAGGTCATTTTGCTCGAAAAAATATGCCTGTGCCTTTTCAGAGCTGATTGCTTCTATTCGACGAACTCCTGCTGCAACTGCACCTTCTGAAACGATTTTAAACAATCCAATTTCGCCAGTTGCTTGCACATGTGTGCCACCGCATAATTCTACAGAATCACCAAATTGAATTAATCGAACTACATCTCCGTATTTTTCGCCAAACAATGCCAAGGCTCCACGCTCTTTGGCTACTGTGATAGGTAAATTTCTTTCCTCTTTTAAATTGAGGTTAGCTCTAATTTTTCGATTAACAAACAATTCTACATCCCTGAGTTCTTCATCGGTCATTTTGTGAAAATGTGAAAAATCAAAGCGCAAGTGTTCTGCATTAACCAAGGAACCCTTTTGCTCGACATGGGTACCTAATATTTCTCTCAAGGCTTGATGCAATAAATGGGTAGCCGTATGATTAGCAGCCGTTTGGCTTCGTTTTGATTGATTTACTACTGCCTCAAATTCTCCATGAAGCTCTTTCGGTAATTCTTTACAAAAATGTACAATCAGGTTATTTTCCTTCTTTGTATCAACAATGGAAGTTTTATTCTCACCCTGTTGAATATATCCTGTATCTCCAACCTGGCCACCACCTTCTGGATAAAAAGGGGTTAAATTTAAAACCAACTGAAACAAGCTTTTACCCTTTTGCTTTACTTCTCTATAGCGACTAATTTTTACCGTCGAGTTCAATCTATCATAACCAATAAACTCTTCTTTATCGTCTTTTAATACTTCTACCCAATCTCCTGTATCTAATTTTCCTGCAGCTCGTGAACGATCTTTTTGAGCTTTTAACTGCTCCTGAAAAGCATTCATGTCTACTTTTAATCCCTGCTCTTGCGCTAATAATTGTGTTAAATCAATTGGAAACCCAAACGTATCGTACAATTCAAAAGCAAATACTCCATCGATACCGTTCTTATTGGATTTTACGTATTCCTCAAATAACTGAATCCCTTTTTCCAAGGTTTTCAAAAACCCCTGCTCCTCTTCGTGAATGACTGTTTCAATGGTTTTTTGTTGTTTTCCTAATTCAGGGAAAGTCTCTCCTAAGGTAGCAATCAAGCTCTCGATTAATTGGTATAAAAAGGGTTCTCGTTGATTTAAAAAACTATATCCATAACGGACTGCCCGACGCAAAATTCTACGAATTACATAACCTGCACCTGTGTTAGAAGGCAACTGTCCATCTGCAATTGAAAAAGCAATAGCTCGAATGTGATCTACAATAACTCTAAAAGCAATATCTTTTTTGTCATCACTAGAAGCATAAATCAACCCACAAATACTCTCCATTTTTTTTATTGAAGGCATAAACACATCGGTATCATAATTGGACGTTTTCCCTTGTAATGCCATACACAGGCGTTCAAAGCCCATACCCGTATCTACATGTTTTGCAGGAAGTGGCTTTAGGCTTTTATCCTTTTGGCGGTTATATTCTATAAACACCAAATTCCAAATTTCAACCACTTGGGGGTGATCTTTATTCACCAAAGTTAGGCCATCAACTGAAGCCCGTTCTTTCTCGCTCCTTAAATCAATATGAATTTCTGAACAGGGCCCACAAGGTCCAACTTCCCCCATTTCCCAAAAATTATCCTTTTTATCAGCTTTTAATATGCGATCTTCTGAAATTATTTTTGCCCATGCGGCATAAGCATCGGAATCTTCAGTGAGTCCATCTTCTTTGTCTCCTTCAAAAATGGTGACGTACAAGCGATCCTTTTCCAGCTTTAGAACCTCGGTGAGAAATTCCCATGCCCAAGGAATCATTTCTTCCTTAAAAAAGTCACCAAAAGACCAATTCCCAAGCATTTCGAACATGGTATGGTGATAAGTATCAACCCCTACTTCTTCTAAGTCGTTATGTTTGCCTGAAACTCGCAAACATTTCTGTGTATCAACTGCACGCGGGTTTTTTGCTGGCTTATTTCCCAAGAAAATGTCTTTAAATTGATTCATTCCTGCATTTGTAAAAAGCAAGGTAGGATCATCTTTAACCACGATTGGAGCAGATTGAACTAAATGGTGGCCTCTATCTTTAAAAAAAGAAAAAAATGCTTCTCTAGTCTGTTTTGAAGTCATTGCTGTTGAAAACTTTTACTTATAGATAACGTTAATTAACATGTACAAAACATATTTGCAATTAGGATTAAAAATTCGAAACCCTTATGTTTGTAGCAGTTAAAAGCTGGCAAATTTAACTATTAAAAAAAAGAAAATTGGCTCGTCTTAAATATAGATTTAATACAAGAACACTCAGTTACGAAAAAATTGAGCTTGATTGGAAGCAACGCCTTTTAAAGGCAACTACCTTCTTGATATCGAGTGCTTTTTTGGGAGTTATTATCTATTTAGGGGTGAGCAAAGTGATTGATTCTCCAAAAGAAAAATTACTTAAAAGAGAGAACAGTCAGTTGAAAGCACAGTATGAATTATTGGATAAAAGAATGGATCAGGTATCTGCAGTGTTAGAAGACATAGAACGCAGAGATGATGAAATTTATCGTACCATTTTTGAAGCAGAACCTATTCCAAAGGAAATTAGAGAAGCTGGATTTGGTGGGGTGAATCGTTATAAAAACCTCGAAGGTTATAAAAATTCCGACTTAATTATTGAAAGCTCTTCAAAACTCGATAAAATCACAAAACAGTTGTACATCCAATCTAAGTCTTATGACGAAGTGTACAATATGGCGATAACAAAAGAAAAAATGTTAGCCTCAATACCTGCCATCCAACCAGTAGCAAATAAAGATTTGAAGCGCATGGCGTCGGGGTATGGAATGCGCATGCATCCAATTTATAAAAGGAGAAAAATGCATACGGGAATGGATTTTTCCGCTGAAAAAGGCACAGAAATTTATGCTACTGGAGAGGGCAAAGTAATTGTAGTTGAAAAAAGTCGACGTGGTTATGGCAATCACGTATTAATTGATCACGGCTATGGCTACATTACTCTTTATGGTCATATGAGTGAATTCAATGTTCGCCAAGGTGAAGAGGTAAAAAGAGGACAAGTTATTGGGTATGTTGGAAACACTGGAACATCTGTAGCGCCTCACTTGCATTATGAAGTGATTAAAGATGATAATAAGGTGAATCCTATCAATTATTACTTTAATGATCTTACTCCTGCTGAATATGAGCAGATGATTGAATTTGCTTCTCAACCGACTCAATCTTTCGATTAATCTCAATTTTCATTTAACTTAGGGGCAAAATTAATTGTGGAAAATACCTCTTCAAAAATTTATTATTCTATCGGTGAGGTAAGCCGAATGTTTAATGTGAACACTTCCTTAATAAGGTTTTGGGAGAAAGAGTTTTCAATTCTTAAACCGCATAAAAACAAAAAAGGTAACCGCCTTTTCACTAAGAGTGATGTAGATAATTTGCATTTAATTTACAATCTTGTCAAAGAAAGAGGTTATACCCTTGATGGTGCAAAAAAGAAATTAAAAGAGAATAAAGACGATCAACTAGATCAAGCCGAAATGTTACTGTCCTTAAAAAAGATAAGGACCTTTTTAATTGACTTAAAAACCGAATTGTAATCCTCTCCAATTGCTAAAAAAACTCAGCATCATTATTCCTGCCTTTAATGAGGAAAAAACCATTAAAGAAGTACTCCATCAGCTTGTTAATTTAACGCTAGTTCAAAATATTGAAAAAGAAATTTTAGTGATTGATGATTACTCCTCGGATAGCACGGCAGCAATAGTGAGTCAGTTTATTGAAAATCACCATGAGCAAGACATAAAACTACATCAACAAGTTAAAAATCTCGGCAAAGGCGCAGCCATTCAAAAGGGCATTTCATTGACAACTGGAGAGTTTTTAATCCCTCAGGACGCCGACTTAGAACTAGACCCAAAAGACATCAACAAGCTACTAGAAAAACTGCTTAATGAGAAGCTCGATGTGGTTTATGGCTCCCGATTTTTAGCTAATGATAATATCATTAAAAACCCAGCCTACTATGCCAATCGATTTTTAACAGCGCTTTCCAATCTTTTTACGCGGCTCAACATAAGTGATATGGAAACATGTTATAAACTTATTCGCAGCGATTTAGCAAAAAAAATTGAGTTGAAAGAAATGCGATTTGGTTTTGAACCAGAAATCACTGCAAAATTGGCTAAAATGAAAGGCGTGAAGTTCGGTGAAGTTCCTATTAGGTATATTGGTAGAAGCTATGACGATGGCAAAAAAATTGGCTGGAAAGATGGACTAAAAGCCATCTATTGTATTATCAAATATGCTATATAGTCACTTGAATTTGGTAGGATTTATTTAAACCTAACCATCTTTTTCCTTCAATCACAATATCTGGGGTAAGCTCATAAATTCCTGTTTCAATTGGTATAACTAATTGAATATCTTGAATATATTCAGTGTTGGGGTTTAGATCAACTTCCAACAATGTTCTTTGGCCATCCCAATGATATAGTTCCCCATCTTTATACCAATGATAAGCTATAAAAACTTGAGATTGGTATGCTGATGGTATGAGAAACTTACTATTATTGATTAGCTGTACAGCTTGGAATAAGGTATCTCCTCTTTTAAAGTTTAAGGCTTGAATGTTTTTAATTAAGTTGACACTTAAATTGGCTTTTATTTCTTCAGGAAAATCAGTCGATCCATTTGTATTTAGCGCTTTGTAGGGCTTGTTTCGCAAGCTAAAAAACTTTGGATTAAGAAAGCTAAGTGGCTCTATTTCAAATCTTCTGAAGATAAAAAGTGAGTCAGTTAATTCTTTAGCGTTATTGTCATATTTATAGTCTTCTGTGCTCGGTACACTGACGGTAGCATCTTTTCCATCCATAGCTGAAAAGAGCAAACTTTCAATCGGCTGTGCCCAATTAATGTAAGAATAAGGCTTGGAGTAATTCTCATTATTGATCAGGAAGTTAGTATTCGATTGGTACTGTGCATGGTCTACAATCTGTTCTAGCTGATTCACTCGCTGCCTTAAAGGCTTGCCATAGCTCCAAATCCAAGCAATACGAATACCGACGATAATAAATAGTATCACACTAATTGTTCCTAACCATTTTTTTGAAAAGTGCTGATAAATTTGATAAACAAAAGGAACTACTGCCAAAAATACAAGCGGATTATACATCGACTCTAAGTATCGACCAAAATCTATAGCTATAGTTTTCTGGTTAATAACCAAGATGATAAATACCGCTGATGCTATTGGCAGAACACTTATGAAATAACGTTTCTTGTATACACTTACAATAGTTGAGAGCAATAAAAATAATAACACCTCTGGAAAGAAACGGAGAAATAATTCCAATAAATCTTTTGCATAGTCAGGCTGAAAGACATTCAACCAAGTTGACCCACTGCTTAACGTATGATTGACATGATTTAATTCATAGGCGCTAAATGATAGCCATTCCACAAGAATTGCAACACTAAGAAAAAGAATGGACGAAAGATGTATTTTTTTCTGAACCCCTCTATTCAAGTAATCAAATACTAATGCAAATAAAATTAATACATAATTCTCTGGATGGCTGCTCATGGCAAACCATTGGACGAGTAGTAAAAAAATAAACCATTTATCATCCTTATACTTCCCTGACTTTAATAAGGCATAGAATAATACTGCTAAAGCAGAGCCATAACATATTTCAAGCATAGGACTATAGTATAACCACAGTTGTCCAATAACATGAATTAGCAAAACGGCGATTGCCCCGGCCTTATCTTTTAATTTATAAAGTAGAAATAGACAAATGGCATAATAAAATACCTCATGTCCCAAAGAGCCTAACACCATTAAATATTTCAAGGGCAAACCAAGGTAATATCCGATTAAGGGCAAAACTTGAGAAATGCCTAGTACAATTCTACCATGTTCAACATGAAAACTACCAGAATTGATAGCATGAAAAAAGTAATAGGAGGCATCAGCAAATAGCCTTTCTTTGAAAAGAAGAATAGCTAAAATAAATAGCACAGCAAATGAACTGTGCAGTAAAAGAGAAAATAGCTGGGCGCCTTTCTGCTTCATTTAATAATACTGATGCCCTTCTAAATAGTTTGTTACATAATCTGAAACGCCTTCTTCTAAGGTGTGAAAACGATGATTGTAACCAGCTTTTCTCAGCTTACTCATGTCTGCTTCAGTGTAATATTGATATTTATCTCGAATATCTTCTGGAGTTGGAATATAACTTATGTCAGCGGGCTTACCTATAGCAGTAAAAGTTGCTTCTACTAAGTCTAAAAATGTTCTGGCTTCACCAGTTCCAATATTATACAAGCCATCTTTTGGTCTATTTTCCTCTAACCAATGACATATATTTACTAGATCCCAAACGTAAATAAAATCACGTTGCTGCTCTCCATCTCTATACGCTGGATTATGCGATTGGAAGAGTTTCATCTTACCAGTTTCCTTAATTTGATTAAATGCATGAAAAACAACAGAGGCCATTCTTCCTTTATGGAATTCATTTGGACCATAAACATTAAAAAACTTAACTCCATACCAGTTAGGCGGTGTTTTCTCTTGGGTTAACACCCACTTATCAAAGTCATTTTTTGACTCACCGTAAGGGTTCAATGGCTTTAATTGATCGACTATATCATGTGAATCACTATATCCCATTTCACCAAGCCCATAAGTGGCTCCTGAAGAAGCATAAAGTAAAGGGATTTGATTGCTGGTGCATAAGTTCCACACTGCCTTTGAATAGTTCAAATTTAACTCATCAAAAATTTGTTGGTCAAACTCTGTAGTATCTGTCCGAGCACCGAGGTGGTAAACAAACTTTACTTCAGTCGCGTTTTCTTCTAACCAATCAATAAAAGTGCTTCTTTCAACTTTATTTTTAAACTTTTTCCCTTCTAAGTTTTTATTTTTTTCTGGAAAACTAAATTCATCAACTAAAATTAAATTCTCAATTCCTTTGTGATTCAAGAATCCCGTTAAAAAGCTTCCTATAAATCCTGCTGCTCCCGTTATTACTATCATTATACAAATATTGGTGTGGTAATTTTATTTACTAGTTTTTTATCAATTGCCGCTTGAAATAAATTTTTAACTGCTTTTCGTCCTTCAACTCCCAAATCTAAAGAATATTGATTGACATACAAATCAATGTGTTTTTGAATTACATCAAGCGCCATCTCTTGGGCATTTTCTTTGACATAACTACTTGTCGCTCCATTGTTTTCAAATGCATATTGGATGCTCTTATTTATTAGTCGATCTACCTTTTGCTTCAACTCGTCATTCAGTCCTCTTTTTATGACAATACCGCCTAGAGGTATTAAGCCTCCGGAATGATTTTCCCAAAAATCACCCAAATCCATTAATTTGACTAAGCCTTTATCTTGGTAGGTAAATCGGTTTTCATGAATGATTAAGCCAGCGTCTACTTCATTAGTTAACACTGCTGACTCTATATCTGAAAACAATAATTCCTTTTTGTTTTGGGCTTCAGGGAAAGCGATGGAAAGTAAAAAATTGGCAGTAGTAAATTTGCCAGGAATAGCAATGTTGGCAGTATTAATTTCTTCTTTTGAAAGTTGTTTTTTTGCAATTAGCAATGGACCTACACCCTTACCTAAAGCACTTCCACTATTTAGAAGTTGGTAATTATCTAAACAAAAAGCCATGGCGTGATAGCTTAGCTTAGTAATGTCCAATTCTTGTTTAAAGGCCTTTTCATTTAACTCCTCCACATCCCCTAAATGCACTTCAAAGTCTAGCCCCTCAGTATCAATTTTTTGATGAACCAACGCATCGAAAATAAAAGTATCATTTGGGCAAGGAGAAAATCCTAAGCTTAACTTCTTCATTAGAGTTGCTTTAAAATGGCAATTGTTTCATTGGCTAAGTTATCAATGGCTAAATCAATTTTCCAATTACTTCTATTTCGTTTTTCTACATAATTTGAAATGGCCCTAAGCTGAAGTGAATTGGTACTAAATTTATTACAAGCCTTAAAAAAAGCTGCTCCTTCCATACTTTCAAGCTGTGGATTCAAGCGCCTTTTTATCGACGCTATTGAAGCTTCATTCCCATGCACAGTATTTACTGTTATTGCACGAACAGTCTTCAATTTATGATTAATCGTTAAGCGGGGAATATTATTTAATTTACTCTCAAACCTAAACTCTTGAGGCTTTGCCATTCCAAGATCTTTTAAATCCAATAAATCTCCTCCATTCTCAGCCCCCAATTCAGAAAACTGGTCAGCTGTAACCTCCACCACCTCCCCAAGTGCTAAACTTCGATCAAAAGCACCCGCAATGCCTAAATTTATTGCTAAATCATATTGTTCATTGGCTAGTTTAGCGCCCATCGAAAGGGCAGTTGAAACCATTCCAACCCCAGTTTTTAAAAGCGTTAATTGATGGTTATTGCTTTCATGAACAGACTTATTGTCTTTCCAAGAAATCCTTGCTAATAAAGGCTCTACTTCTTTTTGTGTGGCTGCAACCAGTAAAATATTCACGCTTTAATTTTTACTTGGAATTTGTTTTAAGGTCTCTAATAAAAAATCCCAAAATTTTTGCACCGAACTAATTTTAACCTTTTCATCTGGCGAATGGGGTCCGCGGATAATTGGACCAAAAGAAACCATATCTAAGTCTGGATAATTGCTCCCTATAATTCCGCATTCTAATCCACCATGACCAGCCATAATACGTGGCTTTTCATTAAATTTTTCTTGATAAATAGTGTTCATTAACTCTACAATATCAGATTGTGGTTGTGGGGTCCATCCTGGATAATCACCATCAGTGCTAAAGTCAGCATCAATAATTGTGAAAGCTGATTGAATGGCTCTCACCGCATCTTCTTTTTCAGAATCTACTGCACTCCTGCACAAGCACAAACAACTCAACTTTCCATTTTCCAAGATCACTTGAGATAAATTATTTGAAGTTTGCACGGTGTCCTCCATCGATGGACTCATGCGAATGATTCCATTTGGAACGGCATAAATAGCTTGAGTTATACTTTTACTATCTGAAGGACTGAGCATTTTTCCAGTTCCTTCAACTGATTTATAGTCGAAGCTTAACTTAGGGTCGGTAAGTTTATATTCATCAGCAATATCTTTTTTAAAGCTATTACAAATACTGGTAAACTTTTCTTCTGATGATGCTGGAATGGCAACTATCGCGTTCGACTCACGTGGAATGGCGTTGCGTAATCCACCGCCCTCAATTTGTTGAATTCCAAGTTCAATTTCAGTTGAAAGTTGATAAATCAGTCGATTCATTAATTTATTGGCATTTCCCAAGCCTTTATGAATTTCCATTCCAGAATGGCCACCTGATAGCCCCTTTATTTTGAACTCAAAAGTGGCATAATCAGCAGGAACTGCTTCCTCTTTAAATTCTTTATGTGCATTAACATTAACTCCTCCGGCACATCCAATGGTAAGTTCGTCATCATCTTCAGTATCTAAGTTCAGTAAGATATCGCCTTCCAAAAAATTCGGCTCTATTCCAAATGCACCAGTCATCCCCGTTTCTTCATCTACTGTAAATAAGGCTTCAAAAGCTGGATGTGCAATGGTTGTTGATTCTAAAAGTCCCATTATTGTAGCAACACCAATTCCATTGTCTGCACCCAAAGTAGTGCCTTCAGCCTTCACCCAATCACCCTCAATAAACATGCGTATCCCTTCTTTGTCAAAATCAAATACCGTATCGTTATTTTTTTGGTGCACCATGTCTAAGTGACTTTGCAACACAATTTTTTTTCGGTCTTCCATTCCTGCTGAGGCCGGCTTCTTAATCAACACATTGCCAGTTTTATCGGTTAGGGTTTCTAAGCCTAATGATTTCCCGAAATCTTGCATAAAAGCAATCACGCGTTCCTCTTTTTTAGAAGGACGGGGCACTTCGTTTAAATTGGCAAAATTTTTCCAAATCTCATTGGGCTCCAAATTGGCTACTGCTGTTGACATTTCTCTTTCTATTTTTTTAAATTTTTGCAAAGGTAGTTTTTTGCCATCTTCGAAGCTAGTATAGCTACACTTTTAAATCCATATATTTATATTTCATAAATATTAATTACATTTACAATAGTTAAGTAAATTATTATGGCAACATTCACAAGTTCTCTTCCAGATCATCTTTTACAAGAGCTTAGTATGCAAGCAAAAAAGCTTTCAGTTCCAAAAAATAAAATAATTGAAAAGGCGCTAAAAGTATATTTAAATCAGATCAAGCGAATAGAATACATTAATTCCTACCAACAGCAATCCGAAGACAAGAATATTCTCGCAATTGCAGAAGAAGGAATGGAGGAATACTTGAATCAACTTTTGATTGATGAGCGTTAAAAAAGGAGAGGTTTGGAATGTGAACCTAAACCCAGTAATGGGCAGCGAGCAAAGCGGTTACCGCCCTGCATTAATCGTTAGTGGAGATTTATTAAATACTTATTCTCCTGTAGTATTCATTTGTCCGATAACAAGTCAACTAAAAAACTACAAAGGAAATTTAATTATTGTCCCAAATAAATCAAATGGATTATCCCAAAAGTCTGAAGTATTAAACTTACACCTTCGCTCAATATCTAAGGATCGATTAATTAAAAAGTTAGGTATTGTAGATAAGAAGGATTTAGCATTTGTTAGAACAGGAATAGCTGAAATTATCGAAATGGATTGAGTTTTAACACAGAATAAAGTTTCCTAACAACTTAGAAACAACATTTTTATTCTAAATTGCGTCTTTGAGGCATGTTAAAGAAGTTGACCTTAATTACTTTTATTGCATTAAGTGTAGTTAACAACACTACCGCTCAGACCTACTTTCATAAAACCTTTACTCCTCAATTAAGAAATATTGAACAAGAAGTCCTTTCTTATAACGACGTTATAATTCTCGGAGAGCAGGTTTCTAGCAAAAGTTCAGCGTTGATAATTAGCCGATTTAACTCTTGTGGTCATGTCATTTGGTCAAAGAAAATATCTAGTAATACGCACTCCATAAGCTCTATTGACTTTAGATTAGATAAAAATCAAAACATAATTATAGGAGGTAATCACAGCATTAATGGTGCTCGAAATGCTTTTGTATTGAGCATTACCTCAAGTGGATTACTCAATTTTTTCAAAACCTTTGATACGGGAACAGCAGATATAGCCTACTCCCTTGACATCAATCAACAAAATGAGGTATTTATCTACTTTAAAACAAATATTGGACAAGCTGGACCAAATAGCTCCAATACCTTAGCTAAACTGAAAGCAACTGGCGAAATAGTTTGGATCAAGCAATATGGATTTACGTGGGTTTGGGGTCAAATGTGCGCTACTGCAGACGGAGGAGCATTAATTTCAGACACACGTGCAATTGTAAAAATAAATGATCAAGGAAATGTAAGTTGGAACAAAGAGTTTGAAGAATCCTATTACTCTCAAGATCACTTTGAAATACCAAACGGCTATGTCTTTTTTAGATATAGCATTTCCTCAAGTAATAACTCTTATGCTACAATGCTCAACAAAAACGGAAGCTTAAAGTGGAATAGCCAACTAATTCCAAATTTTAATCCTAGTCGTGGTATATTGAGAAGTAATGGCAATTTGCTTTTCGTTGGAGATTTAGCAGTTCAAGCAATTACAAATAACCTTAGCTTTATTGAAATTGATACTGCATCTGGAATTATTCTCAATACTTCTATTAAAAAAGATCTCTTTCCATTAGTAACAGCAAATGACCTCGCTGAATTATCAGATAATAATATAATTTACTGTGGAAACGCCCCTTTTGGAACAAAGGGTGGTAGTTTTATTTCTCGGCTAAACGATACTTTATCCCTAGTGGCTTGTAAAGATTCTATCATTAACCTCACCTATCCCACTGCAACTGTTAATATAAGCTCTGTAAAATTATGGACTTCCAGTAATGCCACCATTCCGATTGATTCACCAGAAATTTTAGTGGAGGACCTCGCTATCATAGATGAACAATTATTATGTGGCTATTCAACACCTTTAACTTTAGATCTAGGTGAGGATACCACCATTTGTCCCGAAAATAGATTAACGCTTGGCAGTGACACTTTAGCTTTCGATGGCTATTTATGGTCCACTGGTGAATCTACACGAACTATAAATGTGAATCAGGAGGGAGAATATTACCTTGAAGCATGGCTTGCTTGTGATACCATCTCAGATACCATTCAAGTCAATTTCCACCCATCAATTCAAGTGAAAGCAGAATTGACACCTGATACTGCAAAAATTCTAGATACTGTCAACTTTAGTCTTATTAAGCCCAAAAGTTTTGAATCAATCATTTGGAATTTTGGCGATGGATCAAGCTCCACTTTAACAACAACACTGCATCAATATCGCGACAAAGGAAGTTTCAAACCATCTGTAAGCATAATAGACAGTCTTGGCTGTAAACACACTAGCTATCTTAGCAATTACATCCTAGGGCTCAATTATAGCGTGCCAAATGTATTTACACCCAATGGAGATGGTACAAATGACTTTTTTACCATCAATGGAAAAGGCATAACCAACACGAATATTAAAATTTACAACCGCTGGGGTGAATTAATCTTCAATGGCGAAAACCAATCTTGGGATGGCAGCAGTTATAATGGACAGCTGGTTGCTGCTGGGACTTACTTTTATATTATAAATTTTCTTCAGCTGGGAAGAAGCATAGAAGAAATTAAAGGAAGTGTCAGTTTGATTCGCTAGAATTGTACTAAATTCCTCTGATAAACATTTAGTCCATTCTACCAGAGTATATTTGCAAAAAAATATTCCACCTAAATGGTACACATTACTCGAAGGGAGCGATTTAGCGCTGCCCATAAACTAGCTCACAACGATTGGAGCGATGAAAAAAATTATGAAGTATTTGGAAAGTGCTCTAATCCAAATTGGCATGGGCATAACTATGTGCTCTATGTAACTGTTAAAGGAGAGCCTGAACCTTCTACAGGATTCGTTGTTGATTTATCGGCTTTAGGCGATATAATAAAAGAGCGAGTAATTAACCAAGTCGACCATAAAAATATGAACGTGGATGTCGATTTTATGAAAGGCTTGATGAGCTCGACAGAAAATATTGCCATTGCCTTTTGGAAACAATTAGAAAAACCAGTGGCGGATCTTGGAGCAAAATTGCACTGCGTGAAACTGCAAGAAACTGAAAATAATTATGTCGAATATTTCGGATAACGAAACTGCATTTATGCCAGAAAAAGATATTCAAGAAGGTTACGAAAGAGTTGATAATTACAATGATGCTAAAATTGATCAATTGGCAAGTCATTACAGAAAAATTGTTAGTGAACTTGGCGAAGATGTTAACCGAGAAGGCTTGTTAAAAACACCAGAGCGGGTCGCTAAAGCAATGCAGTATTTAACACATGGTTATGATTTAGATGCCTCAGCAATACTAAAAAGTGCCATGTTCAAAGAAGACCACAGTCAAATGGTATTGGTAAAAGATATTGAGCTCTACTCCATGTGTGAACACCACATGTTGCCTTTTTTCGGGAAAGCGCACATTGCTTATATTCCTAATGGATGGATAGTAGGCTTGAGTAAAATCCCTCGAGTGGTTGATGTTTTTTCAAGAAGACTTCAAGTTCAAGAACGTTTAACCGACCAAATAAAAAACTGTATACAAGAAACTTTAAATCCTTTAGGTGTAGCCGTGGTAATTGAAGCTAAACACCTGTGCATGCAAATGCGTGGAATCCAAAAGCAAAATTCTGTAACCACTACCTCCTCATTTACAGGAGCGTTTGAAAAAGACTCCACTAGAAAAGAGTTTATTCAACTGATTTCCGCAGACTTATATTAATTTCACTGACATTAATTCAGTCAATTGTTAGGGCACGATTTATGTTTAATTTTGTTTAAATAAAATATAAAAATGAGAGATTTAAGAAATAACAATTTTTCGAATGAAGTAACAGCTGATGGACAATCGAACAGTCAGGCAGTTGTTAAAAGCTTTTTATCGAATGTATTTACATACATGGCTGGAGCACTAGCAATAACTGGTGTTTTGGCTTATTGGTTTAGCAGCTCACCAGCATTAATGAGCAATTTAATTAACTATGAAACTGGCAGTATGACCATACTGGGCTACATTGTAATGTTTGCTCCCTTAGCATTTGTGCTGGTAATGTCTTTCTCCTTCAATAAACTATCTTCATTTGCGTTATTGGGGCTTTTTGTTGCATACTCTGCCGTTATGGGAATTAGTTTAAGCTTCATTTTCTTAGCCTATACTGCTGGAAGTATCACTTCTACTTTTTTCATAACAGCTGGGACATTTTCAGCTATGGCTATTTTAGGTTATACTACAAATCAAGATCTTACTAAGTTTGGTTCTATCTTAATGATGGGCTTAATTGGAATTATCATCGCAATGATAGTTAATATGTTCTTAGGAAGCGCAGTAATGGATTACATCATCAGCTGCATTGGCGTCTTGATTTTTACTGGTTTAACTGCATATGATGTACAAAAGCTGAAGAGAATTGGTTCAGGAGTTGAATACGGAACTGAGTCGACCAATAAGCTAGCCATTATGGGAGCATTGAACTTGTATTTAGATTTTGTTAATCTCTTCTTATTCTTGCTTCGCTTGTTTGGCGATAGAAGATAATTTCGAAAAGTTAAAACAATTGAATAACATTGCCTGTCTTAAATTTAAAAGACAGGCAATCTTTTTATCACTAAAAAATAACACATGAAGGCATACGTTTTTCCAGGACAAGGAGCCCAGTTTTCAGGGATGGGTAAAGACATCTATGATAGTTCAAGCGAATCAAAAGCACTTTTTGAACAAGCGAATGATATACTTGGATTCTCCATTACAGATATTATGTTCTCAGGAACTGATGAAGAGTTAAAGCAAACAAAAGTTACACAGCCTGCTATTTTTCTTCATTCAGTAGTTTTAGCAAAAGCATTAGGTGCTGATTTTAAGCCAGAAATGGCCGCTGGTCATTCCTTGGGAGAATTTTCTGCTTTAGTTGCATGTGGAGCAATCGATTTTGAATCTGGGTTAAAATTGGTTTCAAAACGTGCAAATGCAATGCAAAAAGCGTGTGAAATTGAGCCATCAACAATGGCTGCAGTTTTGGGCTTAGAAGATGATCAAGTTGAAGCTATATGTCAAAAAGTTCCCGGAGTGGTTGTTCCTGCAAATTATAACTGTCCAGGTCAATTGGTTATTTCAGGAACTATCAATGCTGTAAATGATGCTTGTGAATTATTAAAAGCAGCCGGTGCAAAAAGAGCATTGGTACTACCTGTTGGTGGTGCATTTCACTCTCCACTAATGGAACCAGCAAGAACTGAATTAGAGGCTGCCATTCAGCAAGTGGAAGTAAAACAGCCAATTTGTCCAATCTATCAAAATGTGGTGGCCAAAGGAATTACAGATCCTGCAGAAATTAAACACAATTTGATATCCCAGCTAACTGCTCCTGTTCGCTGGACACAAACCATGAAGCAGTTAATTGCCGATGGTGCTACTGAACTTATTGAAGTAGGACCGGGTAAGGTATTGCAAGGGCTAATTAAAAAAGTCGATCGTGGCTTTGAAACTAAAAGCGCAGCTTTATAAATGTTATCATTTAACAATACAAAAATTGCATTTGCCAATAAGAGCGACCTATTCCTTAAAAAGTCATACTGGCTATTTAAGCTCGTTTCAATTGGCTGGTTAAACAAAATAGGAACCACTCTTCTTGAAATTGCCTTGAAACTAAATCTTCCTGTAATTGGAATGGTTAAGGCCACAGTTTTCGAACATTTTTGTGGTGGAGAAAGCATAGAAGATTGTGAACCTCGCATTCAGGAGCTTATGCATTACAATGTGAAAACTATTTTAGACTACTCAGTCGAGGGTAAACAAAAAGAGAAAGACTTTGATGAATTCTTAGGAAAGGCTGTTGCTTCAGTCGAACGAGCAAGTAAGGATAAAAGCATCCCATTTTGTGTTTTTAAAATGACGGCTTTGATTCCATTTGATTTACTGAAGAAATACTCAGCACAAGAACAAATGACTGAAGAGGAATCCATGGTTTTTTTGAGGGGAAGAAACAGGGCTGACATCTTGTGTAACTATGCCTATAATGCCGGTATTCCAATTATGATTGATGCTGAAGAGAGTTGGATACAAGTTGCCATTGATGAAATCGCATTAATATTAATGCACCGCTATAACCAGCAACGCGCTATTGTGTACAATACAGCCCAACTTTATCGCCATGATAGATTACAATACATCAAAGAGCTTTACGACCAGTCGATGGTGGAAGACTTTTACATTGGTCTAAAAATTGTGCGTGGCGCTTATATGGAGAAAGAGCGAGCAAGAGCAAAAAGAAAGGGATATGAGGACCCAATTCAACCCAACAAAGAGGCTACAGATAAAGATTACAATCTGGCTTTAGAGTTTTGTTTGGACCACATGAACCGCATAGCCTTATGTTGTGGGACACACAATGAAGAAAGTTCTCTTTTACTTACCCAAATGATGAAAGAAAGGGATATTCCTGTGGACAATCCACAAATTTACTTTTCTCAATTGCTAGGAATGAGTGATCACATTAGCTTTAATCTCTCGAAAGAGAATTACAATGTAGCTAAATATGTGCCTTATGGTCCTGTAAAAGAAGTTATGCCTTACTTAATTAGAAGAGCGGAAGAGAACACTTCTGTTTCAGGTCAAACGAGTAGAGAGCTTACTTTAATTGAAGAAGAATTAGAACGCAGAAAAAAAGAGAACTAAAGATTGATGTGAGCCTATTATTTCGTTTTGTATTCGCTTTGTAAATGAGCTCTTCGAAGCTAAGCCAAAACAATTAAGAAAGTTAGCTGCTTACTTTTACCATCCAAAAACCTGTTTTTGAAAAAAATAAAAATATCTGCTGTTTCTTACCTCAACACCTTGCCTTTTATATATGGCATAGAGCAAAATTTGGAATTGTTAGAGCAAGTTGAACTTACCAAAGACATTCCTTCTGAATGCGCAAAAAAATTAATTGAAGGTGAAGTAGATCTTGGTTTAGTTCCTGTTGCAATTATACCAGAATTAGATCAATCATACATTATATCAGATTATTGCATTGGAGCAGAAGGAAAGGTTAAATCAGTACTATTACTCTCTGATGTTCCAATCCATCAAATTGAAAGTATTTATTTAGACTACCATTCAAGAACTTCAGTGAAGTTATGTGAAATCCTATGCAAAAAATTCTGGGAAGTAAATCCTAAATTTATAAGTGCTGAAAAAGGTTTTGAAGAGAAAATTCAAGGAAAAACTGCTGGAGTAATTATTGGAGATCGAACATTTCACTTGAACAAGGAATATGCATACCAATATGATTTAGCAGAAGAATGGCAAAAAATGACAGGATTGCCATTCGTTTTTGCTGCTTGGGTTAGCAATAAAAAATTGCCAAAAGAATTTATTGAAGCATTTAATTCAGCGCTAATTCATGGTGTTTCAAATATTAAAAAAGCTATTGAAATTCAAGAAAATTTACCAATTCCTAAAAAGGTTTTAACTAATTATTTATCGCAAAATATTAGTTATAAATTTGATAAACAGAAAATGAAGGCATTGATCCTTTTTCAAAATTATTTAAAAACAGCTAAACCTAGGTGAGACAAGAACTAATAAAAATTTTCAATCGGGACTTAGACAAACTTATTAGTCAAATTCAGTTATTTGAAAATGAAGAAGACTTGTGGTTGTTGAGAAATGATATCAGCAACTCCCCTGGTAATCTTTGCTTACACATCGCAGGAAATCTTCAACACTTTATCGGCCATGTTTTAGGAAAAACAGATTATGTCAGGGATCGTGAACTTGAATTTTCTTCCAAAAATGTTCCGAAACAAGACTTAATTAAACAGCTCGAAAAAACAAAACTTGTCGTAGCAGAATCTTTAACATCACTTAATGATGATGTCTTAAAAGAGGACTACCCTATTAATGTTTTCAAGGAAGTAAATACAGTTGGTTTTTTCCTCATTCACCTATCAACTCATCTAAATTATCATTTAGGCCAGATCAATTATTTTCGACGATTGCTATAATGCATCACATGGGGTCAACATCAATGCCTACCCGAACTGATTTATATTCTGAACTTGAAGAGAAGTCTAAAATTAATTGCTGCAAAACCGCTTTAGCTTTCTTTTGAGAAGCCCCTTTTTCTAACTTCAACAATATATTTTGATGAAAAAAGTTTCGAACTCGAGCAACTCCTGGTTCTTCTGGACCCAACACACGTTTTCCAAATTTCTTTCGCATGTTATTGGCCAAGTTATGAGCTGCCAAATGCAACTTTTGTTTGTCTCTATGTCTTAAGGTTAAGGCAATTAACCGATAAAATGGCGGATAGTGAAAATTTCTCCGATCAATTAACTCATTTTTATACATCCCCATAAAATCGCTATCAATCACTTGGCGTATTATTTGATGTTCTGGGTTATAGCTCTGAATTAAAACTTTCCCTCGCTCCCCTTTTCGTCCAGCCCTACCTGAAACTTGTGACATCAATTGATAGGATCGTTCAAATGCTCTAAAGTCGGGAAAATGCAACATATTATCGGCATTTAACACGCCAACTAAGCCTACATCATCGAAATCTAGTCCCTTGGTTACCATTTGAGTTCCAACTAAAATATCAATTTGTTTCTCTTGAAAGGCTGAAATCAATTGATGGTAAGCCTTCTTGGCACGTGTGGTATCTAAATCCATTCGTGCAATTTTCGCTTCAGTCAAATAAATGGCTAGCTCCTCCTCTATCTTCTCCGTTCCAAATCCCTTTATGTGCAAATTATTATCACCACAGGATGGGCAAACTTGAGGTAGTTTAATATGATATCCACAATAATGGCAATTCAGCTCCTTTTTAAACTTATGATAAGTTAAGCTCACGTCACAATTCACGCATTGAGGCGTATTTCCACAAGTTTCACACATCAAAATAGGAGAATAGCCCCTACGGTTTTGAAACAGAATAATTTGTTTGTCTGCCTCTAAACACTCCTCCATCATTTTTAATAGCTCTGGAGAAAAATGGGACTTCATTTTCTTTTTTCTTGTAGCTTCTTTTATATCTGCCACCAAAATCTCAGGAAGTTGAATATTTCCATGACGCTTGTTTAGGCTAACTAAGCCAAATTTATTTTCCTTGGCATTATAATAGCTCTCCACTGAAGGCGTAGCAGAACCCAACAACACTTTTGCTCCTTGCATTTTCCCTAATACTATTGCTGCATCCCGAGCCTGATAACGTGGAGAGGGATCATATTGCTTAAAGGTATTTTCATGCTCTTCATCTACTATTACCAAACCTAATTGACTAAAGGGTAAAAATAAGGCAGAGCGAGCTCCTAAGATGATTTGAAAATCTTCAAAATGCCCTGGATTAAATTTCAACACATTGTTCCAAACTTCTACTCGTTCATTCTCATTAAATCTAGAATGAAAAACCCCTACTTTATTCCCAAAAATGGCTTGTAAACGCAATACAATTTGGGTTGTTAATGCAATCTCAGGAAGTAAGTAAAGTACCTGCTTCCCTTCTTCTATTGCTTCTTCAATAAGCTGAATATATACCTCTGTTTTTCCGGATGAAGTCACTCCATGCAGCAACACCACATCTTTTTGCTCAAAGTGTTCCTTTATCTGACTTAATCCAGTTTTTTGTGCATCATTTAATGTCTTTCTACTTTGGCTTACTTCACCAGTGCTCAATCTTCCTGCTTCAACTTGGTAGACCTCAAAAATTTCCTTCTTTACTAGCTCATTCAGTAAGCCTGAAGAAACATTACTCAATTTTTGTAATTTCAACTTCTTCACCTCTTTAGGGGTTGAGGAATAGCGTTGATTTAATTGGATGAAGTTCATCAATACCTCCAATTGTTTAGGTGCTCGCTCTAAATCATCGAAAATCTGTTTTAAGTTTTCTTCTTTCGAAGCCTTATCTGTCAAACGCACATAATCAATCATTTTGGGCTTAAATCGCTGCTTGATTTCCTCTTCAACCATTACAGCTTTCTTTTCAATCAAGTCTTTTATCTTAGATTGAATATTCTTAAGGTTTAATATTTCAGAAATTTCACTTAGGTCCAACACATTTCGAACTTCTAGTGCCTCAACAACTAAATACTCTTCATCTGTTAATGCATCAACAACATTTTGATAGTCGGGATGCAACAATACCTTAGTTTCACTTGCCAAGCGCAGTCCACCGGGAAGTGCAACATTCATGACATCACCAATATTGGCCATATAATATTCACTCAACCACCACCAAAAATCTAATTGCAGCTGATGGATAATTGGGTTTTCATCCAAAATAGATAGTAAATACTTGGCTTCAAATTGTTTCGGAGGGTGCTTATGGATGTTGTTTACAATCGCTGAATATTGCTTTTTTCCCTTATAGCCAAATTCGACTATAACGCGCTGTCCAACTTTTACATGTTGGTTCCAGTCGAATGGCACACGGTAGGTAAACGTTTGGGGCAGAGCCAAAGGTAATATTACATCAACAAAAAGGGTTTCTCTTTCACTCATCTAGATCGATAGCACATTTGCTAAAGTAAGAAGATCTTGATTTATTTTATGGTGGTGTTTAATGGCCTTCTCAAATGGCGTAAAGGCTATTTCCTTATTAATTATTCCAACCATTTGATTTGATTTCCCTTCAATTAGTGCAATTACTGCAGCATTCCCTAAATGACTGGACAATACTCTGTCGGCAGCACTTGGACTTCCTCCACGTTGCACATGACCTAATACTGTTACCTTAGTTTCATAATGATCAAACTTCGATTTAACGGCTTCTGCAACCTTATATGCTCCACCAGCATCATCCCCTTCAGAAACGATGATAATGCTACTGCTTTTTTTTCGCTCCCATCCTTTTTTCAATTTCGCGATCAATTCATCTATGTAAGTTTCTGTTTCAGGAATTAAAATTGCCTCTGCTCCCACTCCTATTCCTGATCGAAGTCCAATAAAACCAGCATCTCTGCCCATCACCTCAACAAAAAATAAGCGGTTATGAGCATCTGCTGTATCCCTAATTTTATCAACTGCATCAACTACCGTATTTACTGCAGTATCATAACCAATAGTAAAGTCAGTGCCAAAAAGATCATTGTCAATTGTGCCAGGCACACCAATTATTGCAACCTGATGTTCTTCAGAAAATATTTTAGCACCAGTAAAGGTACCATCTCCTCCTATAGCAATTAAACCTTCAATACCATGATTCTTAAGCTGCTTTGCCGCTGTAGCTCTTCCTTCCTTAGTTCTAAACGCTTCACTTCTTGAGCTCTTTAAAATCGTACCTCCACGCTGAATGATATTGCTAACTGAAGAAGCGTCAAACTCTTGAAAGTCACCTTCAATCATGCCTTCATAGCCTCTAAAAATTCCTGAAACTTCTAATTGGTGATAAATGGCAGTTCGAACTGCTGCTCTTATGCAAGCATTCATTCCAGGTGAGTCACCCCCAGAAGTAAAAATTCCTATTTTTTTCATGTAGTAAAAATAAGCCTTGCTCAGCTTATCCCAATATAAAAAGTAGGATACTATGCCAAGACCTCTTCTTGGTCAAGCGAGTAGTCTTTTAACACATTGTAAACACTGTCTCGCTCCATTGGTTTGCGGCCAACTTGCTTTATTAAATCTACAATTTCAGTGGTAGTCATGTTTGGCGATTGCTCCTCTGCACCTGCCATGGAGTAAATCTTTGTTGAATCATCTATAGTTCCATCAATGTCGTTTACACCATAGGCTAAAGTAAGCTGCGCTGTTTGCCTTCCAATCATTGGCCAATAGGCCTTCAAGTGAGGAAAGTTATCCATGTAAATTCTAGCTACGGCATATGTTTTTAAATCTTCTAATACTGAAACCTCCCCAATGTGTGACATCTGATTATTCCCATTTCTAAACTTTAAAGGAATAAAGGTATTGAAGCCACCCGTTTTATCTTGTAAACTTCTCAAACGCTCCATGTGGTCAATTCGATCAGCATACGACTCAATGTGACCGTACAACATCGTAGCATTTGATGGCATTCCGATTTTGTGCGCTGTTTCGTGAATTTCTAACCACTGAGCAGAACTGCATTTATCTTTGCATATTTCTTCTCGAACTGCTTCAGCAAAAATTTCTGCTCCTCCACCCGGTAATGAATCTTGGCCATGATTTTTCAATATTTGTAAACCTTCTTTGTAAGAAACTTTTGCCTTTCTGCACATGTATTCAAGCTCAACTGCTGTAAATGCTTTTACATGCAATTCAGGGCGAATGCTTTTGATGTTCTTTATGAGATCTGCAAAGTATTGCAAACCCATTTTTGGATGCACTCCACCAACAATATGAACTTCTGTTACATCAGATTTATCGTAGGATTTTACTTTTTCGTAAATATCCTCCTCACTCATTTCCCAAGCATCTAATTCACCCTTGTTGCGCAACAGCTTAGAATAAGCACAAAATTTACAATCGAATACACAAATATTAGTAGGTTCGATATGAAAATTCTTATTAAAATATGTGGTGTCACCGTGTTTTTTCTCCCGAATATAATTTGCCAATGCACCTAAAAAATTCAAATCGCCTTCTTCAAAAAGTTGTACGCCTTCTTCTGGAGTTATTCTTTCGTCATGAAAGACCTTAGATGCTATTTTTTTTAGCGATGGGGAAATGGATAAATGCTCAAGCAAATCTATATTCATACAAAATATCTTAAGTTTTCAAAATTACGCAGCTTAAAAATTTAATGAGCAATAATCAGTTTTTTTATTACTTGGGCTTCATTACTTTTTAATCGTAAGAAGTAAAGTCCATCAGGCAGCTTTTCAAGCTCAATTTGATAACCATTAGCAACAGATTTTGTTTCTCTAAAGACCAACTTACCTGAAGGGTTTAGCAATTCGATAGATTGAATGGTAGGTGCACCAATTAATAACTGTATGTTAAATTGATTCGATATAGGATTAGGAAACACACGAATAGTATTCGCAAGCGTATTTTCAGCTAATCCTACAGGCAAACAACCCTTTGATAGCAATAAATCGGGTCGCGAAGTTATGATAGTGCTCCGCATTCTGTCTTTTTGTCCTTCAGTGAAATTCCCCATGCACCTGTCATCTAAATAGCCCATATAATTGCTTAGCATATCTTTTGAGCCACAGCTAAATTGGGGTACTGACGGACAACCATTGTAAATCACGCCTTGATTCGGGGTATCAATTACTTCATCATCACTACCGCAACTGGGTATGTTTCCGTTTCCCCAGGGATGAAATAGGTTAAACCAATGACCAATTTCATGAGTAGCTGTTCTTCCTTGATCATAGGGAGAATTAACTGTGCCAGTATCTCCAAAATTATTATATTGAATGACCAATCCATCCCTATTCCGAGCAATTTGATTTGGTGGGAAAGCATAACCTGCAATTCCATTATTAATGTCGCACACCCAAATGTTCAGGTAATGATCAGGATTCCAAATAGGTGCGAGTTGATAATATTGGGTTGAACTTAAATCACAAACATTGTCAATTGTTGTAGAAGTTCTAGTCACACCAGTTGTCTCATTTCCAGATGGGTCTCTCCTTGCTAAACAAAACTCAATGCCGACATCAGCTATCGAAAACCCTTGCTCAACATTCGTAGTATCAGCATTTAATTTTCTAAAATCATCATTTAAAATATCTAATTGTGATTGAATTTGCGCTGACGAAACATTTTCGTCTTGATTTTTATAAATTACATGCACTACCGTAGGAATTACAATAATAGTTTGTGATTTATTTTTAGGAAGGCTTCTATTCTGCAGATTCATTTGCGATTGATAAGCCTTAAATGAAGTGTTTTCACTCAGTTGTTTATATATTTGATCAAACCCACAGCGTTCTTGCGCATTAAGCTTGAAGACCAAAAGCAGTATTAAAAGCAACGAAAAATACTTTATTCCTTTTTTCATATATCAAATATCCTCATTTCTAAGGCAACCAAATCAACGAGTTAAACGTCTTATAACTGTAAGACTTTGTGGTAGATATCTTACAACTATTCCCTGAGGAGGTTTTCATTTAATTGAAAACCTCTTTTTTATTGGAACAAAAAGTGCAATATTCTGCATCCTTATTATGTTCAAACGGGATGTCTTTATTGGTAAGTTCTAAAACAGTTTCTCTTAAAATAGAGCTCAAATCTTCTGTTGAATCAATCTTCTCATTTAGAGCCATAAAACCGGAAGACAAATTCTTCAAGGATATTATTCCTGCTCTTGCTCTGCTATTTGGCTGCTTTAGGTCATAAGCTGCATTGTACAATAACATTTGAATAGCTTTTGACTTTTTACCTTTTAAAGTATCTTCTGGATTTTTATAAGTTAAGTCTACGGCTTTTGTTGCTCCAGTTTTGTAATCAATAATTCGTGTTAAACCATTGTATCGATCGATTCTATCTATTTTACCCTTTAAGCTTATCTTTTTACTGGTCTTATCTGTTAATTGTATTTCAATACTTTGCTCAAAAGACTCCTCCAAACTGAGTAGCTGTATCTCTTTACCATCTTTCAATTGTGACAAATCATATTCAATTAAATTGATAATATAATGCTTCGCTACTTCAAAATTTATTTTATGATTTCCCTGTGTTGGTTCCACTTTTAGCTGCTCAAAAAACTCCATTTTAAGCTGAGATTCAATTGATGCTTTAGCTGACTGTAGGCCCTTTTTGTCTATTAATTGATTAAGCATCGGTTGATAGATTTGCTCCAATACATTATGCACTATAGTTCCAAGTGTTCTTGATTCTACCTTTTCTTCAAGGTTTTTTTTCTCTTTTAAACCTAAAATGTATTTATAGTAATAGTCTAAGGGGCAACTTAGATAAGTATTCAAAGCAGAAGCGGAAATTCCTTCTTTGAAGTGCTGCTCAATCTTAGCTAGAATTTGTTGATTCTTTTCAATTTGCACATTATGTTCAGGCTCTCTTGGTAATTTAGGCGCTATCGTATGCTGATTTATCTTTATTTTACTGTTTTTCTGAGGAACCTCATAAAGCAATTGCTCAATAAATCGGCTACGTTCCCCGCCTTGAAGTTGATCTACTTTTGTATTGTAAATAATTGATATTTTATTCGCCCCTTGTAACAATCGATAGAAATGATACCCAAAAATGGCATCCTTTTCTTTGTATGAAGGTAGGCCAAACTTTACTTTAATATCAAACGGAATAAAGGAGTTTTGCGTTTTTCCAGATGGCAGAACACCTTCGTTTACACTGCTAATAATAACATGTTCGAACCCTAGAGTTCTACTTTCTAATACACCCATTATTTGTAAGCCACCCAAAGGCTCTCCAACAAATGAAACACTCTCTGCACCGACAATATTTTTAAATAAATTGAGTAAACTGTCGATTGAAAAATCAATAGATGGCGTGCTCACTAGCTCCTCTAGCCGCTTGAAACTGGCTGATAAAAAGTAAAGCACTTCTTGATCTAAACTTGATAAGCTTCCTTTTCCTTCAATCCGAACTAGCTTAATTAGTTCATGAACTGTATTTACTAAAGCAGATACGTTTGAAGAGTAATCTTTAAAAAGCGGGATCTGAATTGAATCGTGCAGGGGTTCAAAAGATTCGCTAGCGATAAAAATTGCCTTTGAGGTGTTCAGTTCTTGCAAGTATAGACGAATAGCGTCTGTTTTTGGCCTCGACAAATAACTAAAGGCGGAATGCGATAAAAAATACTTGATGTCTTGAAAGTATAATCCCTTTCGAGCGCTATTTCTGGTGTCAGTTTTAAATATTTTAAAAAAACTCTCTATCCAAAAATAAAAGGGAGAAGATTTCACAGGATAACCCATGGTTACATTTATACGGTCAATACTTGAAGGAATCGCTTCCAATACAGGCAGCAGCAATTCCTCATCTGACAAAACCACTGCCGTTGAGGAGTTTGAATTTTGTGAAGCTGAAGTACTCAATAGATTCCCTATCAGTTTCGCTTGTCCAATATTTCCTGAAATACCATAAATATCTAGTTGCTTTTCTTCTGTCAATAGGCTATTGGTGATCCAATTGAAGTCAGTTTTATCTCTTTTTTTGTGTTCTCTTAAAAATTTTCCTGCCTCCTGACTGTTGTCATTTAAGTAGTATTCATCAGCATCCCAAAGTAAGTATCCGCTTTTTGCATCAGTGAAGTGATTAATAATTTTTTCTTCAGCTGTTGTCAGGGCATTAAAGCCTGTAAAATAAATGGTTGAAATGTGCTCAGTATTTATTTTTCCTTCCTCTAGTTTTTCTGCAACCTGACGAAACCCTAATCCCTGATAAAACTGATTCTTTTCAATAAGTCTGGCTTTAAACTGCTCATAGTAGTGACTTAACTTTCTCCAGAATTTTAAATATTTAAGTTGAAACTCAGTAAGAGGATCTCCTGTTAAATTCCATGCTTCTATTGCTTTTGCTTCAGTTAAAAAGCTAAAAAGTTCAGCCCCATCAATCATATAACGATCGATTTCATTAAAATCTTGAAGCAATAAATTAGCCCAGTTTAAAAACTCATGAAAAGCTTCTGCATTTTTACCTTCTATTTGCTGATGCACAGCATATAATTCAAAGATTAAGTCGATGCGATCTAACTGCTGAAACTTTCCTAAGCTGACTACAAAATCTTCTAAGCTGTAAAACTGTGGCAGCCAAGTGGTAGTTGTTAATTGTTTTTTAAACTCTTCACGAAGAAAAACAATTGCTCTCCTACTAGGTAAGATAATGGTCGTGTCGCCTAAGGAATCTGAGTTATTCTTAATGACTTCAGTTGCTACTCGACTTAAGAAAGTTTGCATGCAGTAAACTTATGTAAAACCATAAGAAATTTCCATTTTTAAGTGCACTTTCAATAAATTTATTGGTACAATAGTTGAAAGCAATAAACGCGCTAAAACGCACAGAATAATTAACTTTGCACTCTTATGATAAATATTCAGAATTGTTTGGTTTTACTTTTTTCCTTGAGCGTAAATCTTGTTTATGCTCAATCGGATAGCCTATGGAACCAAACCAATAAGAATGAGCAAAAAGTTGGTCAATGGAGGGCATACCATCCCAATGGGAATTTGAGGTATCAAGGACAATTCAAAGAAGGTAAACCTTTTGATGTTTTTCGTTATTATTTTTCCAATGGGGACTTACAAAGCGTGTTGAAATTTAAAAATGATACGGAAACTTATGCCACACATTATTATCAAAATGGTGACATGATGGCAGCAGGAAAATACGTTAATGAAATAAAAGATAGTGTTTGGGTAGCTTATGGAGAAGATAATGTGGTAGTAGAAAAAGGTGGCTATATCGGAGGGAAAAAATACGGCCCTTGGAAAACCTATTACCGCAATGGGCAAGTTGCTGAAGAGATATTCTTTGAAAATGATTTAGAAAATGGCTCCTTAAAAATTTATTTTGAAGATGGTAGCATAAAACAAGAGGCGACTTATAAAGATGGTTTCCTAGAAGGACTTTCTACTTTTTATGACGTTTCTGGAAACAAAACCTTAAAGGGAAAATATGTAAAAGGTGCTAGAGATGGTAGGTGGATTTATTACAAGGAATTGTTGGAAGTAGAAAAGGTACTTGAATACGATAAAGGGAGATTATTAAATCCTGAAGCCGAGCAATTAATTGACGATTCAGAAGAGTTTCAGCAGAATAAAAAAGACGTATTAGAGTTTGAAGACTTGAACGGGAGGATTAAATATGAGTAAAGAAAGCAAAGGAAAAGTATTGGTTGCCATGAGTGGCGGTATTGATAGTTCTGTAACAGCAATGTTGTTACATGAAGAAGGCTATGAAGTGATTGGTGTTACGATGAAAACTTGGGATTATGCCAGTTCAGGGGGTAATACAAAAACAACAGGCTGTTGTAGTTTAGACGATATTAACGATGCTCGGATTTTAGCTGTTAATTATGGTTTTCATCATATGATTATTGATATCCGTGAGGAGTTTGGTGATTTCATTATCGATAATTTTGTGGAGGAATATACTGCCGGAAGAACACCAAACCCTTGTGTACTTTGCAACACCCACATTAAATGGGATGCTCTACTTAGAAGAGCAGATCAATTGGGTTGTGAATTTATTGCTACTGGACATTACGCCAATGTTAGATTGGAAAATGGACGATATGTGATTTCAAAAGGCAAGGATGAAAATAAAGATCAGTCTTATGTTTTATGGGGTTTATCTCAAGAAGCCTTGGCACGCACCAAATTCCCATTAGGAAAGTTTACAAAGCCAGAAATAAGAAAAATGGCCTTAGATAGAGGACATGAAGACTTGGCAAAGAAGAATGAAAGCTATGAAATATGCTTTGTTCCTGATAATGATTACCGAGGATTCTTAAAACGTAAAGTTGAAGGCCTTGAAGAAAAGGTAAAAGGTGGTGATTTTATCGACTTAAAAGGAAACATCTTAGGTAAGCATGATGGTTACCCATTTTATACAATAGGACAACGAAAAGGCTTGGGCATTGCAAAAGGTGAGCCTTTGTACGTTTTGCGCATAAACCCTTCGGATAATACGGTGGTCTTAGGACACAAAGAAGATCTTAAACGGCAAAGCATGAAGGTGCGAACACCAAACCTTATTAAATACGATAAAATCCCTACTGATATGGATGTGCTAACAAAAGTGAGGTACAAAGACAGTGGTACTATGAGTCACCTAAGCATTAATACTGATGGAGAAATTGAAGTCGATTTTTTCAGTGAGGTAAAAGGAGTGGCTCCTGGACAATCTGCTGTGTTTTATGAAGGGAATGATCTAATTGGTGGTGGTTTCATAAGTAGATAATTAATTTATACCTCTAAAACTCTATGAAACGATTACTAAAACTTAAGGAAAAGGAGTTTGTGAGGAACATTGTTTACCGCCGAAACGTAAAGGATTTTTTCTTTATTATTCTTGGTGTCGCAATGGCCAGCATTGGCCTCAAAGGCTTTTTACTTCCAAATCATTTCTTAGATGGAGGTGCAATGGGTGTTGCATTATTGCTTCAAATCCTAACTGGCCTGAGACTTTCAACTTTAATTGTATTGGTTAATTTACCCTTTATCATATTAGGGTATCGTCAGGTTTCTCCTTCTTTTGCGATAAAAAGTAGTCTCGGGATTTTAGCCTTAGCTGCACTTGTCCATTTTCTTCAGTTCCCTTCTCTTACTGAAGATAAATTGCTCATAGCCGTTTTTGGAGGATTTTTCCTTGGAGCGGGAATTGGCTTATCAATTAGAGGAGGCTCCGTAATAGATGGAACAGAGGTACTCGCAATTTCAGTGAGCAGAAAATCAAACTTAACAGTGGGTGATTTTATCGCTGTGTTCAATGTTATTTTGTTTGGATTGGCTGCATTAATTGTAAGTCTAGAAACAGCTATGTACTCCATGCTCACCTATCTTGCTGCATCTAAAACTGTGGACTTTATAATTCATGGTATTGAGGAGTACATTGGAGTAATGATGATTTCTAAAGACTCCGAAATAATTAAGGACACCATTTCTGAAAAACTTGGAAGAGGAATTACTGTATTTAAATCAGATGGCGGCTATGGAGATAGTGGAGACTTAAAACCCGATCGTGAAATATTATTTTGTGTGGTTACTCGTCTTGAAGTATCGAAGGTATTGCTGGAGGTAGAAAAAATTGACCCCAAAGCTTTTGTTATTCAATACCCAATAAAAGATACAAAAGGGGGAATGATAAAAAAGAGACCTTTGCATTAACTTTAAATTTTATCTAACAGTTGAAAAATCGATTTTTACTTCTTTTTACTTTTTTAATGCTCTTCGCATGCAAAGATGATGAAAATGAAGAATTTGACATTGATTATGGTTATGATTACGCTCCTATAGCAATTGGTCAGAGTAGTATTTTTCAAATTGACTCTATTATTTATGATGATTTTAACAGCAGTAGTGATACCATTTCGTTCCAACAGAAAGAAGAGGTTGTTAGTTCCTTTTTAGATGATGCAGGGGCTGAAGCTTATCGAATTGAACTCAGTCAACGAACAAATGATTCAATTGACTGGAAGTTAATTCGCGTTTTTTCAAGTCGCAAAAATAAAACCCGCTATGTAAGAACAGACAACAATATTGCCACTGTCCTACTGGTTTTTCCTCCTGAGAAAGGAAAAGAGTGGGACGGCAATTTATTAAACACAAAAGATGAGTTGGAATTTAGCTACACATCTGTTAATCAAGCTGAAACAATCAACCAACAAAACTACCCATCGATAGTAACAGTATTGCAAGAAGATGAGTTTAATCGCATTCAACAGTTTTTTACAGAGGAAAAGTACGCCAGAGGTGTTGGCTTGATTTATAGAAAAGATAAGCAGCTGGAAACAGAGCTGAATGGTGACATCAGAAGTGGGTATGATGCCACGACTCGATTGATTGAATTTACCCCTTAGATAATTTGCTTTAAAATCATCACTACTCCACTAATCATCATTAGGATGATCACCAACTTTCGAAACAACTCATCACTCATTTTTTTCAGCACTCTCTTTCCGAAAATATTACCGATTGTTGCACCTAAGCCTATGGCGAAACCATACATCCAAAGCTCACCGTGGAGTGCTCCTAAAAAAGCATAAGTACCCAATTGGGCAATGCCTGCAAAAAATGAATTAGCCGTTTTTGTGGCAATCATTTTTTCTTTAAGCAAGCCTATGTTCAGGTAAAAAGGATTGAGAATAGGCCCCGTTGCACCAAATAAAGTAGAAACTATACTTACTCCAAAGCCTAATGGAATAAAATATTGCTTGCGCATTTTAAAGGACACTTTCTTTTTACCAAAACGGTATTGAAAGACGGTGCTTATCAAAAATACTCCCAATAGCACTTGAATCCAGTCGGCATTTAATTGAACAAAAATTAAGCCCCCGATTATTGATCCTAAAATGGCAGATGGGACATAATAAAGCACTATATTCCACTGTATGTCCTTCCAAAAAAGATAAAGACGCACAGGGCGGCCAATCATATTTCCCAAGTTGACCACTGGTGCTACAACAGAAGGGCTTAAATAAAACCCTACAATTGGCAATAATAATAAAGCACCACCTCCACCAGCGAGTGTACTAACAATGTAGGCGAAAATTCCAACTAAAAATAAAATAATATAAGTCACTCCTCTACTTGTGCTAAGCGATCATCTACCATTTGTTTAAACTGAACGACTTGTGCTAAAATGGATTGATTTACTTGTAACATTGCTGACTTGTAACTACGGCCTGATTTTAAAAGATTCATGAATGAATCCTCCTTTTTTAGTGTATAGAAAACCTCACCCTTAAACGACTTATTAGGAGGAGGTGGGTATAAAAAAGGTGCATGCTGATCTATGTAAGGAATCATTTGGTTGAGTACAAAGTCTTTCTCAATGTAAGCCCATTCATGAGCCAATTTATACAATTGGTTGTGTATGAGTAAAAAGCGCTCTATTAAGGTGTCCCCTTTATTTATGACGAGGTTGGGGTCACTCGAAATTTTCGTATAGGTGTTCTGTGTCTCCTGAAAAGGAAAATAAGAAACGATATGATCTACATAAATATCTAAACTGTCAGGCTCTAATTCAACCTTTCGCTCCGCAAGAAGGGAGTCATGAGAAGCCAGTAAGGTTTTATACAAATCAACTGAATAGCTTAAAAGCGTGGTGTCACGGACTAAATCATTGCTAATTTCTTGGAGCAAGTTTATTTTCTTTTGCTCGGTTTTCTTTGTTTCTCTCCATTCATTTAGAAAAAAAGAAACGGTAATGCCTGCAATAATTATTAAGAACTCGGCAAAATACCCAATAGGTCTCCGACCTCGATTTATTCGTCCATAAGCACTCATGGCTATTCAATTAAGTTTGCAATACCCCCACATTGTAAGGCTTTTCAATTGGTGTTTGATTAGCTGCTTCAATGCCCATAGATATCCATGTTCGAGTGTCTAGTGGATCAATCACATTGTCAACCCATAAACGTGCAGCTGCATAATAAGGAGAAGTTTGTTTATTATATCGGTCAGTAATTTCTTTTAGGAATTTAGCTTTATCATCTTCAGTTATTTTTTCACCTTTGGCTTCTAATGTTGCTACTTTTATTTGCAATAGCGTTTTAGCTGCGGAAGCTCCGCTCATTACAGCAATATTGGCTGTAGGCCAAGCGGCAATTAATCTTGGATCATAGGCTTTTCCGCACATGGCATAATTTCCTGCACCATAACTGTTGCCCATCACAATGGTAAACTTTGGAACAACAGAGTTCGCCATAGCATTCACCATTTTTGCGCCATCTTTAATGATGCCACCATGCTCAGATTTTGAACCCACCATAAATC
Organism: Vicingaceae bacterium; assembly: GCA_040218815.1. Lineage (GTDB taxonomy): Bacteria > Bacteroidota > Bacteroidia > Flavobacteriales_E > Vicingaceae > JAVJQS01. The sequence continues at coordinate 329,178 of JAVJQS010000015.1, read as the reverse complement.
CAGTTACATCTTGTAGAAAAACTAGGGGTATTTTCTTTTGGTTACAATTCATGATAAATCGTGCTGCTTTATCAGCTGAATCAGAATAAATAACACCTCCAAACCTCGTTTCTCCCTTTTTGGTCTTCACTAATTGGCGCTGATTAGCAACAATTCCCACTGCCCAGCCTTCGATACGCGCATAACCGCAAACGATGGTTTTACCAAATAAAGCCTTGTATTCTTCAAACTCACTGTTATCCACTAAGCAGTTGATAATCTCTTTTACATCATATTGCTTGTTTCTGTCGTACGGAATTTGGGAGTATAGTGCTTTTTCTTCAACTTTTGGTTTTTGAGACTTTTTTCGACTAAATCCTGCATTTTCTGCTGCACCAATTTTATCCATAATGTTTTTTATGGATGTCAAACAGTCTTTGTCGTCTTTACTTTTATAATCCGTTACCCCTGAAATTTCACAATGCGTGGTTGCACCACCTAAGGTTTCGTTATCCACACTCTCCCCTATTGCCGCCTTTACTAAATAAGAACCAGCTAGAAAGATGGAGCCTGTTTTTTCAACAATAAGTGCCTCATCACTCATAATTGGAAGATAAGCCCCTCCAGCAACACAACTGCCCATTACTGCGGCAATTTGTGTGATTCCCATGGAAGACATCACCGCATTGTTTCGAAACATTCTTCCAAAGTGTTCTTTATCGGGAAAAATTTCATCTTGCATGGGCAAGAATACCCCAGCACTGTCAACTAGATAGATGATTGGTAATTTATTCTCAATTGATATTTCTTGTGCTCTTAGGTTCTTTTTAGCGGTTATTGGAAACCACGCGCCAGCTTTTACTGTAGCATCATTGGCTACAACAATACAAAGTTTTCCAGAAACATAGCCAATCTTCACCACTACTCCACCCGAAGGACAACCACCGTATTCTTCATACATTCCTTCTCCAACGAAAGAGCCAATTTCAATAACATTTTTTTTACTGTCCAGCAAAAAATCAATACGTTCACGAGCAGTTAACTTGCCTTTTTTGTGTTGCTTTTCAATTTTCGATTTTCCGCCACCAAGGTTGATTTTTTCTTGCTTCTGCTTTAACTCGGAAATCAGCAAGCGAATGCTATCGTCATTTTTACTTTCTTCGATGTCTATTTTTTTTGCCATGCTTCTAAACTAATGTTTTCTAGGTAATTTTTGCTGTTAGGTCCTAAATTAAATATTAAATCGAGTATACTTAAATTAGGAATGAATCCAAATTTACTTTCAAACACTTGAATATAATTTGGGAAGTCAACTTTTTCTAATAGTTTATTATTCTTTGGATGAATAATTGTCCGCCAATCTGGAGAACTTGCTTCGTAAGATTCAGTCAGTTGCTGTTCGGTACCAATTTGCAACAAGGCCTTAAGTTCAGCTTCAACTTGTAGATTGTATTCCAATAGGTGGCTTTCTTCCAAGAAGAAAAGCGGTTTTAAGTCATCTTCATAAAATTCGAAATAGGGCGAAGTACGATAAGCAGATTCTATCGATCGCCAATGCTGAATTTGCCAATTTTCATCATGACTTATCTTAATATCTCTAGTTTGACAATGATTCTTCCACTTTTCCAATGGCACAATTAATTTCAAGCTGCCATTTGCTCCGGCTATTTCACAACGGTTTCGATAAGACTGCTTAATAAAATGTTCATAAGCATCAACTTGGTAATTTTTATGTTGTACAATTAGTGCAAACTGAAAAATTGAACCGAAATAGCTGGTTGGAAGTATTTGATGCATGAGATGACGAAATAACTAGATAAGTTCAAAAGAATCTAAAAGTAAAGCTATGGATTAGAAATTTCTTTTCTCCAATATTTCCTTAAAAAAATACTTAAACTCAAAACATAAAACAACTCATTAAATTTGATGTTACTCTAACATGAATAGAGATTTTACTGAAAGAGAATTAGATCGTATTATCTCAATGGCCTGGGAAGATCGGACCCCGTTTGAAGCTATTGAGTTTCAATTTGGATTGACAGAAAAAGAGGTAATTCAATTGATGAAGCGTGAAATGAAGCTTCGCAACTGGAAAAAATGGCGTGCCCGAGTGCAAGGAAGAAAAACTAAGCACCTCAAATTGAGATTATTTAAAGTGGGAGCTTTTAAGGCAACCGCTCAAAAAGCAATATCTCAGAATCGAATTCCAAAACAAAAGGCCTGAACCATAGTTCAAGCCTTTATATTTTTACCCTAGTATCGATTAAGCAATCTCAACAGCATTATCTACTTTGCTTTTTAAGAGAGCATGCTGAATCACTTCTTTCATCTCATTCACATAAGTAAAACTCAAGCCTTTTAAATAGCTTTTATCTATTTGATCGATGTCTTTCTTATTGTCTGTTGATAAAATAATTTCTTTGATGTCGGCACGCTTCGCAGCTAAAATCTTCTCTTTCACTCCACCCACTGGCAGCACTCTACCTCTCAAGGTAATCTCTCCTGTCATCGCTAAGTTTTTCTTTACTTTTCGTTGAGTAAAGGCCGAAGCTATTGCTGTTAACATAGTAATTCCCGCTGAAGGACCATCTTTTGGAGTAGCTCCTTCTGGGACATGAATGTGTACATTCCACTTTTCGAAACTGTCAATATCAATACCAAACTCATCAGAGTGTGCCTTGATGTATTCTAAGGCAATAGCGGCGCTTTCTTTCATTACATCACCAAGGTTCCCTGTGAGGGTAAATTTACCTTTCCCCTTGCTCAAGCTTACTTCAACAAACAGAATATCACCTCCAACTTGTGTCCATGCCAAACCGGTAACTACTCCTGCAACATCATTTCCTTGATACTTATCTTTTGAATGGCCCGGCCCTAAAATATCATACACCTTCTCGACTGAAATTTTTGGATCATACTCTTCTTCCATGGCTATTGATTTAGCAGCAAATCGTACAATCTTTGCCAAGCGTTTTTCTAAATTCCGAACACCAGATTCTCGCGTATATTCATCACATACTTTTTCAATTACCGCTTGGGAAATGACTATTTGCTTTTTGTTCAATCCATTGTCAGAAATCAGTTTTGGAATTAGATGCTTTTTAGCAATCTGAACTTTCTCCTCTATAGTATACCCATTAATCTCTATGATTTCCATCCTATCACGCAGTGCCGGCTGGATAGTATTTAAGCTATTCGCAGTAGCAATGAATAAGATTTTCGATAAATCGTAATCCAACTCCACAAAATTGTCATTAAAGTTCTCATTTTGTTCCGGATCTAACACCTCTAATAAGGCTGATGAAGGGTCTCCATGAAACTCGTTCCCTACCTTATCAATTTCATCTAAAACAAAAACTGGGTTAGAAGTTTTTGACTTTTTTAAATTTTGTAATATCCGACCGGGCATCGCACCGATGTAAGTTTTTCGATGTCCTCTTATTTCGGCTTCATCGCGCAAGCCACCGAGGGACATCCGCACATATTTTCTACCAATGGCCTCCGCAACTGATTTACCTAAAGAAGTCTTACCAACACCGGGAGGACCATATAAGCATAAGATTGGAGACTTCATGTTGCCTTTTAACTTCAACACTGCAAGATGCTCTATAATCCTATCTTTTACTTCTTTTAGTCCAAAATGATCACGATCTAAAATCTTTTTCGCTCGTTTTAAATCAAACTTGTCTTTTGAGTAGTCCTTCCAAGGCAAGTCTAACAGTGTTTCGATGTAATTAACTTGAACAGAGTATTCCGCTGAAGCAGAATGCATGCGCTGCATTTTTGCTAGTTCCTTTTCGAATCGCTCTTGAGTAGGTTTGTTCCACTTTTTCTTTTTTGCCCGCTTCTTAAACTCTTCAATCTCTTCATCTTGCGGATTTCCTCCCAATTCTTCTTGAATCATTTTCATTTGTTGATTCAAAAAATATTCTTTCTGCTGTTGATCAATGTCAGTTTTAACTTTAGACTGAATATCATTCTTCAACTCCAACATTTTCAACTCCTTACTCACATATTGCAAGAGCATTTGAGCGCGTTTTCGAGGACTTGTTTCTTCTAAAATTGCCTGCTTCTGCTCTACTGCCGCATTCATATTTGATGCAATGAAATTGATCAAAAATGAATTACTCTCAATATTCTTTATAGCAAATGATGCTTCAGAAGGAATATTTGGCGATTGCTCAATAATGCGCAAAGCCATATCCTTAATAGAGTCAACTAATGCTTTAAACTTATTGTCTTTAGGCACCTTATTCACCTCATAGGCTTCTATTTTTGCCTTTAAGTAAGGGTCAAACTCAGTGATTTCTTTTAATTTAAAGCGCTTTTTTCCTTGTATGATTACAGTGGTATTCCCATCAGGCATTCTGAATATTTTCAAAATCCTTGCAATGGTTCCTATCTTGAAAAGCTGTTCCTGATTGGGCTCTTCGATGGTATCATCCTTCTGAGAAATAACACCTATTGTCTTATCTCCTTTGTTGGCATCTTGAATCAATTTAATTGATTTATCTCTCCCAACCGTTATAGGAATAACTACTCCCGGAAAAAGCACTGTGTTTCGTAAAGGTAAAATAGAAAGGAGCTCAGGAGTTTTTTCCTGATTCATCTCCTCTTCATCCTCACTCGTCATTAATGGAATAAACTCTGTTTCCTCATCAATTTCTCCTTGAAAAGAGAATTGATCAAATTGAAATGAACTCATATATATTGTATAGTCAAATTGTCAGTTAAAAAATAATCTATTGACTTCTCCAAGTCGAATAGTACTTCTTCAAGGGCTGTGCCAAAATGAAGTACTGCTTATCTGTCAGCTAAAAATTGCGATACTGCGCGCTTTGGTCAAATACCGCTTTTAAGATCTTCCGCTCCACTTCATTAAGGGTCACATTTCGTCGCTGCATTACTTTTTCAGCAACATCCATGGCTTTATCAAAGCGATAAACCATCCATTTTTCTGAGCCGCCCCAGGCAAAAGAGGGAATAAAGTTACGGGGAAAGCCGCCACCATAAATATTAGCTGAAACTCCGACAACTGTTGCCGTATTAAACATAGTATTAATACCACTTTTAGAATGGTCTCCCATCATTAAACCACAAAACTGTTTACCAGAGTCTTTAAACCCACCCTTTTCAAAATTCCATAGCTTAATGGAAGCGTAGTTGTTTTTTAGGTTCGACACATTGGTATCAGCACCCAAATTGCACCACTCTCCAAGCACTGAATTGCCTAAAAATCCATCGTGTCCTTTGTTGGAGTAACCAAAAATTACCGAATTTTTTACTTCGCCACCCACTTTTGAATGAGGACCAACAGTCGTTGGACCATAAATCTTAGTCGATAACTTTAGTGTAGCACTTTCACATAGAGCAAGTCCCCCTCTAATGACAGTGCCCTCCATCACTTCAGCATTTTTCCCGATGTAAATTGGACCTGTTGTTGAATTTAAAATTGCAGCTTGTACTTTAGCTCCTTCTTCAATAAATAACTGGTTTCCAATGTGAGTATTGGTAGCATCTAGTGGAGCTGAAGTTCTACCTTTGGTAATCAAATCAAAATCAGATCGAATAGCACTATCATTTAATGAAAAAATGTCCCAAACATTTTTAATGATGTGGTAATCGGGTTCAAATCCAACTTGTTCAAAATTGGAAAAAATTAAATCTTCCTGCTTTAGCTGTTCACTTGATCTTATCGCTAAAATTTGATTGTTGCTTTTGTCGATTAAGCACTGCTTATCTTGTAATTGATGTATTTTACTAACTAAATCATCATTAGAAAGTAATGCCCCATTTAAATAAATATTGTTGAACCCAAAGCTTGACTTATATTTTTCAGATAAGTAATCTTCTGTTAAGAAAGAAAAAATAGCCTCAGGAATTCTCTTTTCCCACTTTTCTGTGAGGGTTAAAATCCCACACCTAATTTCAGCAACTGGCCGTGTATAAGTAAATGGTAATAAATCACTACGATAATCATCAAAGAGTATAATGTTCATTCTTTACAAGTTTCTTCAAGCATAATAGTCAGTTTAAACTGCTCCGACCAATAATTGAATTAAAATCATTCAAAGTTTTTCCGTTAAAACTATAAAATGGATAAAAGAAACGCATAAAATGGCTTCTTTAATTTCATAATCTATCCCAAAAATAACATAAAAAGGATAGCAGTTTTGCTATTTTAGCAAGATGTATAAAAAAGACCAGCAAAAAGGTATTATTGCGCTTATACTTTTTGGCGCAATTGGCATGAGCTATTTATTTTTTAGCGAAAAAGTTGCAAAAATTGCAGCTGTTGTCGGTTTTGCCATCTGGCTAATAGCCATGTATGTTTTAAACAAAAAAAGTGACTCTTAAGATGCTATTTATTTTTCTTGTTGGCCAATAACAACATGGGCAGTAAAGAAAGATCAGTAATCACTGCAGATATTAAGGTCATACAAACAAATAGCCCTATGTAAAAGGTACTGAGGAAGTCAGAGAAAACTAAGCTACCAAAACCTCCAAGTAAGATTATAGTTGTAATTAAAATGGCTTTACCGGTAGAAATAAAAGTTCTCCTTAAGCCCATCAAATTGCTACTGCCACCGCTTAACTCTTGTCGGTAACGACTCAAAAAATGAATGGTATCGTCCACAGCAATCCCAAAAGCGATAGTAAATACAATGGCTGTAGACATGTTTAAGTCGATTCCTGCAAAACCAATAAATCCAGCAGTTAATAAAATGGGGAAGATATTAGGCACTAAAGAAAGGAAGGCAATCTTTATAGACTTAAATAAAATACCCATTGATAAGGCTATAATGGCAAATGCGACTAATAAACCTAAAACGATATTTCGAGAAACATAACGACCACTCTCATCGATGATAGCAGGAGTACCCGTTAATTTAAATTGAACAACTTCAGTGTTTATGCTTGATGAAATAAAGGCTTCCATTATTTCATTTCGTTGCAACATGGTTCTGCTGCCAGGATCAATCATTCTTCCATTTATTCGACCCAATTTTTCATCTTTTGCAAACAATTGTCCGTCAATCATTTTATCTTTAAAAGGGGCTATTTTATCCTTTAAAAATTCATAGCGTTTTTTGTTATCTGGTATCGTATAATACTCGGGTCTTCCATTTCTAAGGGTTTTGTTTAGATATTTGTAGGGTAAGGCTGGTGAAACCATCTGATTTACACCATAGGTTGAATCGAGGTATGCAGTCATTTTTTCTACCTCTTGCATCACTTCAAAATCTGAAATCTTGTATCCTTCCTGTGGAATAATTGCCATTTCGAAGGGTCGAATGCCCCCAAATTGTTTTTGAAAATACCTTAAGTCTTTCATCAAAGGTTGGTCTTCTTCTAAATCTTGCATCAAATAATAATCAAATTTTATTTTTGATGCTCCTATTAAGAGGACTATCGTGAGTAATCCATATCCAATTAATACTTTCTTACGATTTCTACATAGTCCTAAAAATAGCTTCCCTAATCCTCTCTCCCATCCACTATTTATTCGTTTATCATTGACAATTTTTGGGGTTCTTATCAACATAAAGATGGCTGGAATAAAGAGAATAGAAAGCACAAAAGCCAACAATACCCCTACTGCAGTGAAGAGCCCAAAATCTTGAATAGGTTCCATATTCACCCCAATAAGTGTTATAAAGCCCAATGCTGTAGTTAACGAAGTAAGCAATGTAGCAACACCAACCTTTTTAAGCATGTTTTTTATGGCCGTTAACTTATCGTGCTTCATTCGAATTTCTTCCAAGTACTTAGAAACCAAATGAACAACATCGGACATGCCGACCACCAGCATAATTACCGGCAATAGCGTAGTCATCATGTTTAAGGGAGTACCACTTAACTCCATAAACCCAAGACTACCAATTACTGCTAATAAAACAGTTGCCAGTGGAATCAATACTCCCCAAGCAGCTCTGTAGGCTATGATTAAGAAAACAACTAAGACAAAAATTGAAATCAACATGAAGGTTAAAAACTCCACTTTTAATACTTCGATATATGTTTTTTGACCCATTATTTTACCCAAGGTGTGTACTTCATCAAAAGTCTGCTGGTCGACCAAGTTTTGCAGCTCAGTAGCAATTTCATCAGACTCCTCCTTAGTTGGAAATTGAATATTCTTTACTACTAAAATTATGGAGCTATTTTCCATTGAGAGCATTTCTGCAATGGGCTCTTGGTTATTTGATAAACGAAGGGAGTCTTCCCGATACAAGGAGGGGACATTGGGATGAAAATATGCCTTTTGATTAAAGCCAATGCCCATTGAACCTATTTCAAAATACTTCATTTCTAAAGGAGAAATCACCTCTCTCAAATGAGGCAAGTCTCTCAGTTCTTCTGAAAAAGCTTCTACTTCATTTAGAAAGGCTTGTTTAAAAATGCCTTTTTCATTTTTGATTCCAATTAGGATGAAATCATTGTCGTTTTCAAAGGTATTTCGATATTCCTTGTAAAAAACTAGGTCGTCGTCCTCTTGTGGAAAGAATTTCTCGAAGTCATAATCAAATTGGAGTTTTGTAGCACGATAGCCTAGAAAAACCATCAGTAAGCTCAAGGCTACTAATACCAGTCGACTTAATCTTCTAAACTTCCTCTCTTCATTATTATCCTGCATGTTACAACCAAGCTTTAATTTTGCACTGATTTTCTTGCATACTTTAACACCAAAAGGTTCATTGGGTTCACGCCAATACCAGAAATTGACGGCAATCTAAAGCGTACCACTTCATCATAAAAAAGAGGAACTATCGGCGCTTCTTCAATAATGATACTATCCATTTTACCATACAATGAAAACCTGATGGAATCATTGGTTTCACCCATAGCTCTATTGTATAAAGAGTCGTAATAACTTGAAGTAAAGTGGGTATAATTAGGACCGTTAGGTGAGAAATTTTTAGTCCTGAATAATGAAAGATAGTTTTCTGCGTCAGGGTAATCTGCCACCCATGATTTTCTAAAAAATTCTAATTGCCCATTCGCAATCATTTCATTGTTAGTTGCAGCTTGATTAACGGAAACTTCAATAGGTATTCCAAAATCTGCCAATTGACTTTGCAGGTATTCACAAATATCAAGATATTCAGCAGATGTGCTCAACACAATTGGTTTTAATCCATCTCCATTTGGATAGCCTGCTCTTATCAAAAGAGCTACCACAGAGTCAGGCTGGAAAGAGTATCCTTTTTTATGGTTCATTTTAAAACCAGGCAATCCCTTCGGTATAAATCCGCTATTTGCAGGGAAACCAATTCCATTGCGCAAGTAATTCAACATTTTTACTCGCTCAAAGCCATAATTAATTGCTTTCCTTAGTGCTTTCTGCTTGACTTGTTCCATTCCTGCTTGTGAAGCATCTACATAGAAACCAAGGTATTCTGTATTCAAGTAAGGGCTTTTTTCAAACACCACTTGCTTATCATATTTTGGGTTTAACTCTCCCCTACTGTTTAGCAATTCATCTTTATAGCTGCCTTTCAAACCCGATAGATAATCAATCTCATGCTTTAGAAACTTTAGAAACGCAATCTCTTGATCTTTTATAAAACTTATAGAAACAGCTTCTAAATAAGGAAGCTGATTCCCTTCTGCATCTCTTTCAAAATAATTCTCATTTTTGAGGTAAATCAGTTTGCTGTTTTCACTCCAGTACTTGAACTTAAAGGGCCCTGTACCAACCGGATTTTGACGAAAATCCTGTGCGTAAAAATCAACTGCCTCACGAGCAACAATTGCACAATATTGCATGCTTAAAATGCCTAAAAAAGGGGGAAACTCCTGTATTAAATAAATGTCTATAGTACTGTCGTTTACCGCTATTATATTCAATTTTCCATCTTTCTTTCGAGCTATCTTGTTCATTACCCACTTCCCAGGAGACAATATGGATTCATCTATCAAGCGATTAAATGAATAGATAATATCATCGGCAATTACTGCTCGTGTAGAGTCTGCTCCAAAAACGGAATTTTTATGAAAGAAGACATCTGTTCTCAGATTGAAACGATACCGTTTACCGGTCGAATCAACTTCCCAACTTTTGGCAATGCAAGGAATAACGTTTAATGCATCATCCAATTGAACTAATCCATTAAACAGTTGATTTACTGCGGTTACATTATCTAAACTTCGAGCAAAAGCAGGATCTAATGAGGTCACCCCTTCAGGCATATTGAAGCGAAAAATAGCTTTTCCTTCATAACGTGGTTCTGGTTGGCACGAGATCAAAGAAAGGAAAAATAAAATGGTAATATACCTTTGAAACATCATTGCAATGTTAAGGCAAATTTGAATTTTATTTCATGCAATTTCATTTTTTACACCATTAATTCTTAAATCAAAGTAATGATAAAATGAAATCTAACAATTAATAACTAAGCTTTTTGAAGCTTCTAAGGGAAAAAACGATTAGCAGCTTGATAAAGGTTAAATCAAGAGCAGCCAATCTATAGCTTCCTGCTCCTTTATGAAAACTTTAACAGGATGAGTCGGCTTAAACATCTTCTTGTAAAAATTAGCTCCTAATCGATGCGCCAAGGTTTCAATTACTATGGCTTCTGCCTTTTTAATTTTGAATCTTTCAGCACTCGCATACTTTAATCGAGCTTCCATATTTGACTCACCCCCCGGCTTAAATACTAATAAAAAAAGACCATGCTTTATTTTGAGTTTTTGAGTATAAGTGATGAAATTTTCATCTAAATCTTCAGGTTCAAGTTGAATATCTGGTTTGATTTCAACTCGAATAATGCCATTATTCAATTTTTCAATAAATGATATCCGAGTTTCTACTTTCATAAACAGCCACCTAAATTAACAAATACCCAACTCATTATCAATAGCTTAATTTATATTTCAAAATAATAGCTAAAATGCTTTGCACAGTTAGGGTTAAAAGGCTGCTTGCATGATATACAGGATTGATTTTCCATGTACTCATTAATTGACATCAAGTGATTACAAATACCGCAATGTACCGCCTTTTGATCATATTCCGAACATAACCAAACACTTACATCATGGTTTTCGGCTTCCTGATGACAATAAATACACGCATAAAATTTTTGACAGCACTTAAACTTAATATTTATGGTGTCTATTTCACTGTGGTAGTGCTCACAGCGGCCCTTATTATCAACTAATTTTCCTTTTACATTCATTGTTAATTAAGCTCTAAAGTGTTTTATTTAACCCTTCCTCTTAAGTACCTTTGCGGCGTGCAAAGTTTAATTTCAAAATACAATATTCCTGGGCCAAGATATACTTCTTATCCGACAGTTCCATATTGGGACGTGAGTGGTATAAAATTCGAAGATTGGATCAATAGCGTCAAAAAATCTTTCATTGAAAGTAATGCAGAAGAAGGCATTAGCCTTTACATTCATCTTCCTTTTTGCGAAAGCTTGTGCACCTTTTGTGGCTGCAACAAACGCATTACAAAAAACCATGCTGTTGAAGACCCTTATATTGATGCATTACTCAAAGAGTGGAGCCTCTACTTAGATTTATTCAACGAAAAGCCTATTATTAGTGAGCTTCACTTTGGTGGAGGCACCCCAACATTTTTTAGCCCTGAGAGTTTAGACCGCTTGTTAACGGGTATATTAAGTAAGGCTATTGTTCCAAAAAATCATTCTTACAGTTTTGAGGGCCATCCTAATAATACAAAAATTGAGCACCTAAAAATAATGAACAAGCATGGTTTTGAGCGCGCCAGCTATGGAGTTCAGGACTTAGATTTGAAAGTACAGCAAACTATAAATCGTGTTCAACCCTTTGAAAATGTTAGAAAAGTAACTGAAGAAAGTCGTGCCTCTGGTTATGACTCGGTGAGCTTTGATTTAGTTTATGGATTACCTCATCAAACTAAAGAAAGCATTGAGTTCACTATTGAAAAAGTAAAAGAGTTAATGCCTGAGCGAATTGCTTTTTATAGCTATGCACATGTACCATGGATAAAAGGTAATGGTCAACGTGGATTTGATGAAAATGATTTGCCAAAAAGTGAAGAAAAGAGAGCACTTTATGAGTTAGGTTATGAGTTGTTACTGAAAGCCGGATACAAAGAAATTGGTATGGATCATTTTGCTTTGGAAAAAGACAGCATGTACAAATCATTGCAAAAAAAGGAGTTGCATCGAAATTTTATGGGTTATACCGCCTCTAAAACACAATTAATGGTTGGTTTAGGTGTTTCTAGTATCAGCGATAGCTGGTATGGCTTTGCACAAAACGTAAAAACAACTGAAGAGTATTACGATATCTTAAAAGAAAATCGAATTCCTATTTTCAAGGGTCACTTGCTTACAGAAGAGGACTTAACCATAAGAAAGCACATTTTAAACATTATGTGCCATTTTGAAACAACATGGAGTTTACATGATTTAACTGATCCTATTATTTTAGAATCAATCAAACGCCTAGAGGAAATCGAACAAGATGGTTTAATTGAACTCAATCCTCAAGGTCTGGTTGTTACGGAAAAAGGAAAGCCATTTGTGCGAAATATATGTATGGCTTTTGATGTTCGTTTAATGCGTAAAAAGCCTTCTACTCAACTTTTTTCAATGACCATATGATAGCTATTCTTGGCGGGGGAATAAGTGGTTTAACTGCAGCATATCAGCTCAAAAAGCAAGAAATTCCATTTATTTTACTAGAAGCATCCAACCGCTTAGGTGGAAAAGTCGGTAGCTTTAGAGAGGCAGGATTTACCTGTGAAAGTGGTCCCAATACTGTATTGATCAATAATGCTGAAATCAAATCCTTGATTGAAGATTTAGGATTGTGGGATTCTCTAATTTTTCCAGATGAAATAGCTATAAAAAGCCGCTTTGTGCTTAAAAATGGTAAAATTGAAGCTATCCCAAATAGCTTTAAAACGGCTATAAAATCCAAACTATTTAGTTTTAAAACCCTCTTTTCAATCTTAAAAGAGCCTACTGTCACTGCTAAAAATGATGGGAAAGAAGAAAGTCTAGCCGACTTTTCAAGAAGAAGGTTTGGAACCCAAATATTTGATGACTTTATTACTCCCTTCGTTACTGGAATTTATGCTGGTGATCCAGAAAAAATGAGCATTGACTACACGCTTTCTATTTTGAAAGAAGCAGAGCTAGAACATGGCAGTGTAGTTAAAGGCATGATGAAAAAAATGAAGGCCAAAAAGCTAATTAATGATGCGGCGGGATTACCAAAACAAAAAGTATTTTCATTTAAAAATGGATTGCAAGATTTAATTGATGCGCTAGAGAAGCCTTTAACAAATGAAGTAAAAACAAACACTAGAGTCTCAGCAATAAAAAAAATAAATGAGCAATACTCTATTAGCTATCTTGAAAATGACTTGGAAAAGCAAATAACTGTGGATTCAGTAATTTCTAGCCTTCCCTCCTTTTCTTTGGCAGAGGTAGCTCATCTTGAAGCTCCAGAGCTTTCAAATCACCTTCAAAACATCCATTACACGAATGCAGTGGTGTTGCATTTGGGGTTTTCAAAAAAGGATGTAGGGTTCAACACCTCTGCTTTTGGAATTTTGAGCAGAAAAGCTGAAAAAGTTCCTTTCTTAGGCGTTTTATTCAATAGTCGATTTTTTCCACATACTTCTGATGACCCTACTAAAGAACTAATCACTGTAATTTGCGGAGGAAGTAGGTACCCTGAATTGATCTACAAATCTGATGAAGAAATAAAGCAAGAAATAATAAGTTCATTAACGTCAGTTTTGGACTTAAAGTCAGAGCCCATTTTTACTAGAATTACAAGATGGAACAATGGAATTCCACAATATGAATTAGGCTATTCTAAAGTGGATAGAGCATTAAAGGCTTTTGAAGCAGATCATCCGAACTTTCATTTACTGGGGAATTATTACAATGGAATTTCAGTAAGTGATTGTATAAAAAATGCAATACATTTGACCTCAAACCTCAGCTAATTGTTTTTCTACCTTTCAAAAGTGATTTATTTTTTCATGCAACCAATTGTATGGATTGTATTGCTTTTATTATTTAGTATTCTCAGTAAGTCAAGCAAGAACAGCAAACGCTTTCTCTTTGGTGCATTGCTAACCCTAGTTATTTTTTCTAACCCTTTTCTATACCACGAAATTGAGCGAGCATGGGAAGTTGAAACAATGAATCTTTTTTCTGAAAAAGATACTGCAGATGTTGCTATTGTTTTAGGAGGAATGTTAAAAACAAACATGCGATCTGGTGAAATAGAATTTCATGAAAGTGCAGACCGAATTTTAAATCTATTACCGCTCTATTTTGAAGGCAGAGTGCGAAAAATATTAATTTCAGGAGGTTCAGGAAGCCTTCTAAAGGAAGAGCTTGAGGCTGATGTTTTGAGTAATTATCTCATTTCTATTGGGGTAAATTCACGTGATATATTAAAAGAAACAAAATCTAGAAATACCTATGAGAATGCAAAGTATTCAACTGAACTAATAAAGAAAAATAAAAACCTCAAAACGGTCCTGCTTTCTACTTCAGCTATACACATGAAACGGTCACTGCTGTGCTTTAACAAACAAGGCTTAGATGTGATTCCGTTTTCGGTAGATCGAGCAGAGAGTAGAACAATATACCCCGATGAATTGCTACTTCCAAAGGCGTCAATACTTTCAGACTGGTATCAATTAATCCATGAATGGGTTGGAGTGCTAACTTATAAAATAGCAGGCTATTGTTAACCAATATTTATTGGATACTATAAATTAGTTCAAAAAAAAAAGCCGCAAAATGCGGCTTTTAAATTTTATTTAAACAACAATTAAGCTGTTACACCCATTTGTTCTGCCATTGTTTTACCAATAACAGCTGGAGATTCTACAACAGTAATTCCACAATCTCTCATAATCTTCATTTTGGCTTCAGCAGTATCATCTGCTCCACCAATTATTGCCCCAGCATGTCCCATTGTTCTTCCTGCAGGAGCAGTTTGTCCAGCGATAAATCCAACAACTGGCTTAGTTCCATTTTCTTTGATCCAATGCGCTGCGTCAGCTTCCATAGAACCACCTATCTCACCAATCATTATGATTCCATCCGTCTCAGGATCGTTCATCAACAGTTCAACAGCATCTTTTGTAGTGGTCCCAATAATTGGATCACCACCAATTCCAATACATGTTGATTGCCCCATTCCAGCTTTCGTAACTTGATCAACTGCCTCGTAAGTTAAGGTACCTGATCGAGAAACAATCCCAATTCTACCTGGATTATGAATAAAGCCTGGCATAATACCCACTTTAGCTTCACCTGGTGTAATAACACCTGGGCAATTTGGCCCAACTAGTCGACAATCTCTATCTGATAAGTATTCTTTCACATTAATCATATCACGTGTTGGAATACCTTCAGTAATGCAAATGATTACCTTTATACCTGCGTCAGCAGATTCCATAATAGCATCTGCTGCAAATGGTGGCGGAACAAAAATCACAGAAACATCAGCACCGGCTTTTTCTACAGATTCAGCAACTGTATTAAATACAGGTCGACCCAAATGTTGTTGACCACCTTTACCAGGAGTTACACCACCTACTACATTGGTTCCATATTCAATCATTTGCTCCGCATGAAAAGTACCTTCGCTTCCTGTAAAACCTTGCACGATTACTTTTGAATTCTTATTGACTAAAACACTCATATATTTTTTCTTTTGATGTCTACTTTAAGGTTTCCAAAATTATAGTTTTCAATCGTTAGAAACAATGGTTAGTCATTGAATGATTAATTTTTGTTCTAGTATTTTTCAACGCCAACTTAAAACCAACTATTGCAGCATTAGTTCAGATAATTCTTTACCAACTAAAGACCCAATAGCCACTCCCATTCCTCCTAAGCGAACAGCACAGTAATGTGTCTCATTTATTTTTTTTACAATTGGTTCTTTCTTTTCCCCGACGCCCATCGTCCCTGCCCATTGATGATCAATAGTAAACCCCTTTTTAGGCAAAACTTTGGTTTCAAGCAGGAAACTTAAATGATTAATAATTTGATCAGAAGTATTTTGTTCATCTGTCTCTTCAGCTTTAAAAGCTAAGTTTCTTCCTCCTCCTAATAAAACTCTATTTCCAATATTTCTAAAATAATAATAGCCTTTATCGAAATGGAATATCCCATTTACTGAAAGGTTTGATATAGGAGATGTCACTATTATTTGAGCTCTAACAGCTCTTACATCTTCATCCTTTAAAAATTGACTTGCAAAACCATTGTTACAAATTCCTAATTTCTTAAAAAATATCTTACCAAGTTTTGTGTAGACTTCTTTTTTATCCACTTTTTCAACATTAATATTATTTAAAATGATGACCCCTAAGCTATGGGCTTTTTGGATTAACAATTGCATCATTTTCCCTGTATTTAATTGCCCTTCAGCTTTGTTACTTATTGCATATTTAAAACCAGAGAAATTGCTTTCTTTAATTACACGATTATTTATTTGGTAAATGTTTGGTAAATCAGTGATTCTTTTAAGTTCAGAATTGAGCCAATCGAGTCTTTCAGTGCAATTTTCAAAAGCAAGCTTTTCTTTAGCGGTGAATAATTCATTTGATCCTAGTTTTAAAAACTCCATAGGTTTATCTCCAAGAAGTTCTCTTAAATACAACAATCCTTTCCAACGTTTATGTAAGGTTCTAACTACTACTTCAGAGGAATTGTGGTTTAAATCATCTAAGAGTTCAGATGCGCTTCCAATGCATGCAAATCCGGCATTCTTAGTGCTTGCACCAGAAGGAAGGTAGCCTCTTTCAAGCACTAGGACCTTTTTATTTGGAGCTTTTAGCTTTAAATGGATTGCTGTTGAAAGACCAACAATACCAGAGCCAATAATTAAATAATCAACATGGCTTAGGAATGATTCTTTTTCCCAATAGGAGGCAGATTTAAATGATATCATCTGTTTTATTTACTGAGTTTGAACTCGCTTATATTTTCTCCCAAATTAAAAACTATTTCTTTGTTTTTCTTGTGTTATTGGAGTTCTACAGCAAAATCCTGCTTTGACTCAACTTTGAGGCACTTCAACTTAATATTTGTTCCCATAATCAAGCTCGAATAAATTATATTTTTGCTCTTGCAGAAAAGAATAAAATTCCTTTGCCTTGTAAAATTCTGCTATCAAAGTGTAAAATTGATTGGACGTATTTAAGCTCTCCATAACTTTCAATATAATTTAAATAAACAAGTTTTAAGCTCTTAAAATTCTAAGGTTAGCTGCCCCTTTTCTTCAGTGTCTTTTATATCTAAGTTAGAAATCGTAATTCCAAATAGTCGAACACCTTTTTCTGGCAGAATAGGATCTTCTAATAGCTGAAGAACTATCTCCCATATCTTATCTGAAGAATTAGTGTAGTTATCAAGGGTGAGGGAGCGTGTTTTTTGAATGAAATCAAAATATTTAATTTTTAAAGTGATGGTCCTCCCCTTTCGACCGCTTTTTACAAGGCGTTGAATGACTTTTTCATGTATCTTTCTTAACGCTTCAATAAAATTCTCCTTAGTTGTTAAGTCTTCAGAAAATGTACTTTCAGCACCTATCGACTTACGAATTCGATTAGGTTTTACTTCTCGTTGATCATTAGAGGTAACAATATTATAAAAGTGTTTTCCTGCTTTGCCATACCGGTTCATCAATTCGGCTCTTCCAAGCAGCATAAGGTCTTTTCCAAAAAAAACACCTGATTCATGCATTTTTTTTGCAGTAACCTTTCCAATACCATGAAACTTTTCAATCGGCAATCTTTCAATAAAGGCTGTTGCATCTTCAGGAAGTATTACTGTCAATCCATTTGGTTTGTTGATGTCTGATGCCGTTTTTGCTAAAAACTTATTAAAAGAAACTCCTGCAGAGGCGGTTAAGCCGATTTCGTCTGCTATTTGTAGACGAATTAACAGGGCAATTTTAATAGCCGATTGGTACCCTTGTTTATTATAGGTAACATCCAAGTAAGCTTCATCTAAGGAAAGTGGTTCAACCAAGTCAGTATAACGCCTAAAAATCTCCATTATATGCTGAGATATTTCTCGGTATCGGTCAAAGCGTGGTTTTACAAAAATTAACTCAGGACAGCGCCTTGCTGCAATACTTGAGGCTAAAGCTGAATGCACTCCAAACTTTCGAGCTTCATAACTTGCAGCTGCCACTACCCCTCTTTCCCTCGAGCCACCAACTGCTAGTGGTTTACCTTTTAAATCAGGATTATCTAGTTGTTCTATCGATGCATAAAACGCATCCATATCAATGTGAATGATCTTTTTTACCACTTCCTTGTTAATTTCCATGAGGAATAAAGAAAAATGTTAAAAAAATATTTACATGTATAAACATTTGATGTATATACATATATTTGTCGTATAATTTTAAAATCAAATAAAAATGAAAAAAGTATTGAGTATTGCATCAATGTTGTTGATTACTACAGCAATGTATGCTGGCGGAACAAAAGCCAAAGAGTTAAAAGTAAATAATAAAATTAGTTCCATAGAATGGATAGGTAAGAAAGTTACCGGTCAACATGAAGGAACTATTAAAGTTAAGGAAGGTTTAATTAATGTAGAAGATGGCAACCTTAGTAATGGCATGCTTGTAATTGACATGTCAAGTATAATCATTACTGATATCAAAGATCCTGAAACAAATGCAAAGCTTGCAGGTCACTTGAATTCTGATGATTTTTTTGGGGTTGAAAATCATCCGACTGCAACTTTAAAAATTAATAGTACGAAAAAAGTTGAAGGAGAGAACTACATAATTATGGCAGATCTAACTATCAAAGGCCACACAGAAAAAGTAGAAATCCCTGCGACTATAAAAATGGAAGAAGATAAAGTGGTAGCAGTTGGAGAAGTAGAAATTGATAGAACTAAATTTGGAATTAGATACGGTTCAGGTTCATTTTTTGACGACCTAGGTGATAAAGCTATTTATGATAATTTTACAGTAAAATTTAAAGTGGGCGCAACCAGTTAAATTTAATACTTTCTATTAGAGCCCTAAAATCATTAGAGATTTTAGGGCTTTTTCATTTAATCTTGTCTGCAAATGATTAAAAAACAGACTATACTGTTTGAAGCTTGGAGTGTATTCTTTTATTAGAAAGTCCTAACATTGTACCATAAAATTAAGTGCAGAAAACCTACTTTGAGCCAGTTTATTTCGAAAAAATTAGTTTACAACAGATTGCGTCTTAGCCCACTCCTAGTTAGCTTTATTGCTGTCTTATTAGTTTTTTACGACTTTGGTTATAACCAAGATGATAAGACTGCATTATTCTTAAATTATTTCTATACTTCCACATTACTTGTAGGAATAATTTCCACTATTGCACGCTACTTAAAAAAGACGGAGAAGCCTCCTTTAAAAGCCTTGTTTTTCGATATTTTCAGTCTCCTACTCTTTACTATTATTATCATTGATGACCTCAGTATTTTTCCGTGGTTTAAGTTCTTGAATTCAAACGCATGGAATTATGGAGCACTCTTTTTAGTTTTTATTCGTGAATTTTCTGCATTAAAACTCAACCTAAAAAAGACGTATTTGAACCCAGCTCAAATATTCATTTTGAGTTTTTTAGCTATCATAGTTTTTGGTGCTTTTTTATTAAAGCTGCCCAATGCCACTAATGAAGAAATTGGTTTTATCGATGCACTTTTTACATCGACTAGTGCTGTTTGTGTAACGGGCTTAGTAGTTGTAGACACTGGTACTTACTTCACTTTCTTTGGACAATGTATTATTTTGGTACTCATTCAATTAGGAGGAATTGGAATTATGACTTTTGCAAGTTTTTTTAGTTATTTTTTTAGAGGTGGTAGCTCTTATGAAAGTACTGTCATGATTGGTGACTTAACAAGTTCTGATAAAATTGGCGAAGTTTTTTCCACTCTGAAAAATATTATTATAATCACTTTTATAATAGAAGCTTTAGGTGCTATAATTATATTTTCTAGTCTCTCAAGTGAAGTAATTGCCACTTTTTCAGATCGTAGTTTTTTCTCCATTTTTCATTCCGTTTCTGCTTTTTGTAACGCTGGATTCTCCACTTTGAGTGAAAGCCTATTTGCTAGCGACTTTCGTTTTAATTATAGCTTACAGAGTATAATTATGGTGCTTTTTATATTCGGAGGCTTGGGCTTTCCTATTGTCTTTAATCTTTTCAATTATATTAAATACTTGATTATAAAGCGACTCATCCCCTATCTTTTTAACTTAAGGAGAGATAATATAGTGCAACCTTGGGTAGTTAATCTAAGCTCTCGAATTACCCTAATTACAACCTTCACTTTACTTGTTATTGGAGGAATGGTATTCTATTTCTTTGAATACGAAAACAGCCTAGCTGAACACAGTCCTTTCGGAAAGGTAATAACGGCCTTATTTGGAGCAGCCACTCCGCGAACAGCTGGCTTTAATACAGTCGATATTTCCTCCTTACGATTATCTACTCTTATGTTAGTATTGTTATTAATGTGGGTAGGTGCATCACCAGCTTCCACTGGAGGGGGAATAAAAACAAGCACTTTTGCTATTGCAACCCTAAATTTTTGGAGCTTAGCCAGAGGAAAGAATAGAATTGAAATCTTTCGAAGAGAAATTGCTGATATTTCTGTTCGACGTTCATTTGCAATAATTTCCCTTTCATTGGTCGTGATAGGAACAGCCACCTTTTTAATATCTTATCTAGACGCTGAAAAAGATATGCTAGGAATTGCATTTGAGTGTTTTTCCGCCTATAGCACAGTTGGTTTAAGCGTTGGAATCACTTCCCAGCTTTCCACTTCCAGTAAATTCATTATTATAGCGGTAATGTTTATTGGCCGAGTAAGTATGTTGAGTATTTTAATTGCGCTAGTCAATAAAGAAAAGTATAAAAATTACCGTTATTCAAAAGAGGAAATCTTAATCAACTAATTTTACAACATGAAATATATAGTCATCGGATTAGGAAGCTTTGGATCTTCACTTAGCAAAAAACTTACTGAGCAAGGCAATGAAGTTATTGGCGTAGACCATAATATGGATAAGGTGGATTCGCTCAAAGAATCTATTTCACATACCGTTTGCCTCGACTCTACCGATCAGTTTACCGTTTCAGGATTACCCTTAAAAGACACAGATGTTGTGATTGTTGCAATTGGTGAGGATAGTGGAGCTAACATTATGACCACTGCAGTGCTCAAAAAGCTAAAGGTGAAGCGCTTAATCAGCAGAGCCATTACTCCCTTACATGAAACTATATTAGAAGCGATCGGAGTAGACGATGTTGTTCATCCACAAGAAGAAGCTGCAGAAAGATGGGCTAAAAAATTGGTTTTAAAAGGCGTAGTAGATTCCTTTGAGTTAAGCGGTCAATACAGTATTGTCGAAGTAAATGTTCCTAAAAAATATGCTGGACAAACGCTACAAGAAGTAGGGTTTAGAAAAAAACACAACTTAGTTGTTCTCACCACTATTAAACGTATAGAAAAAACAAACGTCCTTGGTGTAAACAGAGATGTTGATGAAGTCCAAGGTGTAGCATCTCCCAAAACGGTGCTTGAAGAAAATGATATCATGGTAATTTACGGGGACAATAAGGACATCAAAAATTTACTCAAAGAGTAGTTTATCGTTCAAATTTTCGAATAATTAGTCGTACCCCTTTATCAAAGTTTAGATAGTTGTAGGACCAGTTAAAAAAAGTAACTACCATATTTCTAAATCCTACTAAAGTTAGTAAGTGAACAAACATCCAAATAAACCAAGCAAATGTTCCTTTGAACTTCACTTTTTCTAAATCAACTACTGCTCGATTTCTCCCAACAGTAGCCATTACTCCTTTATCAAAGTATTCAAACTCCTCGATTGACTTGTTTTGCTTTAGGCGTATAAGGTTTTTTGCTAAGAAATTGCCTTGTTGATTTGCTACCGGAGCTAACATGGGCAGTCCATTGGGAAAAGCATCAGTATACATAATTGAAACATCACCTATAGCATAAATCGCATCATAACCTTCTATCAGGTTGTTTCTATTAACCCTGTACCTCCCTTTTTCAACCGTCGCTTTTTCTAAACCCTGAACCAAATTTCCCTTAACTCCAGCAGCCCATATTAGTGTTTCGGCCAATAAAGTTTTTCCATTCGCAAAAGTCACTTTTTTTCCATCATACTCTTTTACAGATTGATTTAACCAGACGGTTGCTCCAAGTTTTTCTAAATATTTTAATGCCGTTTTTGATGCATGGTTCGACATTGGAGGTAAGACTTTATCAGCCATTTCGATCAAGTGAATTGTCATTCGACGAATGTCTAAATCCGGATAATCAGCTGGTAATACGTGATTTTTTAATTCAGCAAGGGCTCCTGCTAGTTCAACTCCAGTAGGACCTGCACCTACAATTGCAAAAGTCATTAAAGCTTCTTGTTCTTCCTTAGAATCAGTGAGTAAAGCTTTTTCGAAATTTTGTAACATCAAACTCCGAAGATCAAGCGCCTCTGATACACTTTTCATACTCATAGCATGTTCCTCCAGCTCCGTCATACCAAAAAAGTTGGTAGTGGTTCCTGTTGCTAACACCAAATAATCATATTCAACCGTTCCGATGTTGGTCACAACCAGTTTCTTTTCAGGAATTACCTCAGAAACTTCAGCCATTCTAAAGTAAAAATGATCTGTTGACTTAAATATTTTTCGAATTGGATAGGCTATAGAGTCAGGTTCTAAACCTGCTGTTGCTACTTGATAAAGTAAGGGTTGAAAGGTATGGTAGTTGTTTTTGTCTAACATCACCACCTGAAAACCTTTATTTTTTAAAGATTTACCAAGATGCAAGCCTCCAAACCCTCCTCCTATTATTACAATTCGCTTAAGGCTCGTTTCGGGAATATTCATTATTGTTGAAAATAATTGGTTGAAAATTGTTGTAATTCAGCTGATGGAATTACCTGTTTATTGGGCAGTTGATCTGCTATAAATAACATAGCTGAAGCAACATTTTCAGCTTTAATGGCTTTGTACTTTTTCAAGGGTCCGATAAATAAAAAGTCTAGTCCTTTCATCACCCACTGCGCTATTGCCTCCCCTGTCCTGCTTTCATTTCTGCTACCCAGTAATAAAGAAGGCTGTACTATATACAAATGCTTAAAATCTAGATTTGAAACAGCATCCTCGGCTTGACCTTTAGTTTTTGAATAGAAGTTTGAAGAATCAGCATCGGCACCTAAAGAAGAAATCAAACAAAAGAAATTAACCTTATGTTCATTAGCTTGCTGAGCAATTTTCTTGGGCAGCTCCAGGTCGATTTGCTTAAACTTTTCTTTTGAACCTGCTTTTTTTATAGTGGTACCTATGCAAACAAACACTTCGTCTACCTGAAATAACTCAGTGTATTGATCTAAATCATCAAAGTCAACTATTATTTCTTTTACTTTTGGAGAAGAGTAAGCAATGTGACTTCTATTTGCAACTAGTATGGTTTTGTGCTTTGGATCTCTACTCATTAATTCTACTAAATGAGTGCCAACCAGCCCACTTGCACCAAAAACTGTCGAAACTTTTTTATGTTCCATAATCTGCTACTAATTTCGTCATTTAAAAAACAAAGTCATAAGCTAGGAGTTTAAAAGTTATGGACACGAAGGAGGAACGTTATCAAAAAGGAATTCAATTGCTTAAAGCAGAGAATTATGATCAAGCATTGAAGGTTTTCAACCAATTAATCAAGGAGTTTCCAATGGAAGCAGACTATTGGAGTGAAAGAGGAGTGGTTTATTTTCATTTAAAAAACAAAACTTCTGCTCTTTTTGACATGGACAAAGCAGTAGAGTTGCAGCCAAAAAAAAGCTATCGATATTCAAGTAGAGCCTATATTAGAGGGCATTACAAAATGACAAATGAAGCCATTGATGATTACAAGATGGCAATAGAATTAGATCCTGAAGATGCTGTTGCTCAGAATAATTTAGGCATGTTAGAGGAACAGCTGGGTTATAACTCAAGTTCAAAGAACCGGTTTGATCGAGCTGACAACATCATGAAAGAGATGATTGATGGTCGATCAGATCAGGGTCTGGATGGCGAGCAATTTGAAGCTAGAAATATTCAAAAAGAAATTGATGCTGAAAATTTGAATAAAAGCTTATGGAGCGAGTTAAAACAGATTGCGTCTAAGGAAGGTAGAAAATCATTTATAAAATTTATTAGTTCAGGTTTTAAAAAGACCTAAGTCCTAAAATCCTTTTTCCAAGTTTATTCATCACTCTATCCATTCCTTCAAAGGATTGCTCTTTCTGCCTTATTACAATTCCGTCCTTAGAATCTTCAATGAGGTAAGTAAATACAAAGTTCCCTTTTCCTTGATCAAATCCTTCAGTTAAACCAAATCTTAAGTCATTCATAGCGATTCCATCGTTTGTTTTCTCTATAGTATAAAAGCCTTTAGTCAATTCAATTAAGCGCTCTACCTTAGGATTATTTCTATAAGGGTTTAATAAGGCTTCGTTTTTAGGGAAATAACTCAAATCCAAGTTCTTTTGCTTATCAAAAAAGGAATAATAGGTAATTGCAAAATCATTTTTGAGCTCGATATTACTCGTCCACAAAATTGTATTGAAGGGAGTTGGTCGACTATCAAATCTTAGGTATTCCACCTGTTGCTTTTGCAGTTGAGATTCGAAGACATTATCTGCATAGAGTTTTAAAACTACAGTGAGTAATAAATAACAGCTACTAATCCACAGACCTAAACGATTTATTTTCCTCCGTCTATTGCTTTTTCTTTTGAAAAACAATACGCTTATCAAGCAAATCAAAAAGGGAATGGTATAAATCGGGTCAATTACAAAAACAGACTGAATAGCGATTCGCCAATCGAGCGGCCAGAATAATTGAGTGCCCCAAGTCGTGAAAATATCCAATAGAGGATGAGTAAAAATGGCCCAAAAAAATAGTTGAGTCCAGCCCCACCAATTTGCTTCCTTCTTTTTACGGTATAGCTTATGAATTAGAAAACCCAAAAGGGGCGCCATTAATAAGGCAAAAACTATAGAATGTGAAAATCCTCTGTGAATTTCTAAACGAGATACTGTATCGAGAAACTGGCCAGGAATGGTGTCCAAATCAGGAATAGTTCCCCCAACTGCGCCCCAAAGAACAGCTTTATTACCAACTTTTTTCCCTAATACTGCTTCACCAACGGCACCGCCAAGTATTATCTGGGTTAAAGAATCCAAGTATGCTTAAAATGGTAAGTCGTCATCATCGTCATCTGCACTTAAGTCAGCAGTGTTAAGCGATGCTTGTGGCTCTTCAGATGGTGGTGGAGGTGTATTCCCATTTCCTTGAGAGGCGCCAAGACTATCAATTTTCCAAGCATCAATATTGTGGTAATACTTCCCATTAAATTCTCTTGAAGAAATGTTGAAGAAGACTTCAACTTCATCACCTTGATTAAAATTAGTTAGGGCAGCAATTTTATCTTCACCAAACAAACTAAAGCAAACCTCAGGGTTGTATTGGGCTCCAGTGTCGACCACGAACCCTTGTTTTTTCCATTCTTTTCCAGCTTTACTGGTGCCGCTTTCTACTTTAAGAATCTGCTTGATTGTTCCTTTTACTGATAAATTGCTCATTGTTCTTAGTCTTCTAAAATTTCTATTTTATTTATTTTATTTCCTGCTTGAATCTGATCAATAATATCCAAACCATCAACCACTTTACCAAAGCAAGTATGATTTCGATCTAAATGGGCAGTATTGTTTCTGCTGTGGCAAATAAAAAATTGAGATCCACCAGTATTTCTTCCTGCATGTGCCATTGAAAGCACCCCTTTGTCATGGTACTGATTTTCTCCATCTAACTCACAGTCGATTGAATAACCTGGACCTCCAGCGCCAGTGCCATCAGGACAGCCACCTTGAATTACAAAATCAGGAATTACACGGTGAAAAGTTAATCCGTCATAAAAACCTTCTTTTGAAAGTTTTACAAAGTTAGCCACCGTTTTGGGGGCATCTTTTTCATAAAAGTCAACCGTCATGTCGCCTTTTTCAGTTGCTATTTTTGCTTTCATGTTCTGATTTATTTAGGGGTACGAAATTAAGGATTCATCTGCTCATTCAAAAATTGTATGAGTTGATTAAATGCAATACCTCGATGACTAATTTTAGCTTTTTCGCTAAGTTCCATTTCAGCAAATGTTTTATCATAGCCACTTGGTTGAAAAATAGGATCATAACCAAAGCCTTTCTCACCCTTCTTAATTGTAGTTATTATCCCTTTACATACTCCTTCAAAAAGGTATTCTTCACCATTAAAAATTAATGCAATTACAGTTCTAAATTGAGCTGTTCTATTGGTATTATCACCCAATTCAGTTAATAATTTATCCATGTTGGCATTAAAGGACTTTGATTCCCCAGCATAGCGCGCTGAATATACTCCAGGTTCTCCATTTAATGCTTCAACTTCCAAGCCAGTATCATCTGCAAAACAATTTGTTTGAAATTTATCGTAAACA
The DNA here is from genome assembly GCA_040218815.1 of Vicingaceae bacterium. GTDB lineage: Bacteria > Bacteroidota > Bacteroidia > Flavobacteriales_E > Vicingaceae > JAVJQS01. The sequence goes on along the minus strand of JAVJQS010000015.1, from coordinate 302,665 downwards.
AAACGAGCTTTTTGTAAGGCGTTGCCTTGCAGTGTTTCTTGAGTTTCTTCGAGTTCGTTGGTATAGTTTAAATCTAACAAACTTTGAACCTTAATAGTTTGAGGCAACTGTGCTTGTAGCTCCTTAACTTTATTCGGATTCTGAGTTGCAAAAATAATTTTCATGTTGACCTATCTTTTCAAGAATGCTCCATTGATTTCTTCTCCATTTAATGAAAAGTTGTAATAATAAATCCCTGGTCGCAAATTAATTACATTCAGTCTGCTCTGATAAAAGCCTTCATCAGCTTTGGTTAAAATTTCATCTAATACCCTCCTACCGAGCTGGTCATATACATTAATCTTCAACTCTCCTTGCTGAGGCAGAACATACTCTAATATGAGTGTTTCTGATGTGGGATTTGGATAAGCACTCAATACCAACTCATTATTAAATCCTTTTTCACAGGCACTGTTGTTGACGATCACATCATCTATAATGCCATTAACTTCTTCTATTTTAACGCATGCAAAATCTAGCTTTTGTCCTTCATCCACCAAAAATTGATTAGAAAATGTTAGGATAGTTGAACCGCCTCTAAAAATAGTCTCATCAAAACTCTCTATACTTTGATATCGATTATTTAAATCAACTGATAATTTTAAAGAATTGATGGAGTTATTCCCAATATTTAAAATTTGAGCAGCAATGCCAAGCTCCCCATTGGAGTTTTCTTCTAAAATAATTCTTTCCAATAAGGCATCTAGAAAACTTTGTATTGCTACCACTTTTTTAGTCAAACTATCTTTGCAACCAGCATTGCTATAAGCAACTAACTTTAAATCATAAGATCCTGTATCTTGGTAAGTATAAATTGGTATTTCAACAGCTGCAGAATCACCATTTCCAAAATCCCATTGATAGCTTGACGCTCTTAGGGAATTATTATTTAGCGCTATTGGAAAAGGAATTCCTGTGTTATTATTTAAAATGCTAAAAGCAGCTTCTGGAACTTCATTCACTTCAACTATTTTTGAAATAGAGTCTTCACATGAATTGGCCGAAGTAACCTTCAATTGAGCATTAAAACTCCCCAATTGTGTTGCAATAAAAGTTGGATTTTTTGAAGTTGAAGATTGATTGTTAAAATGATAATTATAGCTTACAATGGGGTCTACAGAAGTTGATTGGTCAATCACCTGGAAAGTATCACCCAAGCAGGCTAAACTGGTAGAAAAGTTAGCATTAGGGTTTTCAAATATTTCAATGGTGTCTCTTAAAGTATTTTGACATCCTGCACTAGTTTGAATCCTTAGTATAACTGTTTGATCACCAGTACTTAAATACTTAAAAACTGGATTTTCTTTCAAACTTACTTGTCCATTTGTTGCCCATAAATAATCGGTAATAATGCCTTCAGGAAGGATGGTTTTATTGGTAAAATAGGTGGAGTCATTTAAGCAGGAACCATCATAATTAAATCCTACAGCTGGAGTTGGATTAATGGTTTGCAATTTTGAAACGGTATCGCTACACCCTTTATTTGATTGCACTGCTAAGCTTATATTGTAAGTTCCTAATGTATCAAAAGTATATGAGGGCTCAACCTCTAGTGAAGTGTCTCCTGGATTTTGGGCATCATTAAACTTCCAAAAATAATTATTGATACTACCAAATTGAATGGAACTGCTGTCTGTGAATTGGATGGACTCTTTTGAGCAGGCAACAACATTATCAATACCAAAATTTGCAATAGGCTTGGGTGCTATGGCAATTAGTTGTGATGTAGTATCCGTGCAATTTTTATCGGTTGTAACTGTAAGTTCTACCCTAAACGAATCCACTTGCCCAAAAATATGACTTGGATTAGCAATTGATGCAGTTTGACCGTCTTGAAAGTCCCACAACCAAGAAACTATAGTATCACCAGTTTGAACAGTGGAAGAATCATTGAATTGAACCGCATCTTGAAAGCAAAAATTAGATGCGCTGTAATTGGCAAATGGTGCTTGTCCTTGAATGCTAATTTGTGTAGAATCAGATGCAATGCAGTTTCCGTCGCTAAATTCTACGGTATAAAGCCCAGCCGAATCAATTGTTTGGGTAGGGTTTGTATTTCCTGTTGACCACAAATATGAAGTTATATTGGGGTTTTGTTGGACCAAACCTATGGAGTTGCCTTGGCAGAGGGATGTATCAGGTCCCAAACTTATATTGAAGAGGCCAGAATCAATGGTCACGAAAATTGAATCAATGAAAGAACAGCCGAAAGCATCAACCACTTCTAAGGAGTAGTTTAGCGCAGTATCTGCTATAATTGAGGGCGTAGTTGCTCCGGTAGACCATTGATAGGACACTGAGCTAAAATTAGAGTCTGGCTGCAACAACAATGCTTTATTAAAACAAGCTGTAGTATCAGGACCTAGATTAAATGACGGGTTATTTAAATTTAGCTGAATACTATCACTACTAAAAATCCCAAGGCAGTTTTTTAAGGTTACTTTATATTTTCCAGCATTTTTTGCTGTGATTAAATTGGTGGTATCACCAGTATTCCATTGATAAGAAAATCGTTGTGGTCCAGCGTTTAGCAAAATAGAATCTCCCAAACAAATGGTAGAGTCGACAAAACCAAAGTCTGCTTTAAAGTCAGTAGTATCTAAAATAAACCAAATGGAATCCACTGAAGTACGTTCGAACATATCAGTGATGGTTACATAATATTTCCCAGCAGAATCCACTTGTATCCCATCCGTTGTATCTCCAGTACTCCATGAATAATCTAAGGCATAATCTATACCCAATTGAATAGAATCAGGGAATGAACAAAGGGTGCGATCCGCTCCCAAGTTGACTGGTGGGGCGTATTTGTCCATGAGGTAGTTGTCAATATTTTGGCGTTCTAATTCTGAAATGGACTTATTGATCATTATTATTTCTAAAATATCGCTAAAAGGTTCATCCAGACCTAACCTAAAAGTAGTATCTAAACGTCGAATGGACTCCTTCTTTTCAATCTCAATTCCATTAACAAAATTATAAAGAGTGTCTTGGTTGCTAAATGCATTTTGCACTACAAATTGATTAGGAACATTTGGTTTTCCAGACATAAAAGTACTATCCGATAATGCAAATTCCCTAGAATTTATTCCCATCCACCAATCCCTATAATTATATAAAATTCTTCTCCTAAAGTCATCTCTATAGTGATTATAAACCATATGAATAGAATAGTCTTTAGAGGATACCTCATTTGTAAGCTCTAATCTGCAAAAATTGGTCAATGTATTTTCAAAACGAATTGCAGGGTGGCCATTTAAAACATCCCCTTTAATGGAGGGATTTAACCCCCTATTATTTTGAACCAAAGTATGATTAGAATCATTGCTATTGTCTAACCATTGAGTAACTAGTGAATCATTAACTAAAATTACATTAGATGAATCTGAAACTAACCATAGGTTGAGACTATCTTGCTCTTTTATGAGAAAAATACTGAATGTTGAAACAGGTGAAGTATCTTGACCTAAGCCATTAACTCGCGAAATAACTCTCCAATTATAGAAACTATTTGATAGATCAGATGCTTTTAACTTAAGCTTTGTTGAAGTGGATGAAAATGAAGTAAAATTTGTAAAGTTGGAATCAGTAGAAAACTGAATCAAATAATCATCTGAACCCTCATCTTCATTCCATTCTATGTATATCTCATCAGATACAGCTTGACCATTCTTTGGATGAATTGTGGTCAAATCCTGACTAAATATATTTTGAGTTATAAATGAAAGAACTACAAAACCCAAAACTTTAAGCATTTTCAAATTTAATTAAGATTTATAACTTATGAATGGGACTTTTTTGGGTTTAATTGATATAAGTTCTTAAGGCCTTCAATCATATACTTTAAATCAAATTTTTGAACTGATTCGAGACCATTAATCCTTAAAGAATCAGCTAGTTGTTTATCCTCCTTCAGTCTTAGTAATGCTGAAGATATTTCTTGAGCAGATTTATAATCTACCACTAGTGCGTTATAGTCATTTTTAATGAATTCATTTGCAATGCCTGATAAAGTAAATATGGAAGGAATCCCTGAAGATAATGCTTCAACATATGTTTGTCCAAAAGCCTCTATTTCTGAGTCTATTGGTGTATGTACATAAACATCAAACAGTTTATATAAGCCAAAGACATTATTCTCAAATTCAATCTCTGTAAAGCTGTTTTTTGGTAAGCCATTTAAGCTATTTTTTATCTCACTTTTATAAGGGCCTCTTGCGTTTGCCAATATTAAATGTGTATTGGGATACTGCTTATTAAAGCTTTTAAACCCTTCAATAATATATTCGATTCCTTTCAACTTTATGTACCTGGCTATTATTCCAACTACAAATGTATTCTCTGGGATTTCATAATTCAATTTAAGCTTTTGAACTTTTTCACTTGCTACATTCTTAAACAATTCTAACTTAAAGCCATGATTAATTATAACAATTTTTGAAGGACTTACTCCTTCCTTAAGAGTTAGAACATCTCTAACATTTTTACTTATGGCTATTATATGAGTAGCTATGTAATTATTCCATTTATCAAACTTTACCGCATTTTTATAGTAATCATGATGAAAATTTGAATGATGTCTTGTGTAGATCCTTTTCGGAACACCAATCAATTTAGCTGCAAATAAACCAACAACACTGGCCTCAAAAAGATGAGTGTGAACTACATCAGGCCTGGATTTAAACAAATAAGCAACTAAACTGAAAAACACCTTAATTAACGAAGTTTTACCCTTAAAATAAAAGCGTTTCGTTTTAATACCTCTTTTCTTTAATGATTTAAAAAGCGGAGAATCTTCATTTGAATTTAATAGAATAAATTCTAAATCAAATTTATCTCCCAAATTGTCAACCACCCATTCAAAAGAAAAAGCGATGTTAATATTTGAAACAATATATGTTACTTTATATTTAGACACTTATAATAGTTTAAATTGACTCAATGCAAAAAGGTCTGCACTAGTTTCTATCGTAATTTATTGTTTATAAAAATTAAGTTTTCACCTCTATGAAAGAAACTAAAGTCATGTTGACAAATTGCACTAAAAAAGCTTTTAGAACAGCCATTCTTCATCCTATCATGCAATTCAATTATCAAACAACGGGTGAAAGGCAACCAAGTCTCAGAATTTTTTTCAAATACTTCTTTCTCATACCCTTCAATATCAATTTTTACAATATCTAAAGTGCCTAAATCGTATTGTTTCATTATTTCTTTAATAGAAATAGATTTTACAATTGGCGATTCTTTTTTCGATTCAACCTTTATCGGTTCAGTTATAAATCCCCAATTTCCATAACCTTTATCTGTAATGGCCAGATCCTGATCAGATTCATTAGAAAGGGCTTTATTCAAAGCAATTATGTTATCATATTTTCTTGTATTTTCTTCTAATAATTCATAATTAGATGGTTCAGGCTCTATAGATATAATTTTAGTTGAGGGATATTTAGTTGCAAAAAATATAGCCGCAAGTCCAATATTAGCACCTGCATCAATTATTACTTTAGGAAAAAAATCTAGATCAAGATCATATTCTCTATGAGTAAAAATAAAATCAAAAGTTCGAGTATCACTTGTATTACTCCTAAGCCTAAAGGAGTGTTTTATATTACCAAATGAAATCTTATCTGTTTTATTGGTTTTGATCTTGAAGTATAAGAGCAAACCTCTAAAGAGTCCGTACTCTCTGATGTAGCGCCCTAGATCTAATATAAATCTGATCAATAATATCATATTTAGCTTCAAGGTTATAGTTTAAAATCTAGAATTTAAAGCTATTCAAAATATCAGGATCAGCTTTATTATTAAAGCATAAATAATTTCTAGATGAACCTACGTTGATATGATTTTTTGCGCTAATTCCAGCTTGTTCATCAATTTCAAAATATTGATAACCGAGACCATTAAGAATTCTTTCAACATTTGAAGCTATTTCGTCATCCAAGATTTCAATTAATAAGTGAGGTTTAAATCTTTCTAGGAAAACTCCCATACCTTCAAGAACTTCTGCTTCATGAGTCTCAACATCAATTTTCATCAAATCAATTCGTTGAATGTTATTTTTTTTGATAAAGCTATCGAGCCGTTTAATGTTAATCTCCCTTTCAATAGACTCAATGCCACTTTGATTTAGGTTCTTATTAACAGCAACACTATAAGTGTGCTCAGCATTTGTGTCATAAACAATTGCCTTACCATTCTGGTCAGAAAGTGCCTCATTTATTGGAGTAATTCGAAAATCATTTAATTCTATATTTTGCACTAACTTCAAATAGACTCTTTCTATTGGTTCAAAAGCATATACTATTGAATTAATGTTTACTGTTTTTGCCAGTAAGGTGTAGATTCCAGTATTAGCACCGACATCAACTATTACTGTTGATTTTTCACATAATAAAGTCCATAACTTTAATGAAACCCTTTCCCAACTACCATATAAGCCTGACCAAAAAACATCATTCTCAACTTGAAATCCATAATGATTCATTTTAAAACCTCTACTCTCATCTACTTCAACTTTAATTTCTCCTTTAAAATGAAGGTGCTTATATATATTTTGTGGAAAATTTAAAAAAGAGTTTAAAAACACATATAGCTTTCGTTTGAATGGAATTATTTGATAAAGCTTCTTAAATAATTTTTTCAACATCATAGATATTTATTTTTCCAATCAGATAGGTCTAAATCAAATAAATTTTCCAGTTCAATAATCAACGAATTGAACCTATTACTTAAAACTTTTTTTTCTTCAAAAGACAATGTATTTACATTGGTATAAGTTGTGTTAGCTTTCCTCACAAAATTCGAAACTTTTAAACGCCATGATTGAAATGGAATGATAACTTTAACTAAGACCTTGAAGATCGAATTAGGGTTTTTAATGAAGGAATTAAGCTTTTTATTTCGCAATGATCTTCTAGGGTTCTTATTATTGAATAATTCTGGAATAAAGTCCGTATCCTTTGTACCCAAAAATTTCAGCATAGACTTAAGTTGAGATTTAGGATCCTTAAAAAATTCATCAAATATTACGACATGAATATTCTCTTTACCAAATAGCTCAATAAACTTCTTTATTTCGCCTGCATAATCAATCATTTTAGAATAATATAGCGACTCGTGAAATGTATTTGTTTTCGGAATTTTTTTCCCATTTCTTCGATCAGTTTCTAAATCTAATGCTTTCCAAAAGTTAGGTTCTTCTTCTATGCCCACATAAATAGAATCTTGATGATAAGAGATTAAGAAATCAACTGGATTGCGAAAACAAACAATAAGTTTCATTTTGGGATTATAATCATAAATTTCTTGGAATGCACTTGAGGAGTATAAATAAAAAACAGAAGCCTCTCCTTTTATCTCTCTCGAAGTTGAATTTTTAAAAAAATGATGGTAATCAAGCTTAGTAAGCTGTTTTTCATTATTTAAATCTTTCCCAAAAAAATGTATCTCCTTTTGTTTAGGCATGAATATTTCAGGATGCTTGCTTAAGTAATTTTGTATAGAAGTAGTGCCTGCTTTCGGGGTCCCAATAATTAAAAAATCTACCATAATACTATATGGGTTTTGCAGGAGTGCCTGCATACTTACTTGAAGGTGGAATTGATTTATTGGCGAGTGAATGTGCTCCAAGTATTGAATTTTCTCCAATAGAAACCCCTTTCAAAACGGTCGTTTTTGTGCCAATCCAAACATTATCTCCTATGGTAATTGGAGCTACCTCATAACCTTGGTTTTCAATTAATGTTGGACTCAAACTATGAACATGATTCTGATCTCTAATTACCACAAACTCAGCTATAGAACAATCATTGCCAATTTGAATTGATTCTCTTGCTGCAATTAAACTATTTCTACCTATAGAACTTCTGCCAATTTTTATCGTTGCATTCTCTGATGCAATAATTGTTACACTATGATTTATATGAGTTCCTTCTAAAATAATACATCCAGTATTATTAGAAATTATCTCACATCTCTTACCAATGTATACTCCACTCTTAATTTGAATCGAAGGATACTTTAATTTAATTATCAAAGCTGCGATTTTTGAACGCATTAAATCCAATCTTGAAGCTATTGATCTAAAAATTCTTCCTAGAAATATTTTCATTTAAGAACAAGTAAATTAAAATTGAAGATATAAACATAAATAAATAGGTGAAAATTGTGGCATAAGCAGCACCTGGAGTTCCGTATATTTTTATTAAAAATGCATTTAATATCAAGTTGATAACTATTGCTAAAACTGAAATTATACCATTTACTTTATTTTTACCACTATGTATGGAAAATGAAATAAAAAAACTATAACCACCCCAAAAAAACAATGAAACTACTAATATCCAGCAGTAATTAATTGAGCTAATAAAGTTAGCATTAATCAATTCATTGTATATAAATGGCAATAAAAATATTAAGATTATAGCAATGAAAAGTAGAAAAAAGTGATATAAAATTGTTGCTTTTCTTATATAACTTTTGTCTAAAATAGGTTCATTCAACTTCTGATATAGAATAGGTCGAACAACTTTCATTAACGCAGCGATTAGCATAAGCATTAAGGAGGCTATAGAAGAGGCAACAGAATACCTTCCTGTTTCATCAATACCAACCATTTCTTCTATAAAAAACCGATCTGATAAATTAATTAATAAGATTGATAAACTCATTAAAATAAGGGGGCTACCCTTTTTTAATAGTTCTTTAGTTTTTGATGGATTTTTTATTTGAGATAACTTAGGAAGAAGGCTATTTATTTTTAAGTAGCGAATAAAAAAAGGCAGAATAAAGAGAATAGAAATAATTAAAGCTATAAATCTTCCAAACCATCCTTGTCCAAGAAATATTATTAATAAAATAGTTAATCCTGTTTCAACACTGTATTTTCCCAAGTTAAATATGGCAAATCTTTTAACTTCTTGCGAAAAAACTAGTATAGAAGTAAATAACTCAAAATAAACTACCAATAAGGCAAGAATTGGTATAAAAAATAAATAAGTATAAGCTACTCCAAAGAAATCACCGCTAAATAGGCTTACTATAGAAAAGATAAAAACCAGTATGAGGGTAGTATAAATAGTTGACTTAATAAAGCTAGAAAAACTACTTTGAAATTTTAATTTATCAATCGTTAGGTCTACTAGCAAAATATGGGTCATTCCAAAAGGAATTATTAGTGCTAAAAATCTAATCAATGCATTGTAAATCGATAGCAATCCATAGTCTGATGGAGCTAAGTACTGAGTCAATACAGGTAACAATAAAAAGGAAATTGCTCCACTTATTGCACTTACTAAAGAATAGACAATTACACTTTTTATACTTTTCTTCAAAAATAAAGTCTACTATGTTTTACTTGAATTGTGACATTTATCTAATTTAATTTGCTTTCAACTAAAGAAGACAATAAAAATCAAAATAAAACAACTTTAATTTGTTTTTAGTAAACAAATTAAAAAAGTTAGAATAACTATACTTTTGGAAAAATTAATCCTAGTTGTAATTTATGGAAAGGCCGCTAATTTCAGTAGTAATACCCTGTTATAATATTGAAAAATATGCAAGACGAGCTATCTACTCCATAATTAATCAAAGCTATACTAATCTTGAAATAATTTTAGTTGAAGACGGAAGCAGCGATGGTACAAGATCCATCTTAGAATCGCTTAAAATAGAAGATGCTAGAATTAAACTTATTTACAATGTAATTAATCAAGGTCTTGCTATTTCTTTAAATAAGGCAATTGAAAGTGCCCAGGGAGATTTTATTGCTAGAATGGATGGAGATGATATTTCCCACCCAAATAGGCTCCAAGAACAATTAGATTATTTAATAAGTCATCCCAAAATATCTGTAGTTGGATGCAAAGCAATACCTATAAACGAAAGTAGCCAGCCATTAGCCTTCTTTGAATTCACTTATTGCAACTCTAGTACATTGAAAGTTTCATCTTTCCTTGCTAATCCATTTATTCATGGCTCAATTTTAGTAAGAAAAGAAATTTTAAAAAAATATAGTTACAAAGAAATTGGATCTGAAGATTTTGAAATTTGGTGTAATATGAATTCTAAAGGTGAGCGTTTCGCTAACCTAAACAAGGAACTTTACTACTTCAGAAAAAATCAAACTAGTTATTCCAATTTAAATGAATTAAACCAAATTCTCTCTCACAATAAAACTTCAAAAAAGTACTTATCAAAATTTCGAAATCAAAATTTAAATCAGGAAGTTGTCGATATTATTAACCATAGACCAATGAAAAAAGTAAGCTACCCAGAATTTATAGATGGCTTAAAAATTTTAAATGAATATATTTCAGAATTTTCAACAAAAACAAAAGAATTTAAACTGTTTATAGCGAATCAATACTATAATATTTATATTCAATCGTTCAAGAAAGCAGATAGTTTAAGCTTAAAAGTGAGACTAATTTTACTATTTATTAAATGGCTATTTAAATTAAATGGATTTCAATTTCTTCGCTTAAAGACTAGTAAAAAAATTATAAATGGAACTTTAAAAAGGAGATTAAATGATGATAATACGTTAGATGACAAAGGCAACTTTGTTAAAATCTAGTTCGAGAAATAATTTCTATGAGTTAAGGTCTATTTAGAAGTCTTCTTGGTTTCAATTAGTTTTCTATAGTTAGTTTTCTTTACATTTAAAACACCAATGATTAAACCAGAATTAAATTTATTCGACATTTCTTTAAGTATAATAATCATAATCATAATTTATATAATATCTACTAGGCTTGTAAATAAGAGCAATTCTAATTATTCAAAGATTTTTAAGCAGTTTATAATTTTTAAGATTGCTTTCGCCGTCTTCTTTTCTCTCATCTATCTATATTATTATGAAGGTGGCGATACCTTTCTATATTTTAGTGGAGGAAATTATCTAGTAGACCAATACCTAGCTTACCCCAGTAGAATTTTTGAATTTCTTTTTAATAATGGGGATGAGTTTAAGAATCTAAAATATTCTAATCAACAGTATTTGGTGTCGTTTTTCTCAGGAAGTGATAGTTTATTAACGTTTAAAATAAGCTCTGTTTTTAGCTTGTTATGTTTTAAGCAATTCATGGCAACCACTATTCTATTGACTATGGTAGCCTCTATTGGGGCATGGAAATTATTTACTACTTTATGTAATTTATACCCTGCATTATCCAAGTATTTTGCAGCTGGTGTATTATTCTATCCTACAATAGCTATATGGAGCTCTGGAATATTAAAAGATACTATAACTTTTATGTGTGTAGGTTTAATATTTACCTCATTTTACTATTTTGAACGAAGGAAAAATATTATTATCTCACTATTCATAAGCTCAATTTCAATTTATTTTTGTCTCATCCTAAAGCCATATATTTTATACTTATTTATTCCATGCATGCTTTTTTGGATTAACAATAGAATTAGAGGAAACATAAAAAATATATTTGTAAAGGCATTTGTTGGTCTTTTTTTAATCATAATTTTTAGTGCTGCAGGTTTTTTAATTGTTCAAAGTATTTCTCAAGGAGCAGGAAAGTATTCTTTGGATAGTATAACTGATGTAGCCAAAGGGTTTCAATCTTGGCATACCTACCTGTCAGAAACAAGGAATCAATCTGGATACAGTTTAGGAGAATTCGAATTCACAACTCAAGGGATCATTCAAAAGATACCAGCTGCCATAATTGTCACCTTTTTTAGACCTTTTCTATTTTCAGATGTAACTAATTTCTCCCTAGCATTTGAAGGTATACAATCCTTTTTATTATTGTTGCTAACTGCTTATGTATTCTTAAAAGTTGGTATTATTCGTTTTTTTAAAATAATAATTTTCAATAAAGATGTTAGTGCATTTGTGCTTTTTGCATTATTATTTGGAATTACAGTAGGACTAACCTCCTACAACTTTGGAGCTTTATCCAGGTATAAAATACCCGCTTTACCATTTTATACTGCATCCTTAGCAATAATATATTACCTAGGTTATTTAAAACCAAAAGAATTATTAAACTAGAAATAGCTCAGACCTATTTTAAAACTTTATATACAGGAACCTGTCAAGCAATGAGAAATATATATACAACAAATTACTCTATTTTCCTTAAATAAATTGACAATTGTAAACCAGTATTTGTTTTCTCCATGTATAACTTCAAAAGTCCGTGAAACATTTTTGGCACATAGTATATAGACGCAACATGATATTCAAATTTTTCAATTCTAAATCCCAATTCAACAGCTAACTTTTCAAATGACTTTAAAGTAAACTCATGTAAATGGAACGGCGAATGCATTGGACTCAAGTTGGTAACAAAGTTTGTTCCTGATATACGATAATATAGATTCATAAGCTTAGCTATAAGCCAGTCAGAAGATGGCACTTCAATGTGGATAATTCCATTAGGCTTTAGCCATTTAAGAGCTTTCTCCAAACAAAAAGCAGGTTCATACAAATGTTCAAATACAGCGCCAAATGTTATAAAGTCAAAACTATTATCTTCATATTCTAGCTCTTCTATTGATCCAAGTTTTAATTTATTCTTATCAATTCCCATTTTTGATATAGCTCTTTCGTAAAAAGGAATAGAGGGTTCCAACCCATATGTATCAAACCCAAAATTTTCAAGAGATAACATACATTTACCTAGGCCGGCACCAATATCGAGAGCTTTCATATCACTTTTAAAATCAATCAATCTTTTTACTTGCTTTAATTGATTTTGAAAGTAAGTTGAATCCCAATTAAAATAAGATTCTTTCCAATAGTCTTCGGGGGGCGTTCCGTAATGATTTTGTATATCAAAGGGAATTGGTTGTGGATTAGAATATATAAGACCACAATTATTACATTTCACAACACTCACAGATATACCGAAAAGCTTTTTTGGTTTTAACCCTTGTGATTTATTAAGCCTTTGCCCGAGTATCTTATGGTTTTTGGTAGGGTCTTTGCACATTTCACAATGACCTATGTCTCTAAAACTATATTTTTTCATAGCAATAATATCAGAAAGCTAAAAATAATTGATTTAAAGTTTATTATTGGAACCTAAAAAAACTATCTACCTGTATTCAGTAATGATATAAAAATGTTGAAAAAAACCAACTTCAAAAAACCTTATTCCTAAAAAGGCTGTTAACTTTGTAATAACTTTAAATTAAGAACGAAATAATATTTTCTCCAAATTTTCGTAACTATAAATCAAAAACTAATTTTATGAATGAGTATGGAAGGAGAGCTGAAAAAGCCTCTATTTCTAACTTGGGTTTAGGCAACGTGGCTGCTGCCTATTGGAATTTAGAACCCGCACAATTAATTGAAGATTGTATTGCTAAAGGTGAAGGAGTGCTTGCTAATAATGGAGCATTAGCTGTCGATACGGGAGAGTTTACCGGTCGTTCACCAAAAGATCGTTTTATTGTTGAAGATGATGTTACACGAGATGCCGTTTGGTGGGGCAATGTAAACATCAAGTTTGATGCTGATAAATTCGATAACTTATACAATAGAGTGACTTCCTACCTCAGTGGCAAAGAAGTGTATGTGCGCGATGCCATTGCTTGCTCTTCAGACAAATACAAATTAAACTTGCGAGTTATTTCTGAGTTTGCTTATTCCAACTTGTTTGCAAGCAACATGTTCTTAAGACCAAGTCACCAAGAGATTGAAGATTTTGAAGCAGAATGGAATGTAGTGTGTGCACCAGGGTTTAAAGCTGACCCTGAAGTTGATGGAACACGTCAGCATAATTTTGCCATTATGAACTTTGCCAAGAAAATTTTATTGATTGGCGGTACTGGTTATACAGGAGAAATCAAAAAAGGTATTTTCTCAGCCTTAAACTTTATCTTACCGCATCAAAAAGATGTGCTTTCTATGCATTGCTCTGCAAATGTTGGCCAGGATGGCGATACAGCAGTTTTCTTCGGATTATCAGGAACAGGTAAAACCACATTATCCTCTGACCCTAATAGAAAATTGATTGGTGACGATGAGCATGGATGGGACAATGAGTCGGTGTTCAACTTTGAAGGTGGCTGCTACGCAAAATGTATTGACTTAAGTGAAGAAAATGAACCACAGATTTATGACGCCATTAAGTTTGGAGCACTTTTAGAAAACATCAACTTTAAAGAGGGAACAACAGAAGTTGATTACTCTGATAGCGAAAAGACAGAAAATACAAGAGTTAGTTACCCTCTTAATCATATAGATAACACTCAAGAAGGTTCTATAGGTGGTACTCCAAAAAACATCTTCTTTTTAACCTGTGATGCTTATGGGGTTTTGCCTCCTATTTCTAAATTGACACCTGGACAAGCGATGTATCATTTCATTTCTGGATATACTGCTAAAGTAGCTGGAACAGAAGCTGGTATTACTGAGCCGCAAACAGCATTTTCTGCTTGTTTTGGGTCTCCGTTTCTTCCTCTACATCCAACGAAGTATGCTGAAATGCTAGGAGACAAAATGGAGAAGAATAAAGTGAATGTTTGGTTAATCAATACGGGTTGGTCTGGTGGTGCTTATGGCGAAGGCTCTAGAATTAAATTGAAATTTACCAGAGCGATGATCACTGCAGCATTAGAAGGGAAGTTAGATGGTGTTAATTATGAAAACCATGAAGTATTTGGATTAGCTATGCCAACCGAATGCCCTGATGTTGACGCTAACATTTTAAATCCTAAAAATACTTGGTCAGATCAAAATGCTTACGACCAAAAAGCGAATAAATTGGCTGAACAGTTTGTAAACAACTTCAAGCAGTTCGAAGAATATGCCAATGAATCTATTATGGCAGCTTCACCGAAAATTTCGGAAACTGCATAAGTTGGTTTTATCATAAACAAAGAAACCGCCTTAATTGGCGGTTTTTTTTGGTCAATTTTATAAAACAGTAATTCAAAATTCCCCCAATGCTTTGTATTCACCACCACTCTACTGATCCATATTTTAATATTGCCACTGACGAATACATATTCAAACACATAAAAGAAGATTGTTTTATGCTATGGCGCAATGACAATGCAATTATTGTCGGTAAGCATCAAAACACCCTAGCCGAGATAAATGTAGACTACGTAAAAGAAAAGGACATTAAAGTTGTTCGTAGATTATCTGGTGGCGGTGCAGTATACCATGATCTGGGAAATTTAAATTTTTCCTTCACGAGAACTGGAGAAAACACTGAGGTGGTTGACTTTCAACGCTACACCAAACCCATTTTAGAGGTACTTCAGAGTTTAGGGGTAAATGCAAAATTTGAAGGTAGAAATGACTTGACCATTGATGGGAAAAAGTTCTCTGGAAATGCAGAACATGTATTTAAAAACAAGGTGTTGCATCATGGAACAGTGCTTTTTTCATCTGAAATGAAAGATGTAAGCGGAGCTTTAAAAATTAGTCCCTTAAAGTATAAAGATCGAGCAGTAAAGTCTATTCCAAAGCGAGTAACCAATGTTGAAGAGCATTTGAAAGAAAAAATTAGCTTGGAAGAGTTTACCCATAAAGTGATGGACCACATTATTGCTACACATGATGACTGTAAGCTCTATGAATTTACTGAAGCTGACTTAAAAGCCATTCAACAACTGCGAGATGAAAAATATGCCACCTGGGATTGGAACTTTGGGCATTCTCCCAATTACAATTTCAGACAAGGAGTAAAAACCAAAGGTGGCGTATTGGAAATCAACCTCGAAGTAAAAAAAGGTAAAATTTTAGAAGCCAAGATTTTTGGTGATTTCTTTGGTGTGAAGGATGTAAAAGAGATAGAAGCTGCATTAATTGATATGCCGCACGAGCAAGATCAAATTCGAGCAAAGCTTAGTCAGTTTGATATTGATGCTTATTTCCATCAAATAACAATTGATGACTTAATGAGTGGCTTATTTTAATGAACAGTGCTTTTAATAATTCAATAGTTCTTCGATTGTAGACTTCAATTCCTTTTGGGGAAGGAAACTATCTTCCAAATTCTTAGTAAAAGGAACAGGAGTATCTAAAGAAGCCAAGCGCTTTACAGGAGCATCCAAAAACTCAAAACAATGCTCGCTTATACCAGCTGCAATTTCCCCTCCAATTCCACCAAACAAAGTATCTTCATGTAAAATAATTACCCTACCCGTTTTTTTCACCGACTTAAAAATACTTTCCCAGTCTAATGGAACTAAGGTTCTCAAATCAATCACATCAGCATCATAAGAATTTTCTTCTACTGCCTTTTTTGCCCAGTGAACGCCCATCCCATAGGTGATTATTGATACCTCATTCCCTTCACATATCAAGTTGGCTTCTCCAAATGGCAAACTATAGTACCCTTCTGAAACTTCTTCAGAAATACTTCTGTAAAGCGCCTTATGTTCAAAGAAAAGCACCGGATTTGGGTCCTCAAAAGCGGTCAATAATAATCCTTTTGCATCAGCAGGACTTGAAGGGTAAACAACTTTCAACCCTGGAACATGTGTAAACCAAGCTTCATTACTTTGAGAATGAAATGGTCCAGCTGCAACACCTGCACCAGTAGGCATGCGAATAACAACATCTGCATTTTGTCCCCAACGCCAATGAATTTTAGCCAGATTATTCACAATTTGATTGAATCCTTCAGTTACAAAGTCAGCAAATTGCATTTCCACCATGGCTTTAAAGCCATTGATTGACAAACCTAAGGAACTCCCTAAAATGGCAGCTTCACACAATGGAGTATTCCGCACGCGATGCTTTCCATACTTTTCAACCAAGCCATCAGTAGCTTTAAATACACCTCCATACTCTGCGATGTCTTGCCCCATTAAAATTAGTTTCACATGTTTCTGCATGGCATGATCTATTCCATCTGCAATGGCATCTAACAAACGCATTTCTTTTTTATCCCCTTTTGGTAATTTGGGTGAAAATTTAAATGGAGCATATACATCATTTAGCTCTGTTTCTTTGTTTGCAGTTATCTCCTCCTCATTAAAGGCGATTTCTAAACCTGAATTGATCTTGTTTTTTATACTGTCCTTTAGGTCATCAATTAATTGTTGATCAATTAATTGTTGTTGAAGTAAATAATTTTCAAAATTCTTCACCGGGTCCTTTTTCTCCCACTCCTCAAATAATTCTTGAGGAACATATTTAGTTCCTGAAGCTTCCTCATGCCCGCGCATTCTGAACGTAATGCACTCCAAAATTATTGGTCGTGGATATTGACGCATAGACTCTGCTAATGCTTTTACCTTTTGATTGACTTCTAAAATATTATTTCCTTGCACTTGATGCGCTTCCATGCCATAACCTATACCCTTATCAATAAATTGCTGGCATCTAAACTGCTCAGCAGAGGGCGTAGAAAGTCCATACCCATTATTTTCGATAACAAATATGATCGGCAAATTCCAAACTGCCGCAACGTTTAATGATTCATGAAAATCTCCTTGACTAGTTGCTCCATCACCTGTAAAAGCTAGAGTCAACTTCTTATTTTGCTTTAATAAATTCGCCAAGGCAATACCATCTCCTACCCCTAATTGTGAGCCAAGATGAGAAATCATGCCTACAATATGATGCTCAATGGATCCAAAGTGAAATGATCGATCTCGACCTTTTGTAAAACCAGAGGCCTTCCCTTGAAATTGAGCAAACAGTTTTTCATAAGCCACTCCCCTTCCTGTGAAAACACCCAAATTACGATGCATGGGTAAAATGAACTCATCCTGCTCTAGTCCTAAAGTACAACCTACAGATATCGCTTCTTGTCCTATTCCTGAGAACCACTTAGAAATCTTGCCTTGTCTGAGTAGCAAGAGCATTTTTTCTTCAATCATTCTTGGCTCCAACAATCCCATGTATAACTCAATTAACTGATTATCAGAAAATGAAGAACGATCATAAATAAAACTCATAGGGCTTTTCTTTGGCTGCGTGAAGCGACAAATATATTTCTATTTATTAAATTTGAAGGGCAGGAATCTTGAAATATTTAACACATGAACGCACAAGAAATTATTGTTGGTATTCTGGCACTTGGAGCTATTATTTACTTGGTTCGTTTTTTTGTACGACTGAATAAAAAACATAAGTGTGATGATTGTGGATTGATGGAAATGCAAAAAGAAAAAGAAAGAAGGCAAGACCACTAAAAGTATGGCTCAAGCATTTGAAAATAATAGGGTTATGTTCTGTTATTGACACATTAGATACTTTTGACTTTAGGCTCTCTAAGTACTTTAGACACTTCAACTATTTATTACATTTGTCTCCATGAAAAATGTAGGTAAAATGTACCTTTCATTGCTGCTAAAAACAGCAGTTGCTTTCTTAGTTTTTACTACTTGCCGGATTTTATTTTACGCTTTCAATCACTCCTACTTTCCAAACATTGAATTTATAAATTTAATTGGAGGGGTCCGATTTGATTGGATGGCAATCACCATTCTTTACCTCCCTTTTTATTTTGCCCATTTAGTGCTTTATAAAGGAAAATCAATTTTTCTAAAGATACTTTTTCACCTTTCAAACACGATAGCCATTATTTTAAGTTGTTTAGACTTAGAATACTACAAATTTACTTTTAAGAGAACAACCGCTGATCTCTTTCAAACTTCTGGTATTGAAAATGATATTCTAAACTTACTTCCAACATTTTTAACTGATTATTGGTACGTCGTGCTGATTGCGATAATTCTATTTTTAATATCAATTAAGCTATACAGAAAAACAGAAAAGCTAGACATTAAGTGGCCAGGCTTTTTTCATTACCTCTTATTCCTTCTACCAGCTTTTGGCTTAATTACTTTGGGCAATAGAGGTGGCTACCAATACAAGCCCTTAGGGGTAATTAATGCTGGACAATATGCTGATGCACCAAACATCCCTCTAGTGCTAAATACCCCTTTTACTGTTATAAAGTCAATCGGTGAAAAAGAAATTACTCCATTAAACTACTTTCCAGAAGCTGAATTGGCATCCGTCTACACACCTATCCAATCTATAGAAGGTGACAGCAATTCGAGGAAGATGAATGTGGTGCTCATTATTGCTGAGAGCTTTTCAAAAGAATACATAGGTGGGCTAAATGATGGAGACGGCTATACCCCCTATTTGGATCAATTGATGGATAGCAGTTTTGTACTTGAAGAAACTTATGCAAATGGCAAAAAGTCCATTGAAGGGCTGCCAGCAATTCTTTCTGGAATACCTACATTGATGAATACTTCTTATATTTCAAGTAAGTATAGTAGTAACAAAATAAACAGCTTAGGCAACTTCCTGAAAAAGGAAGACTATGAAACAGTTTTTTATCACGGTGGTGAAAATGGAACAATGGGCTTTAATGCCTTTACATCAATTGCTGGGATAGATGAATATATTGGTAGAGATCAATATCCTTATGAAGGAGACTACGATGGTAATTGGGGAATATTCGATGAACCATTTTTGCAGTTTTGTATAGAAGATCTCAATAAACGAAACCAACCTTTCTTTGCGAGTATTTTCACCCTTTCATCTCATCATCCTTATACCATTCCTGAAAAATATATTGGTAAATTTAGGGAAGGGCCTTTACCAATTTTGGAAAGTGTTGGCTATGCAGACTATTCCATTCATCAATTTTTTGAGGTTGCAAAAAAGCAAGATTGGTTTAATAACACCCTCTTTGTAATTACTGCGGATCATACTTCTCAAAGCTATAGGCCAATCTATAATAATAGAGTTGGTATGTATGCAATCCCATTAATCTTTTATGCTCCAGGAAAAATTCGTCCCCAAAGGTCACAAAAAGTGAGTCAACAGTCTGATATTTTCCCATCAGTAATTGATTTTTTGAACTACAATTCTAAGATAGTTTCCTTCGGTCAATCTGTTTTTGATTCTACAGAAACTTCCTTTTCTGTAAGTTATATCAATGGAACTTACCAACTAATTGATGGTGATTTTTGTTTGCATTTTAATGGTGAGAAAACGGTTCGATTCTACAATCGAATTGAAGATCCTAATTTAAAGAGCAATTTGGTTGGAAAAAACCCTCCTCAGTTAAAGCCTCTTGAAAAAAAATTAAAAGCTATTTTACAGCAGTATAATAATCGAATTTTAACCAATCAACTAACTGTTGAGTAAACAATTACACTTTCAGTTTATTATTAATCCCATTTCAGGGATTCGTCAGAAAATGGGTATTGTAGAGGACTTAAAAAAGTGCCTAAGTCCTGAAATATCTTATGGTACTACATTTACAGAGCGTGCTGATCACGCCACTGAAATTGCATTAGAAGCAGTTGCAAATGGTGTTGATGCAGTAGTTGCCGTTGGAGGTGATGGTTCAGTAAATGAAGTAGGCAAAGCCTTAATAAACACTAAGGTTGCTTTAGGAATAATTCCATGTGGTTCAGGAAATGGTTTTGCTCGTCATTTAAAAATTCCTTTACAAGTAAAAAAAGCCATCGAACGTTTGAATGATTTTAATACTAGAACTATTGATACTGGATTAGTAAATAATGAACCCTTTTTAGCTACAACAGGTTTGGGTTTTGATGCACATATTGGACAAAAATTTGCAGCTTTTGGCAAGCGCGGTTTCCTCTCATACCTTCAAGTAACGGCAAATGAATTTCTAAATTTTAAATCAAAAAAATATACGTTAGAGATTGATGGTGAGAAGCTTGAGATTAATGCCTTCCTTATCAATTTTGCCAACTCTGGTCAATATGGAAATAATGCTTGGATTGCTCCTACTGCATCAGTTTCTGATGGAAAATTAGAAGTGTGTATTTTGGAAGAATTTCCTGCTCACAATGCCCCTGATATAATTTTCAAACTGTTTAGCAAGCAAATAATAAATTCAAACTATTATAAAGTAAGTCAGGCAAAAGAAATAAAGGTTTTTGATGTAGAAAACTATCATTTAGACGGTGAACCAAGACATTTTAAGGGGGATTTATTGATAAAGGTTGTTCCTAGTTCTTTGAAGGTAATTTCATAAGAGTTACTTGTGTTTTACACGATGTAATCGTTCATCAACAATTCCAGACATTTTTGTAGAGTCTAAATCTAATTCTGGAAGAAACCCCTTAACCTTATTAATTATTTTTTGAGGCGCGCTAATTGCATCAGAATAATCTATATACAAGGTCTCTACATTGGCTTGATTTAAAATAGAATTTTTCACTTCTTTCAGCTGATGATTATAAAAATCAACTAATTTATAAGGGTAATCGCCCTTACTTTTACCGCTCATCTAGTGCTGAGAAGCAACTACCTCCTCAACCTTTCTATCCATAAAAATGACTTTGTATTTAAATTTGGGCATTAAAAATTTGAGTTGAGGAGCAACCACTTTAACCACCTTATCTTTAGCATCGGCAAGCAGTTGTCTATTTCTTGCGAGTTGCTTTATTCCTTCATGTTCTAGATATCCCTTTGGATTACTATTATCTGCCTTTCTTTTTCCATCTGTAAAAATATCGGCTCCTCCTGCATTTAATAATTGCATCATCATTGAGGTTCCAGATCGTGGAAGCCCAGAAACAATATAAATGGTACCCTCTAAATTTTTAAGGAATTCTTTTTTAACCTGTTTCTTTAAGGTGGCATTTTCAAGGTTTTTACTATTGTAGTTAACAAACTCAGCTTCAGAGAACTTGACTTTAACTCCCTTTAATTCAAGGTTTGATAGGCGTTGCATTACTTTTCTGCTTTTTGGCTTTTGCTTTAAACTGATGGAAAATGCACGGTAGGCATCTTCCAATAAATCTAATTTAGATAAGCATTCTCCTAAATAAAAATGAGCAGTGGGATTAAAAAACTGACTATTTATTGATTCTAAAAATAATTCGACTGCTTTTTCATAAGCCTTAACCCCAAAAGTTGATACACCACTCAAATAGAGCAGGCTTGAATTTTCAGGAAAACGTTTTAGTACTCTGTTAATAAAAGCATCAGCCCTTTTAAAATGCTTGTATTTAATTAAAACTTTTGCAAAACGTTGTGCTGAAAAAGGTGTATCAATTCTTTGTTGATAAGCCAGATTTACAATTTCTAGCGCAGCCTCTTTCTCATTTTTCTCTGCTAAAAGCGATGCCTTTAAAGCGTTTAGTTGTTGAATTGGATTTTTAATAGCTTTTTCTAGGGTATCAATAATTTCAAGCGCGGCATCATATTTCTTTAATGCTTCATAGGCAATGATTAGCCTTAAACCAAATCGAACTGAATTTTCAGTTTTAAATAATGTTTCTAATAATGAGATCGCTTCTTTCGGTCTATTAGAGCTTAAATAAACACGAGCTAAGTTAAACTCATTTTCGACTCTTGCTTTTTCAAGCGCCACCTCAGCTTTATCATCTGGTTTTTCAATGTATCCTAAATTGATTAGCATTTCCAGAGCTTCCTTGGAGGAAGCTGGATCTAATTTTTCTTCAACTTCTCTTACTATTAAATCGTCCCAAGAGTTGATATATTTTACCTCTTTTTTAGTGTTAAATATGTTAAGTAAGGGTTTTCCATCCATGTCTTTACCTTGAGGTAAATTAAATAGGCTAAGTAAAGTTGGAGCAATATCTAGCAGTGTTGCCCCAAAAACCAATTCATCTTTCTTTATTTCTGGTCCCATTGCAGCAAACACACCATAGGCTCTATGGTCATAAGCAGGGGCCGCAGCCTCCTTAGGTAAACTTAGCAATCTATTTATACCAGACTCAAAACCATGATCTGAAATGAGCATAATTGTTGTATTATCATCTACCAAGTCCAATATTCTACCGAGCATCATATCATGGAACTTGTATGCAGAATTAACAACCTCCTTGTAAAGCTCAAATTTCTTATCATCCAATCCTTTTATTTGAGGTGGATGAAACTTCATAAATCCGTGGCAGAAATGATCAATGTTATCGTAATAAATCGCCATAAAATCCCATTCAGTATGCTCTAGAAGCCATGTTCCGGCATTGTGAATTGATGCCGCCTCAGCCAGTATCTTTCCTACAGAGTTTAATCGTTTGTCTTCTTCTTGATTTACTTGACTTGCCAATGGAACAAATGGTAGAATATGTTCATCCGTTAAATCCCCTGGGTGCACTCTCAAGTCCTTCATGATTTGTTGATACTTCTTCGGGAAAACGGTTCCAGGAGCCATCGGCCAGTTTTCTCCATGAGATCTGGAGGCCTTCTGGTAAAAATTTGAAACCATTGCTCCATTTACTGGCTCAGCGGGATGACTTGGCCACCAGCCAACAACATTGGTTTTCAATTTTTGATGGCTCAAAATATTCCAAATGGCAGCTGTTTTTCTAGAATGGTTGCTAACTGGACGAACTGCACCGGATGAATAATCGGGTTCAGTAAATCCTAAAACACCATGTTTATCTGCCAATTTTCCAGTTGCAATACTCGACCATAGCATTGGGGAAAAAACGGGCTCGAGCGTAGCTAATTTTCCAGACATTCCACCCTCAACAAGTTTTTTTAAAGCCGGCATTTGCCCACTCTCCATTAGTGGGTTAATTACATCCCAATCTGCAGCATCCCAGCCAATTAGTAAAACCTTAGGCTTAGACATTCTTTTTAGCGATAGATTTTGCTTTTTGCCACGCTTGGTGACCAATAGATCCTAATGCTAGAAAAGCCAAAGATCCTTTTGGAGAAACTTCAATTACTTCACCTCTTTCATTTACTAAGAATACTTCATTGTTATATTCTTTAATAACAAATGTTGAATTGCTGGCTAATTTAGTTGCTTTCCAACCAGAGTTTTTTTCTTGTGACACTTTTTGAGTCTCTAATTTCTACAATATATATTCCTTGTAAATTCCCTTTAACTGAAACTTCCTTTTGAAGTCCAATAATAGAAGTCTGAATCAATTTTCCACTCAAATCGTAAATAGAAAGAGTTGAATTTGAACCTAATTCAGAATTGATGTTGATTTTTCCATTGGTGGTATAAAAATCTAACTTATTTTTTAGTTCATTTTTTGTCAACCCAACAGTTGTTCCAGTATCACCTGCTAAAATAGTTGCATTTGCTGTAGATTCGTAGGCATAGTCCTTAATTGTTATAGAATCTGAGTTGGCACTCATATCTAGTCTGACCCAACCAAAATGTGTTGAAGTACCAATAGTAAATTTTACTCCTAAGAACTTATCTCCTGCTCCCGGAAATTGACCAACGCTAAGTGTAGATTGAGAACCAAAAGATGCTTTTCCACCTAATAGTACACCATTGAAAGCAGTTGATGTTGTTGAAGTATAAGTACTCGTTGAAGTTCCAGTAGACCAATTGTTTAGATTATTGTTGATGTTTGAATTTAAATTCAAGGCAGCTGCAACATAAGTTGAAGTAGTTGAAGTACCTATCGTTAGGGTACTTGTTAGTACATTTACCGAAGCACTAACAAGAGAGTCAACTTCTGCTGCTTTAGTAACAATTGTTTGTGATCCATAAAAAGTTGAGAAGGTAGATGTTGTTTGAATTAACTCGATTCTTCCCTCTCGAATTCCATCATTGTTTAAATCAATATCGAAGTAATCTCCATTATTCACTAAAGTAGTATCTTTTACATCAGTATAAATAACCTGAGAAGTAGCATCGAGAGCAACTACAGAAGCAGCTAAAGCAGAATAATGCTTTAGTTTTAATCCCAATTTTTGATTGCTTTTTTTTGATTTCTTAGTCATTTTAATAATTTTTAATAAAAATAATAAAAATTATTAATCAATTACATTTTCCCTAGATGGCTTCTCCTCTATCCTCCACTCAAAGCCCTTATAACGCAATTCTGTCTCTGGATCCAGCTCACCCATTGGATGCATTGTTGCTTCGGGACGTTTTAAAAATGTTATGGTATTGATCTGTTTATCCTTGATAGTGATGTCAATATTAGAACTTACTGCCACATTCACTCCAATGAATTTATCTTCATCATCTTGTGCAAAATAAGTTGTTTGACCATTGCCCTTTACTTCAATTTTAGAAAGCTTGCTGTTTTTAAAATAGCCAGTCATTTCTTTCCCTTTTATTTGATTATATCGTATTGGGTCCAAAGAAGAAATAATGAAAGAATTTTGATCTAAAAATAGAGAATGAATCTTATTATTTGCTGTTCGAATGTCAATTCTGTCAGCCGTTAATTGGTTTTCTTCAGACCATAATACAGGATCATTAAAAAGTTTTATAGTCGAATCGGATATAGAGTAAACGATAGAGTCACAAATGCCTTGTAAGTCGCTCTTATAAATACGCACGCCATAATAGGCAAATAAATTCTGTTTTCCATCAGCCGTTTTATAAACTTTAAAGGTATCAGCATGCATAAATAGAGAGTCATTATCAAAAATCTGAGTCAATAGGCTTCTGTCAGTTACCACTGCACTATCATTAAGCTCATAAACTCGCCCATGTTCCCCAGTAATTATCATATTTTCTACTGTATCAGTAATTTGAATATTACCATCGGCCTTACCAAAGCCTAGAGTACGATCATAATAGAGCACATCTCCTTCTAATTTTTTACCATCAGAAATTAAGTAAGCATTATCAAAGTATTCAGACTGGTCTTTTTTAGTATCATACCATCCATTTTCACAATAAATAAGATTGCTATCGCCTAATATAGTTGTAGGCCCCAAGAAATTTACCATTTCTGTATTGGTAAAGTATTTTAAGGTATCAGACTCCATACGAAAACTGGGGTTCGTCAATACTACACTATCCTTAAATGTAAAAAGTTGATTATTAGCATAGTAATACCCTACTCTACTCACCAAAACATTACTGTCATTTTTGCTTTCAATGTGTCCTCCTGTAAAATAGCTGGCTACATTCTCCACCCGATCATAAATTAATCGATCGGTGGTTAAAATAAAATCTGGACTAATTAACTTGACCTCTTTTCCAGTCACATTCGCTATTTGAGTATTTCCATCATAATTTAGGAATTCTCCATATAGGTTTAAGGTGTCTCCTTGGTTAATTCGGATGCTTCCAAAGGCATCAATGGCATTTGATTTAGAATACAAAAAGGCACTATCGCAATACATTAAGGCCTCCTGATGTTTGAAAATCACATCCCCAACTAATCGTTGAGCTTTTTTTCCATTTCGCTCACCTGAAAACAGATTATCAGCTTGAACTATTTCAATTTGCTCTCTTTTTTGAGCAAATGAAACATTTAATGTAAGGGTCAAAAAAAACAAGACCGCAATAAATCTATAAACAACAGGATTATAAGTTAAGCACTTAACCATTCACTTTTTCGAACTAAGGTTTGATTCCGATCTGGGCCAACAGAAACAATAGTTATTGGTGTTTCTAATACCTTCTCTAAATATTCAATATACTTGGCTAGTGTCGAAGGAATTCCATCTATAGAGCTAAGCCCAGTTAAATCTTCTGCCCATCCATCTAGAACCTCATATACAGGTGTGATGTCATCACTCAACACATCAAATGGTAAGTAATCAATTTCTTCCCCTTTGTGCATATATCCTTTGCAGACTTTAATTTCCTCAAATTCACTTAACACATCAGCCTTTGTCATGATGAGTTGGGTAACTCCATTAATCATTATGGCATACTTTAATGCCGGAATATCAATCCAGCCGCATCGTCTTGGTCTTCCAGTAGTGGCACCAAATTCATTTCCAGCTTTTCTCATGCGTTCACCAACTTCGTCGTGCAGTTCTGTTGGAAAAGGACCACTTCCTACCCGTGTGCAATAGGCTTTAAAAATTCCGTAAACCTCACCAATTTGATTTGGTGCAATACCAAGTCCAGTGCAAGCTCCTGCTGTTACCGTATTTGATGATGTAACAAATGGGTAGGAACCAAAATCTATGTCCAGCAATGTTCCTTGCGCTCCTTCTGCTAAAATTTTCTTATTTGCTTTTCTTTCTTGATTCAACAAATGCTCGCTATCAACTAATCTAAACCCTTTAAAGTTTTCTATAGCTTTTAACCACTCTTGCTCCATTTCCTTCACGTCAAACTCAAAGTCGAACTGATTCAACAACTGAAGATGCTTCTTCTTAAGTGTTTCATATTTCGACATAAAATCTGGAGTTTCAATATCGCCAATTCGAAGACCATTTCTACCCGTTTTATCCATATAGGTAGGACCTATTCCTTTTAAAGTGGAACCTATTTTTTCTTTTCCTTTTGCTTGTTCAGAAGCAGCATCTAGTAATCGATGTGTTGGTAAAATCAAGTGAGCCTTTCTTGAAATAACCATCCGGTCATTGATTTTCACGCCCATTTTTTCTAGCGCCACAATTTCCTTCATAAAAATAATAGGATCAATCACTACTCCATTTCCAACTACATTTATTTTATTCGCATGAAAAATACCTGATGGAATAGTATGTAACACGTGCTTAATACCATCAAACTCCAATGTATGTCCTGCATTTGGACCACCTTGAAATCGAGCAATTACATCATACTCCGGTGTTAAAACATCAACAACTTTTCCCTTTCCCTCATCTCCCCATTGGAGACCAAGTAATACATCTACCTTCATTTCTTTAATTTTTCTATGGCTAAACTTTGATTTTCTGTTATTTGAAATATGTTCTGTAACTTACTTGTGACTATTAGTTTTGTTACTTTTTCAGGAATTTCACAAACCACTAACTCACCATATTTATTTCTACTCATTGTTAAAATATTTATTAATATTCCTAATCCTGAGCTATTAATATAATCTATCTGGCTTAAGTTAACAACGAATTTGTTGGTGCCTTTTTCAAGGTATTCATCAATTAATGTAAGCAAATCAGCTGCTTCAGATTTATCTAAAATGCTGCCGGCAAAATGAATAACAACAATATTTTTAAGCTCTTCAGTTTTATAGCTAAATTTCATACTGTCTTATTTTTTTGACTTTTCGAGATTCTGACATGAACTACAAGTTCCATAAAGGTTTAAAGAGTGATGTAGAATCTCAAAATCCAATAATTCACCAACTGTCGATTTTATATTCTGAATTCTAGGGTCACAAAATTCAATTACTTTATTGCACTTTGTGCACACCAAATGATCGTGTTGCTTAAATTCATAAGAACGTTCAAATTGAGCAATATTGTTTCCAAACTGATGTTTTCTAACCAAGTTGCAAGCCAATAATAAATCTATGGTATTGTACAAAGTAGCTCGACTCACCCGATATTTCTTATTTTTCATTGAAACGTATAAAGATTCAATGTCAAAATGACCATCTTGAGTATAGGTTTCACTCAATATGGCAAATCGTTCTGGGGTTTTTCGATGTCCATTTTTCTCTAAATATGCAGAGAAAATTTCATTTACTTTTTCAATTGTTTCGGGACTCGGAGGCATTCACTTTTATTAAGGCACAAAAATAAGTTTTCTAAATCAAGTATTGAAGGGATTTTTTAAGCATCAATTCTTGAAACATTTATTACTCCATCAATTTGCTTCATCTTACTAATTAATTGCTTAAGGTGCTTTGTATCATGAACATACACCATTATTGTTCCTTCAAAAACTCCATCATCTGAATCAAAACTAATGGAGCGCATATTCACATTCAATTCTCCAGATATGAGTTTAGTGATGTTATTTACTAATCCAACATCATCAATTCCGGTAATTTTAATCCCTGCTAAAAAGGCAATTTGTTGTTGACTTGTCCACCTGGCCTTTACAATTCTATAGGCGTAGTTAGACATTAACTGAACAGCATTAGGACAGTTGGTTTTATGAATTTTTATCCCTTCTTGAATAGTGATAAATCCAAACACCTCATCACCAGGAATAGGATTACAACATGGAGAAATCTTATAATCAAAGTGATCCATACTTTCTCCAATCACTAACATTTCTTCAGACTTCCCTTTTTGCTGAAGTTTCTCTTCTAACTCATTCTTCGGCCCATCATCATGAACTCTCCCAACAATTTTTCCAGCTAGCACCTTTAGCTCTTCAATCCGTTTTAAATTTATTCTCCCCAATTCGAATTTGTAGTACATTTCAAATGGAGAAGCTTGTTTAAAAAAACTTTGAAGCTCTTTTACATTTTCTTCTGAAAAATTAATATCGTATTTCTTAATCCACTTTTTAAATTTTATTTCACCTGCTTTTGCTAATAGTTTTTTGTCTTCTTTTAAAACGGATTTTATTTTTGTTTTCGCTTTACCTGTGATCACAAAATCCAACCAACTTTCATTTGGTTTTTGTTTCTTCGAAGTAATAATTTCAACCTGATCTCCACTGTTCAATTTCGTACTAAGCGGCACCAGTTTGTGATTTACTTTAGCCCCCATGCAATGGGTGCCCACTTCCGAGTGAATTTCAAATGCAAAATCAAGTGCAGATGCTCCTTTTGGCAAGTTTCTGATTTCTCCTTTTGGAGTGAATATAAAAATCTCTTCAGAAAATAAATTGAGCTTAAAATCATCAATAAACTCTACAGCATTGCTTTCAGGGTTTTCTAATAACTCACGGATTTTATTGATCCAGTTATCAAAATTCGATTCTGTTGAACCCTCCTTGTACTTCCAGTGCGCTGCATAGCCTTTCTCAGCAACTTCATCCATTCGCTTAGAACGGATTTGAACTTCTACCCACTTTCCTCCAGGACTCATTACAGTAGTATGTAATGATTCATAACCATTGACTTTCGGTGTAGATAACCAGTCCCTCAAGCGATCGGGATTAGGCTGATAATAATCTGTAACTACTGAGTATGCATTCCAACATTCAGCTTTCTCTCGCTCTGGCTTTGTATCTATAATAATTCGAATTGCAAAAACGTCGTAAATTTCTTCAAACACAACATTTTTCTTCTTTATCTTATTGAAAATAGAGTAAACTGACTTTGTTCTTGCTTTTACTTCAAATTGAACACCTTGTTTATCAAGTTCCTGCTTAATGGGTAAAGAAAATCGATTTACAAATCTGCTTCTAACTGCTTTTGTCTTTTTTAGTTTGGCTGTAATTTCAGCATATATTTCTGGCTCAGTATATTTTAAAGCGAGGTCCTCCAATTCTGTCTTAACAGCATATAAACCTAGCCTATGCGCCAAGGGAGCGAACAAGAAGAGTGTCTCTGAAGCAATTTTTAATTGCTTATCTCTTCGCATGGCATCTAGAGTTCGCATATTATGTAAGCGATCAGCTAGCTTGATTAATATTACTCGAACATCGTCAGAAAGCGTTAGTAATATTTTCCGAAAATTCTCTGCTTGCATTGAAATAGTGTAGTCAACTACACCAGAAATTTTAGTCAGGCCATCAATGATAACGCGTTCCTTTTCACCGAACATTCTTCCAACATCATCCAGCGTCATGTCGGTATCTTCAACCGTATCATGCAATAATGCACAAACGACTGAAGTAGTCCCTAGTCCAATCTCCTCAGAAACTATACGCGCTACCTCCATAGGATGATAAATGTATGGTTCCCCAGATTTTCTGCGCATGTCTTTATGCGCTTCAAGGGCAACATCAAAAGCTTTTCTAACCTTCTCCCTGTCCTTTTTGCTTCGAACGTTTTTACTCACCCTTAGCAGTGAACGGTAACGTCGTTTAATCTCTTTTTTTTCTTCTTCTAAATCAATCAATGTTATAAACTTGTATAGTTAATGGTAAACATACTGAGATTCTTACTGAATTTACTCTAAAAATTGTTCAGCGAATAGTTTAGAATATGGTATTTTCGTGTTAACAAATGTAGAAATCAATGAGTGAAAACAATTCATTATTTAAAAATTTTAAAGCGGTCTCGGATGAGGAGTGGCGGCAAAAGGTAATTGAAGACTTAAAGGGGAAGGATTTTTCAGAAACATTAGTCTGGAAAGACGAAAATAAAATTGAACACCATCCCTATTATCGTAAGAGTGATTTAGAAGGTAAAGATGAAATTAAGGCTCTTGAAAACAATCAATTCAAAAATCATTCTTGGCGATTTATCCAGCAGTTTTCCTCATCAACTGAGAACTTAGAGAAAGAAATCCAGCAGGCAAAAAACTCTGGAGTAGATGAGGCTGTTGTTAATGATTTTAAAAGCTACAAAAAGTCAAAAGCGTTATTTTCAAAAAGCCCTAAAGAAATTCCAAATCTACATTTTTACCTCAGTGAAATTGACCATGACGCCTCCACAAAAATAATTTTTTGCGACCCTATAGGAGAAATGGTAAAAAGCAATGAGACAAATACTTCAGAAATTGAAAGCTTAACAATTCTTTTCCAAAAACGATTAAATCAACTGAAGCCTGATAATTTTTTGTTAATCAATGGCAGTTTATACAAAAACGCAGGTGCAACAATAGTTGATGAACTTGCACTCACCCTTCACCATGCAGTGGAATATTTAGATCAGTTAACAGATGCTGGTTATCGGGCAGATGCAATTGCTAGAAGTTTTACCTTTAAGTTAGGATTTGGGACTTCTTATTTCTCTGAAATAGCAAAAGCTAGAGCATTCCGCTACTTGATTCAAAAAGTCTATCATGCTTATGAAGTTGAATCAAAAGTTAGAGTATGGGGAGAAGCGAGCAGCTATTACCACTCCCATAAAGATCCATACAATAATCTGATTCGATCCACAACACAGTGCATGTCTGCAGTTATTGGAAACTGTGATCTTATTAGCTTACCAGCCTTTGATCAATGGGAAAAAGCATCTAATTTGGGAAATCGAATGGCAAAGAATATTTCCTTGATTTTAAAAGAAGAAAGCTATTTTAATAAAATTGAAGATCTTGCTAGTGGATCATACTATATTGAGGCTTTAAGTAATGAAATTGCCCATAAGGCATGGGAAAAGTTCTTAAGTATCGAAAAAGAAGGTGGATTGTTGAAACTTATAGCCAACGGCACCCTCAAAAAAATCTTAGATGCTTCAGCCACTGAGCGAGCAAAAGCTTATAGGCAAAACAAACGCACCATAGTTGGTGCAAACAAATTTGTAAATGAGGCAGCTACTGATTTAAAGATTGCCAACAGCAAAGACATAGGAATTGCTGCCAAGTTATTATCTAAAGATATGCTAGAAGAATGAGACCTGATTTTAAAGATATAAGTACAAGTTTTATACCTCAAGCTGATCATATAAAGCCTGATGTAAAGCATTGGAGTACAGCAGAGCAAATTGACTTGAAGTCGAGTTATTCGGCAGCTGATATTGTTGACTTAAAACAAGTTGATTTTGCAGCTGGCCTCCCACCCTATTTGCGTGGTCCTTATTCAACCATGTACGCAAGCCGTAGTTGGACAATTCGACAATATGCTGGATTTTCAACGGCTGAAGAATCAAATGCCTTTTACCGAAGAAATTTAAAAGCGGGGCAAAAAGGCCTTTCAGTTGCCTTTGATTTAGCCACCCACAGAGGCTATGATTCAGATCACCCCAGGGTTGAAGGAGATGTTGGAAAGGCTGGTGTTGCTATTGATTCTGTAGAGGACATGAAGGTGCTTTTTGATCAAATTCCTTTAGATAAAATGTCGGTTTCAATGACTATGAATGGAGCTGTAATACCAATCATGGCCTTTTATATCGTTGCTGCTGAAGAGCAAGGTGTTAAGCCAGAAGAGTTAAGTGGCACCATTCAAAACGACATTTTGAAAGAATTTATGGTTCGAAACACTTATATCTACCCTCCTCTTCCATCCATGAAGATTATTGCCGACATTTTTGAGTACACTTCTAATAAAATGCCTCGCTTTAACTCCATCAGTATTTCTGGTTACCACATGCAAGAGGCCGGTGCAACAGCTGATATAGAATTGGCTTATACCCTTGCCGATGGAATGGAGTACTTAAAAACAGGAATTGAAGCAGGTTTAAACATTGACGATTTTGCACCGCGCCTATCCTTCTTTTGGGGAATTGGTATGAACCACTTTATGGAAATTGCTAAGATGCGAGCTGCACGAATGCTTTGGGCAAAAATAGTCAAGGAGTTTAATCCCAAAAATCCAAAATCTATGGCCTTGCGGACGCATTGTCAAACTTCAGGCTATAGCCTAACAGAGCAAGACCCTTTTAATAATGTGGCACGAACTACAATTGAAGCTATGGCGGCAGCTTTTGGTGGAACACAATCACTTCACACCAATGCTTTAGATGAGGCAATTGCCTTACCTACCGACTTTTCAGCACGAATAGCGAGGAACACACAGTTAATTTTACAGGAAGAAACAGACATTGTAAAAGTTGCTGATCCATGGGGTGGCAGTTATTATGTTGAAAGTTTAACTAAGCAAATTGCTGACAAGGCTTGGTCTTTGATTGAGGAAGTAAAGGAATTAGGGGGAATGGCGAAAGCCATAGAAAAAGGAGTGCCTAAGCTGAGAATTGAAGAAGCTGCAGCTCGTAAACAAGCGCGAATTGATTCTGACAAAGACATCATTGTTGGTGTAAATAAGTTTCAAACAAAGGAAAAAGATCCTATTGAGATTCTAGATGTAGACAACGCTAAAGTTAGACTACAACAAATTGAAAGCATCGAAAAAATTAGAGCAAATCGAAATGCGACTAAAGTAAAACAAGCACTGGATGACCTAACAAAAGCAGCAGCCTCAAATGAAGGGAATTTGTTAGAATTTGCAGTTATTGCAGCTAGAGAGCGTGCAACTCTAGGTGAAATATCAGATGCTATGGAAGCGGCATTTGGACGTTATCAAGCACAGATTAAATCCGTTTCAGGTGTTTACTCTCAAGAAGCTATGGAAGATACAGACTTTGCAAAAGCCAGACAAATGGCTGATAAATTTGAAGAAAAAGATGGCCGACGTCCTAGAATAATGGTTGCAAAAATGGGTCAGGATGGACATGATCGAGGAGCTAAAGTAATAGCCACCTCCTTTGCTGATATTGGTTTTGATGTTGATATTGGACCCCTTTTCCAAACCCCTGAAGAAGCTGCAAAACAGGCCGTAGAAAATGATGTTCACTTAATTGGTGTTTCTTCTCTTGCGGCGGGGCATAAAACCTTAGTTCCAAAAGTAATAAATGCTCTAAAGAAGTATGGCAGAGAAGACATTATGGTAATTGTTGGAGGAGTGATACCCGAACAAGACTATGATTTTTTATGGGATTTAGGTGTAGCTGGTATTTTTGGGCCAGGAACAAAGATTTCAAAGGCAGCACAGGAAATTCTGAAGGTGATGCTTGAAGACTAGAAAGCTAAACTGGAAAGGAAACTTTGTAGCCATGCATCCCATTACTTTCAATTTGATTAATTTCTCCTTCTAGTTGATCAGTGAACATTTGTATAAGCTTTAAACCAGTAGAGTCAGGGTATTTGATGAAAATATCCTTTATTCTATTTTTTCCATTGTCAAGATACTTAAAAACCAATTGATTACCTGATTTTTTTAGGTTAATATAAATTTTTGGTAAATCAGTATCTTCAAAACTGTATTTAATGCTATTGGTTATCATTTCATTTAAGATTACCCCTAAATAAACAGCACGTTTAATGTATAAATTCACCTCATCAATATCTGATTCAAATTCAATAGAACGATCAACTGCTTTTAATAAACTATTAACCAATGTTGGAATGTATGTTGGCATGTAATTCTCTTGCGCCCTACCCATATCCAATTGGTCATAAGCACTTGATAAAAAACTAATTCGTTGATTTATTTTTTCTATCACTCCTAGAATTTCTTTATCTGTTTTTTCATGACTCATTAAATTGTTCAAGCTACTAATCAACTGGAAATGGTTTTTAATTCTGTGATGAATCTCCCGAACTAGGGCGACTTTTTCATCTAGTTGCGCATGTATCTTTTTATTTTTTTCTTTTAATTCTTTGTTTAGTCTTTTTATATTTTGAATATTTTTTGTCAGATATATAATTAATCCACTAATCAAAACAACCAAAATGATAAGGAACAAATTCATTCTTTGTTTAAAATCATTGATGAGTTTTAAGTCTTCTTTTATACTCAATCTAAAAGTCCATGTGTCGCTTGGAAGTGTAATTATCTCTTCAATATATTCTCCATCTTTGAGCGTAGAATCTCCGTAGAAGAACCCTTGACTTAGCATGCTTTTATTCTCGGAATAAAAACCATAAGTCTCTAATGAATCTATAAGGGCCTTTGAAAATAAACTATTGATATCAATTACAATTGAAGAAAAACCCCAAAAGTCATCTTTATTTTCATCTAATACTATGGGATACCGATAAACCATCCCAAGTTTGCCTTGAAGCAATTCTCTTGGTCCTATCAACATGGGCTTCATTTCTTCAATAGCTTGCTCAACCAATTCTCTATCCTCAAAAATTTCCAGAATATTTCTGCCGATCAGATTATCATCTGCTGAATCTGGATAATTAAAAACAATAATACTATCCCTGACAAGCTGGATAGCAACAAGATCTTTATTAGCAATTTTATAGATTCCTTTTGCAAATTGCCTAAATTCTTGATTATTAAGACTTGGATTAAATTTAATGTAGCTTGCAAGGCTTTGGGATAAATATACTTTTTCTGCTATCAGTTGTTCGAGTTCAACAGCAACACTTGATGCAATCAATTGCTTTTCTTCTTTACTCTTCTGATTCAGTTCAGCAAGCTCTTTTTCTAGAAAATAACTAAATGTAAAAAATAGTAGAAGAAAAATAATTACTCCGCTAATCCATGGTAAAATATTTGAAACATTAAATTTCATGTAATTAAATACAAAAACAATTAATTATTTTAACTTTAAACTATCTCTTAAATAGCTATCCTTATTTTTATTTTGACTCCAGTAGGGTGTAATAAGTTGTTTGTTTTTTATTGCAACAGTCTCCATTTTTTTTGCATTGGCTCCAAAACCACTTATTCTACTTTCCTTCCAACCTGCTATTTCATGAGGGAAGTCTTTCTCGTAAACTATGGTTACCTTCCTATCCAAGTTAGGATAATGAATCTCTAAGGCCATTAAATCTTCTCCCGTAAAAGTGGTATCCGTATTTTGTTGAGTATTAAAAGTTGCAGTATATGGTTTCAACTCTTTATGTGCAAACCGCAAATAATGAGCACTTGGAAAAACTTTTTGCTTTCCTTGAGGAATGAGATCAGGATTCAATCTCAGCTGTGCCCAAATACCATCTTCTAATAGTACTTTTTGTATTTCTTTTTCAACATCTCCTTCCGACTGAAAGTAAGAGAAGGATTGAACCTGGTAGTGCTGTCCTTTTTGATTTAATTGTAACCAAGAGTGACCGCACCATTCTTGAGAAGAGCTACTTGACTTTAAAGGGTAAACTTCTTTATCTTGAATTACTGGACTAAAAGTCGAAGTCATCATTGAGTAATCATAAATGCCTGTATTAAATTTTCGAATAAAATTTAATTTTAATACAGAGGTTGAAGGCTCATCTGTTTCCTTT
The DNA here is from genome assembly GCA_040218815.1 of Vicingaceae bacterium. Classification (GTDB taxonomy): domain Bacteria; phylum Bacteroidota; class Bacteroidia; order Flavobacteriales_E; family Vicingaceae; genus JAVJQS01. The sequence continues at coordinate 266,286 of JAVJQS010000015.1, read as the reverse complement.
TCTAACTTGACCTGCTTATCAACAAGAAAATCTTCTGTTACAAATACCAAGACAGCGCTTCCTTTCCTAAACTCTCCATAACGCGCTTGAGTAAGCTCATAAGAGCTTAGCTCTGCCTTTCCTTGATACCAATAGTTAGTAAATGCTTCATCAAATTGATTGGCAAGCTCAACATTCTCTTCTTTTGATTGTTGTGCCTGACAACTTGTTATTAGAGCAATAAAAAGCAAACTTAGATTTAGACTTATTCTTTTTTTCATGGATTAAATTTACTAAAACATAAATCCTTAGGGATGATTATAAAAATTAGCTTAAAGTGACTTCTTTTCTTCATCCTTTGGCACAAAATGATATACAATGTCCAATGGAGTTTCATCTTCTTCAGGATCTTCAGTTGAATTAAACTCATCTTCATCCCACTGAAATACTTTTCGTTGTGGGCCTTGTTTACGATAGAAAAAAGCTAATATTAACCCTACAAACAACCCCCAGAAATGCCCTTCCCAGGACATGCTCTTGTCCCAGGGTAAAATCCCCCAAATTAAGCTGCCGTAAAGAAAGGCTACCAAAAAAGACAAGGCAATTAACGGAGTATATTTTCGAATAAATCCACTAATAAACAAGAAGCCAAACAATGCATAGACCAGTCCACTTGCTCCAATATGATAGGAGGTACGAGCTGAAATCCAAGTATAAAAACCCGCTAAAATATAGGACCAAAAAGCTACTTTAAATGCTACTTGCCGATAAAAGTAAAACAAGGCCCAACCCAATAAAATAAGTGGTACTGAATTATTGAACAAGTGATTGAGATCTCCATGGATTAAGGGAGAAAATAATATACCTTTCAATCCATCTAAGCTTCTAGGTAGTATACCAAAGGAAGTCAACTCTATTTTTGCATAAAAAGCTATGCCGTGAATGATCCAAAGCAATGCAACAAAGAGTGCAGGAAATAGAAAGGAATAAAAGAACTTTTTCTTTTCGGCTTTTTCCACTTTTAAAATTTGTTTTTTTATTGCAAATATATCTCCATTGACAATTCGTCAGAAATTACTATCTTCGGATTGTCAAAATCAGTAAGTTATGAAAAAGTTATTTTTTACTATAGTATTTGCCTTTGGGTTTATGTTAGTCGGTTTTGCCAGTCAAAACCAGACACAACAAAAACAAATTGCCCAGAAAGAAAACGAACAATCATCTTCAGAAAAGTCTAAAAAGTATGATTTTAGCTTATTCAAATTTATAACTCCAGATTCAGAAAAACAAGATACGACTAAGCACAAAGAAGACCTTTTACTTAAAGAAAGCAAGAGGGATGAAACTACTTATATTTATGAGAATCCACGTTGCTTCTTGATGTTTTCATAAGCATCTTGTACTTTCTTAAATTTCTCTTCGGCCTGCACTTTCACATCTTCTCCTAAGTGATTTACCTTATCAGGGTGATACTTCATAGCCATTTTTCGATAGGCCTTTTTAATTTCATCATCACTAGCATCGGGTGTTATTCCCAAAATTTTAAAATCAGAACCGGTATTCCTGACAAACATCGCTTTTATTGATTCAAAATCGGAATTACTGATACCTAGAAATCCAGCAATATGCTGTATTGTTTGAGTTTCGGATTCGCTGATCTGACCGTCTGCCTTTGCAATACCAAATAAGTAATGCAATAATTGCAATCGACTTGCATATTGCATTTGATAATGAATTTGATGGCTAATTCCTCTTACATCTAAAGAGCTATCTAACAAGTCACGCAATGCAATCATTTGCTTTTTTGCTTTATTCTCCCCGAATTGACGGATATAAAACTCCTTAACATACTCTAATTCAGACTTTAACACTTTGTCATCGGCTTTCATAACAGCGGCAGTTAGAACCAGTAAGCTCGCAGCAAAATCACCACTACTACTTCTTTGGTAGGCTTGCTGTCCTGTGTAATTACCTGAGGAGGTAAAGCGTTCGTCCCAAGAGACTTTTGCGTTTGTATCGAACATTGTTCCAATAATGTAGCCAATTATGGCACCCCAGAATCCAAAAAATGCAAATCCTAAAAGTGCTCCAATCCACTTTGCCCAACCTTTCATATCTCTTAATCGTATTTATTAAAAAGAAGTTAAAATTAGGCATTAGCTATACAATGCAATAAATGCAATTCACCTATTTTTTTTATTCATATTAATGACTAATTTTGCCTCTTGATAATTGATAAAGACTCGACCTGCATATCAGATAATTCCTCCACCAATTCGCAGTGGTTCAGCCTATTATTTTAAAACCGATAGCGGCATTCATTATGAAGTTCGCTTTGGTAAAAAACAAAATAATATATTGAACACTTCTATTGTATTTGGGGTTTTAAATGATGAGTTTGAGGGAGAAGAGTACAGTTTGACTAATCGATTTGAGGTATATCGTGTGATGTCAACCATAGTAAAAATAGTGCAGCAGTTTATGTCTCTGCATCCAAAAATAAATTACTATGAGTTTACAGGAGAACCTACTTCGAAAGAGTTAGACAAAGAGGGAAAAATAAGGTTAGCGTTATATAATCGATATATTCCTTTAGTATTTGATAGCAGTTGGACAGTTTCTCAAGAAGAAAATAAAACTGTCCTTAGAAAGAAGAGATAATGTTTAGCATAATTTTTGCTATACAGTAGCGTTTAAAAGAAAAATTAAAGTAAGAGCATGAGACAACTGAAGATCAGTCAGCAGATTACCAAAAGAGAAAGTAAGTCCTTAGAAAAGTACCTACAAGACGTTTCTAAAGAAGAGATGATTACTGCTGAAGAAGAAGTAGAGTTGGCCATAAAAATACAAAGTGGTGATGAAAGGGCCTTGAACCGATTGGTTCGAGCAAACTTGCGTTTTGTGATTTCAGTGGCCAAGCAATATCAAAATACAGGATTGACACTAGAGGATTTAATCAATGAAGGGAACCTTGGATTAATTGAAGCCGCTAAAAGATATGACCACACCAAAGGGTTTAAATTTATCTCTTATGCAGTTTGGTGGATTCGTCAGAGCATCTTGAAGGCAGCTGCTGATAACTCGAGAACAATTAGGTTGCCACATAACCGATTGGGTGAAATTCAAAAGATCAGTAAAGCTTCGAATGAATTTGAGCAGAAAAATGAGCGAACTCCAACAGCAGACGAATTGTCAGACTTAACTGAGATGGACGTTGCTAAGGTAGAGATGTCATTAAAAATGTCGAAGAAGCAAGTATCTATTGATGCACCAATGAGCAATGACGATGACAACAACAGTTTGGTAAGTGTATTGGAAAACTCTGATACTCCTGATCCTTCTGACTCCTTATTGCAGGAATCCCTTTCTCAAGATTTGGAACGTACACTTGCATATCTTAAAGGCATGGAAGCTGAAGTTATTCGATTGTTTTACGGATTAGGTGGAGCGAGCGAAATGACCTTAGAAGAAATTGGAAATACCTTTGGATTGACAAGAGAACGTATTCGTCAAATTAAAGAAAGAGGGTTAAGAAGACTAAGAAGAGTTTCGAACCAAACCAATCTGCAAACTTATTTGTAGAGCGAAATATTAAGTTATAAAAAAGCCGCAATTCGATGAGTTGCGGCTTTTTTATTAATATGTTATCCTTTGTTTTATTTTACGTTCTTGTTGTTTCCCAAAGAAAAAGAATCAGTAAGTTTTTGCAGCTTTGCAGTTAAATTAATCTTGAATATTAATCATCTTAATTTTAGGCTCTTCTCTTTACCAACTACCTCCAGCTCCACCACCTCCAAAGCTTCCTCCGCCAAAACCGCCGAAACCGCCTCCTGAGCCTCCACCGAAACCTCCAAATCCGCCACTTCCTGACCTAAAGTTATTGTAGTGGCCACCATGGCTTCTATTCATCGAACCCATAAGCATTAAAGCGGCTAAGAAGCCAATGTTATTTTGATTTGAATATCGCCTTGCACGTCTAAAAGTCCCTGCAAACATGAGTATGACAAAGAAGCCAATAAAAATCAAAGGGAATAGAGGAAAACTCTTTTTCTTTCCTCGTTTGTTATTATAATTTTCAGCTGAGTATTCTCCACCAACGATATCTACAATAACTTTAGTTCCTGCTGAAATACCTCCAAAGTAGTCGTTTTGTTTGAAGCGAGGAATAAGTTCTTTTTCAACTATTCGCTTAGCAATGGCGTCAGGTAAAACACCCTCAAGTCCATAGCCAGTCGCAATAAATACTTGCCCTTTCGAGTTAGCAATTTTTGGTTTAACCATTAATACAATCCCATTGTTGAACTTGGCGTCTCCTACACCCCAAGCTTCTCCTATTCCGTATGTAAATGAGGCTGCATCATAGTCACATAAGTCGCTTACCGTTACTATAACAATTTGAGTAGATGTGCTGTCATTAAATCCTATTAAAAATTGCTCTAGTCCTTGTTCTTCGCTACTGCTCAGAATATTGGCAAAGTCATTAACTAATCGAGCTGGCTTAGGTTTGCTCGGAATACAATCCTGAGCCATAGAATTGAAACTGAATAATATAAAAAGTAAGAAAAATGAATTCTTTAATAGTCTCATAGATTATTATTTTCCAAATGAGATATCATCAGATAATTCATTTTTATCGTCCTTTTGAAAAGGAAAATGAGTTTTTAATTGCTCTCCCGCTTCTTTCACACCTTCAACCAAGCCCTTTACAAAGTCTCCATTTTTAAAATGGTTCATCATCAAAGCAGATATATTATCCCAAAAACCTTCAGGCACCTTTTCATTGATGCCAACATCGCCCAAAATGGCAAACTTACGATCATTCACTGCTAAATAAAATAGCACTCCATTACGCAGTTGAGTTTTATGTAATTGCAATTGCTCAAAAATAAAGGCGGCACGGTCCATTGTGTCTTCTTTACACTTACCTTCAATGTGCACCTTGACTTCTCCAGATGTATTCAACTCAGCTTTCTGAATTGCGGTTCTTATTTGGTCTTGATCTTGTTCTGTAAAAATATCTTTAGCCATAGTATTTTAAAATTCTACTTCTGGAACTTCCTCAGCACCAGCGTCCGCTTCAAAATAACCTTTTTCTTCAAAATCGAACCAACTAGCATATATTACTCGAGGGAATTTTTTAATGTATGAGTTATACCCTTGCGTTGCTTCATTAAACTTTTTCCGCTCAACAGCTATTCTGTTTTCAGTACCTTCTAATTGCGCCTGAAGTTCTAAAAAGTTCTGATTGGCCTTTAAGTCTGGATAGCGCTCAACTGTTACCATTAATCGCGACAATGCACCACTCAGTTGACTTTGAGCTTCCTGAAATTTTTTGATGGTTTCAGGATTCAAATCATCTGCCTTTACATTTATTGAAGTGGCTTTCGCTCTAGCCTCAATTACATCTGTTAGTGTCGACTTTTCAAAATCAGCGTAACCCTTAACTGTTTTAACTAAGTTTGGAATTAAATCTGCTCTTCTTTGGTAAACATTCTCCACTTGAGCCCACTGTGCTGATACTGCTTCTTGTTTCTCTACCATTGCGTTATAGCCACATGAACTTAATGTAATAGCAGCAAAAACTAATAGTATAGCGTTTCTTATCCTTTTCATTTTCTTGTTATTTAAATCCTCAACTTTCAATTGAAAGTTGAGGATCATTAATTAAATTAGTTCGACACTTCTTTTGATAAAGTTACTTAACTCAGCTCCCTTCAGTAAGTTCTGAGAAAGTAAGGCTAAGTCAGTTGCCTGTTTTGCCATATCCTTCTGTTTTGACTCATCTTTTTCAGACAAAATTTTAGAAATTAATGGGTGATTGGCATTCACAGCTAAGTTATACATTTCCGGCATGTTGCCCATTCCCATCATTCCGCCTCCACCAACAGCACTCATGTCTTTCATTCTTCTCATAAATTCTGCTTGCGTAATTGTCATCGGTTGATCCTTTTCACTCATGCTCACAAATTGAACAGTGAATTTTTCTTTCGGCACTACTTGTTCAATTACAGGCTTCAACAGCTTTTCATCTTCCTCAGAAAGCTTAGAAGGTATTTCTTCATCTTTTTTAATCAATTGATCAATTGTATCGCCATCTACTCGAGTGAATGACACATTGCTGTCCATTTGCTCTAATTTTCCAACTAAATGTGAAGAGAGCGGTGTATCCATAACTAATACGTCATAGTCTTTAGCTTTAGCAGAATCGATATAACTGTATTGTTCATCTTTATTTGACGTATACAAGAAAACCACTTTTGAATCCTTATCGGTCTGGTTTACCTCAATTTTTGTTTTGTATTCATCAAAGGTGAAATATTCTCCTTCAGTATTTTTATAAAGGGTAAACTTCTTCGCTTTTTCTGCAAATTTTTCATCTGAAAGAATACCATATTCTATAAAGATCTTGATATCATCCCACTTTTCTTCAAATGCTTTTCTATCATTTTTGAATAGCTCTTCTAACTTATCAGCTACTTTCTTACTGATATAATTTGATATCTTCTTTACATTACTATCGCTCTGTAAATAAGAACGTGAAACATTCAAAGGAATATCTGGAGAATCGATAACACCGTGAAGTAAGGTCAAAAAGTCAGGAACAATACCTTCTACAGAATCTGTTACAAAAACCTGATTACTATACAGTTGGATTTTATCTTTCTGGACTTCTAAGTTTCTTTTTAATTTTGGGAAGTAGAGAATACCAGTTAAGTTAAAAGGATAGTCAACATTCAGGTGAATATGAAATAAAGGTTCTTCGAAATTCATAGGGTATAACTCCCTATAAAAACTCTTGTAGTCTTCATCTTTTAAATCAACTGGTGCTTTTGTCCATGCAGGCTCAGCATTATTGATAATGTTGTCTTTTGTTATCTTTTTATCTTTCGTCTCTTCCTTACCGTCCTTATCTTTCTTTCCGGTTTTCTCTTGGATGGTCTCTTCAGTGGTGCCAAACTTAATGGGCACTGCCATAAACTTACAGTACTTGTCTAATAAAGATTGAATGCGAGACTTTTCTAGAAATTCTTTGGAGTCTTCAGAAATGTGTAACACGATATCTGTACCCCGCTTTTTTCTCTTCCCATTTTCTTCTAGCGTAAAATTTGGACTTCCATCACATTCCCACTTTACAGCTTTGCTATCTTTTTGGTATGATTTTGAAAAAATCTCAACCTTATCAGCTACCATAAATGAGGAATAGAACCCTAAACCAAAATGACCGATTATACTTGCCTTGTCTTTATATTTTTCAACAAATTCTTCAGCTCCTGAAAAGGCAATTTGGTTGATGTATTTATCCACCTCTTCTTCGGTCATTCCTATACCTTTATCAGAAAATGTTAAGGTCTTTTTCTTCTCATCTAATTTTATTTCAATCTGCGTCTCTCCTACTTCGCTTTTTAATTCTCCAAGATCTCCCATCGTTTTTAACTTCAAAGTGGCATCAACTGCGTTAGAAACTAACTCCCTCAAAAATATTTCCTGATCTGAATATAAAAACTGTTTAATAATTGGAAAGATGTTTTCCGTTTGTACGTTTATCTGTCCTTTTGCCATGATATAATCTATTTTTTGGTTTTTTTATTGATGAAGTTCAGTTTTCAAAGCTTATGCCAATAGGGCAAGAATGACATTTTGACGGAAGAATTGCATTCCTATCATAGGTTAATATAATTCCATTAATTTGATCTGACCCTAAATCATTGATAATTGAAGCCACAAATTATTAGCTGCTTAACTTTCTGTTTTAAAACATACTTATGGAAAACTGGAAAGAAGAAAACGACAAACTCAACAGAACGTTTAAATTCAAAAATTTTATTGAAGCTTGGGGATTTATGAGCCAAGTAGCCATATTAGCTGAAAAAGCAGCTCACCATCCGGAATGGAAAAATGTTTATAACAAGGTTGAAATTAGCCTAACTACTCATGATAAGGGTAACAAAATAACTGACAAGGATAGAAATCTCGCAGCAAAAATTAATGAGCTAATCTAACTTACCTCAATTCAGCGTTTAGTTCCTTTTTAAAAGCAGTAATCATTCGCTCCATTACCTTGTCAATATGCTTATCCGTAAGCGTTTTATTTTCATCTTGAAAAAAGAAACTTACCGCATAAGACTTCTTGCCTTCAGCTAATTTTTTTCCTTCATATACGTCAAACAAATTCGTTTCTTTTAAAATTCGTTTTTCAGTTTCTTTTGCGATTCGATTGATTTGATCGTATTCTACTGACTGATCTAACAGCAATGCTAGATCTCTTCGAACCGTTGGGAATTTAATCACTGATTTATATTGTATCGGCTGATGTCCTAAATATTTCAGCACCAAATCCCAATTAAATTCAGCATAAAAAACAGCTTCTTTTACTCCTAGTTTTTCAAGCTCTTTATGATTCAATTCTCCGAAAACAACCAGTTGATTTTTTCCCCTCACTAGCTCCATTGCTGAAGTGAAGCGAACATCATCACAAGCTTGAACTTTGTATTTTACTATTCCTAAGCGGATAAGTATACTTTCAATAGTTTCCTTTAAACCAAAAAAATCTGTGGCTTCAAGATCTTGCTGCCAACTTTCAGGTTGATCGTCTCCTGTTAACCAGATCGCCAAACCTCTTGTTTCATTATAGTCTTCCTTAGCTGGCTTAATATAAGTTTTACCAAACTCATAAAATTTTAATGATTTCCGTTTTCGATTTTGATTATAGGCAATACTCTCCAGGCCACCGTATAATAATGAGGCACGCATTACGGCTGTTTCTTTACTCAAAGGGTTAAGCATGTGCACTAAATTCTCGTCCTTGGCGTAGTAGGATGGATTTGTCAAAGAATTATTGAATAATTCAGCATATCCTCTGCTGCTTAGGAGTGTTGCAATTTTATTTTCTATTTGAGTAGGACTTATCTTGGGAACAGGAGAGATATTAGTTCTTAGAAACTTGGGAAGTTTCACTCGATTGTAGCCATATATTCTCAAGATTTCCTCTATTAAGTCGACTTCTCTTGTAACATCTACTCGATAGGCTGGAACTCCTAGTCGTAAAGAACTTTTCGATTCATTTAAAATCTTAATTTCAAGATTTACTAAGATTGATTTTACAGTTTTTTTGGGGATTTCTTGTCCTATTAAACGGTCTATTGAATCATAATTTAATTCTACAATATGATTCTCAATTGGCTTAGGGTAGAAATCAATAATTTCAGAAGAAACCTGTCCACCAGATAATTTTTGAATTAGGATGGCTGCTTGTTTTAATGCATCAATGGTAATGTTTGGGTCTGTTCCTCGCTCATACCGAAATGATGCATCAGTATTTAAGCCATGTCTTTTGGCCGTTTTTCGAATAATAACAGGATTGAAGTAAGCGCTTTCTAAGAATACTGCTTTCGTTTTTGCTGTAACTCCAGACTTTTCACCGCCAAAAACTCCAGCGATGCACATGGGTTCTGATGAATTGCAAATCATTAAGTCTTCTGATGAAAGTTTTCGATCTATCCCATCAAGTGTTGTAAATGCTTGGTTTTTATCGGCTTTTTTTACAATCACCTGCTTTCCGCTTATTTTGTTGGCATCAAATGCATGTAATGGTTGTCCAATATCATGTAAGACATAATTTGTAGCATCCACTACATTATTTATTGGTTTCAAACCAATTGCTTTAAGGTAATTCTGCAGCCACCGAGGAGATTCTTTTACCTTAATGTTATTAATTGTCAATGCCGAGTACCTTGGGCAGGCATCTAAATCGTGAATATCCACAGCAATTGGCAATTCAGTATTCTGGATTTTAAACTTAGCAATGGATGGCTTTTTAAGTTCTACTTTTTCATTTAAGTTCAAGTAGGCAGCCAAGTCGCGAGCTACCCCAAAATGAGAAGCAGCATCAATTCGGTTTGGGGTCAATCCAATTTCAATAACTGTATCAGTAGTAACTTCAAAATATTTAGCTGCAGGTGTTCCAACTTTAGCTTTAGGGTCAAGCACCATGATACCATCATGGGAGTCTCCTAATCCAATTTCATCCTCCGCACACAACATTCCTTCGGAAACCTCTCCTCTAATCTTCGATTTCTTAATCTCAAATCCTTTTTCATCAGCATATAGTATAGCACCTAATAAAGCAACAACCACTTTTTGCCCTTCGGTGACATTTGGCGCTCCACAAACAATATCAAGCAGGTCCGCATGACCAACATCAACTTTAGTCAATTGCAGCCGATCTGCATTAGGGTGAGGCATCACCTTTTTTACCTCTCCAATTACTAGCCCTTTTAAACCTCCTTTGATTGATTCAATCTCAGAAATACCTTCCACCTCTAAGCCAATATCTGTCAGAATAGCCGCTATTTCATCAACAGGAAGTTCCGTATTAATATGTTCTTTTAGCCAGTTTAAGGATATCTTCATAGGTAATTTTTTGCTGGCACAAAAATAACTAATTCACCGGCCTTTAACCACTAAATATCAAACTTCAAGAATTTCCCAAACCTTAATAGTTGTATCATCTCCAGCGCTCACTAAACAGCTATTATAAGTGGACCAAAACATTGCATTTACTGAATGTGTATGTCCCTTATCCTTTATCCCTTCAAACCTTTTCAGTACCTTCAACGTTGATGCATTCCAAATTTTTACAGTTTTATCTCTGCTAGCAGTAGCAAAGAGATTATTGGTAGGAGAAACATCAATCTCATAAATAGCCCAATAATGCGCAGGCAGGGCATCACTCAATTTATTATCCTCAAAAGTGTATTCATGAAGCAAAGCATCTTTTTCTCCTATAAGTAGGGTATTTTTTTTAGAATTATATTTTACTGCGTCAATGGAAGATTTAAATCCGTCTAATACATTGTTTATACTCCAATCGCTTACATTAAACAAAAACACTTTTCCATCACCCGATGAAACAGCTAACTCATTCCGGTTTGCAGAAAAATCCATTTTACGATTTTTTTTATTGCTAATCTTCTTGTGATACAATAATTCAAACATTGGTACAGACCATACACTAATGCTTCCATCTCCTGATGAACAGACCAACTCATTTTTTTCAGGGATGAATAGTAAATCGAAAATATAATGAGCGTGTAACTTTAAGTACTTGATTTCTTTCCCTTTATTCAAGTCTATAACATGAACACCTCCTTCTACTTGCCCGATTAATAAATAGTTTAAGCTATTAATATAAAGTAAGCTGATTACAGTAGTTGGAGCTTTAGAAACTACCTTTACAGCTTGCATGCTTTTGAGGTTCCACAATACTACCTGTTGATCCGCACCAGCAGAATAGAACAAATGTGGTTCAGCCCCTTTGCACAAAGCATAAATTGGTGCTTTGTGACCTTCTAGTGTATTGTAATGTCTATAATTCATGTTAAGAAATTCTACTCCAGTTTACTTTACCTCGATCACGATTGCTCAAAAAATTTAACAAGCGCTTGTTTTCATTGTTGGTCAGCCCAGGGTCTTCTTCAAGCAGTTTTAATGCCGCGGACCTAGCATCTTCAATCAATTGACCGTCTGTAGCAAGATTGGCCAATTTTAAATTAATTGGAGTACCACTTTGCTGAGTGCCCTGTAGGTCTCCAGGCCCACGAAGTTTCATATCTACCTCAGCAATTTGAAATCCATCATTTGTTCCACACATGGTTTTCATGCGCAATCGACCGTCAGAAGAAAGTTTTTTACCCGTCATTAATATGCAATAAGATTGTTCTGCTCCCCTACCTACTCTTCCTCTCAATTGATGTAATTGAGACAATCCAAAGCGTTCGGCACTTTCAATAATCATAACAGATGCGTTTGGCACATTCACCCCTACTTCAATTACAGTAGTCGAAACCATAATATCGGTTTCTCCTCTTACAAATCGCTCCATTTCAAAAGCTTTAGTTTCCGGCTTCATTTTTCCATGAACCATGCTAACTTTATATTTTGGAGGAGAAAATCTCTTAAAAATATGCTCAAAGCCTTCTTCTAAGTTGGCATAATCCATTTTTTCTGACTCCTCGATTAAAGGATAAACCATATAAATTTGTCTTCCTTTTAAAATTTCTTGCTCTATAAATCCAAACAATTTTAATCGCTTGCTTTCATACCAATGGATTGTTTGAATCTCTTTTCTTCCTGGTGGCAATTCGTCAATGGTTGAAACATCTAGATCCCCATAAAGCGTCATGGCAAGTGTTCTTGGAATTGGTGTTGCCGTCATAATTAAAACATGAGGTGGTTGTGAATTTTTCTTCCACAATTTGGCACGTTGTGCAACTCCAAACCGATGTTGCTCATCAATTACTGCTAATCCAAGGTTTTTAAATTTTACTTTTTCTTCAATTAAAGCATGTGTGCCTATCAGAATATTCAACTCACCATTTTCCAGTTGTTGGTGAATTTCCTTTCGCTTAGCTGTTTTTGTCGAACCGGTCAACAATGCAACTGTAATTTCAGAATTTGCTAATAACTCCTTCAATCCTTCAAAATGTTGCATGGCTAATATTTCAGTAGGTGCCATAATTGATGCTTGAAAGCCGTTATCTAAGGCTATAAGCATGCTTAACAAAGCAACAATCGTCTTCCCACTTCCAACATCACCTTGTAATAAGCGATTCATGTGCTTACCGCTCTTTAAGTCTTTTCGGATTTCTTTGACTACCCTTTTTTGAGCGTTCGTCAATTCAAAGGGCATTGCATTGGAGTAAAAATTATTAAAGTGATTTCCAACCTGATCAAAAACAAACCCCTTTGACTTTTCGAGATTAATTAGCTTCAGCTTCAATAAATTGAGTTGTATCAAAAAAAGTTCTTCAAACTTTATGCGATGAGTGGCCTGCTGAAGTAGTTCAGTATTTTTTGGAAAATGAATATTAAACAAGGCAACTTCTCGAGACTTTAACTGATGGTTTTGAATTATTTGCTCAGGCAAATTTTCTACTAGCTTCCCTTTTAATTGAGGAAGCAGTGTTCGGGTAAGTTTAGCAATTTGCTTAGATGCTAATGATACACGATTTAATTTTTCAGAGGCATGATATACAGGTTGCAATTCAGATTTGATTGCATTTTTATGTTCAACCAAAGTCTCCATTTCAGGATGAACCAAATTAATTTGATTGTTGTAGCTGGTGGGCTTAGCAAAAACAATATATTGCTCTCCAACTTTAAGCTGTTTTTTTAGAAAACTTACTCCTTTGAACCAAACAAGATTAATTGTACCGGTTTCATCTTTAAACTTAGCAGTAAGGCGCTTTTTAAATTTTTGCCTAAGCTCTTCAATAAAAATCAATTCACCGATTAGTTGCACATAGGGTAAGTCTGCGCTTACCTCATTTACTTTATAAAACTTCGTTCGATCTTCGTAGCGAAACGGGAAGTGATACAATAAGTCCCTAAAGGTTTTTATCCCCAATTCACTCTTGAGCAACTCAGCACGCTTAGGCCCAACACCTTTTAAGTATTCAATAGATGTTGATAGAAGTTGCTCACTCATGTAGGGTCTAAATTACGAAACCACGAATAAATTGGACAAAAAAAAACCTCCCGCGAGCGGAAGGTTTTTATATTAATTTGACTGTTAAGCTTATTTGGCAACAGTAAATTTTCTAGTAATCATTTCATCACCAACTCTTAGGTTCATGAAATAAAATCCATTTGCAAAATCAGCAACATTCAATCGAATCAACTGATTTCCTTTAGCCATTACTCCAAGATTATCAGAAGAAATCACTTTTCCTGTAATATCCATAACATCTAATTGAACATTGTTAGACTCTTTCAAGTCAATTGAAACGTTTGCAATATTATTACTAGGATTTGGATAAATATTTAATGAAGCATTTGAATTGGCATTTTCAGAAATTCCCACACTATTTAATTCTTCGAGTGTATACTCTTTAGCATTTATAACTTCATAGCTATCTACGTCAGGTCCAGAATAAGCCACAACAGCAACAATAGAAATCCTGCTCGCTTCAAAATTGCTAGAAAGTCCAACTGTTGCATCAGAAAGGTCGATAGAGAAATTTCTGATATATTCTGTATTTAAAGCAACTGAAGATGGAATTACCGAATTGTCACCGAATGTAGATGGTAAAACATCTCTTAATACCTTCTTATGAACATAATTAATAATTGGATTGCCTGCTCCAGCATAAGGATGACCTGTTTGGGTATTATAGGCATTAATTTGACAATAATTACTAGGTCCAAATTGTGGTGATAGAACACATGTAGAACCAGTAACACTATCCTCAACAATCATCAAACTAACACTGATATCACCAGGAAGCGGATAATCTACAAAAGATGATTTCACATCAACATTTAGCATTTTTGTAGCATCACTATAATCTCCATCCATTTCTATAGTAAGAGGTGATCCTAAAGCAATGCGTTGTTGCGTTCTAACCGTCCAACCGCTGTTAGCAGGAGTATATTGTCCAGATAAAGGACCTCTGCCAAAAGCAGGACTTGATTCTCCATCAAAAAGTACACGGTCTACAATACCAGCAGGTGCACTTCCACTTCCTATAGTACTACACAACTCTGAAGCCTCAGGAATCGTCATTGCATCAGTTCCAAAACAAGCATGAACACCAACAACTACAGCTTCTGGTACATTATCAATTATATAGTCAGCAACTACAGCTCCATCTGGACAAAATTGGCAGGGAGCAGTAGTAAACTCTTCAAAAAGAGCGCTTCTTGAAACTGTTTGCCCTGAATTAACAAAAAACTCAAATGAAGAACTATCATTAGAAAGATCACCGTCAGTTTTAGAAGAAGGCAATTCTACCCATACCTCTACATTTGTGAATGTCCCAGGATCTGCAGCAGTTATAGTAGTTCCATGAGTAAATGTTTGTGACTGAAGAGTAGAAAGGTTAAATCCAGTTTGCAACTCTCTATTTACAGTGGTTCCTCCATCAGTAGACCAAACAACAAAAACACTATCCAATGCATTTTCGCCATTGTTAAAAAATTCACCAGAAATCGTAACACTACTTCCCTCTTCTACTAATTCAATATTATCTATGGAACTTAATGCAACATCGTTTAAAGGTCTTACGCCTTGAATAAATTCATAGTAAACATTATCAGTTGCATCAGCTGCATTTCCACCATTTGTTACAAATGAGGGTGTATTTGGTGCACCTGCAACAGCTATAGTATTATTGGCATCAATTTGAATTCCAATCGTTAAATCCAACTCAATATTAAAGGTTCTCATATCTACAATGTAAATATTATCTGTAGATTCCTCCAAAACAATACCCCAATAAGTCCAATGACCTTGAGCAGTATTAGTTGCACCATTAGGACCAGTAAAAGATGCGAAATATATCCAATGCTGTCTATTTGGAGCAGTTCCAAAGGTCTTTTTGGTTATTGCATCATTTCCTGCACCTTGTTCTATACCCCAAACACAAATAGATTTATCAGGTATTGCCGCTGTACCTAGTGTATCACTTATATTTGAAGGAACCGTTGTTGCACTTGTTGTGAAAGTTAAAACTCCTGAATTAGAAACTTTGTATTGCGTCACTGGTGCACCATCGAAATTAAATGTAAATGGTATTGTCTGTACAGAAGACCATTGCAACGCTGGAGCCGTTGCAGCTGCAGAAATTATATCTGTATAACTCGGATCTCCTGGATTTTCAGAATCCGTATTTAGGCCACCAGGATTCTCACCTGCAGGATTAAATTCATTCAAGTAATATTGTGCATTAGCTGAAAATCCAATTCCAAACAAACACACAACTAAATAAGTAGTTATTTTTTTCATAGTTTTTATTTTGATTTTAAAGTACTAAAGTAAATAAAAAAAATAGCATTAGCCTCTTGTTAAGAAATTAAAAAAACACATTTAGAAGTTTTCATCAATTATTAACGCGCCCTAGGGTGATATTGCGTTATCTCATCTTTTAAATATTGGCTGTCTAAATGCGTATAAATCTCAGTTGTCGTAATGGATTCATGTCCTAACATTTCCTGGACTGCACGTAGGTCTGCTCCTCCATCTACCAAATGGGTAGCAAAGGAATGTCTGAACGTATGTGGACTTATTTTTTTTGTCAACTGTGCCTTTTTTGACAACTCCTTAACAATGGTAAAAATCATTACACGCGTCAATTGCGCTCCTCTATTATTTAAATAAAGTATGTCTTCACTTCCTTTTTTCACTTTTTGATGATTTCTTCGATGTTCTTGATAATAATTAATATACTTTTCTACTGTTTTTCCAAAAGGCACTAAGCGCTCTTTACTTCCTTTTCCTAAAACACGAATAAAACCTTCATCCTTTAAAATATTGGAAAGTTTTAAATTAATCAACTCTGAAACACGCAATCCGCAACTGTATAGTGTTTCAATTATGGCCCTATTTCTTTCCCCCTCTTTACTACTTAAATCTATAGCTCCAATTAGCGCATCAATTTCAGTTATCGACAATACTTGAGGGAGCTTGGAGCCAATTTTTGGAGTGTCTATCAAAGTGGTAGGATCCTTTTTTACAATATCCTCCATCAATAAATAATTGAAAAATGCCTTTATTCCCGATATTATTCGAGCTTGTGATCGTGCTCCAATACCTATATCAAATAACCAGTTTAAAAACTCATCTAAGTGCTTGTTTTCAATGTCGTTAGGACCTAAATCAATATTGATAAATTCAAAAAATTGAACTAGCTTCTCTACATCGCGTAAATAAGCTTCGATTGAATTTGAAGAAAGGGATCGCTCTAGTTTTAAAAAAGATTCAAAACCTCTTATGTAGTTGTTTAACTTCATCAACACAAATGTATAATTTTGAGAATCAACTTTAGTATGAAAAAAATTTACATCATCAACGGACCAAATCTAAATTTACTTGGTCAACGTGAACCAGATATTTACGGATCGCAATCAATGGAAGAGTATTTAAACGAGCTAAAGCAACAATTTCCTAAATTTTCTATTGACTACTTTCAATCTAATGTTGAAGGAGAAATTATTAATAAGTTGCAAGAAGTCGGATTTACTTATGATGGTATCTTATTAAATGCAGGTGGCTATACTCACACTTCCGTTGCAATTGCTGATGCTGTTGTATCTATTGAGACTGATGTAATTGAAATTCATATTTCACAACCCTTAGCACGAGAAAAAGAAAGACAGGTTAACCTCTTATCTAAATCTTGTAAAGGAAGTATATCAGGTTTTGGAATGAAATCATACCATTTAGGACTTGAATTTTTTAACAGCTAAACAAAAAATAAACCATGAAAATTATTTTTAAACTC
This sequence comes from Vicingaceae bacterium, assembly GCA_040218815.1. Classification (GTDB taxonomy): domain Bacteria; phylum Bacteroidota; class Bacteroidia; order Flavobacteriales_E; family Vicingaceae; genus JAVJQS01. The sequence goes on along the minus strand of JAVJQS010000015.1, from coordinate 249,028 downwards.
TTCATCATTTTTAGCTTTCCTAATTTATTACTAGCTCAGGAAGGAGATCAATTTCCAAGCATTGAAGTAAATGACTTAAATGAGAAACCTATGCAGATTCCAGAAGATACTAAGGGAAAATTCACTCTAATTGGTGTTGCTTTTTCAGAGGATGCTCAAGAAGACTTATATACTTGGAGCCAGCCCGTATTTAGCGAGTTTTTAGATGACAATAACCTTGCGAGCTTAGTATATGATCCAAATATGAAGTTAATTTTAATGTTTACAGGGGCAAACCGAATAGCATACAATAAAGCCAAGCAGCAAATAACTGAAGGTACTGATGAAAACCTGAGAAATTACGTAGTGCTCTATAATGGCAAAATGGAAGACTACCGTAAAGAGCTAAAGATGAAAGACCGTAAAAAGCCCTACTTTTTCGTTTTAGACAAACAAGGAAAAATTATTTATACCGCAGAAGGAAGATACAGTAGAGAAGTGTTGGAAGAAGTAGGTGATTTGATTGAAGAATAAAAAACCCACCAAACATGAGAAAAATTATCAAAACTGATTCAGCTCCCGCTCCGATTGGCCCATATTCGCAGGCTGTTTTAGTTAATTCAATGCTTTACACTTCAGGGCAAATTGCATTAGATGCAAAAAGTGGAAAATTGATTATGGAAAACATTACTTTGGAAACAAATAAAGTAATGGAAAACATGCGAGCAGTTTTAGCTGCTGCAGAAATGGATTTTAGTAACGTAGTTAAAAGCTCCATTTTTTTATCTGACATGAATAACTTCAATGAAGTGAATGAAGTCTATGCCAAGTACTTTGATGAAACGACTGCACCTGCTCGTGAGACTGTTCAAGTTGCTGGCTTGCCAAAAGGGGTAAATGTAGAAATATCGATGATAGCATGTCTTTAATTACTAATTTTTAATTATCAATTACTAATCTCGCCAATAGTGTAAATTGAAAAGGCCAATTATTAATTGGCAACTAAAATTTACTTTTTATGCACCTTATTCCTAGTCATTAAAAGTTGTTCTTTTAATAAGATCTTAAGACTTTTCTCTCTTTTCCTTTTTCTTTTTTCTAGTTTCTAGTTACTAGTTTCAATCGTTTCAGCTTTCCTAAAAAGCTTCGCCGATCGTTAAATAAATTCCACTACTTCCGCCCTCTCCTATGCCATAGTCCAGCCGAATATTAATTTTTTCTTCATTATTCAATCGATAACGCAAACCTAAGCCGCCACTTCCTTTTATTTGATTTAGCGCATACTCTGAAGGTGAGTTTGCAACTACTCCATAACCTGCAAAAGCCACAACACCTATTTTCCAAAATAGAAACCTTCGATACTCTGCTTGAGCCATTAACAAATTCCGATCTCTAAATCGCCCTTCAAAAAACCCACGCATCTTATTTCTTCCACCAATAAAGGCCATTTCATTAAACGGTGGATCACCCAAAATAGAAACGCCAAAGAAATTTATAGCCAATACATTCTTTTTGTAAGATAAAAACTTCACATAGTCTACAGAGAGACGGGTAAATTCAAAATCACTACCAGTAAATTTATAATTAGGCAAAGCCAAGACTTCCAAATAATTACCTGAAGTTGGATAATTATAGTTGTTTCGGTCATCAAAAAGAGAAATAAAACCCAAGCTAGAAATGGTACCTCCATTGGAGCCTGAAATATTATTATCTTCTAATAAACCTCCCTCCTTCACCTTAACTATATCGTATTCGTCAAACCAATAACGCACACCAATATATAGGTCAGGTGCAATCAAATTCATGAAGTTTAGTCGTATTCTGGGAAAGTTTACATCATAGAATTCTTCATTTTCATCTGGTAGATCAGAACCAACGCCAAAAAAACGATACCTGTATTTGTAATATCCAAATTCTCCAAACGCATATTGCTCTTGATTTTTACGATACAATTGAAAAGGTAAGTAAAATAACAATTGGTCCAACTGTGTATAAGCTCCTCCAAATTGAAATTGTGATGTTCTGCTTGTTGCAGATTCGCCTGGCAACCGAAAAGTAAAAAGTGAAACAGCACCAAATCCAAACTCGGTTTCAGGAGTATAATAAACAACTGGCAATGGAAAGGCACGGAGTTTATGTGCTTTTGATGTATCAACTTCCTCTTGTGAAAAGCAGCTGAGGGAAATCAAAAAAAGGATCGGAAATACAACTTTATGCATGGCAATTAGCTGGTAGAAAAGTAGCAAATTATATAATGCCGTGCAGGGAACCTCCTTTTGCTCCTAAAGCATCAACCGTTTTTTCAACAGTTGGGTCTAATTCTAAAACTGGCGCATGATGAGGCTTGATTCTGCAATCAATAATTAATGGTCCTTTGCACCCCCAATGTTTGAAATTGGTGAATTCATCTACTCCATAAATGTCATGAGAAGGATTACTTCTCGTAAACGCCACCCATATTAAGTTAGAAAATGAATTCGCTACAAATTGACTATCGTCACAAATAATTATAAGCTGGCAACCCTTGAGATTCTCTTTTTGATTGGCTAAAGAGGCTGATAAATCAGCTATCTGTTTTTGCTCCTTCTCATAAGAATCAAATTTATCCAACTGCATGGTCAATACTCCTGGAAATGCCAAATGTAGCGCGTAAACTTTATCGGGCAAGTCAAGAGAATGAGGTATAGAACGGATTAGCTCTCGTTTTTTCTTACCTACTGCAGCAATAACCACCTTTGATCCAGCATTTAGTTCTGAACTGCTATAATCTAAAGTATCTATTGTAGTATTGGTTTGAAAATGTAAATCTCGTTCCCAATTTACGCGTTCCAAGATGTGCTGAAAAAAACCTTCTTTATCTTTTAGGCTTAAGTTCGGACTATCTTCCTTAGCACTAATAAATAAATACTTTGCCAAAGACATTTGTCCGAAGCCTAAAATATGATTGGCAATGGTGAGCAACTCTGCAGGCTGCTTCACTTCAGCGTAAGGGGTATACCGTTCGCTTCCTATCGCAAATAATAAAGGGTGAACTCCTGCTTCATCTACTGCATTCACTTCATGCAATCCAGGGATTTCTTTAGGAATTATGCTCCCAGTAATTTCATGGATTAAGTCTCCAAAACTCGTATCTTCTTGTGGCGGTCGACCAACTACCGTAAAAGGCCAAATGGCATTTTTTCGATGATATACCTGATCTACTTTCATTAATGGGAAATCATGCTTTAAGCTATAATATCCTAGATGATCACCAAAAGGACCCTCAGGCTTATTTTCCTTAGGATAGACTTTTCCAGTAATTACAAAGTCAGCATCTGAAGATAATACATGTCCATCCCTTTTTGTATATCTAAAACGTCTACCACCTAAAGCACCTGCAAAAGTCAGCTCAGACAGCCCTTCAGGCAGTGGCATAACAGCTGCAAAACTGTGTGAAGGAGGTCCACCCACAAATATGGAAACCTTTAGTGGCTTCCCTAAGGCGTTTGCTTTTGTTTGATGTACACCAATCCCTCGATGAATTTGATAATGTAAGCCGATTTCTTTATTCAATTCAAAGTCATTTCCAGACAATTGAATTCGATACATGCCCAAATTTGAATTCATCACTCCAGGCTTCTCAGCATCCTCAGTGTAAACAATAGGCAATGTAACGTAGGCACCTCCATCCATTGGCCAGTGCTTAATTAGTGGGAGTTGATCGACTGAAGTATTTTGATGTAAAATGGGTGCCGCTCCAATAGACTTTTGGGGCAAGGCCTTAAAAGCAGCAAAAGGAATGGCTGCATATCTTAATGGATTTTTTAAGGCTTTAGTCGGATCGCCCTTTAAGTCAACCATCTTCTTGACCAATTCCAAGGTATCTCTAAAAATAAAACGACTACGATCTATACTTCCAAATAAATTAGAAACTGCTGGAAACTTCGACCCTTTTACATTTTCATAAAAAATTGCCGGCCCCTTGGCTTGATGCACTCTCAAATGAATTGAAGCCATTTGAAGGTTAGGATCTACTTCTTCTTTGATCCGAACGAGGTGACCATTTTTTTCTAAATCGGCTACACAAGCCGCCATGTTTTTATATCCCATACCCTTAAAACAAAAAAGGCAACCGTTCGGTTGCCTTCATCTTATCTTTTTTCAGCTGGAACAAAATTCATTAAGTTATTCCCAGTGTATATCTGTCGTGGACGACCAATTGGCTCTTGATTTTCTCTCATCTCTTTCCATTGAGCAATCCAACCTGGCAATCTTCCCATAGCAAACATAACAGTAAACATAGAAGTTGGTATTCCTATTGCTCGGTAAATAATTCCTGAATAAAAATCAACATTAGGATATAACTTGCGCTCTACAAAGTATTCATCTTTTAATGCTACTTCTTCCAGTCCTTTAGCAATCTCTAAAATAGGATCGTTGATTCCCAATTTCTCGAGTACATCATCAGCTGCCTTTTTAATGATCTTTGCTCTAGGGTCAAAGTTTTTATAAACTCTGTGTCCAAAGCCCATTAATCTAAAAGGGTCATTTTTATCTTTGGCTTTATCCATGTATTTATTCACATCTCCACCATCAGCCTGAATGCCTTCTAACATCTCAATTACAGCTTGGTTGGCTCCACCATGAAGTGGCCCCCAAAGTGCTGAAATACCTGCTGCAATTGATGCATACAAGCTAGCATGTGAAGAACCTACTACTCTTACTGTTGCTGTTGAACAGTTTTGCTCGTGATCGGCATGAAGAATTAATAATTTATCTAAGGCACTAGCTACCACAGGGTCAACTTCATATTGCTCAGAAGGCACAGCGAACATCATCTTTAAGAAGTTCGAGCAGTAATCCAAGGTATTGTCTGGATAGTTAGCTGGGTGCCCCACCTCGTTTTTAAAAGCCCAAGCTGCCATAGTTGGTAATTTCGCTAATAATCGCTTGATGCTTAAATCCACATCATCAGCAGATCTGTTTGGGTCTAAAGACTCAGGATAAAAGGCCGTTAATGAAGAAACCAAGGATGACAAAACACCCATTGGATGTGAATTAGAAGGAAATCCTTCTAGAATGTTCTTAATGTCTTCATGGATTAAGGTATGGTGTGTAATTTCTTTCTTAAATCCACCCAAAGTCTTAGCATCAGGCAATTTGCCATAAATAAGCAAGTGAGAAACTTCTAAGAATGAAGCTTTTTCAGCTAAATCTTCAATGGCGTAACCACGATACCTTAAGATACCTTTTTCGCCATCTAAAAATGTAATTGCACTAGAAGTAGAACCAGTATTTTTAAACCCTGGATCAATCGTAATGTAACCAGAACTTCCCCTCAACTTGCTAATATCAATCGCCTTTTCGTTTTCTGTACCAGTAACGATAGGCAATTCAATAACTTTATCTCCAATTTTTAATTCTGCTTTTTCCGACATTTCTTCTTTGTTTTTGATGTGATAGATTAACACGAAAAGTAGATAAAAGTTGATGACTTTAATCAAATTTCGTTGAATTGCAAAAATAGTGAACAGATGCATGCTATCCAAGCGAATAAATACTAGGATTCGAAATATTTTATGCCTTATGAATTTAATTACATTTGGGCTTTACTATATGATATTTCAATGAAAACTTACATCTACTTCTTAACCCTACTTCTCTTTTCTTCAAGTATTATTGCCCAAAATTCTTCATTAGTTGGTGAAAAAGCACCAGAAATTGAGGTTAGGGAATGGCTCAACTTCTCTAATTCTATAAATGAAAAACCTACAGATTCAGTTCTGAAAGGCTTAAGGGGAAATGTGGTGGTATTGGATTTTTGGTTTACAAAATGTGCCCCATGTGTTGCTTCCATTCCAAAACTCAATGGACTCTCAAGGCAATATCCAGAAGTGGTTTTCCTATCAATTTCATTTGATGACAAATCTACAATAAATAGCTTTTTGGAGAAACTACAACTATTTTACCCTGTTGGTTCAGACCCCACCATGAAAACTATAGATTCATATGGAGTTACTCTATTTCCAGAAACTTTTGTAATTGACCAGAAGGGGTTCATAAAATGGCAAGGTTCACCTTTTCACTTAGAAGAAGAATTGTTTAATGAGCTTTTAGGAGTTGAAGCGCATTCAAAAAGCTTAACCATTAGCGACAATGAAAATCCTAATAAAAACCCAGCCTATACATTAATGGTTCAAAAACATACTTTAGAAATGGGAAGGTCTTCATATTCACACAGCAACCCTTATGATCTAAACATTTTAAACTACAGTTTAGCTGAAATATTAAGCTCTCAATTCAACATTAATAAATCGAGAATTATCTCAACTGACTCCACCATGATGCAAACAACTTATGATGTAAGGTTAGAAGCAGATAAAAGCCAGGTTGAAGAATATGAAACAGATGAGCTTATCAAATACCTACTACCCAAAGAGCTGGGATTCAATTTTATAGCAGTAGAAGTTGATACTTTAGTTAATGTTATAAGTATCTCAGATAGTACTCTACTAAAACTGCATAAATCAAATGTTAAGAATGGTGTTATGCATTCTAATAGAAAAAAAGTCGAAATGGAAGGTTATAGATTAACCACTTTAAAAGATTTTATTGAAAATGAGTTTAATCAACTAATAGAATTAGACAAAAATATAATCAACAAAACAAAATACGATTTCACATTACCAATCAAAAATTTTAAAGAGTTTGAGGAAGCCTTGTTAAGGGATTATGGGATTAAACTCTCCAATGAAAAAAAGAAAATCACCTTTTATAAGGTATTAAAAGAAGAATAAAATTTAGTCTATTCTATTTGATCCCCTTCGGAAAAATAGCAGTAGAACCCAGCTGTTCTTCAATGCGCAACAGTTGATTGTACTTTGCCATCCGATCAGAGCGAGAAGCAGAACCCGTTTTTATCTGCCCGGTTGAAAGTGCTACTGCCAAATCAGCAATAGTAGTATCTTCTGTTTCTCCAGAGCGATGGCTCATCACAGAAGTATATTTATTCTTTGTAGCTAATTCAACTGCTTGAATAGTTTCGGTTAATGTTCCAATTTGATTCACTTTAACCAATATTGAGTTGGCAATATTTTTATCTATCCCCTTTTGTAATCGTTTTACATTGGTCACAAACAAGTCATCACCAACCAATTGAACTTTATCGCCAATCGTTTTAGTCAACTCACTCCACCCTTTCCAATCATCTTCCCATAATCCATCCTCAATTGAAATGATTGGGTATTTATTTACCCAGTCCTTCCAGTAGCTCACCATGTCTGAAGCACTTAATTTGTCTCCAGTGGATTTATGAAAATGATACACTTTTTCTTCTTCCAAATAAAATTCTGAAGCAGCTGCATCCATTGCGATACCAACTTGTTCACCAGGTTTATAACCCGCTTTTTCAATCGCTTTCAATACGTACTCTATAGCTTCATCATTTGAACCCAGATTAGGCGCAAACCCGCCTTCATCACCAACATTAGTAGAAAAACCCTTGTCTTTCAATACACTTTTCAAGTGGTGAAAAATTTCTGTTCCCATTTGCAAGGATTGAGCAAATGAGTTGGCCTTTATTGGCATCACCATAAATTCTTGAAAGTCGATGCTATTGTCAGCATGTGAACCACCATTCAATATGTTCATCATTGGAATAGGAAGTGTGCAGGCATTTACACCTCCAATATAGCGGTACAATGGCATTCCGATTTCATTCGCTGCTGCTTTAGCAATCGCCATTGAAACACCCAGCATCGCATTGGCTCCGAGGTTAGACTTATTTTCTGTCCCGTCTAGCTCAATCAAAAATTGATCAATGGCTGTTTGGTCAAACACATTAACGCCATTTAACTCTTCATTGATGCTTCCGTTCACATTTTGCACCGCCTTGAGCACCCCTTTTCCTAAATAGGTTCCTTTATCGTTGTCACGTAATTCAACAGCTTCATGCACACCAGTAGAAGCTCCTGAAGGAACAGCTGCTCTGCCCATCGTACCATTTTGAGTAGTTACCTCTACTTCAACTGTTGGATTTCCTCTAGAATCTAGTATTTGTCTAGCGTGAATATTAGCGATTAAGCTCATGATTTTTATTTTTTGTGATGTGCGATAATTTCAATGAAACTGTCGAAAAGATACCGAGAATCATTTGGTCCAGGAGAAGACTCGGGGTGATACTGCACCGAGAAGACATCCTGATTTTTTAATTTTATTCCTGCAACGGTATTGTCATTTAAATGCTCATGCGTTATTTCAATGATGTCACTATCTTCTGCTGAAGCTCTATCTACAACAAAACCATGATTTTGGGAGGTTATTTCTCCTTTACCGCTTACTAGGTTTTTCACTGGGTGATTAATTCCGCGATGACCAGTGTGCATTTTAATTGTTTTCAAACCCGAAGCCAAGGCCAACAGTTGATGACCTAAACAAATTCCAAAAATTGGTTTTTTGGCAGCTACTAACTCTTTAATGTTTTCAATCTGAGTTTTCATAGCAGCAGGGTCGCCTGGACCATTACTCAACATGATTCCATCAGGCTTCCACTCTAATACTTCAGCTGGCTTAGTATCCATTGGAAACACTTTCACATAAGCACCGCGATTCGTTAGGCATCGAAGAATGTTCTTCTTTGTTCCATAGTCCATCACTGCCACTTTATAGGGTGCATCTTCATTTCCTAAAAAATAAGCCTCCTTTGTAGAAACTTTGGAAGACAATTCCAAGCCTTGCATTGATGGCACTTCTTTAAGTTGTGCTTTTAATTTTTCTACATCAAATTCAATTGATGAAACAATTACATTCATTGCTCCTTTATCTCTAATTTGACGAACCATAGCACGCGAATCGACATCAGTAATGGCAACAATATTATTTTTTTCAAAGTAATCTTGCAATGAACCTTCAGCCATCGGCCTAGAGTAAGTTTCTGAGAATTTTTTACAAATAAGGCCAGCGATCTTAACCGTATCTGACTCTACTTCATTGTCATCTACGCCATAATTCCCAATGTGAGCGGTCGCACAAACCATTATCTGACCATAATACGATGGATCGGTATAAATTTCTTGATATCCAGTCATCCCAGTATTGAAACAAATCTCTCCAGTGCTGGTCCCTAAAATTCCAGCTGAAAGACCGTGAAAAACTGTTCCATCTTCCAATACAACTATTCCTTTTGCCTTTGTTTTATACTTCATTACAGCTTCTATTTTTTTCCTTAAAATTTGGTTCAAAAAAAAGGATAAAACATCATGTTTTATCCTTTTATAAAAATTATTTATCAACTAGAAATCAACGGCTATCCTTTTTTGTCTTCTGAATCTTTCTTGTCGTCTTTCTTAGCTTCGTCTTCTTTCTTGGCTTCAGCTTTAGGAGCTTCTTCCTTTTTAGCTTCAGTTTTCGCTTCTGCTTGAGGGGCATCCTTTTCAGCCTTTGGTTCAGCTTTTTTCTCTGCTGCCTTTGGTTCAGCCTTCTTAGTTTCTGCTTTTGGAGCTACTGCTTCATCAGATTTAGCATCAGCTGACTTCTTAGCTTCAGGCTTTGAATCGGTAGAAGCTGATGATGTTCCACCACCTCTTCTTCTTCTAGTTTTCTTCTTCGCTCCACCTGCTTTTTTCTCAGAAGTGTAAAGCTCATTGAAGTCTACTAATTCCATCATACACATTTCAGCATTATCACCTAATCTGTTTCCAGTTTTGATAATACGCGTATAACCTCCAGCTCTTTCACCAACTTTAGGAGCTACATCTCTGAATAATTCAGAAACAGCTGTTTTATCATTCAAGTATCTAAATACAACTCTTCGAGAATGTGTTGAATCATCCTTTGATTTTGTAATCAATGGTTCAACAAAACCTCTTAAAGCTTTAGCTTTTGCCAAAGTTGTATTGATTCTCTTGTGCTGAATCAATGAACAAGCCATGTTTGAAAGCATTGCTTTTCTATGTGGCTTTGTTCTTCCTAGGTGATTAAATCTCTTTCCGTGTCGCATAACTTCTTAATCCTTATCCAATTTATATTTCGCAACGTTCATTCCGAAAGTTAAATTTTTGTTTTCTACTAATTCGTCCAACTCAGTTAATGACTTTTTACCAAAATTTCTAAATTTCAATAAGTCTGTTTTGTTGAACTGTACCAATTCTCCTAATGTATCTACATCTGCAGCTTTCAAGCAATTTAAAGCTCTTACCGATAAATCCATATCGATTAATCGAGTTTTAAGTAACTGACGCATATGTAATGAATCTTCATCAAATTCCTCTACAGCAGATTTCACTTCTGTCTCTAAAGCGATTTTCTCATCAGAGAATAACATAAAGTGCTGAATCAAAATAGTTGCAGCCTCCTTCAATGCTTCTTTTGGATGAATAGATCCATCAGAATCAATATCGATAACTAATTTCTCGTAATCTGTTCTTTCTTCAACTCGATAGTTCTCAATGCTGTAATTCACATTTTTAATCGGTGTAAAAATAGAGTCAATTGGAATAAAACCAATAGGTGCATCTTCCACAGCATTCTCTTCTGATGGAACATATCCTCTACCCTTCTCAATTGTCAACTCCATGTTTATTTTTACAGAGCGCTCCATAGTACAAATTACTTGATCAGCGTTTAATACCTGAAAAGCTGAAGTAAATTTTCCGATGTCTCCTGCAGTCAATTTATCTTGACCAGAAATTGAAATGTTCACTTTTTCGTGATCGGTTCCTTCAATTTGCTGCTTAAATCGAACTTGCTTCAAATTTAATATCATAGAAGTTACATCTTCTACAACACCATCAATCGTAGCAAACTCATGATCAACACCTTCTACTTTGATACCTGTAATTGCAAAGCCTTCTAGAGATGAAAGTAATATTCTTCTAATTGCGTTTCCAATTGTAATACCGTATCCAGGCTCCAATGGTCTAAACTCAAACTGACCTTTATGATCAGTTGATTCTATCATGATTACTTTATCAGGCTTTTGAAAATCTAATATCGCCATAATTCTTTTTTTATTTTGTAAGGTTATTACTTAGAGTAAAGTTCTACGATTAATTGCTCTTTGATATTTTCAGGAATTTGTTCCCGCTCTGGCGCTTGAATAAACTTTCCTTTCATAGCTTGAGTGTCCCACTCTAACCAATCAAAATTGTCTCTTTTATTTCCAAGAGAATCGCTGATTGCTTCCAACGACTTAGAACGTGCTCTTACTTCAACTACATCACCTTCTTTAAGGCTGTAAGATGGAATATTTACAATTGTTCCATTTACCATTAAATGTCTGTGACCAACCATTTGTCTAGCAGCACTTCTTGAAGAAGCTAAACCTAATCGGTAAACAACATTATCTAAACGAGATTCACATAACTTCAACAAGTTTTCACCTGTTACTCCTTTAGTTCTAGATGCTTCTTTATATAAGTTAGAAAATTGCTTCTCTAAAATTCCGTAAGTGTACTTAGCCTTTTGCTTTTCCATCAACTGAACAGAATATTCAGATTGCTTTCCTCTTCTTTTATTAGGACCATGCTGTCCCGGAGGATAGTTCTTTTTCTCTAACGCTCTGTCAGGGCCAAAGATTGGCTCTCTAAATTTTCGTGCAATTTTGGACTTAGGTCCTGTATATCTTGCCATTTCTTTACTTTTTTATGCTTTACAATTAAACTCTTCTTCTCTTCGGTGGACGACAACCGTTATGAGGAATTGGAGTGATGTCAATGATTTCTGAAACTTCGATACCATTGTTATGGATAGTTCTAATCGCAGATTCTCTTCCTGATCCAGGTCCTTTCACATACACCTTTACTCTTCTCAATCCTAAATCATGAGCTTCTTTAGTACACTCTGCAGCTGCCATTTGAGCAGCGTAAGGCGTGTTCTTTTTAGAACCTCTAAATCCCATCTTTCCAGATGATGACCAAGATATTACCTGGCCATTTTTATTGGTCAAGGAAATAATGATGTTGTTAAACGAAGCGTGAATGTGGGCTTCCCCAATCGATTCAACTTTTACCGTTTTTTTCTTTTTCTGTGTAGATTTTGCCATCTTGTAAAACGTTATTCGCTCTTATTATTTAGTTACTTTTTTCTTATTAGCAACTGTTTTCTTTTTACCTTTTCTTGTTCGTGCATTGTTCTTGGTCTTCTGACCTCTCAAAGGCAATCCAGTTCTATGTCGCACACCGCGGTAGCATCCAATATCCATCAAACGCTTAATGTTCAACTGAACTTCTGAACGAAGCGTACCTTCTACTGTATACTCATCATTTAATACCGTTCTTATTTTTGACAATTCATCATCGTCCCAATCTTGAACTTTCTTATCAAAATTTACTTCTGCTTTTGATAAAATGTGTTGAGCTGAACTTCTTCCTATTCCGTAGATATAAGTTAGTCCAATTTCGCCTCGCTTATTTTTTGGTAAATCAATACCTGCTATTCTAGCCATAAATAATGTATTTACTTATCCTTGTCTTTGCTTAAACTTTGGATTCTTTTTATTAATCACATATAAGCGCCCTTTTCTGCGAACAATCTTGCAGTCTGCACTTCTCTTTTTTATTGATGCTCTTACTTTCATAACGATTACGTTAATTTATTTATACCTGTAAGTTATTCTTCCTTTTGTTAAATCATATGGAGACATTTCAACTTTTACTTTATCCCCTGGCAATAATTTAATATAGAACATTCTCATTTTTCCTGAAATGTGAGCAGTTATTAAATGCCCATTTTCCAACTCTACTCTAAACATCGCATTTGATAATGCTTCTGTTACTGTTCCATCTTGTTCTATAGATGCTTGTTTTGCCATATATAATTTAATTCCTCTTTTTATTTAATACTTCTTCAACGAATTCATGCGTTGATAAAACTTCAGCCCCATCTTTCCGAACAACAACATCGTGCTCGAAATGTGCAGAAGGCAATCCATCGGCTGTTAAAATTGTCCAACCATCTTCATCTTGCTTCACTTGACGTTTCCCCATATTAATCATTGGTTCAATCGCCAATACTAAGCCTTCTTTTAGCTTCACTCCATTTCCTCTTCTTCCGTAATTCGGAACATTTGGTTCTTCATGCAATTTTTTACCCAATCCATGACCTACCAATTCTCGAACTACTCCGTAGCCATTATCTTCAGCAATAGATTGAATAGCTTCTCCAATGTCACCTATTCTATTGCCAGCTTTCGCTGCAGCAATACCGGCTGCTAAACAATCTTTGGTGGTTTGCAATAAAGCTTTTACCTCATTGCTTACTTCGCCAACTTCAAAAGTGTAGGCTACATCACCATAAAACTCATTCATCAACACGCCACAGTCTACCGACACTATATCACCACTTTGTAATGGTGTTTTATTAGGTAATCCATGAACTACTGCTGCGTTAACCGAAGTAAGCAAAGTACTGGGGCAACCATACAAGCCTTTAAAGCCTGGTATTGCTCCATTATCGCGGATAAATTCCTCTGCGATCTTATCTAATTCGGCAGTGGTAACTCCCGGTTTGATAAGCTTAGCTACTTCTGCTAAAGTTTTTCCAACAAGTAAAGAACTCTCTCTTATTAATTCTATTTCTTCCTCAGTCTTCAAGTACATGACTTAACCCGCCATGTTAATGCTTGATCGACCTTTAATTCTTCCCGACTTCATCAACCCATCATAGTGTCTCATTAACAAATGGCTTTCCACTTGTTGCAGAGTATCTAAGATTACACCAACTAAAATCAATAGTGATGTACCTCCATAGAATTGAGCAAACTGTCCGTTAACTCCTGCTTTAGCAGCAAAAGCGGGCAAAATTGCAACAATCGCCAAGAAAATTGAACCTGGCAAGGTAATTCTCGAAAGAATCGTATCCAAAAATTCGGCTGTTCTTTTACCGGGCTTAACACCTGGAACAAAACCGCCATTTTTCTTCATATCATCTGCCATCTGATTAGGATTTACTGTTACCGCAGTGTAGAAGTAAGTAAATGCAATAATCATCAAAGCAAAAATAAAGTTGTACCAAAATCCTGTATAATCACTTAACGCAGCTGTTAAACCCGTTAAGGAATCAGAATTGGCAAACCCCGCCAAAGTAATTGGAATAAACATAATTGCTTGCGCAAAAATGATTGGCATTACACCTGCAGCATTAACCTTTAAAGGAATATACTGACGAACGCCACCATACTGCTTATTTCCAACAACACGTTTCGCAAATTGCACCGGTACTCTTCGAGTTCCTTGCACCAATAAGATGGTGGCAATTATTACGAGGAGCAAAATTACCAATTCTACCAATAAGATTACTAATCCTCCGCCTTTTATTCTCGAAGCAAACTCAGCAACGAATGCAAAGGGTAAATTGGCAATAATTCCAATCATAATGATCAGTGAAATTCCATTTCCAAGTCCTTTTTCCGTAATTCTTTCACCTAACCACATCACGAACATAGTACCAGTAATCAGAATAATAACAGTTGAAACCCACCAAAACAAAGTATCAGGACGAACCATCATTCCTGCACCTGTCAATTCAGGTAATTGTGATGCAATGTAACCTGGAGCTTGAAATCCAACAATAGCAATGGTGAGCATCCTAGTAATTTGATTGATTTTTCTTCTACCGCTCTCTCCTTCTTTTTGTAATTTCTGAAAATAAGGAATTGCGATTCCAAGCAATTGAACAACAATAGATGCTGAAATGTAGGGCATAATACCCAATGCAAAAATGGATGCTCTAGAAAAAGCTCCACCTGCAAACAAATCTAACAATCCTGCAATTCCTCCTGAATTTCCTGCATTGGCAATTTCCAACGCCTGAGAATCAACACCTGGAAGAACTACATAAGAACCTAAACGATAGATTAATAAAAGACCCAGAGTGTTAATTATTCTAACACGTAGATCTTCTATCGTCCAAATATTCTTTAAAGTTTCGAAAAAACGCTTCATAGTTTATGATATAATTTCTGCAGTTCCACCTTTCGCTTCAATAGCTTCTTTAGCACTTTTTGAAAAAGAATGTGCTTTAATTTCAATTTTTGCATCGAGTGAACCTCTACCCAAAATCTTAACCAAGCTATTTCTACTTGCTAAACCGTTTTCAATTAAAACTTCTAAATCAATTTCATCTACCTTCTTAGCAGAAACAATATTTTGTAAGGTATCTAGATTGATACCTTTAAATTCTTTTCTATTGATATTAGTAAAACCAAATTTTGGAACTCTTCGTTGCAATGGCATTTGACCACCTTCAAATCCAACTTTTTTAGAGTATCCTGATCTTGATTTAGCGCCTTTATGTCCTCTTGTAGAAGTTCCTCCTTTACCTGAACCTTCTCCACGACCTACTCGCTTACCTCTACTTACTGAACCTTTTGCAGGTTTTAGATTACTTAAATCCATGATATAACTTTTTTGCTTACGCTTTTTCTACACTCACAAGGTGCTTCACCTTATTTATCATTCCCAAAATTTGCGGAGTATCTTCATGCTCCACTGTTTTTTGGTTTCTAGTCAAACCCAATGCATCCAAGGTTAATTTTTGGCGCTGTGGTCTGTTAATTCTACTTCTAATTTGAGTAACTTTTATCTTAGACATTTCTTTCAATTTTAACCGTTAAATACAACATCTAACTCAACTCCTCTATGTTTTGCAACAGTATATGCATCACGCATATTTTGCAATGCTTTAATAGTCGCTTTTACCACGTTGTGAGGGTTTGAAGATCCTTTAGACTTGGCCAACACATCGTGAATTCCAACACTCTCTAATACAGCACGCATCGCACCACCAGCAATAACACCGGTACCATGAGAAGCAGGCTTAATAAATACCTGTGCTCCACCATATTTAGCTTCTTGTTGGTGTGGAACTGTTGAGTTTACAATTGGAACTTTAATTAAGTTCTTTTTTGCATCGTCAATTCCTTTTGAAATAGCTTCAGTAACTTCATTGGCTTTACCCAGTCCATACCCTACAATACCATTTTCATTTCCAACCACAACAATTGCTGAAAAACTAAAATGTCTTCCTCCTTTTGTTACTTTAGTTACTCGCTGAATTCCAACTAATTTATCTTTTAGTTCAATTTCGCTAGACTTAACTCTCTTTGTGTTTGCGTTAGCCATAATTTATTCTTTATCTCTTATTCAATTAAAAGTTTAATCCACCTTCTCTAGCACCATCAGCAATAGCCTTTACTCTTCCGTGGTATAAATAACCGTTTCGGTCAAAACTCACAGTAGTAATTCCTTCTTTTTGTGCTTTTTCAGCAACTAATTTTCCAACTAGTTCAGCTTGTTCAATTTTTGCAACTTTTTTAGATGCAATTGCTTTTTCTCTTGAAGAAGCAGACAATAATGTTTTTCCGCTATCATCGTCAACCAGTTGCGCATAAATTTCTTTATTGCTTCTAAAAACTGACATACGTGGACGTTCTGCTGTTCCAGCAACAACCTTACGGATTCTTCTTTTAATTCTGAGTCTTCTATCTGACTTACTTAATGCCATAACTTATTATTTAGCAGCAGATTTACCTGCTTTTCTTCTAATGTATTCTCCAACAAATCGAACCCCTTTGCCTTTGTATGGCTCAGGTTTTCTCAATGATTTAATTTTTGCAGCTACTTGACCAATCAATTGCTTATCAAAAGAGTTAAGCGTTATAATTGGATTCTTACCTCTTTCAGAAAGCGTTTCTACTTTCACTTCAGTTGGCAATTCAATAACAATTGGATGAGAAAATCCTAAGGCTAAATCTAATCGCTGTCCTTGGTTTGAAGCTCTATACCCTACCCCAACTAATTCCAACTGCTTTTGATAACCATTGCTAACTCCTTCAATCATATTGTCAATCAAAGCGCGGTATAACCCGTGTTTTGCTTTATGATCTTTTTGATCAGAGTGTCTTTTCAATGAAACAACTCCATCTTCCATTGTTACTGAAATACAAGGATCAATTGTTTGTTTTAATTCACCTTTCGTTCCCTTAACGGTCACAACATTCTTATCAGAGATATTAACCTCTACGCCTTGTGGTACTTCAACAGGTGCTAAACCAATTCTTGACATAACTTTCTCTTTCTATTGTTCTTAATATATGTAGCAAAGTACTTCGCCACCTACTTTTTCTTTTCGTGCTTCTTTATCGGTCATTACTCCTTTAGAAGTAGAGATAATTGCAACTCCCAATCCGTTAATTACTCGAGGTAAGTTATCAGACTGTACGTACTTTCTCAATCCTGGCTTACTAATTCTAGCCAAACTCTTAATGGCTGAAACCTTTGATACCGGGTGGTACTTCAATGCAATTTTAATTACTCCTTGAGGATTTTCTCCATCAATAAACTTGTAATTTAAAATATACCCCTTCTCAAAAAGAATTTTTGTCATTTCTTTTTTAAGGTTAGAGGCAGGAATTTCTACCACTCTATGCTTCGCGCTTGATGCGTTTCTAATTCTAGTCAGAAAATCTGAAATTGGATCTGTCATTGTTCCTTATATTAAATTACCAACTTGCTTTTTTAACACCAGGAATCAACCCTTGGCTTGCCATTTCTCTAAATTTCACACGAGAAATTCCGAATTGTCTCATGTATCCTTTTGGTCTTCCAGTCAAACTGCAACGATTGTGCATTCTGATTGCTGCTGAATTTTTAGGCAATTTTTGAAGTGCCTCATAATCTCCAGCTTCTTTCAATGCAGCTCTACGCTCTGCATATCTCTCGACCATTTTTGCTCGTTTCCTTTCGCGAGCTTTCATTGATTCTTTAGCCATGGCTTATTGTTCGTTTTTATTTTTTTGAAATGGCATTCCAAACTCTTTTAACAGAGCTCTTGATTCTTCATTTGTTTCTGCAGTAGTAACAAATGTGATGTCCATTCCACCAATTCTATTCACTTTATCAATATCAATTTCAGGGAAAATAATTTGTTCTTTAACACCTAAAGTATAATTACCTCTTCCGTCAAATCCTTTATTGCTAATTCCTCTAAAATCTCTTGTTCTAGGCAATGAAACCGCAATTAAACGATCTAAAAATTCATACATACGATCACCTCTCAAGGTCACACGAACACCAATTGGCATTCCCTTTCTTAACTTAAAGTTAGAAATATCCTTTTTTGAGTAGGTCGGAACTGCTTTCTGACCAGTGATTGCTGTAATTTCAGACACTGCATTGTCAATTAACTTTTTGTCAGCAACAGCTGCACCAACTCCTTGATTGATACAAATCTTTGTCAATCGTGGAATTTGCATACTACTCTTGTAGTTAAAGCTTGACATCATGTTCTTTTTGATGTCTTCAGTGTACATTCCTTTTAATCTTGGCTTATCCATTACTTAATAACTTCTTTTGATTTCTTAAAATACCTCACCGATTTACCTTCTTCATTTTTGCGACCTACACGATCAACTTTACCTGTAGAAGGATCAACCAACATAATATTAGAAATGTGGATTGGAGCATCTTGCTTCAAAATACCACCTTCTTGGTTATTGGCATTTGGCTTTGTGTGCTTGCTGTTCTTTCTAATTCCTTCACCTTCAAGATAAACTCTTGATTCAGCTGGCATCACTTTAATTACCTTTCCCTCTTGTCCTTTAGAAACTCCGGCAATAACTTTTACCGTATCTCCTTTTTTTATGTTTAACTTCTTCATGATCTTGATCAATTTCTAATTAAAGTACTTCAGGAGCCAATGAAACAATTTTCATAAACTGCTTATCTCTTAATTCTCTTGCGATGGGGCCAAAAATACGTGTACCTCTCATCTCTCCTGCTGTGCCTAACAATACAACTGCATTGTTATCAAATCGAATGTAAGAGCCATCTTGACGTCTAACTTCCTTTTTCGTTCGAACGATTACAGCTTTAGAAACTGCACCCTTCTTAATGTTACCTGAAGGTATAGCAGATTTTACAGAAACCACAATTTGATCTCCAATCGAAGCATATCTTCTTTTTGTTCCACCTAACACTCGGATACACAAAACTTCTTTTGCTCCACTATTATCCGCTACAGTTAATCTTGATTCTTGCTGTATCATAATTACTTCACTCTTTCAATTACTTCAACTAATCTCCAATTCTTTGACTTGCTCAATGGACGTGTTTCCATGATCTTCACCGTATCACCGATGTTGCAATCATTCTTCTCATCATGAGCCATAAACTTTGAAGTCTTCTTAATAAACTTCCCATACATGGGGTGCTTTACCTTGTTCTCAACAGCAATAGTAATGGACTTATCCATTTTGTTGCTAACAACAACTCCAATTCTTTCTTTTCTTAAATTTCTAACGTTTGCTTCCATCGCAGTGCTTATTTAGCTTGAGCTTGTGTCAATTCTCTTTTTCTTATTTCCGTCTTCAATCGGGCTACTGATCTTCTAGCTTCCCCAATCTGCATTGGATTCTCCAGTGGAGAAACCGAATGATTCATTTTTAATTTAGCCAATAATTCAGACTGTGTAGCTAAATTTTCTTGCAAATCATCTGCACTTAAATTCTTTATATCTGTTTGTTTCATTGTATTGACTAATTATGCTTTATAATCTCTTCTTACTAAAAACTTTGTTTTTACTGGTAATTTTTGAGCCGCTAAACGCATTGCTTCTTTAGCAATATCCAATGGCACACCATCAGCTTCAAACAAAATTCTTCCTGGCTTAGCTACTGCTACAAAAAGTTCAGGAGCTCCCTTACCTTTTCCCATTCGTACTTCAGCTGGCTTTTTTGTTACAGGCTTGTCTGGAAAAATTCTTATCCAAATCTGACCTTCTCGCTTCATGTAACGAGTCACCGCAATCCTTGCTGCCTCAATTTGACGAGCAGTAATCCAGCATTCTTCAAGTGTCTTAATCGCAAAACTTCCGAAAGCAATTTGGTGACCACGAGAGGCATTGCCCTTCATGCGACCTTTTTGCATTTTTCTAAACTTTGTTCTTTTCGGTTGTAACATCTTTCTTTCGTTTTAGCCTTCTCTTTATTTCTTCTTAATTTCTTTTCTTTCCGCCTCTAAATCTTCCGCCACCTTGCTTATTTGGACTTGGTTTGTTTGAAACTATGTTTGGAGACAAATCTCTCTTACCATAAATCTCACCTTTACAAATCCAAACTTTCACGCCAATTCTACCATAAGTAGTATGCGCTTCTGACAGCGCGTAATCGATATCAGCTCTAAAGGTGTGCAATGGAATTCTTCCTTCTTTGTAGAATTCAGTTCGAGCCATTTCAGCTCCACCTAAACGTCCACTTACCATAATCTTAATTCCTTCAGCACCCATTCTCATGGTAGAAGCAACAGACATTTTTGATGCTCTACGGAAAGAAATTCTTCCTTCAATTTGACGAGCAACACTGTCAGCTACTAATTTAGCATCCAATTCAGGTCGCTTAATTTCAAAGATGTTAATCTGAACATCTTTCTTGGTCAACTTCTTCAATTCTTCCTTCAACATGTCAACATCCTTACCACCTTTCCCGATAATAATACCTGGTCGTGATGAGTTGATCGTAACTGTAATCAACTTCAATGTTCTTTCAATAACAATTTTAGAGATACTTGCTTTTTGAAGTCTCGCCATGATGTATTGACGAATTTTATCATCTTCAGCAATTTTGTCACCGTAATTTCTACCACCATACCAGTTGGAGTCCCAACCTTTGATGATTCCTAAACGATTAGCTATTGGATTTGTCTTCTGTCCCATTATACAGTATCTCTTATTTTGTTAAATTTTCTTCAGTTGCGCGATCTACCGTTAATGTAACGTGATTTGAACGCTTTCTAATTCTATGTCCTCTACCTTGTGGTGCAGGACGTAATCGTTTCAACATGCTTGCACTATCCACTTTAACCTGTGAAACCACTAAGTGATTATCTTCAGGTCTTTCGCCTTCATTCTTAGCTTCCCAGTTTGCAATTGCCGAACGCAATAACTTCTCCATTCTTGTTGAAGCTTCCTTCGGGCTATATTGTAGCATAGCTAGAGCTTTTGCTACTTCTACTCCTCTAATCATGTCAGCAACCAATCTCATTTTTCGTGGAGAAGTTGGACAATTATTCAAGGTAGCAAAGCTTATGCTCTTTCTAGCTTCCTTTGCTGCATCTGCGCTATTTCTTTTACGTGCTCCCATTTCTTATTCAGATTATCGTTTGCCTTTATCTTTCTTTCCTCCGTGACCTCTGTAGGTTCTTGTTGGAGCAAATTCACCCAATTTATGACCAACCATATTCTCGGTCACATATACAGGAATAAATTTATTTCCATTGTGAACTGCTATTGTCAACCCAACAAAATCAGGGGTAATCATAGAAGCTCTTGCCCAAGTCTTTATCACAGTCTTCTTTCCTGAAGATTGCGCATCGTCAACCTTTGAAGCTAACTTATAATGGACAAATGGTGGTTTTTTAAGCGAACGACTCATATTATATTATTATTTCTTTCTTCTTTCAATGATATACTTATTCGATAATTTCTTCGGTGTACGAGTTTTGTATCCTTTTGCAGGAATACCATTTCTCGATCTTGGATGGCCTCCAGAAGAACGACCTTCACCACCACCCATTGGGTGATCTACAGGGTTCATCACAACACCACGAACTCGTGGTCTTCTACCTAACCATCTAGACTTTCCAGCTTTTCCAGAACGCTCTAACATGTGATCAGAATTTGAAACCATTCCGATTGATGCTAAACAAGTTCCCAATATTAATCTCACTTCACCTGATGGCATTTTAATACCAACATACTTTCCTTCTCTCGAAACCAATTGTGCGTAAGAACCAGCACTTCTTGCCATTTTTGCTCCTTGCGTAGGTCTCAATTCAATGTTGTGAATTAAAGTACCCATTGGAATCTCAGACAAATAAAGTGCATTACCCAATTCAGGCTCTACACCTTTTCCAGATTTTACCGATTGTCCAACAACCAATCCTTTAGGTGCAATAATGTATCTTTTATCACCATCTACATAATTGACTAAAGCAATTCGAGCTGATCGATTTGGATCATACTCCACAGAAACTACTTTTCCTTCAATTCCAAACTTATCGCGCTTGAAATCAATTTCACGGTATCTTCTCTTATGTCCTCCACCAATATTCCGCATGGTCATCTTACCGGTGTTATTTCTTCCACCTCTCTTGCCAATCCCTTTTAAAAGAGATTTCTCAGGAGTAGAAGATGTAATCTCCTCGTAAGTTGAAGCAACTTTATGTCGCTGCCCCGGAGTTGTTGGTTTTAATTTTTTTACTGCCATTACCTAATCCTTTAAATATTGCTGTAAAAGTCAATTGTATCTCCTTCAACAAGAGTAACAATAGCCTTCTTAAACTTATTGGTTCTACCTTGAACCCAACCTGTTTTTGTATAACGTGTCTTATGCTTCCCTTTATAGTTCATCGTATTTACTCGATCAACAGAAACATTGTACATTTCCTCTATAGCTGTTTTAATCTGCAATTTATTGGCATCTGTATCCACTACAAAACCATATCTGTTTGACGCCTCAGTAAGAGATGTCATCTTTTCGGTAATTACAGGCTTCTTTAATGTGTTCATGACCAATTATTTAACTTAAAACTGTTTCAATTTTAGCTAAAGCACCTTCAGAAACTAACACACTCTTTGAATTCATCAAATCGTAAGTGCTTATATCTGTGGCTGTTACAACTTTAGCCCCCCTCAAATTTCGGGATGACAAATATACATTTTTATTAGATTCAGAGACTACTAGTAGCGTTTTTTTATCGTTACTTTTTAAGTTGCTCAAAATCTGCGTGAAATCCTTTGTTTTAGGAGCATCCATTTTCAAGTCTTCAATTACTTGCAATGAACCTTCTTTCACTTTATATGACAAAGCAGAACATCTTGCCAACACCTTTAATTTTTTATTCAATTTAAAGGAATAATCTCTTGGCTGTGGTCCAAAAACAGTTCCACCACCTCTAAATAAAGGTGATTTTATACTACCTGCTCTAGCTGTACCAGTTCCTTTCTGCTTCTTAATTTTTCTTGTACTTCCGGTAATTTCTGCTCTTTCTTTAGACTTGCTAGTTCCTTGTCTTTTATTTGCCAAGTGACTTTTTACATCTAAATAAATCGCATGATCATTTGGCTCAATGCCGTAGATCTTATCAGACAAGCTCACTTTCTTTTTGCTGTCTTTTCCGTCTTTATTTATTACGCTTAATTCCATTTCTTATCCTCCACTTAATTATTGATGAATACCATAGAACCCTTCGCACCTGGAACAGATCCTTTAACTACAATAATGTTTTTCTCTGGAAATACTTTCAATATTCTCAAGTTCAACACGGTAGACTTTACATTACCCATTTGACCTGCCATACGTGTTCCTTTAAAAACTCTTGATGGATCAGATCCAGCACCAATTGATCCTGGAGCTCTTAATCTGTTATGCTGTCCGTGTGTAGCATCACCAACCCCAGCAAAACCGTGTCGCTTAACTACCCCTTGAAAACCTTTACCTTTTGAAATGCCTGTTACGTCAACCCATTCTCCTTCTGAAAAAATGTCAACCTTCACCTCATCGCCTACTTTATGCTCATCTAATCCGTGCACCTCAATCAACTTACGCTTAGGCGCAGATTTTGATTTTTTGAAGTGCCCCATCATGGCTGCAGAAGTATTTTTCTCCTTCTTTTCGCCATAACCAATTTGAATAGCATTGTAGCCATCTGATTCTTCGGTTTTTACTTGCGTAACAACACAAGGACCGGCTTCCACTACTGTGCATGGTATGTTTTTACCCTCGGCACTGAAAACACTGGTCATTCCTATTTTTTTTCCTAATAAACCTGGCATCTTATTAATTTAAAATTGATTTATACTTTAATTTCTACATCAACACCACTTGGCAACTCTAACTTCATCAAAGCGTCAACCGTTTTTGAAGTAGAACTGTAGATATCTAGTAGTCGCTTATAAGAAGAAAGCTCAAACTGCTCTCTTGCTTTTTTGTTTACGTGAGGTGATTTCAACACCGTGTAAATTCTTTTTTGCGTTGGCAATGGAATCGGTCCACTCACAACAGCACCGGTTGACTTTACAGTCTTCACTATCTTCTCAGCTGATTTATCAACCAAGTTGAAATCGTAAGACTTAAGCTTTATTCGAATTTTTTGATTCATATTTCTTTATATTAAGCTACTACTTTACCTTTTGCTTTTGCAATTACTTCTTCTGCAACATTCTTTGGAGCGTCAGCAAAATGTGAAAACTCCATACTTGATGTTGCTCTACCTGATGATAATGTTCTCAATGAAGTTACATATCCAAACATTTCAGACAATGGAACTTTTGCTTTAATCACTTTTGCTCCAGCTCGATCATCCATGCCGTCAACTTGACCTCTTCTTCTGTTCAAGTCACCAACAACATCACCCATATTCTCTTCTGGTGTTACCACTTCCAATTTCATAATTGGCTCTAACAACACTGGATTAGCTTTTGGAATAGCATCTCTAAATGCCATTTTAGCAGCCAATTCAAATGATAATTGATCAGAATCCACTGCGTGGAAAGAACCATCCTTCAAGGTAACTTTCAAACTATCCATTGGATAACCTGCAAGCACACCATTCTTCATTGATTCTTTAAATCCTTTCTCTACAGAAGGAATAAATTCTTTAGGAATGTTACCACCCTTAATCTCATTTACAAATTCTAATCCTGGAGCAGCTTCTGCATCAGCAACTGGCTCAATTGTAACCTGAATATCGGCAAATTTACCACGTCCACCAGATTGCTTTTTGTAAACTTCTCTATGATCAACAGTACCCGAAATAGCCTCTTTGTAAGAAACTTGTGGAGCACCTTGATTACATTCTACTTTAAATTCTCTTTTCAAACGATCCAAGATAATATCCAAGTGTAATTCACCCATTCCACTCAATACAGTTTGACCTGAATCTTCGTCTGTGTGAATAGTTAATGTTGGATCTTCTTCAGAAAGTTTTGCTAAAGCCATACCCATTTTATCAACATCTGCTTGAGTTTTTGGCTCAATAGCAATACCGATTACTGGGTCGGGGAAGTTCATTGATTCCAATACAATTGGATGACCTTCTCTACATAATGTATCTCCAGTTTTAATGTCTTTAAATCCAACCAATGCTCCAATATCTCCTGCATTTAATGCATCAATTTGGTTTTGCTTGTTCGCATGCATTTGGAAGATTCTTGAAATACGTTCCTTCTTATTGGTTCGCATGTTGTGGATGTAAGAACCTGATTCTAGTTTTCCAGAATAGGCGCGCACAAAACACAAACGACCAACAAATGGGTCAGTAGCAATTTTAAATGCTAAAGCTGCAAATGGCTCATCAACAGATGGCTTTCTTTTTTCTTCTTCTTCTGTATCTGGATTTGTTCCTACAATTGCCTCAGTATCTAGAGGTGAAGGCAACAACTCCATAACGTAATTTAACATGGTTTGCACCCCTTTATTTTTAAAGGCAGAACCACACAACATTGGAACAATTTTTAAGGAAATTGTTGCTTCTCTCAATGCGGCAATAATCTCATCTTCTGTAATAGAGTCTGGATCTTCGAAATACTTTTCCATTAGCGTATCGTCAAATTCAGCGATAGCTTCTAATAAGTGCTCCCGATATTCAGCAACCTCTTCTTTCATGTCTTCAGGAATATCAACTTCTTCGTAGGTCATTCCAAAATCATCTTCATTCCAGATAATTCCTTTATTCATTACTAAATCAACAACTCCTCTAAAAGTATCTTCTCCACCGATTGGCAACTGCAATGGAACTGCAGTACTACCTAACATTTCTTTTACTTGCTGACAAACCTTCAAAAAGTTTGCACCTTGACGGTCCATTTTGTTTACAAAACCTAAACGAGCAACATTATAATTGTCAGCTAATCTCCAGTTGGTTTCAGATTGTGGCTCAACACCATCAACTGCTGAAAACAAGAAAACCAACCCATCCAATACTCTCAATGAACGGTTTACTTCAACTGTAAAATCAACGTGACCAGGAGTATCAATAATATTAATGTGGTATTCTTGGTCTTTGTAATTCCAAAAAACAGTGGTTGCAGCAGAAGTAATAGTAATTCCTCTTTCTTGCTCTTGCTCCATCCAGTCCATGGTTGCAGCACCATCGTGCACCTCACCAATCTTATGGCTTACACCAGAATAAAATAAAACTCTTTCTGTTGTAGTAGTCTTTCCTGCATCAATGTGAGCAGCAATTCCGATGTTTCTTGTAAATCTTAAATCTCTTTTTGCCATTGCAATAATTTCTTTCTGATATTAAAATCTAAAATGAGAGAATGCTTTATTCGCTTCTGCCATTCTATGTGTATCTTCTTTTTTCTTGTGAGCTGCACCTTCTTCTTTAGAACCTGCGATAATTTCAGCAGCTAACTTCTCAGCCATTGTTTTCTCGTTTCTTTTCTTTGAATAAAGAATCAACCACTTCATGCCCATAGAAACCTTTCGGTCATCTCTTACTGGCTGAGGAATTTGAAAAGTGGCTCCACCAACTCTTCTACTTCTCACTTCAACTTGCGGAGTGATGTTTTCCAATGCTTTTTTCCATGTGGCCAAACCACCTTCTTCTACCTTACCATCAATAATGGCCATGGCATCGTAAAAAATGCTGTAGGCAATACTTTTCTTACCGTGCAACATTAAATTGTTTACAAATCGAGTTACTTCCTGATCCTGAAATTTTGGATCTGGCAATAATGGTCTCTTTTTCGCTCTTGCTTTTCTCATGTTTTTCTACTTAAACGATGAATTATTTTTTAGGTCTTTTAGCTCCGTACTTTGATCTTCTTTGTGTTCTACCTTCAACTCCGGCAGTATCTAATGCACCACGAACAATGTGGTATCGCACACCTGGTAAATCTTTTACTCTACCACCTCTTACCAAAACAATCGAGTGCTCTTGCAAATTATGTCCTTCACCAGGAATATATGCGTTGATCTCTTTCTGATTCGTTAACCTTACCCGCGCTACTTTACGCATTGCTGAGTTTGGCTTTTTAGGTGTAGTAGTGTAAACACGAACACACACTCCTCGTCGCTGTGGACAAGAGTCTAATGCTGCAGATTTACTCTTCTTTTCTTGTTTAATTCTACCTTTTCTTACAAGTTGTTGTATAGTTGGCATAAGCTTTTAAATATGTCAATATAATATTTGCCCCAAAATTTGGGGACGCAAATGTACTAGATTATTTTATAAATTCCTCTGCTGATTTCTTTTTTTTTGAAGCAATTATTAAAAAAACTTCTACACGAGGATTTGAGGGTGTTTTAAAAGAAATTGAAGGGGCAAATTTAAGAGAAGTTTTAAGACATTTTAAGAGGAAGTAAATTCTATCTTAAACTAAACAAGATCGTTTTTGATTTTTTGAGGGTAAAATAGACACTAAAATTGATAATTATTTTAGCTTTTGAAATGACGTTCAAATTCTAATGATATAAATCTAGTGTAAACAGTTCAGGATTATGAACAAAATTCATTGTTTCGCAGAAAAATCTCAATACATCATTTATTACTCATTGAACTGAATAGATTTAATAAGATTAATCACTTTAATTTTTAAGCTTTTCAACCTACTTTTGCAACATGAGTAACACCACCTATCTCGATGGCTTAAACCCCTCCCAAAAAGAAGCAGTAATCAACACCACAGGCCCCTCAATGGTTATTGCCGGTGCAGGTTCAGGAAAGACCAGAGTACTTACTTACCGCATAGCACACCTCATGCGAAATGGAGTTGACCCCTTCAATATTTTGTCACTCACATTTACCAATAAAGCAGCTAAAGAAATGAAAGCTCGAATTGGTAAAATCGTAGGCGAAGGAGAAGCGAAGAACATATGGATGGGAACCTTCCACTCTGTTTTTGCTCGTATCCTTAGAAGTGAAGCTGAAAAACTCCACTACCCTTCCAACTTTACCATTTATGATACAGCAGATTCTAAAAGCCTAATTAAGTCAATTACCAAGGACTTGGGCTTAGATGATAAAGTTTACAAAACAGGTTTAGTCTTGAATCGTATATCCTCTGCTAAAACAAATCTGCTTTCAGCAACAGCCTATTGCAATAACACCAACATTCAGGCGGAAGACCGACAAATGGCAAAGCCCAAAATAGGAGAAATCTACAAAGCTTACGAAAAGCGCTGTTTTAAATCGGCTGCTATGGATTTTGATGATTTGCTCTTTAAAACAAATGTATTGCTGCGTGATTTCCCAGATGTATTATATAAGTATCAGCATCGCTTTAAGTACATATTGGTAGATGAGTACCAGGATACTAACTTTTCACAGTATTTAATTGTAAAAAAATTGGCTGCGCTTAATGAGAACGTTTGTGTAGTAGGAGACGATGCACAGAGTATTTATGCTTTTAGGGGAGCCAATATTCAAAACATCCTCAACTTTCAAAAAGATTACCCCGACTCTAAGACCTTCAAGTTAGAGCAAAATTACCGCTCCACTAAAAATATTGTGGACGCTGCCAATCGAGTGATCGAGAAAAATAAAGATCAGATTGAAAAGGAAGTGTGGACAGACAATGATGAAGGCACCAAAATAAAAGTAAGTCGAACCCTAACGGATAATGAAGAAGGTAACTTAGTCGCCAACAGCATTATTGAAACCAAGCTCAATCAACAAGCACAAAATAGCGCTTTCGCTATTCTCTATCGAACAAATGCTCAATCGCGTGCTATGGAGGAGGCTTTGCGTAAAAAGGATGTGCCGTATAGAATCTACGGAGGACAATCATTTTATCAGCGCAAAGAAATAAAAGACATTTTGGCCTATTGTCGCTTAGTGATTAACCCTAACGACGAGGAAGCCTTAAAGCGAGTAATCAATTATCCTGCACGAGGGATTGGAAAAACAACTTTAGATAAAGTCTCTTTCGCAGCTAATCAGAAAGACATTAGCATGTGGAAAATGATGCATGGAGAGAATTTACAAACATTAGAAATAAATGCTGGTGCCAAAGCAAAAATAAAGCACTTCTTAGACATGATTAAGAATTTCCAAATTCTGGAAAAACAAAAAAATGCCTACGAGGTAGCTGAAGAAATTGCTAAAACCTCTACCATATTAAATGACTTGTTTTCAGACAAAACCCCTGAGGGAATTGCTCGATATGACAACATTCAAGAATTATTAAATGGAATTAAGGAATTTGTTGAAGATGACACGGTAGAAAATAATAAGGATGCACCTGAAGGACAGGAAAAGTCTTTATCCGTCTTTTTACAAGACATTGCACTATTGACAGATGCTGACAATGATGACCCTGAAGACAATAACAAGGTTTCCTTAATGACAATTCACGCGGCAAAAGGCTTAGAATTTCCTTATGTTTTTGTCGTGGGAATGGAAGAAAATTTGTTTCCTTCACAACTATCTTTATCATCTCGTCCTGATTTAGAGGAAGAAAGAAGACTATTTTACGTAGCTTTGACCCGTGCTGAAAAAGAAGTGCAGCTGACTTACTCGGCGAGCAGGTATCGATGGGGCAACTTAATATACTGTGAACCAAGTCGTTTCATTGAAGAAATTGACGAAAGTTTCTTAGAATATACCAATCCTACTGAAAATGAGTCGCCCTTTGAAGAAGAGAGGTCAACGTACTTTAAGCCACAGCGCAACAAATTTGTAAGCAACAATAAAAAAGGAATGTCCAAGGTGGCAAAAAAAGATTCGAAAGAACCGACTAAAATAATACCTCCTCATAAAAAGATGGTGAGTATTGACGATGCCAAGCGCAAAGTTGACCCTTCGTTTGCAGCGGCTGCAAGCAAAATCGAGAAAGGACTTCGTGTTGAGCACTTGCGTTTTGGGAAAGGTGAAGTAACTGACATTGAAGGTGCTGAACCCAATCGAAAAGCCACCATACAATTTGACAAAGCCGGTGAAAAGCAATTATTGCTCAAATTTGCAAAACTTAGAATATTAAAAAACAAGTAGGTTCTCTACTTTATTAGATCACATAGAATTATCAAATGAATTACAATACTAGTCGTCCGAAAATGATTATTCCAGAGTATGGAAGACACATTCAAGACTTAATAGATCACGCCACCAAGTTAGAAGACAGAAAGGAACGCAATGAAATGGTTTTGGCCATTGTTGACGTAATGGGGCAACTTAATCCGCACTTGCGTGACGTTGCGGACTTCACCCATAAATTATGGGATCATGTCTTAATTATGTCTGATTTTAAATTAGATGTAGACTCACCTTACCCGAAGCCAGAGCGGGAACATTTTTCTTCTAAGCCTAGAAAAATGCCATACCCTGAGGATCAAATCCGTTTTAAGCATTATGGCAAAGGCACCGAAAAGCTGATTGAAAAAGCAGTGGAAATGGAAGCAGGTGAAGAAAAAGACGCTTTAATTGAGTCCATCGCCAATTTAATGAAAAAGCATTATTTAAGTTGGAGCAGAAACTCGGTAGACGACAAACAAATCTTGTCTGACATTAAAAGAATTTCACGCGGAAAGCTAGAGGTTTCTGAGGAAATTGAATTAATGGACACTAAAGAAATTGCTCCTAGAAATACCAACACCAGCGCTAAAACGAGCAATAAGAAAGGCGGCAGAAAAAAAGGAAAACGCAGCTATAAGTCTAAAAAAAAATATTAATACCAATAAGTAAAGATGGGATCATTTGAAATTGAAGGTGGCTTTAAACTCAAAGGCGACCTGACTCCACAAGGGGCAAAAAACGAAGCATTACAAATATTGTGTGCGGTGTTACTAACTCCAGAAAAAGTGGTCATCAAAAATGTTCCCGACATTATCGACGTCAACAAGCTGATTGACTTACTTAAAGACTTAGGAGTAAAAGTTGAGAAAATCGACAGCAACACCTACTCTTTTCAAGCAGATGAGATAGATATTGAATACCTCAACACCCAAGAATTTAAAAAGAAAGGCTCAGGCTTAAGGGGATCAGTAATGATCTTAGGCCCTATGCTTTCACGTTTTGGCAAAGGATATATTCCTCGTCCGGGCGGGGATAAAATTGGCCGACGAAGATTGGACACCCACTTCATTGGTTTTCAAAAGTTGGGTGCAAAGTTTATTTACAACAAAGAAAATAAGTTCTATAAGGTTGAAGCCAATAACTTGCAAGGTTGCTATATGTTATTGGACGAAGCTTCCGTTACTGGTACAGCAAATATTGTAATGGCTGCGGTATTAGCTAAAGGCACCACTTCAATTTACAATGCGGCTTGTGAGCCCTACTTACAGCAATTGTGCAAAATGCTTAACAGTATGGGCGCTAACATTAGCGGAATTGGTTCTAACCTTATCACCGTTGAAGGCGTTAAGGAGCTAAAAGGTTGCGAGCACCGGATTTTACCAGACATGATCGAAATAGGCAGCTTTATCGGTTTAGCTGCCATGACTGAATCTGAGATTACCATTAAAAATGTATCCTATAAAGACTTAGGAGTTATTCCTGATACCTTCAAAAAATTAGGAATTCAAATGGAACTGCGAGGCGATGACCTATACATCCCCTCTCAAAAACATTACGAAGTAGAAACATTTATAGATGGTTCTATTATGAACATTTCAGATGCTCCATGGCCAGGATTTACCCCAGATTTATTGAGCATTATTTTGGTAGTTGCTACACAAGCAAAGGGCTCCGTATTGGTGCATCAAAAAATGTTTGAGAGTCGTCTATTCTTTGTAGATAAGTTAATCGATATGGGTGCACAAATAATTTTATGTGATCCACACCGTGCTACGGTAATTGGAATGGATAAACAAACTAAATTAAGAGGCATTCAAATGACCTCACCTGACATTAGAGCTGGAGTTTCTTTGTTAATTGCAGCATTATCTGCAAAAGGAAAAAGCGTTATTCATAACATTGAGCAAATCGATCGTGGTTATGGAAAGATTGATGAACGCCTGAATGCTCTGGGAGCGAAGATTAAGAGAATTGATAGTTGATAATGGATAATTGACAATTTTAGTCTGGAATAGATTTTGCTAAAAGATAAAAATATTTGAATTGAACATTGATAATTGAACACTGAACATTGATATTGATGAAAACAAAACACACCCTACTTATAAGTCTTAGCCTTGCTTTTTTAACCCTTGCAAGCTTCACATTCATTGAAAACGAGCCTGGTTCAAAACACAAAACTGCTACTCAAGTAGAAGTGGGATTGAACATCGGCGATAAGGCTCCAGAATTAAAATATCAGGACCCAAATGGCAAAATGATTGCCTTGTCTGACTTAAAAGGCAAAATGGTACTAATAGATTTTTGGGCAAGTTGGTGTGGTCCTTGTCGCAGAGAGAATCCAAATGTGGTAAAAACCTACCATAAGTTTAAAGATGAAAACTTTGAGAATGGTAAAGGCTTTACTGTTTACAGTGTTTCATTAGACAAAAGCAAGGGAGCTTGGCAAAATGCTATTATGCAAGATGGGCTGGCATGGCCAAATCACGTTAGCGACTTAAAAGCTTGGGGTGCTGAAGGGGCTAGAATATATCAAGTCCGTGGTATTCCAATGGCTTACCTCATCAACGGTGATGGAATTATTGTTGGTAAAGGAAATTCTATTCGTGGAGGAGGATTAGCTGCTTTGTTGAATAATTTGAAGAATTAAGCTTCTTTCATAATTTGTTAATCAAATAAAAGTTCATAACGTTTTACTTGGATTTTTTCTTTTGAAATTGTTCTTAAGGTAATAATGGATTTAGGATCTAAATATTCAAATACATAATTCATTGTTTCCTTGCCAGGCATCAATTTTTGATCCTCAAGTAATTCAGCCGATTGAGCATTTTTTTTCTTCACCCAATTGGTGACAACACTTGAATCATTTCTTGATTTATCTCCTATCCCATCTATATTGTAATCGGATGAAACTGTTAATAGGATGAGGTATTCAGATGAATCATATACCTCTGTAGAAAATAGTTCAACCATATCATAACTCTGCTCCTTAAAGGTTTCTCGATCAAAGTCCGAAGTATTGTTTGATGATGCTCCTTGAGCTAATAAGCTATTAGCTTGGAATAAGCAGAAATAAACTATTAATACTAAACAGATGTTTTTCATTGATTAAAATTAATAGAAAAACTAAACTCTTGTTCTGCCAATCTGGCAAGCAAACAACTTGGCAAAGCTTTTGAAATTAGTCTCCATCGAATAAAAAAATGCATTTATGAATACAGAAGCCGAAAAAATGGACAATTCGTCCGATGAGACTGCTATAAATGAGCAAGAAAATCAGCCTGTGGCAGAACAAGAGGAAAACGACGAAAACACTCAGGCAAAAAATGAGGATGAAGAGCTTAGTGATCTTGAGAAAAAAGATTTAGAAATTAAAGCGTTGAACGATAAGTATTTGCGCTTATATTCTGAATTTGACAACTTTAGAAGACGAACTCAAAAAGAAAAGTTAGAGTTATACAAGACCGCTGGAGAAGACATCTTTAAAAGTCTATTGTCAGTAATGGATGATTTTGATCGTGCCAAAAAGTCAATGGAAGAAACAAAAGATTACGACAGCTTAAAAACGGGTGTAGATTTGATTTACAATAAACTGGTAAGCGTGTTTAAAGCAAATGGAGCTGAACCAATGAAATCAACTGTTGGTGAAACATTCGACAGTGAAATTCATGAAGCGGTGACACAAATTCCTGCACCTAGTAAGAAAATGAAAGGGAAAATTGTAGATGAAATTGAAAAAGGATATACCTTGAAAGATAAAGTGATTCGCTTTGCAAAAGTGGTAGTAGGACAATAAGAGAAAGCAATGGCAAAAAGAGATTATTACGAAGTTTTAGGCGTTGAAAAAAACGCAAGTACAGCAGAAATTAAAAAAGCCTATCGGAAGTTGGCGCTTAAATATCACCCAGATAAAAATCCGGATGATAAAGCAGCTGAGGATAAGTTTAAAGAAGCTGCTGAGGCTTATGAAGTGTTAAGCAACGATGAGAAAAAAGCGAAGTACGATCGTTTTGGTCATGCAGGCATGGGAGCCGGCGGTGGATTTGGCGGCGGTGGTATGAACATGGACGATATTTTCTCCCAGTTCGGCGACATCTTCGGCGGAGGTGGCGGAGGATTTAGCGGTTTCGGAGGATTTGGCGGCGGTGGCCGCAGCCAAGGACGAAGAGTTAACCGTGGAAGTAACATTCGTGTTAAAGTAAACATGACCTTAAAAGATATCGTTAATGGTGTCGAGAAGAAGATAAAAGTTAAGAAATACGTTAAATGTAAACCATGTTCTGGCTCAGGAGCAGAAGGTGGAAGCGGAGGCTTTACTACCTGTGATACCTGCAAAGGAGCTGGACAAGTAAACCGAGTGACCAATACTTTTTTAGGTCAGATGCAAACGGCAACTGCTTGTCCAACTTGTGGTGGTGACGGTAAAATCATTACGAATAAATGTAATGAATGCCACGGTGATGGTATTGTGAAAGATGATGAAACCATCGACCTAAAAATTCCTGCAGGTGTTGAAGGTGGCATGCAGCTTTCAGTGAGTGGAAAAGGAAATATGGGTGCTAGAAATGGTGTTCCTGGAGATTTAATTGTACAAATTGAAGAAGAAGAAAGTAAAGAACTGAAGCGTGATGGTATAAATATATTGTACGACCTATACATCAGTTTTGCCGATGCTATTTTAGGAACTGAAGTTACTGTGCCAACAGTAAATGGCAAGGCGAAAATAAAAATAGAGTCAGGCACACAAGGTGGTAAAGTACTTCGCCTGAGAAACAAAGGAATTCCTGAAGTGAATGGATATAGAACAGGTGACCAATTGGTTAATGTGAATATTTGGACGCCTCAGAAACTTTCAAAAGAAGAAAAAAGTGCCATTCAGAAAATGCAGAAGTCCAAGAATTTTGAGCCTAAACCAACCGCTCAAGACAAAGGATTCTTTGAACGTATGAAAGACTATTTTCACTAAACCCTAAATCCGACTTCGGTCGGATTTTTTTTGCACTTGCATTAGTTTGTCAACTATTTCTGCAACTGCTGGACAAACTCTTGTATTCTTAGCCGTTAAATCTAGTACTTGATGCATGCGCTTTCTATCGGTGTGAGGGTACTCTCGGCAGGCCTTAGGTCTAGCCTCATAAGCCAAGCATTTATTGTCTTCCAATAAAAAAGGACAAGGAGATGACTTTAAAACTTGGTCGCCATCTTCATCTGTTTTTAAGTATTTATCGTAAAAATCTGCGGCTTTCATTTTAAAAAATGCAGCCATTCGATCTACATCCTTATCGTAAAAAATAGGCGATGTGGTTTTACAGCAATTCGCACAATCGAGGCAGTCGATTTTTTCAAAAGCTGCTGAATGCTGCTCATGAAATTGTTTGTCCAAATCTTTGGGCTGACGTTGCTTCAGTTTCTTTAAGTAGCGATTAATCTCTTTTCGCTTACTTTTAGCCGCTTGTAATATTTCTTTTAATTCAGGTTTCAATGTTCAATGTTTAATCTTCAATTATTAATTTTTAATTGTCAATTCCTTTTAGTAGCAAAATCGTAATTCTAAATTCGTAAATCTAAAATCCTACTATCAATTATCATTTATCAATTGTCAATTATCCATTAGTCTCTCTTCTAACCACAAAGCCCACTAAGTTCCCACAAAGGACACTAAGAATTCAATTCCTCTAAAGTCTAAAATCTAAGGTCTAAAATCTCATTCTCCTTTATCAATTATCCATTATCAATTTTTCCCTCCTTCATCTTTCATCTTTCGCTCTTCACTGCCCGCATAATCTCTCGCTTCCCTCCTTCCGGGCCCTTCAACTTTTCAACCTTCAACCCAATATCTTGTAACCTTCTTCGAATCTCTCCCTTTACACAATAAGTCACCAAAATCCCACCGGGCTTTAAGGCAGTATATAATTTTTTAAAGATAGCCTCAGACCACATTTCTTCTTGCTTTTCAGGTGCGAAAGCATCAAAATAAATAACATCATAACTGTTTTCAGCTAAGTCAAAATGCTGCAACTTATCGTGATACTTGTGCAATGTTAACTGAGGAGACAACTCAACTTCAGCATCCCAATCACTTTGATGTATTTGCTTGTAAATTGATTTCTCTATATCCAATTGCTGCCTAAAGTTTAAGCTTTTCACCTCTTCCCAGTCTAATGGATATGCCTCAATGCTGTCCATGATGACTTTAAGCTGATTGGCAAGAGCTGATTTATAAGTAGTCAAAACATTTAAGCCTGTACCCAAGCCTACTTCAAATACTTGAATTGACTTCTTTTGTTTTGCAGCGGCTAGCAGACCATTTTTAATATACACATGCTCCGACTCAGCTATTGCACCATGCATAGAGTGATAATGTTCATCCATTTCAGGTAAAAAAACAGAGTGTGACCCATCGGAAGTTGTTACTAATTCTTTTTTCATTAGTCGGCAGCTTTACCTTAATAATAATCAATTGAGATTAACTTTGCACAAAAATAGAGAGAATGACTGATGTCGATACAAAAAGTACAATAAATGAAGCCTTGATCAACTCTTCCATGAATTTTGAAGAGTACTTGGGTTTGCTTAATGATTTATATGCCCAAGGAAAGACCACTGGTGAGAATCAATCAGAAGAGCTGTTGAATTATGCTAAAATGAATTTGCAGCGCATGAAGCGCTTGAATAAAACTGTTTCAATAAGCGATCAATTATTAGGCGCAATAAGTGCCACAGAAACACCAAAAATGACTTGGCTAGTTTTAACAGAAGGCTGGTGTGGTGATGCTGCTCAAAACATTCCCCTGCTTAATAAGTTAGCGGTAGTTTCAGACAAAATTGAACTTAAATTGATTCTCCGGGATGAACACTTAGACATTATGGATCAATTTCTAACAAATGGAGGAAGATCAATACCTAAACTCATTGCTTTAAATCCTGAAGACTTTTCTGTTTTGGGAACATGGGGGCCGCGTCCAAAACCTTCACAAGAGTTAATCAATGAATTTAAATTAAAAAACCCTGATGCACCCTTCAGTGAGTTGGCTGCTGCTCTTCAATTGTGGTACGCACGAGACAAAACACAAGCACAACAAGTAGAATTGATTGAATGCATAAATAAATGGGCGGAAGAGCACAACAAATAAGCCCCTAGCAAGTTGTAGTCCTTATATTTGCGAACATGTTCAAGCGACTTTTGATTTTTGTTTTTGGTGTCCTTGTTTTATTCTCCTGTCGAAGGGAAGATCAAATAATTGATGACGATTCGGCTCGATTAAATTTCTCAGTAGACAGTATCACTTTTGATACCGTTTTTACTACTATTGGTTCTATCACGGAGAACTTCTTGGTGTATAATCCATACAAGGAGACCATAAAAATTAGTTCCATTCGACTAAATGGTGGCAATCAATCCACTTTTAGAATTAATGTTGATGGTGCTCCTGGTCCTTATCATGAAAACGTTGAAATTGCTCCTGAAGACAGTATGTTCATCTTCGTTGAAGCCACTGTCGATCCTAACAACCAGTTAAATCCATTTGTAATTGAAGACTTTATTGAATTCAACACCAATGGAAATCGTCAGCAAGTTGACTTAGTAGCTTGGGGTCAAAACGCAATTTATTTCACACCCACTACTTTTAATACCAACCTACCTGACTTTACTTGTCTCACAGGTCCTTGCAGCGATTCTCTCCCACCTGTGAATGTCACTTGGAATAATTCCTTGCCTTATGTTGTTTATGGCTATGTTGCTGTTGATTCATTAGATCAATTGAATATCGATCCGGGTGTACAAATCTATTTCCACAACAACAGTGGAATATGGGTATATCGAGGAGGTACTTTGAAAGTAAATGGCACCAAAGATGAACCAGTTGTTTTTCAAAATGATCGGCTTGAAATGCGCTACGACGATGTGCCGGGGCAATGGGATAGAATTTGGATTAATGAAGGTGGTTTTAATGAAATAAATTATGCCATCATTAAAAATGCATTCATCGGCATTCAAGCTGAAGCACTTTTTATAGACCAAGCTCCTTCCTTTTTTGGAAACTTGAACATTAAAAATACTGTAATTGATAATTGTTCAGGCTTCGGACTACTCAGCGCGGTATTTAATATCAATGCAGAAAACCTATTAATAACTGATTGTGGAGAATACAATGTTGCTTTGCAAGGAGATGGCATCTATAACTTTGACCATTGCACATTTGCTAATTATTTTACTGCAGCTAGCAGAGAAACACCTTTATTTTTCGCTCAAAATTCGTACAACACTCCTTTAGGATTATTGGTTGATACACCAACTGTTCGAGTAAGAAACTCGATTATTTATGGTAGGCTAGAAAGCGAATTCGATACGGAAGTTATAAACTCAGGCCAACTAAATTTAAATTTCTCGAATACTATAATCAAAACCAACAATCCCACATCTGATACCACTCAGTTTACTAATATCATTAAAAATCCTGTTGGACCCATTTTTATAGATGGTCCTGCAGGAATGTTTGAATTGGATGATAACTCCGTAGCTATTGATGCAGGAGATATAACTGTCGGAAACCAAGTCCCTCTAGACCTAAAAGGTGATTCCAGAACCGCTGATGGAATGCCAGATTTGGGAGCGTATGAATTTTAGATTTACGGTTTTGGATTTTAGATTTTAGACTTTAGGCGTAACCTGTAAGCGCTATAGAATTACTATTCCTAATTAAAATTTCTAGGTAATGCTGATTAATAATTATTTCTATTTCAATCGTAATTTTCTACTACCTTAAATTACTAGTCAAGATTTTAAATTGACGATTTCAGATTTTTGATTTAGTCCCCATTCCAATAAGAGCTTTATATTTACAATCTTAGATTTTTGATTTACAATTTGCTGAATTGAAAATGAATAGATTAGATCTTCAATTGCTACTAATCAAAAAATTAGATGAACTCTACTATACTCAAAGAAAAAACAAAAAGATTTGCAATTAATACAGCGAAATTTTGTGATGAATTGCCTACCAAGTATGTTTTTAATGCATACTCTAATCAGTTAATTCGTGCATCAAGCTCAGTTGGGGCTAATTATAGAGCTGCCTGCAGGGCAAAATCAAAAGCAGATTTTATAAACAAACTCAAAATTGTAGAAGAGGAGGCTGATGAATGTATGTTTTTCCTTGAACTGATAGAAGAATTAAAACCAGAACTTAAAGAGAGTATTAAACACTTGTATTATGAAGCTGAAGAAATTCTAAAAATCATAGTCTCCTCCATAATAACCTTGAGAAATAACAAATAATTCTAATCTACCCAATCAAAAATCGTCAATCGTAATTCTGAAATCAAAAATCTAACATCGTCAATCTGAAATTAAAAATTCAATCGTATCAACTCCATCCGCGTAATCCCATAACTCTGGCTGCTGAGCTTTTCCAAATGGAATGAGTTTACTTTTATCATAACTGCCCACTGCTGCTTGAATACTTTCTGCATTGTCAATTAGTTTTTCCTCTACAGCTGACAATTTATCATAGTATTCGTAAAACAATACTCCAACTGGTGAGTGCAACTCTTCATCTTCCTTTAATAACAAGAAACCATTCTCTATTAAATCTATTTTATTAAGTAAGTAAACAGCCTTATTGTAATCGTAATTATTAGCATACTTATTATTATTGGCTATTTCTTTGTAATGAAAAAAGGCATTAAAAATTCGATCTAAATCAAAGCCTTTGGGCAGAAATAATTTTGTCACATTTCGGCAGCCCAGTCCAAAATGCATAAAAACATCATCACTTAATTTCTTCAGGTCTTCTTCAGATTCATTGCCATCCAAGATAGCAACTGAGGTCCTATTTTTTCGAAGGATTTTTTTGACATCTCTAAAATAATATTCAAAATATCGGTTACTATTATCGCTGCCGGTTGCAATTAAATAATCAATGTTTTTTAAATTATCTGTGACTTCAATTTTATACCCCCATTTAGGAGCAATTACAGCAATTGTTTCTAAGACTAAACTCATTAATGACTTATCTTTTGAAGATACTTTGGCCTTTAAATGATTGTCAGTAACCAATACACAAAGCGCATCGTGTAAACCCACTAAAGGGATATTTCCGGCCATGATTACTCCAACAGCTTTTGAATCTGTATTTTCAAAAGAGTAGGCCTCTAACCACTTTGAAATATTTTCTTCGGTCAAGGATTTAGACCATGCTTCAAAAACTGCTTTTACCGAGTCTGGGGTAAACCAACCATTTTCATGATGCACCGTTTCTATTAATTCTACTCCTCGCTCGATTTGCTTTTTTAGCTTTTCCGATTGTTTTAGTATAGCTTGATTTTTGTGATAAAGGGTACAACTTTCGAAAAATTGACCTAAATCCAACAATACTTGCTTTTTCTCTTCTAAATTCATTCTAATTGTTATGCTTAAAACCTTAATTTTGTGTTCGAAACGAATTTTGATCTTGAATCAAATTCAATTTACGAAAGTACAAACATTAAACAACCCATTATGGCGATTATAATAACTGATGAATGCATAAATTGTGGAGCTTGCGAGCCTGAATGTCCAAACAATGCAATTTATGAAGGTGGAGAAGAATGGCGTTTTTCTGATGGAACAGGTGTAAAAGGGACACATAAAAGGTTGAACGGAGAAGAAGTTGATGCCGATGCGGAACAAGAACCAATTAGCTTAGACTACTATTACATTGTACCTGACAAGTGCACAGAATGTGTTGGATTTCACGATGACCCGCAATGTGCAGCCGTTTGCCCAGTTGACTGCTGTGTAGATGATCCTGATGTAAGAGAAAGCAAAGAAACGCTTGAGGCTAAAAAAGAAGCCATGCACCTTTAAACCAATTTATAAGAACTGTTGCCAATTTAATTTTGTTGATTTAATGCCAAGTTACTTTCAAATAAGCAATCAATGTACGAAGAATGTGCTAGTTGAAAGCTACATCGGTATTAGGCAATAGATTGGCTCAAATCTTGTTTATCTAGTATAAATTAGTTGCTTTTGAATAGAATTACAACATCGCTTTTGCTTGCTTTATTAATTCCAGTTGGAATATTAATTGGCACAGCCCAAACTCAAGTAGGTTTAAAAACAGTTGAAGTTCAAGGGGAAAAACAAATTGATGAAAAAGCGATTGAGGCACTAGCTTTTCAGGTATTAAACGCTGAAAAAGACGAAGAGCGACTGATTGCTAATGAAGAGTTAAAGGCTATACTTAAGAATGAGCTTAGCAAAGAATCCGCTTTCAGATTTCCATTTAGTGGAATAAAAAGCATAAGTATTTTAACGCCTCCTGACTCTGCATTCCGTATCTTCAACTGGAACATTCCTTTCAATGACGGAACGTATGATTATGAGTGCGGAATCTTAAAACAAGTTGACAACACAACAGCAACTAGCCTCGAATTTCTATCTCCAATAAATGCTGACAGCGTAGATGCTCAAAAAATTACAACTGCCCACAAGCAATGGCTCCCCGGATTATTTTATGAACTCATAGAAAAAGAAACAACGCTTCAAACCTATTATACCCTGCTCGCTTGGGAAGGAAATGATCGGTTAACCACTAAAAAGCGAATAGAATTGTTGTGGTTTGACCAAGAAGGTGCTATTCGATTTGGTGCTCCAATTTTCGAAGTTGGAAATCAAAAACTCAACCGGGTACAATATGAGTTTTCCGCACAGAATATTATGGAATTAACTTTTGACGAAAAAAACAATCGAATCCTATTAGATCACCTCTCTCCCCCTAACTCTTCATTAAAAGGTATTTATGAGTATTATGGTGCAGATTTATCTTACGACGCCTACTACTGGGAAAAAAATAAGTGGGTGTATCAAGCTGATGTCGATGCAGATGAAGGAATAAAAAAGTCAAAAAAAGATTTTAAACTAGATGAGGAAATAATTCTAGAACAAGAGGATATCTATTCTCCTAAATAAGAGTTCGACTCAATTTGGTTTTAGCCTGCATCTACGAGTTCCTCAATAATTCTCTCAATGGTATAGCCTTCCGCCTCAGCTTTGTAATTTCTTACAATTCTATGACGTAATATGGGTTCAGCCACTGCTTTTACATCTTCAATGTCGGGAGAATATTTTCCATTGATGGCTGCATGACATTTAGCTCCTACCACTAAAAACTGTGAAGCTCTAGGTCCTGCCCCCCAACTTAGGAACTCATTTACCATTTCTGGTGATTGTTTGGTATTTGGTCGCGTTGATGACGCCAACTTAACAGCATATTCTAACACATTGTCTGGTACAGGAATCTTCCGGATTAGCTGCTGGAAAAACATAATTTCTTCCCCATCCATAATTTTATTCACTTCAGCAGTGAAATTTGTGGTGGTTGCTTTTACAATATTCAGTTCTTCCTCTAAACTTGGATAATCCAGCCAAATATTCAGCATAAATCGATCCAGCTGAGCTTCAGGCAATGGGTAGGTCCCTTCCTGCTCTATCGGGTTTTGCGTAGCCAACACAAAAAATGGTTTGGGCAATTGGTAGGTTTTTCCGCCTGTGGTAATTGACTTTTCTTGCATCGACTCTAATAAAGCCGATTGCGTTTTGGGAGGAGTACGGTTAATTTCATCAGCTAAAATTAAATTTGAAAACAAAGGTCCCTTGATGAACTTAAAGCTCCTGTTCTCATCTAAAATTTCAGAACCAATGATATCGGATGGCATTAAGTCAGGTGTAAACTGAATACGATTAAAGCTTAAACCCAATACTTGAGAAATAGTATTTACCAATAAGGTTTTTGCTAAACCAGGAACACCTACTAGTAGACAATGACCGTTACTAAAAATTGAAATCAATAAATTTTTAACCACCTGCTCTTGGCCAACAATTACCTTTGAAATTTCGGAATTTAAAGCCTGATATTTTTTTACTAAAGCATCAACTGCTTCTGAATCTGTTTTATAGGTAGTATTACTCATGTTATTCAATTATATTTTCATTCCAATCTTGCATAAACAGGCAGCCTTTAGCATACTCTTCATCTATCTTCACATATGTTTTTTCAGCTGCAGTAACCATCCACTCTTCTAACTTGATTTGTTCTTTTTCAGCTTTAGCTGCGCCTTTTATAGCTTGATAGTCTGTCTTTAAACTCGCTCGGTGAGGTTCTGTTCGTTTATTCAACTTTATAATTCTATAACCAGCTTGCTTTCTTGGGTCGCTAATTTGCACAGCTTCTGAAATATCTCCAACAGACATGTTATCAATCACAAAAAATAAAGAAGGATCCAACTGATCCATTTCAGTCATAGTGGAAGCAGTATAAGGATTTACAATTTTTCCTCCATTTTGTTTGGTGTCTTCATCATCGGAAAAGCGACGTGCAGCCGCTTCAAAGCTTAAAGAGTCAGCTGCAATAAGTCCAGCTATGCTATCGATTCGTTGTTTAGCTTTTAAAAGTGATTTAGTATCAATGCTCGGTTTCAGTAAGATATGACGCACATTTACTTTATTACCTCTTCGTTCAATCAATTGAATAATGTGATATCCAAAGCGGGTTTTTATTACCGGAGAT
Organism: Vicingaceae bacterium; assembly: GCA_040218815.1. Taxonomy (GTDB): domain Bacteria; phylum Bacteroidota; class Bacteroidia; order Flavobacteriales_E; family Vicingaceae; genus JAVJQS01. Next base: position 205,509 of record JAVJQS010000015.1, on the reverse strand, counting down.
ACTTGCCCGGCTTTTAGTCTAAAAGAAGCAGCCGAAAACTCTGGCTCTACTTCTGCCTTTCCTACAAATCCTATCTCCCCTCCTCTGGTGGCTGAACCTTCATCTTCAGAATAAAGAACAGCTAAGGTGGAGAACTTTTCTCCTTCATTAACTCTTCTTCGATACTCGTTTAATTCTTCCTTTACCTCTCTAATCGATTCAGTAGATGTTTTTGCGTTGATTACTATTTGAGCAACTTCAACAGCAGCATTCATAAGTGGCAAGCTATCTTCTGGAATACGATCGTAAAAGTTTTTTACTTCGTCGGGAGTAACGCTGACATCTGATGTTATTTCTCCCTGCATGGCTTGAATCAGCAATTGATCACGCATCGATTCGCGCATTTCATCTTTAATTTTAGATAATGGTTTCTTATAATACTCCACCATTTTTTCCTCAGAGCCAATCTGACTGATAATGTAACGAAGTCGACGATCCATTTCACCTTCAACTTGTCCATCAGTAACTTCAACACTATCTACCTTTGCTTGATTGAGTAGCATTTTTGAGAATAAAATATCTTCCAATACTTCACAGCGGGAGTTATCGGTCACCTTCATTCCTTTAGTAATTAGGCCTGCATAGTTACTTTCTAACTCAGCTTTCGTTATAATTTCATCGCCAACTACGGCAATAATTTTATCCAATACAATTGACTGCTCTTGAGCTTTTAATTGAATCGAAGAACTTAAAATTATTACTGCAAATAGCTTAATTATAAATTTCATACTGTTCTTTTAAGGTCGCTTCTTCAAAAATTTCTTCTCTTGCTGTATTCAGTAATTGCAATTTACGCTTATTTCTAATGATGCTTTTAATTTGATCACTTACATATGAAAGTGGCGCCAATTCCCCGGGAAAACGCTGTTCCATAACATTTATTACTAGAGTTTGCAATGTATCTGAAAGTACATTTTTACCTACACTTATTTCAATTTTTTCTATTTGATAGTTTAAGGGCAATAAACTTTTTATGGTTGAAAACGGAATCCACCTTGAAGTATCCAGGTGACAATTCATTGCAAATTGTGTGCAATACTCATTCAGTTGCTGGGAATAGTAATCTCCCTCCGAAAAAAACCAAAGGTTTAAGGAGTCTTGCAGTGGAGCTGAATTGAGCAGCTGAACTAGCTTACCTTTAACCAATTGTTGTTTAAGCTTAAAATTTTGTTCGTTATTCTTATAGTACGTTCGAAGCTCTGTTTCGGAAATTGAAGTGTCTAATTTCTGCTTCACCAATAAGTTCTCATAAGCATAAATTAGTAATGAGTTTTTATAATTATTGAGCTGTTCTTCAAAATCAACTTGCTCCGCAGAAAGGTTTTGAAGGGCTTTTTTAAGCAGCAATTGTTCCTTTACCCAATTGTCTATATAATTTTGAGTTAACAAAGCAGACCCTGCAGAGTCTTCGTTGGTGACTAATTCATCAATATCTTCCTCATACAAGTAATTATCTCCAACTCTAGCAATAATCTTACGATCTTCGTTTGGATCAAAAAGCTGACAACTGCTAAATCCAAGAGTTAAAACAATAAAAATGGAGATAATTCTCAACAACTTAATTTAATTCGTTTTTTAGATTTTTGAGAATAGCTTGGTCTATAGTGAATGAATATTTTTCTCGTAATGATTTTATCCATTCTTTCTCCAAGTATTCTTGGTAATCCGAAGTTATAATTCCTCTAGAATCTTCAATGGTTTTATAGCTAGGCTTAAGCACCTCCTTGATGTAAACAAATTCTACTCTTCCGTCTTTTGGTTTATTTTCAGAAACTCCTTCAACCCATTCTACAGCATCTACAGTTTCGTTAATCCCTTTCTCATATTTGTTAAGCTCATACTTTAAGTTAAGTAGTGAAGTTGAATTTATTTTATCTGCAATTGCTGAAGCATCTACAGAGTCAGCTTCTTTGATTAACTCTTTTGTAGAATTAGCCACTTTCTCATTAAGTGCAGAAAATACAATCGCGTCAACTCTTTTTCCCCACTTATATTTTTCTTTGTTATTTTCATAAAAATTTTGAAGTCCGGCAGAGTCTTTTACCGCTTTACTCCAAACCACCTTATCGGTCAGGTTAAACAATAAGATACCATCATGGTATTCTTGCATTAAAGCTTTAAATTCAGGATACTCTTCATCTAATTTCGAATCTTTAAAAGCTACCAATTCAATGCTTTTAAAATCATTGTATTTTCGATTTACCAATACTTGGATATCCATTGGATTTCGCTTTGTTTGATTAATGGCTAAAAATTTAGCAAAGTCAGTTTGATTCACTTTTTTATCACCAATTGTAAAGAGGGTTTTATTCAAGTTTGATATTGAATTGGGGTCCCAGCCATCTTCAAAATATGATTCATTCAGGGCTTCATAAAAATCATTTCGTTCGCTTAAGTTTTCGGTAAAGCCATAGTCTTTTTGAATTTTTCGAAGTACGGCGCCCTCTTCTAGGTTCGATCGACTATCTTTTTCTACACGTGAAGTTAATTCACTTTCTATTTCGTCATAACTGCCAATCGGCTGTTTTTGAATTAATTTAATAATGTGCCAGCCATATTGTGTTTCAAAAGGTTTTGAAATATCCCCTGGTTTTTTCAAGCTATATGCTACAGCTTCAAATTCTGGAACCATTCTGCTTACTCCAAAGGTAGGTAGTCTTCCTCCATTAGAAGCCGAACGAGTATCATCAGAGAATTGTGCTGCCATATCTACAAAAGGCGCTCCTCCTTTTATCTTGCCATAAATTTCTTTTATTTTTCCTTCTGGATTATCCGTTTTAGAGATTTCAGGATTATTCGAGATTAAGATATGTTCCACTGTGATATTACCTACAGCTTCCCTTCTATCTGTTATTTTTAGAATATGATACCCAAATTTTGAACGAACAATTTCAGAAATTTCCCCTTCTTTAGTATTGTAAGCCGCAGATTCAAAAGGGTATACCATGTAAAACGCCGTAAAATAGCCTAGGTCTCCCCCATTGACCTTTGCCGATGGATCATCAGAGTATTCCTTTGCTAAGGCTTCAAAATCTTCGCCTTTTTCTAATTTCTTCTTCACTTCTTCTGCCTTTTTATAAGCCAATAAGGTATCCTCAGGACTAGCATCTTCTTTTACAGAGATTAGGATATGACTCGCGCGAATATCTTCTTGCAAACGCTCATAGGCTTCCTTTTTTAATTCTTCTAAAATGTTGTCTGCCGACATATATGGTTGAGCAAGTTGTCTTCTATAGCCAGCTAATTCCTTCACAAATCCAGCATTGGTGTCAAGCCCTCGCGCCTCTGCTTCAAGCACCTTCAGTTTAAAGTTTATGTATAGCTCCAAGTATTCATCAACGGTGCTTTTACTAACCATTTCACCGTTGTTATTTTTTTCATACACTCGCTTGAATTCAGCCTTAGTGATCTTTTCATCACCAAAATCGATAAAGATTTTTTCACCATTGTCTTGTGCTACTAGAGCAACTGATAAAAGCACAAAAAATGTTGCAAATAAATTTTTGATCGTATTCATAGTTTTTAGAAATTTTAAATTGGAAATTAACGACTATAGTTTGGTGCCTCTCGAGTTATAGTTATATCATGTGGATGACTTTCTCGAATTCCGGCATTGGTAATTTTTATAAAAATTGCATCGGTTTTTAACTTTTCAATGGTTCCACATCCACAATAGCCCATTCCTGCTCTAATTCCACCAACCATTTGATAAATTACTTCGCTTAATGAACCTTTGAATGGCACTCGTCCGCTTATTCCTTCTGGAACTAGTTTCTTAATGTCATCTTCCATCTCTTGAAAGTAGCGGTCTTTTGAACCTTTTTCCATGGCTTCTACAGAACCCATTCCACGATATGCCTTGAACTTTCTCCCTTCGTAAATAATAGTTTCACCCGGTGATTCTGCTACTCCTGCAAATAAAGATCCTGCCATTGCTGTATCTGCTCCTGCTGCTAATGCCTTTACTACATCTCCAGTAAAGCGCAAACCACCATCGGCAATTACAGGAATTCCCAGCCCTTTCAAGGCTTCGGAAACCATCATTACTGCAGAAAATTGTGGAACACCAACTCCAGCAATTACTCTAGTTGTACAAATAGAACCTGGTCCTATCCCTACTTTAACAGCATCAGCACCTGCCTTTGCTAAGGCTAAGGCCGCTTCTTTTGTGGCAATGTTTCCAACGACTACATCTAGTTTAGGAAATTTAGCTTTCACCTTTTTCAAAGTCTCTAATACCCCTTTAGAATGGCCATGCGCAGTATCAATAATCACTGCATCAACGCCAACTTTTACTAAGGCATCAATCCGATCCATCACATCAGCAGTAACGCCAACTGCTGCGGCTACTCGCAAGCGACCAAATTCATCCTTACAGGCATTCGGACGTTCCTTTAGCTTTATAATATCTCGATAAGTGATTAAGCCAATTAATTTATTGCTTTTATCAACTACTGGTAGCTTTTCTATTTTGTGTTGCTGTAAAATATCTTCTGCTTTCTTTAAGTCAGTTCCTATTTGAGTGGTAATGATCTTCTCTTTGGTCATTACTTCTGAAACTGCTTGCTCCATGTTCTTTTGAAAACGCAAATCTCTATTGGTTACAATACCCAGTAAAGTGCTTTTGTCATCAACAATTGGAATTCCACCAATTTTATTTTCCTTCATTAAGGCTAAAGCATCAGCCACTTTTGCATCAACATTTAAGGTAATAGGATCTTGGATCATTCCACTTTCTGAGCGCTTCACTTTTCTCACCTCAGCGGCTTGCTGTTGAATGCTCATATTTTTATGCAATACCCCTATTCCACCTTCACCAGCAATAGCTATAGCCATAGCTGATTCAGTAACAGTATCCATTGCTGCAGATACTATTGGTGTGTTCAATCGAATGTTTTTTGAAAATTGACTCCTGATATCCACTTCTCGTGGCATTACTTCAGAGTAAGAAGGAACCAACAACACATCGTCATAGGTCAATCCTTCGGGAAGAAAACGGCTTTCAGAACTCGTACTCATAGTGGCGTTTTTAAGACGGCAAAAATAACGATTCTGACAGGCATTTTGCTGTTAATAAAATAAAAAAGGGAAGCCGTATTACGACTTCCCTTTAACTGTTGGATAATAGAACTTTATTTAACTAAAGTTACTGTTCCTTTTCGTCGGTGTTCGTCACCATCAGCATCTATAAAACGAATGGTGTAAACATAACTGCCAAGTTGTGCTATTTCTCCATTATAGGTACCATCCCAACCTTTATTGATGTCACGAGTTCGATAAACTTCCTCGCCCCAACGGTTGAAAATCACCATTTCATACAAGCTAAAGTCAAAGAACTGTCCTTTTGGACCAAATGTTTTGTTAACTCCATCAGGAGCGAAGGCATTTGGTATATAAAATAACGGCTCTTGCGTTACACAAACTACATTAGACTTAGAGATTGCTGGCTGCAAATCATTAGGAAATCCATTCGTAGCTGCATTAGTTACTTGACCTTGTATTGCTTCAACCCTGTAGCAGAATTTACCGATACTGAATAAGTCATCGTACACATCATCGACAAATAAGTTGAACTCATCATTGCTTGGTGGTACAACATCATAAATCTGATTTGTCGGTTCAGTATCTACACCTCTATAAATGTTGTAATAAGCAACAGTACTGTCCCACTCAACATATTCATTCCATGTTAAGGTGTTCGTTACTGCTTCATTATCAGGATTCACATTCAACAAGATGCTTCTACCTAAGTTAGACGTATCTACTGGCTCATCACAAGCGTTTTGCACTTGAATTTTGTAGAAATAACTAAAGCTACTTACGTCCACATTGGCATCAGTAAAATCGATTATTTCATCGTCTTTCACCGTTTGAAAATCAATGTAGCCGATTCTATTCATCAGGTTTTTATCTGTCCCTCTGAAGATATTATATCCTTTCACATTAATCAAGGTGTCCTTATAGTATTCAAGATTTACAACTCTGTCTTCTACCGTTGCAAAAGTTAAATACCCATAACGTGGCACGTCCTCATAAATGGCGAAATCAGAATCGACATTTGAAGCAGAAACAAACCCGGAATTAGCAGTTGCAGGGTCAGTACTTACCGCCTCTACAAAATAACGATAAACCTTATCTCCTACTTCAATTTTATGATTAAAAGTAGTATCCAATGTTCCTTGACTTTCTGGTATAGCAGCAACATTATTAAACCCAGCTGCTGAAGAATCAAAGTAAACTGTATATTCTACATCAAAATCTTCATTAAACCCTTCATAAGGAGTCCAGGTAATTTGCATAGAAGAATCACATACATTCCACTGCACTTCAACATCCATGCTTTTATGAAAAGTTAAATCTTCTTCTGCGCTTCTATTTCCACATTCATCTTGCGCAAGGGCCCCAACAACAACTGCAGAGTCGCGTGCATCCAAGGTAGTAAATGGAATCAAGTACTCTTCTGCTCTGTAATCTTCTTCACCTATGGCTTTATAGGCTTGTAAACCTGAGTTAAATCCATCAGTAGTGGTAAAGAATAAGGAGTCTGTGTCAGAATCAGTATCTCGAGTCCAATAAGCTCTTATTCCGCCAGTTACTCTATCATAAGATATATAATTTAAATCCAATGGCTCTGGTGGAAAATTATCCACATACAACACACTGTCGATGTTTGAACGGCTAATGCACTTACTAAACTCATCCTCTATAGTAACGTAGTAATTTTGAGCACCAAAGCAAATATCTCCATTATCATTATCAACCACCGAAGTAGTATCCAGTCCAAGGGTTAACAAAGTAGGTGCATACCTTAAATTAAAGGTATCTTTATATAAACTATAAGTACTGTTATAGTCTACATTGGTTGAATTCCACTCAACATTACCTCTTTTTGATGGATCGTTAGGAAAAGCAGTAGCTTCAATAAAAATACTGCTTATCACATTGCTCCAACCGTCGATTGTATTTCCATCACAACCACCAAGAATGGCTGCTCTAAAATCATAACGCGCAGTTTGTGCATCAATACCAGTAATTAAAGCTGAAGTATCACCTTGATCACCATCCGTTTTATCAGCATCATAATTAATCAAACCGGCACCTGCAAAATTTTGCCATGCTCCATTATTTCTTCTATACTCAATTCTGTAGCCTTGTCCATTCTTAGTAGAATCTCTGTCATTTCTATTAAACGATAATAGAACAGATCCATCATCCTCAACAAAAGTACAACGTAATTCAGGCACCGAAGGAACCTCATTGGTTGGCAATCCAGTAGGCACTGTAAATGTATGTATAGCTGAAATATTTACTGCGCCTTCGTTATCTGTCGCAATCACTCTAAACATATATTCTGTGCCTTGAATTACAGGTACAACTAAAGAAGTACTTGTACCATCATTTGAGGCAGCTTGGAAAAAGTTATTTCCTGTTCCAGTAGTATCAACTAAAATCCGGTAGCTTTTAATAGCTGTATTAAAACCTAGAGGTTCATTCCAATTTAAGGTATAGGTTGGAGGACATGCCGCTTGAAAACTACCTGTTGGAAGTATTGTCGTGTAAACAAAACTATTTTCCCTTACTGAGGCGTTACATATATCTACCGCTTCAACAATTAACCTTCTTATTTTATTATCTGCATTTTGTCCTGCGATTTGCACAGAGTCTTCAATGGCTAATTCTAAACTGGCCAATAAGCTATCTGGGTCTACAACAGAGTTATACAAGTTGAAGGTTCCTGCAGTACCTGCTGCAGCTCTATCTCCTCTAATGTAAACATCACCATTTGCCTTCACTTCAATGGTATCTAACTTTGGACGAGGAATTCGACCTGGAGTAACCATATAAATGGTATCAATAGTACTGAACGTGCTAAAAACTAAGGTATCCAAACTATCAATTCGTGGGCTAGGCGCGTTTCCTTGCTTCCAGGTAATTACCGTATCACGAGCCTCTATTCTTAGGCCAATGTAATCCATACAAACATTAGAACCAATAGAATAAGTAGTGGCATTGGTATCACCTCTTATATACCAGTTGGCAGGATCTGCTACTCCACCATTACTTATTGAATCGTTTTCCCAAATGTAAAAATGGGTTGGAGACTCATAGTGAAAATAAGGGTAGGTTTTAGCATTTACTCCTTTTGGTCTATTCCAAGTTACAGTGGCTCTTGATTGCACTGGATTTGGAAAACCACCTGAAGAAACAATCTCAGACTCCATCACTCTAACTCGATCTGAATTAGGTGATTCAACATCATCTGTACAACCAGAAACTGCTCTCATTCGCATGTACCAATCTCTATCTCGTTTATTCAAGATATTTCTTGGTGAGGTAGGGTCTAATGGATTTACATTAAAGAATAATTGAAAGTTTACGTTCTTCTTTTCTTGCTGAAAATCTTTTAAATTATTGTTTAAATTATTCCATGTTGCAGGTGCAACTCCATTAAGTGATGTAGCTGATTCAACGATGTATTTTTCAAAGGTAAACGCAGAGTCAATTGCCGGCACCCACTGGTAGGTAATTTCACCATTCAAATCAACATCAATACCCTTCATGATTGGTTCAGTTAAAGGAATCGGATCTTTTACTCTCACTGTAATTGTAGGGTAATTAATCGCAGGAATTGGGCAGTGATCATCAGAAACTCGCATTACAAAGTTGTAAATTCCTTCTAATGTTCCTGGAACACCAGTTTTTGTTTGAATGTGTGCACAACTCGTTTCCCAAACAAATTCTGTTGCTAAACCTGAAAGACCAGAAATTTTTCGCTCTGGTGGAGATGTTCCTACATCTAGAAAGGGTGTTTTATTTTGTAAGTAAGCACAAGGCTCTACTACTAAGTTTTTACCAGCTCCATAAGTTACCTGACATGGTGATCCCGGATCAGTTACAGGGTTTGGTCCTATTGTTCTATCTCTTGTAAATAGTAAGCCATCAGGAACAAGTGTTACATTCTGCAATTGAGTTCCAATACCAGTAACATCTAAATCTTTTACTTGCAGTGGTAAGCGCACTTCTTGACCAGCTGTAATATCAATAATTAACCCATCTGCTTTTACTCCATCAATAAATACTTCTGGAGGATTATTTGTTTTGCCATTCGGCAACGCAGGACAGGAGAAAACCGAAACTGGAATCTCACGATAAACTGTTGCAATTTTTTGTCCATCTCTGTAGGAGTCAACTTTAATAACTGTAAGAAATTTTTGAGTTGTAACACCACTATAAACAGCCATGTTAATAACACCAGATAATGGTCCTAAAGTAGAAGGGATATTTTTTATGTCAAAAGTTTTGTCAGGAGTTGGATTAGTTGGAGAATAACCAGCTTTATAAACTAAAGGATCTGGATTTTGTAATGGTGGATTGTATGGTCGATCCCATGAGTAAATCAAAGAATCTAAATCCGAATCAATTGCAGTAGAGTTATAAGTAAATTCATACCCTCTACAAACTGAAGTAGTTGGCAATGATTTAAATTCAGGTGATGAATCAGTACAAGGGTCTTTATCGTTGCTCCCTGGAGTACGATACATTTCTGCTCTCAATAACATCGTTCCAGTAGTAGTTACGTTTGTAACATCACCTGGACGACAACATGCTGATTCCCAATAAAATTTCCAACCTGCTCTATTTGGCTGACCAGCCAATGTTAAAGCAGCTGAAGTGTAAAAGAACTGCTGAACACTACCTTGGTCACCATTATCACAGGTGTTTGGATTACCATATTGGTTGGTACATCTCGGAGAAGTGTCACCGTTTCGTTCTGCTTGCCATCTGTTAGAATCAGGCTTCATAGTAATTTTATCAAACGAACTTCCAGAGGCATCTTTTGGTAAAGGAGCACCTACAATGGTAATTGTTTCATCAGTATAATTAAAATTAATACCGGTACAATCCCGATATACAGTCATGTAAAATATATACTTCCCAGTTGGTAAACATGTCCAGCCAATCTCACCACCGAGAATGTGAGAAGCTTTGGAAGTACTTGCAAATGAGCAAAGAACTACTAGTAATACAATTAATCGTTTCATAATTTTTGGTTTTTGTGCACCCTAATGACGCATTTTTTCTCAAAGGTTGCCTCTAAATTAAACTTTTCCTGCAATAATTTTTTTTAAACTATCCAACTGCAAATATCTTTTGGCCGTTTCTTGGACTTTAATAGCAGTCATGTCTTGAATGTTTCGCATTAAGTTTTCATAATAATCATAGTCTAAACCCAAGGTATTGATTGAACGAAAACGGTCCATGGCAGCAAATGCTCCATCGAAGTTCTTTAAAATGCTGCCCCTCAAGTAATTTTTTACCAAATTTAATTCTTTTTCGTCAAGCAGCTCATTTTGCAAGCGCTTGAGCTCTATTTCAATTTCGCTTACTGTTGCTTCTGTTACCTCAGCCCCAACTTCTGTTGAAATTAAAAAATAGGCCGCATTTTTATAGGATACCAAACCACTGCCTATACCATAAGTATATCCCTTATCTTCTCGGATATTGCTCATTAAGCGAGAACCAAAATAACCTCCTAAGACAGTATTGGTAAAAAATAGAGCTGGAAAATCTTCATGCTGTTTCGAAATTATCGGCTTACCGATCCTAATTGCCGATTGCAATGCATTTTCTTTTGGCAAGAGCAATTCATTTTGAGAAAAAGCTGCATCAACTTCAGTAGCATTATCTAAAGGTGTTAAGCCTTTTCTTGTGTCAGATCCAAAAACTTTTTCAATTAGGTCTGAGGTCTCTGGCGTTATTTTTCCAGAGGCAAAAACGCTCAATTGACCTTCTTTATAATAGTTGTTATAAAATTCTATTAAATCATTGCGGGTAATATTTTCATAATCGTTTGCTTCTACCTTGGACGCATAGGGGCTTCTTTCTCCCAATACTACGTTTAAAAAGTTATTTTTAGCCATAAAACCCACTTTTTGACTGTTCACCCCAAAGTTTTGTTGTTGAATCGACAAGTAGCTTGCTAATTCATCATCTGGAAAAGTCGCTGAAGAAATAACTTCATATAGAAACGGCAATAATTCGGCTAAGTTCTTAGTGAGTGAATAAACATGTATAATCCCCTTGTCAGCTTCAACTTCCCCTTGCACAAAGGCTCCCCTATTCTCAAAATAGTTGGCGATTTCTTGAGAAGAGTACTTATCAGTCCCTTCTAGTAGCAAGTTATTTACAGCCGCAGCCAACAAAGGCTTGGCTTGATAATACGTACCCGCATCAAAGGCTAATTGCAAACGAATTACATCTTGATCACCATGATTGATATAATGAATAGGAATTCCGTTGGAACATATAGTAGTTTCTGCCTTCAGAAAATCTACCTGATTGGCAGGTTTTATTTTTGGGGGAGTTTTTCGATCTAAAATCAAGTTGATGTGTTTTTTGATTTATAATATAAGGTAGAGCAATTGTTTTTTTGAAAAATAGTTTTGGCTACCCGCTTAATGTCTTCTGCTGTCACTTTTAAGTAACCATCTAATTCAGTATTAATTAAATCAGGACTTTCAATTAAAGCTGAAATGGCTAAACCCATGGCTTTATTCAACACATTGGTTTTTCCAAACTCATTGGAAGCAGTCACCTTGTTTTTTACTTTTTGTAGCTCTTCTTTGCTTACTAAGTCATTTACTAACTTTTCCAACTCGCTATCAATGGCAGCCTCAGCTTGTTCCATGGTAACTGTAGGATTTAATTTCCCGGCAACAATTAAAAGCCCTGCTTCTATGTCACCAGTGATGTAAGCGTCCACTTCAGAAAAGAGCTTCTGATTTTTGATCAACTCTTGGTAAAAGCGCGAAGAATTCCCCTGAGAGAGAATATCCGTAATCATATCGGTGGCATAATAGTCGGGGTGCAAGCGATCTACCATGTGGTAGGCCTTATAAATGGCATTTTGTGGAACATCTCGTTCTACCACCAAGCTTCTTGCTTGAATTTGATTTTCTTCTGCAGGCCATTCTGGTTTTACTTTTTCACCAGCAGGAATATCAGAAAACCACTTGTCACAAAGTTGTTTTATTTCATCAATTGAAACATCACCAGCAATGGAAAGTATGGCATTGTTGGGACGGTAATGCTTAAAAAAGAAGGCCTTCACCTCTTCCATATTGGCCTGCTCAATGTGTGCCACCTCCTTACCAATAGTTGCCCATTTATAAGGATGCTTTAAGTAGGCCAAAGGTCGAAGCAATAAATAAATGTCCCCATATGGCTGGTTTAAGTAGCGCTGTTTAAATTCTTCAATTACTACTTGTCGTTGCACCTCCAAACTTTTTGGCGTAAAGGCCAAACTTTTCATGCGATCCGACTCTAACCAGAACGCCGTTTCTAAACTCTCTTTAGGTAGGGTGATATAATAATTAGTTAAGTCGTTGGAGGTAAATGCATTGTTTTCCCCTCCAACCTCTTGTAAGGGACCATCGAATGAAGGGATATTTTCTGAACCACCAAACATGAGGTGCTCAAATAGGTGTGCAAAACCGGTGCGACTTTCCAGTTCGTGCTTTGCCCCAACATTATAAAGCAGGTTAAAAGCTACTATGGGGGTGGACTTGTCTTGATGCACGATGACGTGCAGCCCATTCTTTAAGTTAAACTCGTGATATTTTATCATGTAAATGATTAAATTTTTAAGAATTCGAAATTAAACAATATGAATTACGAATCTATGAATTATGAATTGCGAATCTGAAAATTGCGAATTGCGAATTGCGAATTGGGGAATTTTTAATTCTCAATTTTTAGTTTTTTATTCCTAATTCCTTTAGAAGGTAATTGCGAGGAGGCATACTAGTCTGTTATTGACTAGTCATTGCGAGGAGAAACGCCTACCCATTATAGACTAGTCATTGCGAGGAGGTACAGCCTGTCCTTATCTGAGAATTGCAAATCTGAGAATTGCGAATTGGGGAATTTTTAATTCTCAATTTTTAGTTTTTTATTCCTAATTCCTTTAGAAGGTAATTGCGAGGAGGCATGCTAGTCTGTTATTGATTAGTCATTGCGAGGAGGTACAGCCTGTCCGTATCTGAGAATTGCGAATTACGAATCTGAAAATTGCGAATTGGGGAATTTTTAATTCTCAATTTTTAGTTTTTTATTCCTAATTCCTTTAGAAGGTAATTGAGAGGAGGCATGCTAGTCTGATATTGACTAGTCATTGCGAGGAGGTACAGCCTGTCCGTATCTGAGAATTGCGAATTACGAATCTGAGAATTGGGGAATTTTTAATTCTCAATTTTTAGTTTTTTATTCCTAATTCCTTTAGAAGGTAATTGCGAGGAGGTACAGCCTGTCCGTATCTGAGAATTGCGAATTACGAATCTGAGAATTGCGAATTGGGGAATTTTTAATTCTCAATTTTTAGTTTTTAATTCCTAATTCATTTAGAAGGTAATTGCGAGGAGGAATGCCTGCCCGCCACGGTGGGAAGCCTGTCCCCCTTAGGAGGAAAGCAATCCGGTTATGATAATTCTGCACTAGAATTGCAAAAAAAAGTACTGCAGTAGTAATAAAAACCAGATTGCTTAAACAAATTTCATAACAGCACCCTGCCAATTTGGGCTAGACCCTGAACTAAATTCAGGGTGACATTCCAGAAGGTGTTAACCATTAAACCATACTCGGAGAATAAAGTAGTTTTCTCTTTTCTTTTTGCTTTCAATATTTCAACGAGCTCAATAACCGAAGAAACAATCTGCCTTAGGCGGACATCCTAAGGTAATAGCTTTGTTAGAATGTAATTTATAATTCGACATTCGTAAATCTGAAATTCCATTATCAATTATCCATTATCCCTCCTTTTTAATTCGTAATTCCCAAATTAGTAATTGGTAATTAGTAATTAGTAATTCTCAGATTCGTAATTCATATTAAAACAACTTCTCACTAACAATTCCGTAATATTTATTCAAAAAATGAAGATTGATCATTGATTGATTGAACATTAATTAATTATATTTGTCAACATGAAGCGATTAGTGATTCTACTATGTTTTGGCTTAGCCCTTGCTATTCCTGCATCTGCACAAACCGAAATGGACTTTGGAATAAATCTAATAGGCACTAATTACTTAGGTGAAATTGGTGGTTACGACGGTGAAGCTCAACCATTTATTCTAGACATGAATATAAACCATACTCAATGGGGTGTTGGGGGTTTTTACCGTTATAGCTTTACAAGGAATATTGCTGCAAAATTTTCGTTGAGTTTTTTACGCATTGAAGGACAGGATAGCTTATCAAATGCTCCTGCTAGAAAAGGTCGAAATTTAAGTTTTAGAACTGATATTTTTGAAGCAGTGCTGACCGGGGAGTACAATGTAATTACTATGAATGACATTTCCAGACGTTCTCGTATGAGACTTGACTTCAAGTCATATGCTTTTGCTGGATTTGGTGCCATTTATTTTGTTCCTTATGCACAATATGAAAACGAGTGGTATTCGCTAAGACCATTACAAACAGAAGGAGAAGAAAATGCCTACGATGAAATTGCGTTAGTGGTGCCACTTGGAGTTGGCGCTGATTTTACTTTTAATCGAAAACTCCGCGTTGGAATGGAAATTGGTTACCGTTTTACAACAACAGATTACTTAGACGACATTAGTACCGACTACGCTAAAGATAATGAGTTGCCATTTGCAGAGTCCTATATATTTGCCAGTAGAAGTGATGAGGCTTTTGCTCGTGGGGATGCTGACTTACCAAATAGAGGTTTTTATGGTACAAATGCAAATACAAGCCCTATAAGAGGAAATCCAGAAAATAATGATGGATACCTAATGATTCAGATCTCTTGCTCTTACGTTATTAAAGGAAAAACCGACTTCAGCCAGCCAAGGTATAATAGCATTATAAATAGAAGAAGGAAAAGAACCAAATTCTAATTGTTAGTTGATAATGGATAAATGATAATTGGGAATCCCTTATCGATATTAGCTGGCTTTAAAGTATATACTTTAACTTTTAATTGCCGTTTTAGTAGCTTTCGCTTTCAAACTTTACATTTTCATACTTTGTCCTAAATATTTCTTATACCACAATGGTCAACTAGTTCTAATTGTCCATTATCAATTATCCATTGTCCATTATATCTCATCTTTCATCCCCGCGTTAGCTTCATCCTTAGTCTTTAATCCTTAGTCTTTAAATCACATTCTAAAATCTAATTCCGCATTTGCGGAACTAAAGTCTAACCTCTAGTCTTAAGAAATTGCACAATCTTCCGCATTGGTTTAAACAAAAACGTATAAGGCGCAGGTTTTAGCCCATTGATTTCCCAGGCTTTTTTGTCTTGTCGATTAGCTTTCCAGCGATTTTTAAAGCTTGCGTTGCTCATTCCTCCGATTCGCATTTTTACAATCACTCTTTTCAAGTAACTCACTGGCACTTTATATTTGTGCAGCATACGCAGCATCAATTCATAGTCGGCAGCAGTTTTTAAACTTAAATTAAAATTGCCGTACTTTTCATAGCATTCCTTCTTTAAAAAAAATGCAGGATGAGGTGGCATCCACCCCTTTTTAAAGTCACCGTGTTTGTAATTTCCCGACTTCCAATAACGTTTTACCTGATTGGTGTTTTCAGCATCAACATAATACAAATCAGCATATAAAGCATCAGTGTTTTCAATTGTCATTAACTCAACAACATCCTCTATTACCTTATTGTCAATGTAGAAATCGTCGGCATTTAAAATTCCTATAATGTCACCGTTAGCTTTTTTTATTCCTTTATTCAGGCCATCATACATGCCTTTATCGGACTCAGAAATATACTGAAGCTGATCTTTAAACTTTTCTAGAATCGCTAGGGTGCCATCTGTTGACTGACCATCAACAATAAGATACTCAATGCTTTTATAACCCTGTGTCAGAACTGATTGAATGGTATCTTCAATGGTTTTAGCACTGTTGTAGCAAACTGTTATTATGGAAACTTTCAAAGTTGATTTAGTTTTCAATCGTTAATATTTTATTCATTCTAAAAAATTAGAATTCAACTCTATTTTTAATATTTTAATTTACTCATGTCTTGAAATAAGTAAAAGGACGCTGAGTAGTTATTGGGGCGTTTCGATACAATTTCAAAAAGGTCACTGAGTGCTAAAAAGGTCTCGGAGTGCTGTGCCAGAGGCGCAGTGTATCGAAGTGCCCTTTTTGAAACCACTCAACGACCCAACAATCGTATCGAAGTGCCCTTTTCGAACTCAAAATGACCAAATAAAAGATTTAACACTACTATCAATCTAAAACATTTCGTTTCCGCAAATACTCTGCAGGATTCCCAGCATAAATACTTCTAGCTTCTAAGTTCTTCGTTGCGACTGCACCAACTGAAAGCACGGATTCATTGCCAAGTGTAACTCCTGGACAAACAATGGACTTTGCGCCAACCCAAGCACCATCTTTAATACTAATAGGAGCAACCATTAAATCAAAAGTGGATTTTTTGTAATTGTGATTTCCACATAATAAAAAAGCTCCTTGTGAAATGCATACATTGTTGCCCAAGGTAACTCGATCCAAATTGTCTATCCATACTTCTTCTCCTATCCAAACATTGGACCCCATTGTTAATTTCCATGGATATTTTATATTGACTTTAGGTTTAATAACACAGCCCTTACCGACTTTAGCACCAAATAAGCGCAGCAGTATAACTTTTAAGCCACTGAAAGGAAATAAATAGGAATTGAAAACGCAGGCATTAACAATAAACCATAAAGCACGAACAACTGCTCCACTTCCAGGATTGTACCAACTATTGTCAAATGTGGATAAATCTACTTTACTTTTCAATGGGTCTTGTTTAGAGCTTCGAATTTAATTAAAGCTTTAAGATAAATAAAAAGAAAAAATGGTAGTTAATTGTTAATTGTACTTGGTCTGTCCTATTTAGCGTGTTCATCTCGACTCCCTGCCTGCCGGCAGGCAGGCGCTCGAACTGACAGTAGTAATAAAACATTCATCCTTAATCCTTTTTCCTTCATCCATTCCTTAATTCTTAATTGAAACTGAACACTGAAAATTGAACACTGATCACAGATCACTAAAAAGCTTTCTCGAATCCTCAACTGCCGATACATTCAAAATATTCTCTTCAGCAAAGCCATAACAATCCTGAACCATACCCTCATAACTAGCTTGATCCATAGCTAAGCATTCTTTTAAGTAATTCAACCAATCCTCTTGATTGCTCAATTCCAAATCAGCACCAACACCAGCAGTCTTTAAGTTCAACCATGGAGTATTGGTACTAATGATTATTGGAACCCCTGAGACGATTGCTTCCACAATGCTGTGTCCATAATTTTCGTGAAGTGTTGGGAGTATATAAAAGTGATACTGCTGAAGTGTATCAGCAATTTCATGAGGAGCTAAAACCCCTTTGTAGTGAATACGCGCATCTTTTTCAATAATTGGCTGGCACTTTTTCCAATAGTTTTGTTCTTCAATCGGCCCATATATGTCTAAACTCAATCCCTCTTCATTCTTAAGTGTTTGCATTAACTCTAATGCAAAATGCAGGTTCTTTTTTTCTGCTATACGTGAAACGAAAACCAATTTTAGTATCCCTTTTTTCTTTTGAATTGTTTTTCTTTCAACCCGAGCTGAAGAAATGTTTTGCGCGATTCGAATGTTAGATTTTTTGCCATAGGCCGCTTTTATTTCATCTACCTCTTTTTGTGAAGTAGCATGCCAACTAATTTTATTGACATTAAAAAAAAGCTGCTTAGAGAGGCTTAGAAAAACTTTCTTTTTGAAGGCTTTAATAGCCAAAGCACCATCCCCTAACATGCCTCTTGGAGCAATTAGTTGGGGACATTTATACCGCTTCAATGCCTTGTGAGGGGTTAAAGTAAAATTTTTGGAAAACAAACTGTTGTAATAAACTGCAACGGCATTCACTTCCTCAAATAAGGCACGATAAACCTTCTTATTTTGTTGGTCCCTGCTTAAATAGATTACATTAATCCCTTGCAAATCAGTCCAAACATTGGGCTCTACCTCCAACACTTCTCCATCAACATCTTGATTAGAAGTAACAATACTAAATTGAAAATCCTCCTGCAGCGCTTGTACCAAATTAAAGACCGACTTCACCGGCCCACCAGCTTTATAGGCGGGATAAAACCAATCAATGAATATGATTATATTTTTTCTGTTAGACATCAAGAAGTGACTTTATTATGCTTCATCCAGTATGCCAAAACCACTAATGACCAGATGCTCACCCAGCTAATTCGCTTAGAATTTTTCAAGAATCCATTCCACATCCCTTCGATGGAAGCCGGCTGAAACAAATCGCTTTGTTTTAAAAAGTTCAACTGTTCTTCGCAAAAGGGCTGCAGTTCATTTTTAATCCACTCTTCCCAAGGCATAACGAAGCCCATTTTTTTTCGCTCATAGACTTCTTTTGGAAGTAAGTCACCTAAGCTGTCAACTAATAAAGCCTTGGGGTATGCACCCAACTTGTGCTTGTCGGGAACATTTAACAGATAGCTTACCAGCTCATGATCGAGAAATGGCAAGCGCACTTCCAAGGCATGTGCCATGCTCATTTGATCCGCATCGCGTAACAACACATGCTGCATGTAGGTGCTAAACTCCAAAACTGAAATGCGCGATTGTAAAGGCAATTCCGTTAGGGGCTGCTTAAAGTCCAAGAGTTGTTTCGCCAATTGAGCTGTGTGATTCGATTGAAGATTACCCTTTAACAACTTTTTTAAACGCTTGTCAAAAATTAATTGTCGACCTATTGGATACAAATGCTGTAAATCAAAATAATCGCTTTGCAGCCAAGCAGACAACTTTTCGTTTCGTAAACTGGGTTTTAACTGTTGCAGCAAGGTCCCTGCTCCTTTTCGGATACCTTTGGGCCAAGACTGCAACCACGCTTTTTCCATTAATTCCGGCATTTGATTAAAGATCGGATAACCAGAAAAAACCTCATCTCCACCCAAGCCGGAAAGGGCAACGGTGATTCCAGCTTCTTTGGTTGCTTTTGAAACGACATAAGTGTTCACCCCATCTCCAGAAGGATGATCCATACTATTCAATGCTGCTGGAATTGAATCCAAGAGGTGCTTGGCACTTAGGTTGATTTGATGGTGATTCGTTTGAAATTTCTCAGCAACCAGATCCGAGAACTCAGCTTCTGAGTAGTCCGCTTCATCAAACACAACGCTAAAGGTGTTTACACTCCTCTCACTCATCTGACTCATTGCGGCAACGATTGCTGAAGAATCAATACCACCAGATAAAAAGGCACCTAATGGCACATCCGCCAACATGCGCTTCTCAACTGCAGCAAAAAAGAGCGATTGGATAGAAGATTTATTCTTCTCATAATCGGTATAGTTTTCGCTGCCTTTTTGGGCTTCTGCTTTCCAGTATAATTGTTTTTTCACCTCTTCATCCTTAAGCATCAAATAACTTCCGGCATCAAGTAATTGCACATTTTTGATCATGCAATGCGGTCCGTGAACCGTTTGGTATCGAATATAATCGCTCAAGGCAGCTCGATTGATTTTCCGAGGAACTAAATCACTTTGTAGTAAAGCGCGCAATTCAGAGGCAAAGGCAAAACACCTTTCATCCCGATAAAAATAGAGAGGTTTAATACCCAAGCGATCTCTGCCAATGAATAATTCCTCTTTATGGCTGTCCCACAATGCAAAAGCAAACATTCCATTAAAATGCTGCAAACAATCTGCCCCCCACCTTTGATAAGCTGCCAAAATCACCTCAGTATCAGAGTCCGTTCGAAAGTGAAAATCGCTCAGCTTTTCTTTAATGGCTTTGAAGTTATACAGCTCTCCATTGTAAACCAATGCATAACGTTTATCTTCACTGACGAAAGGCTGATTGGAAGCTTCATTCAAATCGATAATTGAAAGCCGCCTATGCCCGAGCACCAAATTTTTATCTTGAAAAATACCGGAAGCATTTGGACCGCGGTGGCTTAATTGTTCAGTCATTTGCTCAACTGCTGTCGTTGAAACTTCCGAATCACTCCAATAAAACACACCGGCTATACCACACATCGCTAAAAATTAAAGCTTTAAAAATTCTTTCAATCGATCTTGAAAAAGGGGAAAGCCAAATTTAGCATGAACTTTTTGGATACGCTCCGTTTGTGCTTCAAAAGATTTTAGCTCCCTTTGATCAAGTAATCGGTCTATCGCAGAAGCAATTTCATCCACCTGATTGGGATTTACCAATTCACCCAATTCTCCATTACAAAGCGCATCCACACTTCCATCTTGATTCCCGGCAATTACAGGTGTGCCACAAGCCAAGGCCTCGATGAACACAATGCCAAAACCTTCATTGGTGGAAGGCATCACAAAAAGATCAGCTAGCTGAAAATGGGCTTGTATTTCTTCTTCTTCTAAAAACCCACAGAATACAATTCGTTCAGCTACTCCACGAGTTTCTGCCAGTCTTAGAATGCGCAAGCGCTCCTCCTCATCATATTTCCCGGCCATGAGGTACTTGCAATCTTGGTTTTTTAGAAGAGCTAAGGCTTCAACTACTCGGTCGTAGCCCTTATAGCCCTCAGCCGCCGATAAACGACAAAGGGTTAAAATAACTTTTTCCTCGCCTTGTAGATGATAGCGCTCTTTTAAGAAATCAGCTTTCTCAGCAGGAGCTAATTTTGGAAAAAAGGGATCCAAAGTATTTGGAAAAATCTTTATTTTTTTCTTCCAGCTGGATTCTAGCTCTAATAACCGCTTTTTGGTGTAGTTACTAACTGCCCAAATTTCATCTGCCTTTTCCAAAAAAGTCCGTTTGGAAGGGCTTAACTCTTGCCAAACATCAATGCCGTGCGCCATTAAAATCAATTGGTGTTGTGGCCTAATTCTTTTCAACAATAAAGCAAAAGGAGCAAAATTGATGTGCCCAAAAATCAAGCTTTGCTTTTCAGAAAAAAGTAAACGAAGTCCCATCAAAAAAAGCCTCAGGTAAGTCATGGAGACTTCCAAAAATTGAAATTTACTTTTGGACACATATCTATCCTGAACGGCCTCTTTTTTATCGTAAAGCGAAAAAAAGGAAACTGCTGAATTCACATTTCCCAAGGCATACATCAATGCTCGGTTAAATTTTTCAATACCGCCATGAGTGGAGAAAGCAGAAAGGTATAAAAAGGCTAGTTTACTCAACTTTATTTACAGTATTTGTTTCTAAACTTCCAAATCCAAATTGCCTAATCACAAATCGAATTAATATAAAAAACAAGAAGGCCTTAAAAGTAAAATTTAGAATTACTTGAATGTCACTCATTCTTATTGCGTAAGAAAACACAAGAGGAATCCACAATAAAAGAGTTTTGTCCTTTCTTGCTGAATTAAGAAACCACTTGAGAGTCAAATTAAATAATAGCCCTAAACAAAACATACATATCCAACCACCTACCACTCCAAAATTGACATAAGCATCGCCAAAAGCACCAATTCGCATCGTAGTTTCTTTAACCAATTTAATTCCAGTGAAACGCCTAAATTTTTCTTGATTTTGTTTACCCCCAGTAGAAGCCTTGTTTGGAAAAAGAAACCTTGGTAATAGCACGTTCTTTATGTCCTTCTTCAATAACTCTCCATTTGCAAAAGGCTCCCTTAATGGAGTATGCTCCATCACCTTTGATACAACCCAACCAATGTTCAAACGAGAGACGAAATTGTCAAGATTAGAGGATTCAGTAAATGCTGCCCTTTCGTCTAACTTTTGAGTTGCTACATCTAAAAACACCTCTTCTCGATCTCGTTGAATTGTTGTTGTATCATCCCATATTACTGCTCGATATTCAGATTTTACAATTTGAATCAAATAAACAATGGCAAATCCCATGATGAAATAGACCATTTTTTTCCCAAAAGAACTTTGCCATCGCAATTCGAGAAACATAAACAAAAAGCCAAACCAAACAAATAGGTCGTAAAAAACTCCTCCTCGTACAATAGAAAGACTAAATTCTCCAAACACCAATAAAATCCAAAAATAGCGATAACGGTTATCACTAAACAGCAAAATAAATGCTCCAACAAAACGGAGTAAACCTCCTAAATGAAAAATGAAAAATAGAGTTGGCGGAACAACCGATCGAAAAACATAGAAGAAAATACCAGAAACAATAAAAATAAATCCCAGGTGTTGGTTTTTTTGACCAAAGTGTAAATTTTGCAAAAGGGGTTCATTGTTACTTTGCTTAGCATTAATGAACAAACCCAAACAAAATGCACACAATGCGGGTAAAATAAACCACATATAGAGTTCCTTTTCAACGTACATCCTAAAAACTGCTTCATTATTAAAATAATCATAAGTGATTAATGGACTGATAAAAAGCTGAAGAAATACAATAAAACTCATCAATTCCCTGATTGGGATTCGTTTGCCAAAACCATCAATCAGCTCCAATGTGATAAATACAAAAATAGCTATGCCCAATGAAATAAAGAGACTGTATTCCAAACCGCCGATTGCAATCAAAAACGCGACTAAACTTAATAAGAAGTGTCTAAGGATAGTATTCAAAACGTCTTAAATAAAAAGTATTTTTGGGCTTTTGATGTTCGCTTGACTTTGACTGATTCTAAAATGCTTAAGAAGTTTCAAAAATATACTATTTTTTGCAACCCTCAGTGGCAATTGCTGCTACCACTCTTGGTCTTTATAAGCTGTCGTTTCTTTTTCATTCTAAGAATTGAACAAAATTCCAGTTT
The DNA here is from genome assembly GCA_040218815.1 of Vicingaceae bacterium. Classification (GTDB taxonomy): domain Bacteria; phylum Bacteroidota; class Bacteroidia; order Flavobacteriales_E; family Vicingaceae; genus JAVJQS01. The sequence continues at coordinate 182,723 of JAVJQS010000015.1, read as the reverse complement.
TCAAACTTTTATTGATCACTTTCTTTATCCGCTTTGCTTTGATGGATTGATTTACCTGCTTGTAGTAGCTGTTCTTCAACGCCTACTTAAGCTTAAACGTGCCCTCATTATCCTTACCGCTTACTATTTCATTTCTGGATTAATTTATTTCCATCACTACAAGTTATATCACACCCCCCCTGGAACCGGTGCTTTTGCTGCCTTGTTTGAGACTACTCCACAAGAGGCAATGGAATTTAGCAAGCTTAGTGACTTTTGGGACTTGTTGGGTACATTTTTTTTATCGATTCTCCCCTTACTAAGTGTTTTTCTAGTTAAAAAAAGTACAATCAAAAGCAATCAACTCCTTTACACTGCTTGTTTATTTTTTATTATTTCTTTTCTCATACACATCCCCTACTTAGATGCACCTAAGGACTCGCTTATGCCGATGGATTATTCGCATCAACACCGAGACGCCAAAAACGTATACCATTATTTTGAAGAGTACAACAACTTAATTCAGTTGGGAGATAAAAGAAAGGATGTCTCATTCAATGCCAAACAGAAAACTCCTCTTAACCAAAGCAAACAAGCACATATTTTAGTAATTGGTGAAAGTCTGGCGCGTAATCACATGAGTATTTATGGCTATCACCGAAAAACTACCCCTAGGATGGATACAGCTACCGATGTCTTATTTTATAACAATGTGATTAGTCCTACTACACAAACTCGCTCTTCTATTGTGCGCATGTTGACTCCTGCTTTTGGTATGAATACAGCCCGTTTTTACGAAGAAGGATCTATTATCACCGCTATGAGAGAATCAGGCTTTAAGACTTATTGGATTTCTAATCAAGGTCGTTATGGCATAGCCGATACAGAAACCTCTGCATTGGCTGACGATGCTCATGAATCTACCTTTGTCAATACCGACTGGAATGCCAAATCACTAGATGAGAAAGTAATCGCTCCATTAAGGGAGGTTTTATCCCAGAAAGAAAAAAAAATATTTATCATGATTCATTTATTGGGCAGTCATTTTGAATATACAAAAAGAGTTCCCGACGGCACTAAGTTCAAAATTAACGATCGATTCGTAAACGAAAAATTAAGCTCCAGCCAAATGAAAAGAGTGGACGAATACGACGCTACAGTCAAATACTCTGACTTCATAATCGACACCCTCTTACATAGCTTGAGAAAATCTCAATATGAGCTGAGCAGTTTACTATTTGTTTCCGACCACGGAGAAGATGTATACGATGACGAAAATCAACTGCTGGGTCACGGTTCACCTATTATAACAAAGTATACTGTTGAGATTCCTTTTATCCTCTGGCAAAGCAAAAACTTTCTCAACCAAACCATTGGAGAGCAGAGCAATCAACTTGCATATTTTTACAATAGCGGGAACCTATTTCATTCCCTTATTGACTTGTACGATCTTCAACTAGAATCTTTTGAACCCAAACGAAGCATATTTTCAAAGAACTACGAAGAAAATTACAACTACATTATCAACTCCAATGGATTTAAAATCAACTATAGTGATTTGAAAGATGCAGAAAAGAAGAAATAAAATTTTACTCTATTTTGCTTTGGTTTTTTTGGTTGCCCTCCTAAGTTTTGTTTTTTTTATCGAAACTCAATTCAATAAAGTAGAACAAAAGCCCTTTACTCAAGCTTCATCTAAAAATTGGGCCCATCGTGGATATGCCTCAACTGAAAAAGAGGAAAATACACTAGCTGCCGTAGCATTAGCATTTCAAAAGGAGTATAAAGGAGTAGAAATTGATCTTTGGTTTAAGGACGGACAATTTTACATCAGTCATGAAGAAAGTTATGTAGATTCTTTGCCAAAGCTGGCTGAAGTTTTTGAAAAATTCCCCGATGACTACTTTTGGCTGGATCTAAAAAATTTATCTTACTCAAATTACGAAAGAATTTCTAATCAATTAGATCAACTGAAGAAAAGTAAAAAAAGTTACCTCATTGAATCTAAAAAGGGTCTTCCTTTAGGACTACTACATAAAAAAGGGTTTAAAACTTCCTATTGGATGACCAATGGAAATTTCATAAGACAATTTATTCAAAAATGTTGGATTATATATTTTAAATACAATGGAATTTCCATGCCCGTAAAAGAATATCTAGAAAAAGATATCCGAAAAAAATACAAGCACTTAAATATTCATCTTTGGGACAAACACCCAAATCCAAAAGTTTACCAATGGGACGAAGTCAAAATAGTTTTAGATGATTATGAAATCAAATGATTTTTATAAATTCCTTCAAAACTCTTCCACAAATCGATTAAAAGATTTTACAATAGAAGTGAAATTATAAACTTCATTCTTTTGTTTGATACTATTCTTAGCCTGTTGAATCTCTTCTATATTCCAATTTAATATCGTCTTCATTTGATTTGTTAAGCTATCTATATCATCATAATTATAGGTTTTCCCGTTCCTTCCATCAATTAGATCGGCACTACAGCCACAAGCTTTTGAAACAATTGCAGGAATACCAACTGAAAAACCTTCATTAACTACCAAGCCCCAAGTCTCACCATAATCTGATGTTAACAATAAGCAGTCTGCTTTAGCATATTCGGCTCTCAATTCACTTTGGTTTTTAAAACCAGGAAAAAGGATTTGGGCAACATTTCGAGCTTTCTCTTTGGTCTCCTTCAATAAAGGACCACTTCCGACCAAAAGGAGCTCTACCCTTTCTTTTAATTCTGGGTGCTGGTCCAATAGAACCTTAAAGGCGTGAATAGCATCCAAAGGCTGTTTTTTGGAAATAAACTTAGCCACCCAAATGAAGCGAAACTTTTCTGTAGAATGCTTCCGCTCCATTTTCCAAAAATCCTGATCAATGGCATGAGGTGAAAAAATAATTTTTTTATCAGGCACTCCATAATGCATCAAATAAGCTTTGTTTCGTTTTCCCACCGACAAAAAGGCATCATATTTTTCTAAAAAAAAAGGATAATACAGCTTCTTTAGGAATTTTTTCCAAAAAGGCAGTTGTGGATCTAATTGAGAGTCCCCTCTCACGGCAATGGGAATTCCATTTGTTTTGCAATGGCGAAGTGCTTGTCTATGCATTTTCAAATACCAACCAAAAGTTATTACATGGGTTGCTCTAAAGGCTGTCAATCTTTTACCAATACTAGGCGTATCGCAACCTGCATAATAAGCTGATGATGGACTTTTGGCTACATTGTCTACAAATTCATATTCATAGCCACTCAGCAAATCTAAATCCCATTCAAAGGCATTTCCAAAACCTTCCTTCCCTTGCTGTTGGGCATTCGGCTGAAAGGCGTAAAAGACTTTTAGCTCCAGTTGCTTAGCAGCTTCCACAAAAAGCGGTGAATAATACTGCACCGGGTGAGAAAGAAGAATGGCCAGTTTACTCATAAGTCAAAATCAACTGTTTTGATTAGATTCTAAAAATTTTTTATACCATTGATAAGTCACTTCAATTCCTTTTTTGATATTCCATTGTGGTGACCAACCTAAGGTTCTGTGAATACTTTCTATATCTACAGACCTTCTACGAATATTGTCAATGTCTCTTTCAGGAACAAAAGTGAGAGTACAACTTGGATTTAATTTTTTAATTAAATCGGCCAAATCATTAACCGAAGTCTCTATGCTAGTGCCTACATTAAAAACTTCCCCCAATGCCCTTGGGTGAACTGCAGATAATATTGTGGCATCTACTGCATCATCAATATAAGTGTAATCTCTTGTTTGTTCCCCATCTCCAATAATTGTAAGTGCTTGGTTGGTTAAGGCATTGTGAATAAACTTACCTAAAACTCCACAATAAGGGTTGGTTGGAGTTTGACCACTTCCATATACATTGGAATACCGAACACAACCTACCGAAATGTCATAATTCGTACAGTAAATCATGCTGTAGTTTTCACCCAACAACTTAGTGGCTGCATAATTACTCAACACCTTAGTTATTCCATCTTCAGAAGCAGGTAAGTTTTTATAGCTACCATAAACTGAACAGGAGGAAGTATATACAAATCGCTCAAAATCTGGTAAATCATGGTTTCGAATATATTCCAATATTTGCAAGGTGCTTTGGGCATTGACATGTAAGTCTAATAATGGATCACTTCCCGAAGCAGATATTTGTTTGCAAGCTAAATGAAAAATAAAATTAACCTCCTCAATTAGTGGGAATAGATTTTCCTTATCTAAAACAGAAATTTTTTTAAAGTCTACCTGATGAATCGTTTTTCCTAATATCTCAGGACGACTATTGGAACAATCATCAACCACAATTACCTCACACTTATACTGATTAACAAGTTTTTTAACCAAATTATGGCCAACAAACCCTAAACCACCCGTAACTAAAACTTTTTTACCTTTTATGTTTTCTCTATAATCTTTCATTTAAACCCTTATTTTAAGATATAATTCTCAAAAATTAATAGATCGTAATCATTGAAAATCATGCTTTTTAAAAAAATTAAAAATAACCAATTAGAAAGCTATTCTTGCTATTATTTATGAAATCGATTTATTGCAACAATATCATTAATTGTGCTTTCAAAAGCTAAAAAACTCTTTTCTTTGAAGCAAATAAAATTTAATTATGAATAATATAGAATGCCCTGTTTGTAATGAATTAGCAAAGGGTCCTCTGTCAAGTTATACAGTTGAAGAATCCGCTTCACATGTTTGCACTAAAGAGAGAGATCCAAACAGACATCAGCGATTAAAATCTGTTTTAAAAGAGCTTTGGCCTGAAGGAAAATGCAGTATTTATCAATGTACAAATTGCAAGTTCGGCTTCGGAGTTCCATTTAAAGGGGGGAACGAGGCATATTATAAAATCCTACATGAACAAATGGGATATCCAAAATGGAAATGGGATTATGATTTTGGACTTGAAGCTATCAGCCATTTAAAAGCAGGGAAGATACTAGATATTGGCGCAGGAAGTGGTTATTTCCTAAGTGCGCTACCAAAAGAACTAACTAAATACGCCATAGAGTCCACGCCAATAACGGTAAAAGAGCTAGAAAAAAAAGGAATTATCTGCAAGTCAGATTTTATCACATTAATAGAACAAGAAACTGCTCAATTTGATGCCATAACGATTTTTCAAGTTCTTGAACACATATCTGAGTTCAAAGATGTTTTAGAAAGTTGCTTCAAACTTTTAAAGCCAAACGGAAAGTTAATTATAACAGTTCCAAATGCTGAGAGCATGTTCAAACAAGAACGTATTATTGGTCTTGCCGACATGCCACCAAACCACATCAATAAATGGACAATAAAAAGTCTTCAAATAGCTAGTGAACAAGCTGGATTAAAAACGGTAACAACTGAGTTTGAACCTGGTAATTTTGACAATTTTAAAGCTAAAGTTCACATGAAAGCCATTGCTTTATCTCAAAAAAAGGTTCGATTCTAAATAAGATTTATCAAATAAAATCTAAAAAACTGAGGTCCATTTTTTTATTGGGAGTAAGCCCATTATTAATAATTTCAATGTTAAAGTATAGCAAATTTTTATTTGAAGGTGGTTCATTTTCCTTCATAGCGGTTAAAAACCCATAAATTAATTATTGCTTCTAATAAATTCTTGCATTGGTTCTATAAATGAGTTAGTCATACCAAGTGCAGTATGTTTTTCAATCATATTTTTAGGAAATTCAAAAATCTCATTCCGGTTAACACTTGTTATTAGCTGCTTGATAACACTAATTAACTCTTCTATTTGAAATTTTGGAAGCTCATTATTCTTATTTGAATACTGCACCAAGAAAGGATAATTCACTTCTTTCAAAAACTTGGCAGGAAAAGAATCCTTGTGTAAAAAAGCAAAAAATGGTTTTTTAGAAATAATTAAACCAAACAGTTTTGATGCAGCATAATAAGATTTCATCCCACCAAAGAGCAGCAGCAAATCTGCCTCCATTTGAAGTTTAACAGCTTCTTTGTATGGCTTTCTATATGGATCTTCCTCTATTCTGCTTCCTAGTTCATATTTATTTATTGTTTCTGTCAATTGCGGTTCTGCTAGCTCTTCACCAGCATATGAGGTTCCAATAAACTCAGCTTTATAACTGCTTTTTACTTTTGAAAATGCATGTAGGAGCGAATCAACTACCGGATAAGCATCTTCCCAAACGGCACCAATATATCTTATGAGTAAGTCGTTTCGATTGTTCTCTTTTACATCTATTGTTTTAAAATCTTTTTCTTCTGCCCCATAAGGGACAGCGTATTGTGGAATCTTTTTTAAGATCGGATGCCTTTGGGTGAGCCCCTCATTTATTCCAGCTGAAACAGCATAAATGATATCTGCGTTTTGACAAACAAAGGCTTCACTTTTATTTGCAATCCAATTACTCAACCTCTGCTTTATTCCTTTGGCTACTTCATCCTTATCCAGTGCTACCCAAGGATCTATAAAATCGATTGCATAAGGTACTTTCGTCAATTTTTTAATTATAGGCGCTATTAATAAAATATACCAGGGAGGTACAGGATATAGCACAAAGTCAGTACTCTTCTTTTGGCAATGTTTCAACAGTGTAAAAAAAAGAAAAGGCAACATGCGTAACCCAAGGTCACCAATTCCAAGTTTTCTTGTCCATTTATAATGTAAAGCTTCCGTCTGGATTAACTCAAAGTCCTCACCAGCTAACTCAAGCATCCAGGAATCTTCTTTCTCTTCCCTATATTTTGAGGGGACGGTAATCACTTTCGTTTGAACACCCAAGGAGTCTAAATTTCTTACAAGTAATCTAACTCTTTGGGCCGGAGGAAGTGCCGAAGGTGGAAAGTGAGGAGCTACAATAATTAAGTTCATTTCATCTAATTTTCCATGATGCTTAATACATTTCTGTAATCTGACTCCCAAGAAAGTGATTTTCTTGCTGAAGCAGAGTTACTTTTCAGGGCACTCAATTTCTGTCCTTTTATAGCTAATTCGTCAATTAGTTCGCTTAATTGAATATAATCACCAGGCTTATACATAAAGCCAACCTTATATTCTTCAATCGTTTCTCTAACCCCTTTGACATCAGAGGCTAATACAGCTAGGCCAGCTGCAATATAATCAAATAACTTATTACTTGACGTTAGTTCTTGATTCTCTTCTTTTGGCAACTCCCCGGTTAAACCAATGTCGTAGTCTGTTAAACTTTCAACAATCTTATCTGGTAAAGCAGGTGGTAGAACGGTTAATTTATTTTGTAATCGATAGTTCACAATAAAGTTATTCAGTATACTTTTCTGAGTATCATCCAACTTCCCTTGTAAAAAGAGATGAACCTTTTGCTTACAATTGGCAATGGCTTTAATTAAAATATGTAAGCCTCTTCTATTTTCTAAATAGATTCCCATTCCATGCCATACTAAGCGTAATGGCACATCCGATTCAAAATTAGCTTCTTGATTTATTCTATCATTGGAGTGAACTTGTGCAATTGTAGGCACATTTCTCACCCTAAACGAAGGAATATTCAATCCATAGTCACTCCCAATTTTATCTAACATCACCTGAGTTGTAGCTAGCAAAACATCTACCTGTTCGATGTATTTTTTTTCGTTCTCAACAACCCATTTATATTTACATCTTTCAAAAGCTGCATATTGTCCAACAAAATATTCTTGACTATCATAAATCACTTTTGCCTTCATTTTATTTTTTAATTCAACAGCAAATGGCAAATTATCGATAAGGTTAATTATTACCCAATCATATTTGTTTCTTCTTAACATGGGTGCTAATAATAATGTCTTATTCAAGTAAAATTTGCTCCAAATTTTCCACTCCAACTTTTCAACTGAATAAACTACTATTTTATGTAATAGCCCATTTAAAAGCCATCTTATTTTCGACTTTAGACTGCGTTTTGAAATGTCGTTTTCAATCACATTCCATTTACGGCTTTTTAAAGTTGACCGATAAACTTTCTCTGAGGCAATGCCTGTTACCCCATTGAAAACAGTCACCTCCCAACCATTTTTATCTAAAAAATCAGCTGCTTTGAGTAAACGAGCATTGTAACAAATTTCATTATTACTAATAAGAAGAACGCGATTAGTCATTCTTTGCTTTTTCTATGATTTCAATTATTTTTTGACTTGAATTTCCGTCACCAAATGGGTTATCTCCACTAATCTGCTTAGCGTATAACTCACTAGAGTTTAAAAGCTTAATTGTCTGCTTTACTATTTCACTTATATCTGTACCTACCAATACGCCAAAACCGGAAGCAACAACTTCTGGCCGTTCTGTGACCTCTCTTAGAATTAATACGGGCTTTTTAAATGAGGGTGCTTCTTCCTGAATACCGCCAGAGTCTGTCCAAATCATATAAGAATCATTCATGGTAGACAAAAGCTCAAGATAGCCCAATGGTTCACAAAGCACAACTGACTCCCGATTGGAAAGCAGGCTATAAACTGTATCCTTTACATTGGGGTTTGGATGAACCGGCCAAACAAATTCAACGTCATTCCGTTCTTCTAAAATCCTGAGAATTGCCTGACAAATATTGCGAATACCGACTTCATGATTTTCCCTCCGATGCGCAGTGACTAAAATTTTCTTTTTATCGGACTCACCTCTTTTCAATTTATTTTTGAGTATAGAAAGGGCATCTATTACGGTATTGCCTGTAATAAAAACCTTAGCTTGATCAACTTTCTCCTTGATTAAGTTTTGATAGGATTGCTCAGTCGGCGCAAAGTTATAATCTGCAATCATAGAGACCACCCTTCGATTAAATTCTTCGGGAAATGGATGATCCATATCAAAGCTTCGCAAACCAGCCTCAACATGAGCAATCTTCACTTTCGAATAATAAGCTGCCATAGCTGTAGCCAATACAGTTGCAGTATCCCCTTGAACAATTACTAAACTTATGGACTCTTCTTTTAGTAAAATCGAAACCTTTACAATAATTTTAGATACGACGTGATTAACATCTTGATTCGCTTTCATCACATCAAATGAAAAGTCTGGAAAAATACCGAACAAATGTTCCAGCTCTACTAACATATCTCGATGTTGGCCGGTGTTTAACACTTTAACTGCCTCTCCCTTTTTTTTCAATGCTAAGATGAGCGGTGCCATCTTAATTAACTCAGGTCTAGTGCCATATACGGCGAGTATACTTCCCATAAATTATTTAATATTCTCCTATATTTAATAAGTGCGAATGTAATTGAATTATTCAAGCCTAATTTACATACTTATCAAAACTACTTCCGGATTAAGTGAAGCAAATAAAGGTAAGGAAGAAAAAATCTCTGCTTCCAATGTAAACGCCTTGGATCTAACTGCCAGAAATAAAACCTACGACCAATTGAAAGTCCAGGATTGTAAAATAATATTCTTAAAAGTTCGGCATTTAAATTATTTATATATTTCTTCTTTTCTCTAATTAATTCACTTTTAACAATCTCACCATGAAAGCGATTATTCAATTTGACTACTTCCTCACTTCTTTTTTCGTCATCCATGCTATTTGAAACCGTTGCTTTAGACCAACGATTATAAACAGAAAAAAGTCCATTAACATATTTAAAATTTGCCCCAATAATTGCTGCCATAGTAAAATACTCTCTGTCCTGACCGATCTTAGTCGTGGGACTCCACCCTTTATCATGATCAAGCTTAACTGCTATTTCTCTTCTCAATAGATAACTTAGTGGAGGCAACCATTCATTATTAAGCAGCTTAATGAGAAAATCGTCATAATTCTGCTCATATTGCTCTTCTTTTTCAATTATGGCATCCGCTTTATAGAAGTCCATACGCCAATCTGAGTAGACGATGTCTGCATCTGGATTGGAAGCAAAAAATGTAATTTGATGATGAAGCTTTCCAGGAAGAATAAAATCATCGCTATCCAACCATTGGATGTAATCACCGCTTGATTTTGAAAAGCCATAATTACGCGCATTATTTCCTCCTTTTATAGGGTTTTCATAAATTGAAATTTGGTCTGGGAATCGTGTTCTATATTTAGTAAGAATTTCCCATGAATTATCAGTAGACTGATCATCAACAACGATAATTTCAATAGTAAAATTTCCCTGCTGAGCTAAACAACTATCAATACATTTCGGGAGCCATTGAGCATTGTTAAAATTGGGGATAATTACTGATATTAATTTGCTCATAAAATGTTATGATACAGTATCTATTGAAATATTTCTCAGACATGCCACATTAAATGGGCAATTGATGTACTCCTTCGTCATTTGAATACCTCCCACTCCAAACTGGCATGGGCTGCAAGATAAATCAGAAGTAATTACTTCCATTTTCGAAAAAAAAGGTTTATTCTTTTTTGAAGAAGTTGGACCATAAAATACTTTGCCTGATAAACCAACTGCAGCTGCTAGGTGCATTAATCCACCATCGTTTCCAATAAACTGTTTGGCCGATTTAAATAAGGCAGCTAATTCAGCCCAGGAGAACTGCTCAATATAGGAATTAGGCAGTTGCTCCAATCCATTCCAATGGGCATGTTTTTTTAGCAAGCCAATTTTTTTGAAAAACTTCCATAAAGTCTTTTGATTCAAAATGCTTTGAGGTAAAAAAGAAGCCAACCAATTTGGATACACGTAACTCATTTCAAAATTAAGATCGTCTTTCCCTCCAATAATAATCGTTTGGTCCACTCCAATTTTTTTCATTAATGCTTTAAAGTGCGGCCATCGTTTGGCTGAGTTTACTGAAGAACCTCCAGGATACAAAACAACTTTATTGGCAGCTTTCAAGTTCTTTATTTCCTCACTTTCACTCCCCTTCAACATTTGCAAATGTTCAACTACTTCTCCGCCAGGATAGATTCCTTTTACCAAATGCAAAAATTGCTCCGTTTCTGAAGCATGCTGAGCTGCATGAAAATCTGCATTCACATAATAGTAATATTCATAGCTAGGAAAAGCTGTTTTTTGATAGGTAAATCCATGAATCAAATGTTTACTTTGAACATCCTCAATGCTACCTAAAATGGCATCGCCATAACAAGTTCTTAAATAGTTTTGAAAGGAATGATTAATGCCCCCTAGAAAAATTGCTGCATCTACTTTTAACCTTAGCAAATACTCCAATGAATACAAGGTTTGGATCGCATTACCGATACCGGAGTCAACTAGAAATACAAGATCAAACTTTTTTTTCATAAACTACTTACTCAGACTAAATCGGGAAAGTTCTTCTAACTGATTTTCTAAAGACTTTGCTAAAACAGTTGGTTGTAATCGTCGATCAATGGATTCCGAAGCTTCAAATGCCTCAATCTGATAATCTGTTTGAAGGTAGTGTTGGAAGAACTTTAACATCTGGTGTTTAGAATAATACTCCTCGGTTCCCAACTGATAAAAATAGGATTTATCGGGTTCCATCTTTTCAATGAAATTTTCCAACTGCTTGCACCATTCCAAAGTGGTAATGCCATTCCACAAATGATTGGTAAACCCTTTGAGTTCGCTGCCCGATGGATTGGATAAAAACCAAGCCAACAATCCTTTTCCTTGTGGATTTTCATCCGGGCCAATAATAGACACACGCATAATCATTGTATTGGAGCGATCCTTTACGGCCACTTCTCCCAAGCGTTTCGACCAACCGTATGCATCTGCCGCATCAGGAGTATCATTAATGCCATAAGGAGATCCTTTTTTACCGTCAAAAACGCAATCTGTGCTGGGATGCACTAAAGTTTGCTCCGGTAAAAGGTGATTATTTAAGGCTAATGGCAGCAGCGCATTCGCCCAGAGTAAATCATTGGCATCATCTGTTTTTTGTTTGATTTTACCTATGCAATTGACCACAATTGCTTGAGGATACTTTCTGCATTCGGCAATAAAGTCTTCTCTTTCGGATTCATTAAAACGGTATTTGTTCGTATGGAGTTTATACCCTTTTCCACCAAAGTACTTCATCACCATTTGGCCTAGCATGCCTTTGTGTCCTAAGACTAATAATTCATTCATTTTTATATTATTCCATTTTTGTCAGACAAAGTCCAAACAAACATTGATTAGCAAAATCAACTTTTATTTTTCTTTTTGGTGAGCAAAAAGAAACAAAAAACTCAGCTTCTACCAAAAAATAAGCCTATCCTCGGCTCAACTAAGTGCAGCCGAATGATTTCATTCCCGATTAAATCGGGAAGAACTTTCCGGTTTTACTAAGTCGAGCCTTCGACTATTCTTATTTTTTGCTACAAAGCAAAACCCATATTATTAAAAACTAATAGTTATCATAAAAATCAATTCATAAAATTCCATCAACATATAGTATCACATGCTAAAACCAACTAAAATTAAAAAATTTCCCCATTCTACCTGGCAAGATTTATTTTTTTGCTAAGTATAAAAATCTGTTTCGCCCATTCGATCCAAGAGTGAACTTATACCTTCATATGTGTTTAGCTGCTCCGTATTTGATGAACTATACTCGTAACCTAATGGATATTCTTGATTTTTATGATCTAGTCTATATTCAGGTGAAATTTCAAAAAACTGCTCGATTTCCCTGGAACGCCTAATTTCGTATTCATTTAACAAAACCTCATCCATCTTCTCGCCGGGGCGAATGCCAATCTCCTTAATTCGATCTAGATCCCCATCTCCATATTTTTTAATCATGCTTTCTGCCAAATGCTGCACAGTAGCCGCCGGTGCTTTTTTAACAAACACCTCACCGCCCTTTGCCTTGGTTAACGCATGCAACACCAATTCTACTGACTCATTTAAGGTCATCATGAATCGCGTCATATTGGGGTTGGTAATGGTTAGTTTTTCACCGGCTTCAATTAAGCGCTTAAAAAGTGGAATAACCGATCCTCGAGAACCCATAACATTTCCATAACGCACACAGCAGAATTTAGTGGCAATTGGAAATTGATTTTGAGAGCAGACAATTTTTTCCATCATGCTTTTGGAAATGCCCATGGCATTAATGGGTTTAACCGCCTTGTCTGTGCTTAAGGCAACAACGGTTTCCACACCTTTCTCAATAGCTACTTCACAGAGGTTTTGCGATCCCAAAACATTGGTTTTAACCGCCTCAAATGGGTATTGCTCACAGGAAGGCACCTGTTTTAAAGCCGCTGCATGGAAAATATAATCCACTCCATTCATCACCTCACGCAAGCGACTTTTGTCTCTAACGTCACCAATGCGGTAGGCATAATCTGGCTTGGACGCTTGCATTTCATATTGCTTTTTCTCATCCCGGCTGTAAATGATGATTTCCTTAGGATTATGCTTTTCCAAAAAAGCAGCCACTTTGTTCCCAAAAGAACCTGTTCCACCGGTAATGAGTATGCGTTTACTTTCTAATTTCATAAACTTGATTCAATTTTTCAATAATTTCAGCATCCTTGCATTGTTGTTTTGGATTGTTCCAGCGCTGAAAAATGGCTTTTGGAAAATCCTTCAAGGCCATACGGAGCGCAAGATAAAGATTTCTATTTGTTTTTCGCCAACTAAATAAGCGCATTGGAAGCAATAGAAAAAAGAGAATAATGAAACCAGGTTTTCTCCCATTTCTCCACATCCAAAGGAACTGATTTTTGCGTACTTTTTGCTCTAATGCATCTGAGGTAAACTGCTCATGAATTGTTCCTCCTTCGCGATGATATAAGATGGCCCTGGGATTAATAATTGATGGCCATCCTCGATGCCAGGCTCGATGACCTATATCCAAATCCTCTGCATAAGCTGGACGATAGAGATTATTAAAGCCGCCTAATGTGTTAAAAAAAGCAGTACGAAATACTGCAGCCCCTCCAGCACCATATAATGAGTATCTTATTTGTTGATCTTTAAAGGGAACAAAAAATGACTGATACCATCCATTTGAAATTTTTAATTTTCGTACGCTAATTGTAGTATTTACTCCTTCCCAATCTAAAACTTTAAACCCAACCGAAAACAACTGAGCGTCATTCATTATCATTGGAAGGCTTTCATTTATAACCTCAGGGTGAAGACGAATGTCATCATTCAGGATATATACAAATTTTGAATTTAATTGAAGCACATATTGATTCAATGAAAATAAGTAATCGTTCTTGGGCGACCACTCTAAACGAAATTCCGGAAAAGATTCTTTTACAAAATTCTTGGTAGGCTCATCACAGCCATTGTCAACAATCAGTACGTCTATAGAATATTCGGAACTATTTAGAATTGTATTTCGAACAGTTGGTAATAAATGCTCTAAATGATGTTTCCCTTTGTAGGTTAAAATTAATATGGTACAATCACTCATTATAAACCAATTATCAACTTTTTTTTGCTTCAAGCACGTAAAGTGCATTCCCTGAATGATCTTTAAACACCTTATAACTCATATCGTAAAGGGCAACAAAACGATAACCCAATGGAACTAAATACTCATGTAATTTCTGCCAGGGTGTATGTCTTTTGTTTTGCTCATCAAAACCAACTTCACAGTAGATGTATTTAATTTTTCCTTCTTTTATGGTTTTTTCAGCACCTTGCAGCACCTCCATTTCAAAACCTTCCGTATCAATCTTTAAAAAACTAATTTCTGGCAAATGATTTTTATTAAAGTAGTTATCTAGTGTATCAATAGTTACTCTTTCTTTTTCGCCAGTTAATTGCTCACCTTCATTTAACTTTAAGGAATTTAAGGCGCTATGTTCATTAATCATTACATCCATTTCTGCAGCTTCAGCACCCAGTCCGATATTTTCAATAACAATGCGATCTGAATCTCTTACATTTTTACTCAATAAATTAAAAGTTGAAGGTACAGGCTCAAATGAAATTAATTGACCAAAAGAAATGTAGTTTCTAAACTGTTCAATCGTTTGACCTTCATTAGCACCCACATCAAAAACTACCTTTAATTGCTGTTCCTTAAAAAACTGCTTTAAATCGACGAATAAATCAATCCCGATTGGAAGGTAACGTCTTTTATAGAGCCAATAGCCGCTTAACCTACTAAATACTTCTTTAATTTTCATTTTACTAAGTCCTTAAAAGCAGCAAAAATACCCTTTCATTAATCAAAAGACCACCTAAACTTTTATTAAAATAGATTTCTTCATTTCACCAATCACTTTCAGAGTAAAACAACTCCCATTCAGATTGACTAGAGATTTTAATGTACTCAATTTCAGCTTTACTTAGTCCTTGTTTCCATTCTGTCAACACCTCTTTTGGATCTCGCTTTAATCGAGCTTTATTAGTCCCATCATCTACTTTTATCGACTGATTCAAATAATTTTTAGCAGATTGATCCATTTCAAGATTTATAAAATCAAATAGCTTTTCAAACTCCTTTATCGGATTGATTAATAAATCTTCGTGACGAACAAAAAACCACTCTGAATACTTTCGGTAATATTCGTTTATAACATGCTGCATGATTCGCCAAAAAAGTGTTGCATTTTCAAGTGAATACTTTTGCTCCCCTAAAGCAATGTCGGCGTTCATTTCTTTTTCAAAGGAGAATAAATAATCTTCCATCAGTTCTGGCTGATGCAAAAACGTCTGAAACCCATAATGCCATTTGGCCTTTTTAGAACTATTCACAAAGGCTGCAGGATGTCGAATAGTAAAAATCATTTTAACATCAAAATGCCTATCCAACCATTCAGATATAAGTATAGCTGGGGGATCTTTAATTAAAGGAACTTGTTGTTTGAATTGAGAGTATTGCTTATGCAAGAAATGATACCAAAAACTAATTTTTCGTTGATTTCTAATATCTTGTACATCGTATAATCGCGGTACACTAAACAAAGTAAGTTGTTCGACATAAAAAGAGGCTTTTTTTGCCAACTCAGTATTGGAATTTTGGCTTAGGTATTGAAAAAAGTTATTGAATGGGTTAAGCTTATGATTTCTTCCGGGATGAAACGGCTCATGATAATACCTCACTTTAGAATGAGCTCCGATTACATTGCCTAACCAAGTAGATCCTGATCGGGGTAATCCTCCAACATATATCAAATTACTGTTCACTACTAAAATACTTAAACCTTCGATTCAATTGCAAGTATAGTCCCAATAAACCAAGTTTATTTAGAATTCGTCCTACTTTTAAGCCAATTTTTTGTTGCTTATTTGCATAACTATTGAAAATTTGAAGACAAACTGTTGACTCATTTTTTGTTTTCGCTTGACTAAATAAGATCGCTTTGTAAGCGGTAAAAAACTCAAACTCATTCACTCGTTCACGGATGTGATTGCATTTTGTTCTTGCCATTTCGGCCAACTTAAAGCTTTCCATTAAAATGCTCTGATTAGCATTTTTTGTTTGTGAAAAATTAGTTTCATGCAAGCGATATCGTCCTAAAACTTTGGGAATGACGCCCCACTTTCCTTTTGGGTTTCGGCAATAACATTCAATCGTAAAGAGTAATTCATGTTTCAGGTAAAGCGCATCGGAATAGCGCGCAGCTAAGTAATAGTCTGCTCTAGCTAAACAAGAGGAAGGCAATACACCGGAATATTTATTTTCAAAATTCCAATCCACTTTTAATGCCCAATCTAATGGCTTTGTTGGAATAACACCGTTATCTGAAAGCAACTTGACAGTTTTTCCACTCTGGCTATCAAACAATTCCATATCTGACTGCACCAATACATATTCTTTATTCTCTTTTAAAAAGCGGACTTGAGTCTCAAGCTTTTCTGGAAGCATGATATCATCTCCTCCCAAAAAAGCAACAAACTCACCAGTGCATGCATCAAAAGCCCGATTAAAATTGGTCGGTATACCCAAATTAACTTCGCTTAATAGCAATTCAATTCTTTGATCTTGAGCTACATACTGCTTCAGCTTATCTACAGTTCCATCAGTGGAGCAATCATCCGCAACGATAATTTGCAAATTCTTGTAGCTTTGAGATATGACTGACCGTAAGGTCTCATCAATGAAATTAGTTTGATTATAAGTTGGTATGACAACTGATATTAAAGCTTGTTTTTTTTCAACTTTCATTGCTTTTCATTAACTGCCTTAATTTTATAATGAACAATTTTATAAGATTTCTAAAACTAATTTCTTTTGCCAACAAAGACTCAACTGCATAGCTTTTATTGATGGATTGAGAAATCTGATTTAAAACAATTTCTTTTGCTTCATCATTTTTTAAATAAGATAAGATGCATGCTTGATACATAATTACTTTTTTTAATTTCTCCTGCTTACTTATTGTACTATATATACCAGCGCCCTTACGATAAACAGCCATCTTTTCATCAAATCTTTTTATTTTTCCATAATGCGCACTGGTTATGTGTAGCAAGTAATCTCCCACCGGACTATGAAAAAATTCAATGGGCAAAGACTCTCCTGTATTCCTAAAAACGACAGATGGTGTATGAATAAAATTATCATGCCTCAAAAGATCGAATAAATCAGCTACCGAATTCTTATGGCTTGGGTATCGGCTTTCAACATAATCATCAGATACAAATTCATTTCCTTTTAAAACATTTACTTTATGAAAGCAAATATTAAACTCTTGGTTTTCTTCCAAAAAATCCACCTGTTTTTGCAATTTCAATGAATCCGTCCAATAGTCATCTCCATCTAATAGGGCAATGTATTTACCTTTACAATTATCTAGAATATTGGAAAAATTATACAAGCGACCTTTTTCTTGGCGCATTATCCAATACTCCCCCCCTTCTTCACGGTCCAAAATTTTGATTTTTATATCCCCAGTATCCTTGTATTCTCTTATGATATCTAAAGTTCCATCCGTGGAAAAATCATCCCCAACTACCACTTCAACAGAAAAACTGGTTTCTTGCTTCATGATTCCATCCATTGCATCTCTTATGTATGCAGCATGATTAAAGGTCATTAATCGAACACTTATAAGCGGACGTTCATTTGTTGTATCCATACTTTTTTAACTCTTTGGCAGCAATACTTTCAAAAATTGCTACTTCGACTTCATTTAAAGCCGAATGATATTGACCAATTCGCTTAGAGTCCGGCTTCTCTTTGGTTTTTTGTTTCCAATCCAACGTTTCTTCAGGTTCAGTTAAAAATTTCTCTTTGCTTTCATAATAACTTAGCATTTGACTGTCGAAACTCAAACCTAAATATTCGCATATTTTAATCATCGAATTCTTTGAATCATTAAGTAAATCCTCATAACGAATCAGCAGATACTCATACTTAGTAGAAAGTTGATTAATAAGCATGTTGTTTTGCACCCATTCTTCAGCAATATCTTCTATCTTCTGAGGCAAAATAGGTTTATATGCTGATTTTGTTTCTAACTTATTCACTCCTCTGTACGAACAAGCTACATCTCTTCCGTCTCGAATCAAGTGAATAAACTTCGCTTTTGGCCACATTTCAGTAAGCAACTCTAAGTGTTGAATATAATAATTGTTTTTATCAATTAAACATTTAGCGTGTTTTCTTTTAGTCCCATAAGTTAAATAAACACAAGCTGATAACTCATTGTAATTTTTAGGCCTTTTTTTTTGAATATACTCTTTCAAGTCACTAGCAATAATATTCCATGTCTCAATCTTTTTACTAGTAAAAAGATCCTCAATAAATTCATCTAGCTGCTTAGAAAAGTTATCTCCTTCTTCCCAATAACAATACTTTTTATGCCACCACTGCATAAACCCACACTCCGGTGGAGCTATAATATTCTTATGTGCATTTAACATCAAACGCAAAAGTGAAGTGCCAGAACGGGGGTTTCCTAATATAAATGCAAAATTATAATCAAGCATTAATTAATGTGTCTTTAATTATTCTTGTAATTTTCTTTTGAACTTGACTTTCTAGTTCATGATACAAGGGTAAGCATAAGATACGAGCAGCACAGTCATCAGAAACCGGGGTTTGTATTGAATGGACATAATCTAAGCTACTTAAAGAAGGGTGAAAATAACGTCGAGAATAAATATTTTGGGCATTTAAATCATCCTTTACTTGAAGAGCAATTCTTTCATCCTTGAACAGAATGGGGTAATAAGCATAATTAAAATTACAATCTTTTTGGATTTGAGGCTTTTGAAGGAGTAAACCGTTCAGGTATTCATCATAAACTTCCGATTGTCTTTTACGCTTGCAAAGAATTAAATCAATATCTTCCAACACACAAAGTCCCATGGCAGCATGAAATTCAGAATTCTTGGCATTGATACCTACCCCATTAAATTTTTCCGGGCCATCATGCCCAAAATTTCGCATATAGGCCAATCGTTCAATTAAACTTTTGTTTTTAGAAAAAACTACTCCCCCTTCCACCGAATGCATTAGTTTGGTAGCATGAAGGCTCGTTGTGCTAATATCGCCATATTCAAAAACACTCTTTCCTTTGTAACTAGTTCCAAAACAGTGCGCAGCATCGTAGATTACCTTTAAATTATGCTTTTTAGCAATTAGATCAATCGAATCAATATCACAGGCATTTCCAAAACAATGGGTGGCTAAAATGGCAGAAGTTTTGTCGGTAATGGCTGCTTCAATCTTATTTGGGTCAATGTTTAAGCTTTTTTCATCAATATCAACAAAAATCGGTTCACAACCTTCCCATACAATACTGGAAGTGGTTGCCACATAAGAAAAAGGGGTAGTAATGATCTCACCTTTCAATCCCAAGGCTTTTATGGCCAACTGCAAAGCGATGGTTCCATTACCCACATAAAGCAAATTATTTAGTTTTAAATAATCCTTCAATTGTTGTTCAAATACCTGCACCAAGGGGCCGTTATTGGTCAGCCATTGACTTTCATAAATACCGGCAACATATTTCAAGTAATTCTCTTGTTTGGGCAAATACGGCTTGGTTACAGGAATCATTTTAGAAGATAAATTATTTTATTTTTTACACGTTTTATGATACTAGGTTTTTTTATCCTCTTAATTCCAAAATTATCCATAAAGTCAAGTATTTCTGCTAAAGATTTTTCCAGTTCCTCATTGCTTACCACTTTCTGAAGGTATTCAATTACTTTATACGTTTCTTTTTTATTATTCTTATCAAATTCAGAAAAATCATTACTTAACCAAGCACCATCATCTCCTATATGAAAAGTCAAATGTTTATCTTTAAGAATTTCTAGTTTAGAACTAAAAGCAACAAGGTTTGATAACATGGTTCTTCCAATCCAGTTTGCTCCAATACATACATTCTCAAACTTAAATGAATTTAAAATTTCTTTTTTAAAAACAAAACAATCATAGCCAGGATGAGGATCTCCAATTTCAGCAAACATTGCAGATGATGAATCAATTTTATCAATAACTCTTCTATTGATAATCAAACTATCACTGCCTCTTGAAATTTTATCAAAAATAAAATCATAGAAAAAAGGCAAAACAGCTATATCAACATTTGTATAAATAATGTAATCAATTTGTTCCTCCTTAAGTAGAGGTAGTAATATATCTTTAATTAATGGCAACTTTCTTTTTTTCGCAAACTTCCCTGTATCCAATATACTTCTTTTCATTGAAGGCAGTTGAATAAATTCATTTGGAAAAACCGGTATATCTTCATCAAAACCTATAGCATATTGAAATATATTCTCTTTAAACTTTGAATACTTCTTCGCATTCAACATACTTTCAAAAGTAACTGGCTGTGCTTCAAATAAATCAGAAGTGGAAGAAATATTAACAGGATTAACTATATGTGCAATATTTACCATAATAAGCTTAGAAAAGTTTAAACCTTCTTTGTAATTTTTTCCCACCTTTGGTAAATCTAAAGAGAGGCTTTACAGATCCAATTACCAATGTAACATCAACCGGATGATATTGCTCTGCTTTAATATAATTTTCAAAATCTAACTTTCTTAATGTTTTTTTTCTAATAGCATCGGTCCGAACAATAAACATATTTTGATGATTATCGCCAATATGTAAATAGTCTTTAAAATCTTCAAAAAAATCTAAAATTTTTTCTTTTTGAATCAGATCGTTAGCCTCAATAATAAAAAGTTTTGGCTTGTACTTTTGTATATCCAAACCTCCTAATACTTCTAATTCAAAACCTTCTACATCAATCGAAACTATGTCTATCTCATCTTTTTGTATTTTAAAGTCATTGAACACTTGATTCATTGTCTTAGCTGCCACTTGAACCCTTCTGGGTGGGACATAATCAAGCCCTCTATTTATGTGTCGGCGTTTAACATCTTCCTCATCATAATCACAGCCTGATAAAACACCCGTTTTTTCTATATAAAAATCTATTGATTTTATTTGGTCTGAACTAACAATAGCAGCATTTACATTTAGAGACTCAGGTCGATGTTTCAACAAGTAATCAAATATTTCTGGATTGGGTTCTATACAAATCGACTTCCAACCCATTTTAGCTAAACTGAAGCTATTGCTTAAATGTGCTCCATCAAAAGCACCTATCTCAATTACAGTTCCATTAGTTTTCTTGCCTAATAGTTGCCAGGCAATATAGTCATCAGCATGCTGACTTAATGATAAAAACAGGTCAGTTCCCGGAAAACATAGATTATATTTATGAGTAATTAACCATTTCCATGCTATAGCTTCAATTGCTATTATTTCACTGCCTTTTAGCGCATTTTTAAACTGCTGGGCACTTCCATTGTTAATGTGGTTTTCATGCAAAAGTGTTTTATTATCAAATACCTGATTATGAACATTGACTTTATTTGATATATGACCTTGCTCTTCTTTTAATTTTTCAATAGATAATTCACTCTCAATTTCACTTAATTGAACATCAGACAACTTAATATCTAATTTACTTGCAATATAGTTTGCCTCATCTTTAATATTAAAAACAAAGTCTTCATATTTTCTAGAATGAAAATTACTCCCATTTTCAAAAAGCTGATTTATTTCTTGGTAATTGTCTAAGTAATCATTGACAATTGATTTTATACTTCCGTCTGCTCTACTTGCCCAACCTTTATTAAAATATGAAACAACTACATCTCTAATATCACGGTAACAATGAAAGTAAATTGCATCATCATCTTGAACTAACTGTCTCAAGGCAGCACCATGTTGATGCGTCTTTATAACTTTAAATCTATCTTCAGATTTATATTTTTCTTTGAGTAAATCAAAATCTTCTGCTTTATGAAAAGGAATTCTTATCCCAATATTTGAAAGTTCAACAACTTTTGAGACGATATTATATTGCAACGTTGAACCTGAACGTTTTGATCCTATACAAATTAGCCACATATTATTTAATTAATTAACTTCCAATCGAGCAAAGGAGCAATTGCACTTCCTCTATTATTAGCTTGTAATAAATTATTATTTTTTGTTACAAAATCAACTTCAAACTTAATAACTCCCTCTTCATCAAGTATCCATTTTTGTTTATGAACCCCTATTGAAACAGATAAAAAATAAAACCCTTTATTCATTAAATTTTCTGGTATTTCGACTTCTAAAATATTATCGCCTTGTGCGAAAGGCAATTCTCTAGTATCATTATGAAAAGTTGTTAAAACCTCAGTACCAGTTTGATAAGTCAGCATCAAACGAATCTTTAAATCTCTAATATCCCTTTCAATAAAGATGGATAATTGAATTTTGATTTTTTCAAAATTTGTAAAATGACTGCTAATATTTCCGTTTTTATCTATCAAACGCAAGTAATTAATTTTGACTCCGTCTTTTAATACATTCTCGCCTTTGTAAATACCATCCAATTCACTTGACCCTTGATTTAAATAATACCCTATTGATTCGTCCACAGTTCCATACTTGGCTACTCTCCCATGATTAAGTACAAGTATTTTATCACATAGCTTTTTTACTGCCGCCATGTTATGGCTAACAAATAAAACTGTTCTTCCTTGCCCGGCAACATCTTTCATTTTCCCCAAGCATTTTTTTTGAAAATCAGCATCACCAACCGCCAGCACTTCGTCTATTATTAATATTTCAGGTTCTAAATGTGCCGCAACAGAAAATGCCAGGCGAACATACATCCCGCTACTGTAATGCTTAACAGGCGTATCAATAAACTTTTCTACTCCCGCAAAGTCAACAATTTGATCAAATTTGGCTTTTATTTCCTTGCGTTGCATGCCTAAAATTGACCCGTTAAGAAAAACATTTTCCCGTCCACTCAATTCAGGGTGAAAACCAGTTCCTACCTCTAAAAGTGAAGCTACCCTTCCCTTTATTTTAATTTCACCAGAGGTTGGCTCAGTTATTCTGGAAAGAACTTTCAATAAAGTACTTTTCCCTGCGCCATTTTTCCCAATGATACCAAGCACCTCTCCCTCATTTAAATCAAAACTAATATCTTTAAGCGCCCAAAAAGATTCTTCTTTTGCTTTACTTTTTCTATTAAATAGCATTTTAACTGAATCAACTATAGAGTCTTTGGCGACAGATCCTAAGTGATATTCTTTACTCACGTTCTTTACTTCAATTAACTTCATCTTTATATAATATCAGCCATAATTCGTTCTACTTTTTTAAAATAAAAGATACTGCTCACAAAGAGCAACAGCATAATACTAGCAGAGAAGTAAATTAGATCAGTTGGTGCTGACCCTCCAATAATGCACCATCTTACCCCTTCTATTACTCCAACCATGGGATTTATGGCGTATAGCCATTGATATTTTTCAGGAACCATAGTTGCACCATAAGCAACAGGAGAAATATACATACCTAATTGCACCATAAAGGGGATTACATGCTTAAAGTCACGGTACCTTACGGTTAGTGCCGAAATCCATATTCCGATTCCTAATCCTCCAACTATCACCAATAACAGATAAAAGGGTAGAAAAACAACATTTTTAGAAGGCACGAATTCATAATACACTCCAATTATTATTAAAATTAAGAAGCTGATCGCAAAATCTATCAAGCCAACTAGTGCTTTCCCTATAGGAATTACTAATCGCGGAAAGTAAATCTTTTTGATCATTCCTTGTGCACCAGTAATTGAGTTTCCTGCTTGGGAAATTAAAAAAGCAAAATAAGTCCAAGCTAACATACCCGATTGGGCAAAAATTGGGTAAGGTACATCACCAGTATCCACTTTGGCTATTCTGGAAAAAACTAAAGTAAAAATCAATAAAGTCACCAAGGGTTGAACAAATGCCCACACAAAACCTAAAAAAGTTTGCGCATACCTTACTTTATAATCTCTCCAAGCTAGTATGAATAATAAGTCGCGATAGTACCACAAATCTTTAAACGACTGTAGAAAAGAAACTTTCCGATTTGAACTAATAATTAATTCTGCCATTCTAAGCCTGTACTTTAAACTTTATCGTCTGAATAATAACCGTATCCATATCCATAGCCATAGCCGTAACCATACGCCCCTCCATAATTTAATCCTCGTTTCTGTTGGACGGCATTTACTACGATGCCCATTTTAGTCAAAACACCATCATTGTACAATTGATTGACGTTATTTAGGTGAGTCTTTTTAGTGTGGTTATGGCGTACAATGTATAAACCGGCATCAGCAAACTTTTTAAGTAATAGGGAGTCGGTAACCAAGCCTAAAGGCGGGGAGTCAATAATAATTACCTCGTATTCTTTTTCCAGTTCATGAATCAACTCATCCATGCGATTCGATTCAATTAATTCCGCTGGATTAGGCGGAATTGGCCCAGCAGAAATTAGGTCAAGATGTTCCACCTTGGTTTTCTGAATCACCGTTTCTAAGTTTTCTTTTTTAATCAAATAGGAGCTCAAACCAACAGTGTTTGTTAACCCAAAATCTTGATAAATCTTGGGCTTTCTTAAATCAGCTCCCAAAATGATGGTCTTTTTACCACTGGCAGCATAAATGGCCGCCAGGTTAATAGAGGTAAAGGTTTTACCTTCACCTGAAATGGAAGAGGTGATTAAAATTTTAATATTTTCTTTCCCCGCTGTCATAAAGTTGAGGTTGGTTCGAATACTTCGGTAAGACTCTGCCATTACCGATTTCAAATTTCCGGAAACCACCAAGTTATTGTTCAAATCTTTGCGAAAACCCACTGAACCCAAAAGCGGAATATTAGTCACTTTTTCTAAATCTGAAGGATCAACAATCTTTGTATTCAAAAAGTATATAAGTAAAATTATCCCAAAAGGAATAAAGAGGCCTGTAAAAACACCAAAGCCATATATGGAAGAGGATACAGGTCCTAAATAACTTACTCTATACCTATTAGCAAAATCTAAAATTTGCGCCTTCGCCACATTAGAGGCTTCAGCAATACTAGCTTCTGATCGCTTGTTCAATAAAAAGGTGTATAAATCACTCAACAACTTATTTTCACGTTTTAAGGTCAAGTACTTCCGCTGTTCTTTCGGAATTCTCAAAACTTTGTTCTCTTCCAAAATAATCTTCCGCTTCAATTGATCAATTAAGTCTTCTAATCGCTGAGCACTATTGGCTGCAAACTCCTTCAGCCCTTCTTTGTTTTTCTCATTTTTTAACTCTTGTCGCTCAATCAAATCGCTATTTGTTTTTAAATCAAAAGCCATTTGCCGCTTTTCCTCAATTCCCTTTTGCAAGGCCATAATCATTTGATCGAGATTGGGGTCTGAAAAGCCAAAAACAGCTGAGGAGGGAAAAGAATTAAAGGCCTCATTTTCTAATGCTTGAATCAAGGCCAAGTAATATTCACGTTGAATTAAGCGCTGACTCAATTGACTTTCCAATTCCAAGACGATTTGTACATTATTATTGTCTTCGGAAGTAGGATAAATACGTTCCTCAAAGTTGGATTTTTGAAATTGCTCCAAAAGGTACTCTGTCTTCACCAGTGAATCGGCAATCTTCGTCAATTGCTGATCAACAAAAGCAATGGTATTCAACACAATTTCATTGTTTTGTTCCTTTCCCCATTTTATATAAGTATGCATGAGCGCATTCAGATAATCAATTGATTTTTCAGGTGTTCTCCCATTATGACTCAAAATAAGGATAGAGGATTCTTGGTTTTCTACGTCTATTTTTATTGATCCTTGTAATGCCCTCGCAAGGGCATCGGTGGTCAAAAAACTAAAGCGATAATCATCATCTGCATACACCCCGTTGCTTCGAACACTTATTTTAAGCTTTGCACCCTTTATCTCATAGGAGCTTGTCAGCAAATTTTCTTTTGCTTCGCTCAAGCCTTCATGAGATTGGGCGATTCTATAGATACCTTTTTTTGGGAAATCAATAAAGTAACTGCCTTTTGCCTCTCCCTCTAGCACTTCCACTTTAAAATCGGCAAGCGGATACATTTCAGTGGTTTTAATGTTGCCTATTTTGTAGTAGTGAATCTTCCGATCTAATTCTAAAGCCACTTTCTCCATAAGAGGAAAGGAGCGAATAATGCCAATTTCATTCACCAATCGATTTCTGCCGCTGACCAATTCCATGCCCGGTAAAAAATACTCTTGCCCCCAAGAGGAATACTCATCCTTTACTAACATGCGGGAGTTTACAGAATAAGTGGCTGGCGTATAGCGCACTTGGTAATAAGCATAAATCAATCCACCCAACATGCCTATTGCAATTAAATACCAATAGCGAATCAAGTAAGTTAAAAACACCTTAGGGTCTAGTTGAAAAGTAGGAGAAGACAATCCGTTTTGCATTAAGAGAATTCAAATAACATTCGCTCACAAAGAAAAGAAAATTAAAAAGATATTTCCTTCATTTTTGAGAGGAATAACTTATCCTAAAATTGTTCAGCGTTAATACTATAATGATTAATTTATTCTTATAAATTAAGTTTAGTAGATAATGATTCGTTCACGCAAATGTGATAATCGACAGAAATCATCATTTTTTTCAAAAATTAAAAAAACTGTGAATTGCAATAATATGTTTGGAAATAATCAAAAGTTCATTTTGAGAAAAAATGAAGTAATAGTTGAATTGTTTGCACATTTGACAATTTGATTTCTCGAAAATGAAGCTCGAAAAACATTAAAACTAAACCTTTTTTAAAACTTTTAAGGCTTACTTGGTCTTGAAAGTACAAATTATAATACCGAATTTGCCATAAAAATATTGAATAATTTAGATGGCCTTAAGAGGCAAAGTTTTAGATAAGATGTCGACCCAACTTAATACCTTTCAAATTTAGGAGTAATAGATTTTCCTATATTGAATAGTTAGTAAATAAAATTTAAGGAAAATAGCCACGTCCAAAAAGTTGTAGAGTGTTTATCTTTTATCACAGAGATATTATATTGTGTCAAGACAAATTATGATATTACAGAAATCATTGGAACAGTTACAATATTTGGAAGAAAATATAAAACCTAAATAATGCTAAAAAGTACTTTTTAGAATCAATTGCAAAATAGATTTTAATTCAAAAACTAAAGTTGTTTATAGTTCGGAAATTAATCATTCAGTTGAAAGAACTTTGAATTAAAGTCCAAATTCTATACTCCAACCTCTAATTTTCTAAAACTAAATATTGCTCATTTGTTTCCTGTTTTTTCTTTTAAAAAAAACTCTGTGTAGAGTTTTGAACCTTCCTTATTCAAATGGCTATAATCTACAAATAAGCTATCATCCCAATTTTGGACATTTGAATCTATAAATATAGAGTTGGATTTCCTGAGTATTGAATCAACTTTATTCGAATGAGAGGACAAAATATTTAAAGATGAATCAATTAATTTTGAATAATAGCCAACTCTATAAGGACTTTGAATAACTATTAATTCAATATTCATTCCTTTACAGAACTTTGAAATACTATCTAGGTAATGGTATTGAACTAAATTGATGTCCTTCTCATTTAAGGTTCTTCCTGACCAACGTGTAGAATCGATTATAAAATCAACAGTTTCAAAATTTACTCCTCCGCAATCATCGTAAAATAAACTTGAATAACTAAATCTATCACTTCGTTTACTATAAAAACTAGTTGATGCCTCTAATAAATATTTAAAGTTGAGTTTCTTATAGACTAACAATCCAGTACCAAATAAATAATCATCTAATAGCTCATAATTAATATTTTTGCTTAAATCATTGAAGTCCATAATGCTGGTTGAAATTATTATTGTTTGAGGTTCATAAATTTTAGTAAAAATCTTAATCAAATTGTAATCCTCTTCAATATTTTGTCCCCATGATGAAATATTTAAATAGCTAGAGTTAAATATTTTTTTTATAGTTTTTGTATGAATATTATTCAGGGACATGGAAGACCCAAATGCTAAAACGTCAACTTGTTTATTGAAATGGTTATTTTTAATATTTAAAATTTTTGTGTTAAAAGATATACTTTCTGATAATCTTGGAGGTGGAAAACCAAAATACAACAAATGACTAATTAGCAATAAAGCAATTGGTAATAAGTAGAATGATGATTTTAGAATAAATTTTTTCATTAACTAAAATTGAAAATAAATAAATTGCTGTTCTTTACTACCAAACCAAATAATGGCTATGCAAATAGCGTAATAAAATACATATCTAATAGGACTTTTCCATTTTAAAACTAAATGTGAAATTGCAAATTGATCTTTCCTTCCAATCCATTCAATAATTAAAAAAATTACAATCAAAAGCCCAATCACCTTTAAATTAAAAAGATTTGTTGTTTCAGGAAAAATAAAAAGACTTTTACTAAAAACTGTCTTCAAATAATCAAACGCATGAGAAAGACTTTCTGCTCGAAAGAAAATCCAAGCCAAAACAGTTAAACCAAATGTAATCCCCATTAAAAAAAGTTCTTTAATGTTTGGTAAGAAGTTATTTTCAGCCACCACATCGGTATTTTTTCGATTTCTTTTGGTCAACAATAAGGGCAAAAAGTAGATTGCATTCAATGCCCCCCAAATAATAAAGGTCCAATTGGCTCCATGCCAAAACCCACTAATGATGAAAATAATAAAGATGTTTCGTATTTTCATCCATATCCCTCCTCTACTTCCTCCAAGTGGGATATAAACATAGTCTCTAAACCAAGTAGAAAGCGAAATGTGCCAACGCCTCCAAAATTCGGCAATGTCTCTTGAAAAATAAGGAAAAGCAAAGTTTTGCATGAGCTCAAAACCAAACAATCGAGCCGTTCCAATAGCGATGTCTGAATAGCCAGAAAAGTCACCATAGATCTGAAAAGCAAAGA
Organism: Vicingaceae bacterium; assembly: GCA_040218815.1. Lineage (GTDB taxonomy): Bacteria > Bacteroidota > Bacteroidia > Flavobacteriales_E > Vicingaceae > JAVJQS01. The sequence continues at coordinate 153,642 of JAVJQS010000015.1, read as the reverse complement.
AAACGGCGCCTAAGAGTAAGGTACTTCCATTATAATTGGCATAATTGTTAAATATTTCATTGGCATAAAGCGCACAATTATCAGCAATCACTACTTTTTTAAACAAGCCCCATAAGATCTGCCGCATACCATCCACTGCTTTTGCATAGATGAACTTCCGCTTATGATAAAATTGAGGAAGCAAATTGCTTGCTCGCTCAATTGGGCCAGCAACGAGCTGTGGAAAAAAGCTAACAAAAGCTGCAAAGACAACAAAGTCTTTGGTTGGTTTTAAGTTTTTGCGATACACATCAATGGTGTAACTCATCGTTTGGAAAGTGTAAAAGCTAATGCCTACCGGTAAAATGATATTTAAGGTATTGGATTGAATTTCAGCACCAAAAAAGGTAAAAGCTGCTACAAAGTTTTCCGCAAAAAAATTGTAATATTTAAAGAAACCCAAAAAGCCCAAATTAACCAAGATGCTTATCCAAAGTAAGCTCTTTCGATTTCGGTCAACATCGCTTTTTTCTAACTGGATACCTACCCAAAAATCCACCAAGGTACTGAATATGATTAGTGACAAAAAGCGCCAATCCCACCAACCATAGAAAACATAACTGGCTAATACAATCAAGGCATTTTGCCAACGCAAATTGCGCTGCGTAACAAACCAATACAGCACAAATACAATAGGTAAGAAAATCGCGAAATCCAGTGAATTAAACAGCAAAATTGATCGTTAATTGATTTATATCATAGGAAAAAACACGTAACGAATTTAGAAAAAATATACATTCCTCCCGGTTCATAAATAAGCTACTGCTCAACAGCTTGCCCTTTTCTAAAACTAACAAGCTAAAAGATTGCAAGTTAAAACTAAACTTTTTTAGCGTAAGTTATGGCAAACCCAGAACTAACCCTTCGTCAAGCTCGAGACAGGATTCAGGGTGAGGTCTCTGGTGTTATTCATGGTTCATAAGCAATGCGTCATGCTGTGCTCATTTTAGTAGCTGTTTTACTTTATATGATAATTGTTAAAGAAATTGTTACCTCAACAATCTAAAACAATCTAATTAAAGTTTAAATTCTTTCTTTTTTCGCCGCGAAAAAAGAACCAAAAAAGCTCGTTCTGTGAATAAATTTTTCAAAAATTCAATTCTTAGTCCTCGCAAAAATCAAAACTCATCCCCTTTAGGCGGACTCAAACAGTTAATTTTTTTAATGCGAAAACTGCGAAAATTTTTAGAAAATTTCTTCAAGGGACAATATAGATTTTTTCAAAATCTTTTAGTTTACATTAGAATTCAAAATAATCAATCGTATTTCTTGTGATTTTTCTTCTTATCTCATAACTAAAATATGAAACAGCATCGAAGACGCGCGAATGTCATTTTGAAAAGATTAATTAAATCGTAATGAACCAGATAATTTTTAACATTGGGCGGGCAGCCATAAAAGCGGTTTGAGCATTTTTTTAGTTCCAGAATAATGATTAATTGAGAAAGGACACTGATTAGTGATTTTGAGAAAGTTCATTTGTGATTTATTGGGTTATTGAGTGATTTCAAAAAGTGCACTTCGATACTCTCAAAAGGGCTCTTCGATACATCACGCCAAAGGCTTGACACTCTGAGACCTTTTAAGAACTCAGTGACCTTTTTGAAATAGTATCGAAATGCACCAATAAGTGTATCGAAGAGCCTTTTTAAGTGTTCAGCAACAAATTATTAAGTTATTTTGCACTCTAAATGAAACAACTCCAACAAATCAACGACTGGTTAAAAACGAATAAAACAGCTGTTTTATTCGTAGCAAAAATGTTAGGAGCTTATTTGATCTTACAAGGTATTTACGATTATTTGCTGAGTCAATACACCACTATTGACTCCCAACTCATTTATGCTATAATAGGCGCTTCTGAAAGTATTTTACAGGGGCTAGGATATGAACTGATTGAAGAAGCAACAACTGGATATCAATACCATTTTGGAATACAAGGTACTAGTGGGGTAGTCATAGGAAATCCATGCGATGGCCTGAGTTTGTTTATTTTATTTACTGCCTTTTTAATCGTATTTAAGGGGAAGTGGTGGTTTAAACTCCTTTTTACCGGTATTGGTATTTTAATGATTCATTTTTTGAATGTTATTCGGGTGGTGAGTTTAGCCTTAATTGTAAAATACTATCCGGAAAGTTTGGATTTTCACCATTCCTATACCTTTACCCTCTTTGTTTATGGCTGCATTTTTTTGTTGTGGATGTTACGTATTAAAATCTATCAACAGAAAAAATGGTAGTACACTGGAAAATTTGCTTTTAATATGACTATTCTAGTTAATCTTGTTTACTTTAGAAAGCTCAAGAAAACACGTTTTATAGCGCTTACAAGAACGGATTCGCCACTTTATTCCAAAATATCAGCTATCCAATTCTATTACGAACATCTTTTCAAAGAATCAAAATTCGATGTCGTGATTCTTTTATCCTTTATCCTTTTTCTTTTATCCATTTTCAACCCAACCCCCTACTTCAAACTTATGCCACTATGGTAGTTCGCTGGAAAATATGGTTCCTCTTTTTACTCCTGCTTTTTGCTGGAAGCTACCTTCGTGAGGTTACTTTTTTAAGCATTAATGCCATCATCAAAGGAGAAACCCAATTTTATGCCAAAACAATAGAAATTTCTTTTCTTCAAAATTATTCCCCAGCTTTTTTAACCAAGCTAAAAGTCATACTCACCGCTCTTTTCTCTTTTCTCTTTATTCTTTTATCCACCTTAGGATTAAAACTCTCCTTCAAACAAAAATATCCTCACCAGCTCGCCTTATTCATCTACGGCATTTTAGGTTTAATCGGCGGAATTACTTTATTCAGCTATTTTTTTGACTTCTCCTTTGAAACTATTTATCTGCTCTTGCGTACATTGATTGGATGGATTCACAATCCCCTTTTATATATACTTTTAAGTATCGCTAGTTTTTCGGCGGAAGTCCTCAAAAAAACAGAAAATTAGCTTACTTTTGAACATTAAATTTGAATCAGTATGAAAAACTTTATACTCTTTATTTTCAGCAGTCTGACAAGTCTATTCTTGTTTGCACAAACAGGTCCTGGAGGAGTTGGGAACTCTACTAATATTGAAGCCTGGTTGGATGCTTCCAGCTTGACATTATTAAACAATGACCCTGTAAATTCATGGACTGATCTTTCAGGAAATAACAATAACGCTGACCAGACTACTTCTGCTGACCAACCTACCTTTAAGACTAATGAAATTAATGGACTACCGGTAATTGAATTTGACGGAAATAGTGACTTTTTGACTTTTAATTCGCACATTACAACTGATGCAATTACGAATTTCTTAGTTTACAAACGACTTAATGGCAATTCTTTGCAAGGACTTTTAACGCTCAATAAACATATTTTATTTTCGAACACAAATAAATTTACAACATTTTATTCTAATCCTAATGCATTTTATAACACTAGTAAAACTGATGCAAGCTTTTCTGTATCTTCTCACTTTACAGACAATTCACTCAGCGGTTCTGCTGTCCAATTAACAGATGCAAATACATCTTCAACTTTTACTAGAAATGAATTAATCAATGCATCCGTTTCTAAAATTGCTACAAATGCTAATAATAATAGATTTTTTGATGGACAGATTGCAGAATGCATTATAATTAATGAAAGACTTACTCGAGTTAAAAGAAGAATAATAAGTCAATATCTGGCTTCCAAATACAATTTAACCGCTAGTTTTCAACTTTATGCATTTGGCTTAAACTACGGTAATAACGTTATTGGTGTAGGAATGGAATCAAGTGGTGACCATACTGTTTCAAGAGGTCAAGATTCCTTAGAAATAAGTAATCCATCTACTCTTAACAATGGGGATTATATTCTAATTGGCAATGATGGGGCAGGCTACGACACCTCTAATTCTGTCCCAAATGGAGCTGTAGAGAGATGGGAACAAGTTTGGAAAATAGATAAAACTGGCTCACCTGGGAATATTGATCTGGAGTTTTTTCTAGGTAGTAATGGCTTTGCTTCAGTTTCTGATTATGCAATCTTTATTGAATCTGATGACGGTGATTTCTCGAATGGAGGAGTTTCTTATCACACTTCCGGAAGAACTTATAATGCCATTGATAATTCAATTAAATTTACTGGAGTTAATCTTTCAGATGGAGACCATTTTACATTAGGTGAGCTTTCTGGTAACATAACAGCAATTGCTAGCGATTCATGGGAATTCGCGACAACTTGGAGTTGTTTGTGTGTTCCTGGAGCTTCTGATATAGTTACAATTCCTTCTCCTTTTGAGGTTAGTGTTGATAATAATGCTTCAGTTTTAGATCTTACTGTAGAGTCCGGTGCAGGCTTAGCTTTTGACGGTAGTGATTCACTGTTCGTAGCAGGAGACCTTATTTTTGAAAATACGTCAAATTTTACAAGTAATAACGGAACTTTAATCTTCAACAGTCCTGGAAGTCAACAATTATTTATAAATAATTCAGGTAGTTCTTTAGAATTAAATAATCTTATTGTAAACAATGTCAGCGGATTGAGCTTAGACTCAGGAGACTGGGGGATATCTAATAATTTACAAGTCGTTTCAGGCGGTCTTGATGTTACTAATGCAAATACTGTAACATTAAGGTCTACCCCGACCAAAAGTTCTCAAATTCTTGAGAGTATGAGCGATGCTTTTAGTGGCAACTTTATAGTTCAGCGATATATTTCATCTCGAAATGCTGATTGGGCTAATTTTTCTTCACCTGTAGAAAATGCTACTGCTGCCGACTGGGATGATGACCTTTACATTAGCGGAGTAAATGGCAATGATGGTAATGTTCTTAATCCGGATAGCTCAATTTTTTATACCCTATATTGGTTCAATTGGTGGACTGATGAGCATATAACTGTTACTGATACATCGGAAGCCTTATTACCAGGTCGAGGCTACGATATTTATCTTGGAGATAACAATACTTCTTACTTTGGAGATACAATTGATGTAGTTGGTGTTCCAAATTCAGGAGATGTTGTTGGAACCGGTACAAGAATTAATAAAGGATGGAATTTAATGGGTAATCCTTACCACAGTTTTATCGATTACGATGATATTAATTTTAATGGCACTGTTCCTGATAATTATTATATTTTTAATACAGACAATGGCAGTTATGACTTTTTTAGTGGAGTTTCAAAACCCGATATAGCTCCTGGCCAAGGATTTTGGATCTTTAAATCTAATAACGGTATTGTAGAAGCAGTTATTTCTGAAACAGCTAAAGTAAATTCAAACTCCTCCTCCTTCTTAAGAAGACAAATGGCTACTCAGAATTTTAAATTAAGCATCAGCAACAATCAGAATCCTTTTAAACATCAGTTAAACATTCAATTTAATGCCATTTCTACCGAAGATATAGATCAAAATGATGCCTATTATTTGGAGAGCAGACAAGAAGGAGCTCCGGCCATCTATTCTAAAGCTGCCAATAGTGAAGAAGGTTTAATTCTTAATAGTCTGAACCCTTTTGAACAAAGTCAGCTTATCCCAATAGAAATTTATGCAGGTGTAGATGGAACCTATAAAATTGATGCAGAGAATCTCAATGAGCTTTATAATGATTATTCATGTGTTTACTTAAAAGACAAGACTACTAGTGAAGCTATTGATTTATCGGTTGAGCAAAGCTATCAGTTCGAAACTTCACAAGGAACTTCTGATCGTTTTGAGTTAATTGTTAGTAACTCTTATACAGAATGTGAGAAATTAATTGAGGATGCTTCTTTTGAGCAGAAGTTAGATCATCAAATGTCACTGAGAAATGCATATGGTCAATGGTTTGTAGACTACACCTTGGATGATAACCAGCAGCAAGTGGAAATCCATATTTTAAATATGGCCGGTCAAGAAGTAAAAGAAGCAATTTCTTTTGGCGCGTCTAACGCAGGCACTTATCCATTACAAAATTTACAAGACCTGAACGGTATTTATTTAATACAAGTAAAAACCAAAGACGGTTTCATTAATAAAACTGTAAAACTGTAATTTTTTTAAAATACCTTTACACCCGAATGAATAAGTCGATGAAAAAACTATTAGCCACTTTCAGTTTTGTATTACTATTTTCCATTCCTAGTGTCCTGCAAGCACAAGGTCCTCCACCAAATCCAGGGGGAGGTAATGGCAAACCCCCTTGTTTCCCACCACCTTGTATTCCTATAGATGGCGGCCTTAGCTGGTTATTGTTAGCTGGTGCGGCATATGGAGGTAAGAAGGTTTTTGATTCAAAAAACAAAGAGTCAGAAGAAGAAATAAAAGCTTAGCTATTCAAACAATCACTCTTTTATTATAAAACATAAATTAAAAGCGCTGTCTTAGACGGTGCTTTTTTTGTTTGGATAAAAGTGCATTTTGATACTATCGAAAAGGGCACTGAGTGCTAAAAAGGTCTCAGAGTGCTGTGCCAGAGGCGCAGTGTATCGAAGAGCCCTTTTGAGTGTATCGAAGTGCCCTTTTTGAAACCACTCAATGACCCAATGAGTGTATCGAAGTGCGCTTTTAACTTTTAATCACTCAATGCCCTTTTCAGTAAATTTATTCAATGGACGGATACACTTACATCTTACTATGTTCTAATAACTGCTATTATACTGGAAGTACAAAGTATTTAGAATCAAGAGTTCAAGATCACAATGCTGGTAATGGTGCAAACTATACTAAGAAGCACTTACCAGTTGAATTGGTATACTATGAAGTGTACCCTAGAATTGACTGGGTGTTTCAACGAGAAAAACAAATACAAGGCTGGAGCAGAAAAAAGAAAGAAGCATTAATAAGAGGTGAGGCACATTTAATTCCTAAGCTAGCGAAGAAGATTTTTAGAAAATAATTTGGGCTCTTCGATACTCTTATTGAGGCATTTCGATAGTTTTAAAAGCGCACTTCGATACAGTTTAATAGGGCATTTCGATACTTCCGAAAAGGTCACAGAGTGATTTGCTGAAAGCAAATTGTATCGAAGTGCCCTTTTCGAACACTCAATGACCCATTAAATCACTCAGTGTCCTTTTAAAAGCACACAATATTTTACTTATTCAATACACTATTCTGGAAGCAAAGAAAAGGTCACTGAGTGGTTTTGAAGTTACATTACCGAATTTGTTGCCAACGACAATTATAATTCTTCAAAATTGTATCGAAGTGCCCTTTTCTTTAAATTTGGAACCCATAAAACCGCATAACAAATGATCCAAGATAAAGCCATAGCTGATTTAATCAAGCAAGAGAATGACAGACAAACTAGAGGTATTGAATTGATTGCTTCAGAAAACTATGTGAGTGATTCTGTAATGGAAGCCATGGGCTCTGTACTCACAAATAAGTATGCAGAAGGCCTACCGGGCAAACGCTATTACGGTGGTTGTGAAATTGTAGATCAAGTAGAACAATTGGCCATTGATCGTTTAAAGACTTTATTTAATGCAGCATGGGCTAACGTACAGCCCCACTCTGGTGCTCAAGCAAATGCTGCAGTTATGCTGGCTTGCTTAAACGCTGGCGACAGTATTTTGGGCTTCGACTTGTCTCATGGAGGACATTTAACGCATGGTTCACCTGTAAATTATTCTGGTAAGCTTTACAAGCCCCACTTTTATGGTGTTGAAAAAGAAACCGGTAGAATTGACTACGACAAAGTCGCGGCGAAAGCAAAGGAAGTAAAACCTAAAATGCTGATTTGTGGTGCCTCTTCTTATGCCCGTGATTGGGACTATGAGCGCTTAAGAGCCATTGCCGATGAAGTAGGAGCAATTTTATTGGCAGATATTTCTCACCCTGCTGGTCTTATAGCAAAAGGAATTTTAAATGACCCACTACCCCATTGCCACATTGTAACCAGCACTACCCACAAGACTTTACGCGGACCAAGAGGTGGAATCATCATGATGGGCAAAGATTTTCCGAATCCATTTGGATTAAAAAACCCTAAGGGAGAACTGCGCATGATGTCTTCACTCTTAGATTCTGGAGTTTTCCCAGGCACACAAGGTGGTCCTTTAGAACATGTAATTGCAGCAAAAGCCGTTGCTTTTGGAGAGGCGCTGGAAGATTCATTTATGGACTACATGCTGCAAGTAGCAGCAAATGCTAAGTTAATGGCTGAAGAGCTAGTAAAAAGAGGTTATCAAGTCATTTCAGACGGTACTAGTAACCATTGCATCCTCATCGACTTGCGCAACAAAGACATTAGCGGAAAAAAAGCAGAACGTATTTTAGGCTTGTGCGATATCACGGTCAACAAAAACATGGTTCCTTTTGACGATAAGTCGCCATTTATCACTTCAGGTATTCGTATTGGCAGTCCGGCCATTACTACAAGAGGCATCGCTGAGGCTCAAATTCCAACAATAGTAGATTTAATCGACCGTGCACTTACTACCGATGAGGAAAGTGAGGCATTTAAGGCCATTAAAGGCGAAGTGAATGAGTTGATGAGTGGCTTACCGTTGTTTCAATAAGAGCAGTCATGCTGAACTCGATTCAGCATCCCAAGATACATCAGCTAATTTCCTAACAACATCCAGCTAATTCAGAGCGGAACCTGAAATAAATTCAGGGTGACCATTCCAGAAGGTCATTAGTTACAGTCATGCTGAAATAAATTCAGGGTGTCAATTACAAAAGGTCATTGGTAGTAGTCATGCTGAAATAAATTCAGGGTGACCATTCGTATTGCTATCTTTAATGTCTAAATAAGATAGGTGGGTAAAATCGGTTGCACATATTTCATAAGTAACAAGAATCGAACAGTAATTTACACTGGTGTCACAAGCAATTTAGAAAAAAGAATATTAAGACACAAAGCTGGCCGTGGATCTGTGTTTGCAGCAAGGTATAGCTTAACTGACTTAATGTATTACGAACGCATTGATGGAATGATGAATGCCATTCGACGAGAAAAACAGCTTAAACGATGGCATAAAGCGTGGAAATGGAATCTTGTTAAGAGTGTAAATCCAGAACTCAATGACCTTGCAGCAGATTGGTTTAGTGAAGATGAAATCAATGAAGCTAGGGAGATGTTTAAATAGCTTCCTGTCCTAGACCCAATTCCCTGGTAACATTCTGCAAACTAGGGAGTAGACCCTGAAACGAGTTCAGGGTGACATTCCAGAAGGTCATTGGTTGCGGTCATGCTGAACTGTCATCCTGGACTAGTTTCAGAACAGCATCCCATGATGCATCAGCAAATTTCCTAACAACATCCAGCCAATTCACAGCGGACCCTGAACTAAATTCAGGGTGACAATTCCAGAAGGTCATTTGTAGCAGTCATGCTGAACTCGATTCAGCATCTAACGTGTCTAAGCAAATACTAAAATTTAAATATCAACATTCGCATACTTCGCGTTCTTCTCGATAAACTCTCTTCTTGGTGGCACTTCGTCGCCCATTAACATTGAGAAGGTATGGTCAGCTTCAGCGGCACTGTTTATTGTAATTTGACGTAAAGTTCTTGTTGAAGGATCCATAGTAGTGCTCCACAATTGCTCTGCATTCATCTCACCCAAACCTTTGTAACGTTGGATTCCAACACTAGACTCCTTGCCGCCCTTCTTAAGGTCAGCTACTGCTTCATCACGTGTTTCTTCAGACCAGCAATAGCGAGACTCTTTTCCTTTTTTCACTAAGTATAGTGGTGGAGTTGCTATGTAGATATTACCTGATTCTACCAATTCTTTCATGTGACGGAAAAAGAAGGTTAGAATCAAAGTTTCAATGTGGCTACCATCAATATCGGCATCACACATGATGATTACCTTGTGGTAACGCAATTTTGAAGTATCTAAGGCTTTAGAATCCTCTTCAGTCCCAACCTTTACCCCAAGAGCAGTATATATATTTTTAATTTCTTCGTTTTCAAAGATTTTGTGACTCATAGCCTTCTCTACGTTCAAAATCTTACCACGCAAAGGCATGATTGCTTGAAACTTCCTGTCTCTACCTTGCTTGGCTGTTCCTCCTGCAGAATCTCCCTCAACTAAATATATTTCACATTTCGAAGCATCTTTTTCAGAGCAGTCCGCCAGTTTTCCTGGTAAACCAGAGCCAGACATCACATTTTTTCGCTGTACCATTTCACGCGCCTTCTGAGCTGCATGTCTAGCTTGTGCAGCTAGAATTACCTTTTGGACGATTGTTTTTGCATCGTCTGGATGCTCCTCTAAGTAGTAAGAAAGCATCTCTGAAACAGCTTGAGATACTGAAGCAGAAACTTCCCTGTTCCCCAACTTTGTCTTTGTTTGACCCTCAAACTGCGGCTCAGCCACTTTTACAGAAATAATTGCCGTTAAGCCTTCACGAAAATCATCTCCAGCAATGTCAAACTTTAATTTATCCAACATACCCGATTCATCGGCATACTTTTTAAGGGTATGGGTTAGTCCTCGTCTAAATCCAGACAAATGTGTTCCCCCTTCATGGGTATTGATGTTATTTACATAAGAATGTAAATTCTCTGCAAAAGAGGTATTGTAAATCATCGCTACCTCAACAGGCACCCCATTCTTCTCTCCTTCAAAAGAAATCACTTCCTTCATTAATGGCTCTCCACGACTACCGTCTAAGTACTTAATAAATTCTTTAAGACCTTCTTCCGAATGAAAAGTTTCACCTTCAAACTCACCATCTTCTTTTGTTGATCTTCTATCAATCAGGTGTATGGTAATTCCTTTATTTAAAAAGGACAATTCACGCATACGACTTGCTAAGGTGTCGTAGCTATATTCCAATACCTGAGTAAAAATCGTAGGATCAGGTTTAAAAGTAACAATGGTACCTCGCTTATCGGTTTTGCCGATTTCCTTTATTGGTGCAATAGCCTTTCCCCGAGCATACTCTTGTTCATAGATAATTCCGTTTCTATAAACCGTAGCCCTTAAATGCTCTGAAAGCGCATTCACACAACTTACACCAACTCCATGCAGTCCACCAGAAACCTTGTAAGAGTCTTTATCAAATTTACCACCAGCACCAATCTTGGTCATCACCACCTCTAAGGCAGATACACCTTCTTTTTTATGCATGTCAACTGGAATACCACGACCGTCATCTTCTGTTGTAATAGAGTTATCCTCATTGATGGTAACTGATATATTATTACAGTGACCAGCAAGGGCCTCATCAATAGAGTTATCTACTACTTCATACACCAAATGATGCAGTCCTCGTGTTCCTACATCCCCAATGTACATTGATGGACGCATACGCACGTGTTCAATGCCTTCTAAGGCCTGAATGCTGTCTGCAGAATAATTGTCTTTATTAAATTCTTCTTTTTTCTCGCTCATAATTTTTATATAGAAAACATCAGTATTTCAGTAGGTTTTTACACCTGCTGTTCAAAGATAACCATAAGATTGCCGTGAAAGGCTTATTATTACTAGAAAAGAAGAGGTTTTATCAACAAAGAATTAACAAATTAAATAATTGATTTTCAATCAATTGAATCTTCAATTTTTAGTGTTTAATTTTTAATCTATTCTTTTGCTAATCGACAATGATAATTGTTGCTATTTATCTTAGCTTCTTGCTCTGTTTTTGCAGTATTTACAGTGAAATTCCCAGATTAAAAATTAAAAATTGATAATTAACCATTGATTGCTGAACATTGACTGATTGACCAATTAATCATTAATCCTAAAACCCATAAGTCAATCCACCCCAGACGTTAAAGCCTTGCAAAGGATAATCTTGGTATTTCTCGTAGTTAATTCCTCCAATGTTATTGAAGTCGATGAAGGCAGAAATTCGTTTCGTATAGCGGTATTCAAATCCAAGGTTGATATCAAAAATTGGATCCAAGCTTTGTTTGTTGAACTCATAAGTAGTGATAGCTCCATTGGTAACTGGATCAACCCCTCTAGCAAACTGCTCTCCCCAGTAGAACATGTCAAGTCTCACTATTATTTTATCCCTCAAGTTGTAGCTAGCTGAAGTAGATAATTTCAACTTCGGACGATGCCAGGCCTCTTCCTCTTCATTCGTCTCAAATTCTGAATAAGAACCTTCCGCGTATACATTTACTTTTTCATTCAGGTGATACACTAATTCTCCTTTAATTTTGGTTTCATCCACCTCATCATACGTCAAGTAAAACTCCTTACTCAACTGATAAACAGAGTCGGGAATTTGCACATATAAAAAGGCATTATCTGTTCTCGATTGCGCTCCACTTACATTAAAGCTCAATTTAGAGCTAATCAAGCCTCGAATACCTGCATAAATATTGAACTTCTCATTGCTATTTGCCAATGCAATGTTTTCTGCAACAAAAGGATTTTCCCGTGTAATGCTGCTGTAATTTACCCTACGCATTTCCCCTTTTACTCCAACATAAGGCACAATAACATCTTCCAACACATTGTATTTAATTTCTGCAATAGGATAGAAATGAAAATCTGCTTCAGATGTAGCATTCATATAGATACCCAAGCCAGCATTGATTCTAAATTTCTCTCCAATGGTGCTAATTTGAGGCTTTACAGCAAAAATCGTATTTGAAGGATTGAAATCGTAATCATTAAGGTCAATTAAAACATCTACACTGTATAATTCATTGTTTTTGAATTTATTTAAATTCAAATTTCCTACCACATTATGCTCCACTCCCTGATTGGCATTGGCCGTATAATTGTACGTTATTTCACCCTCATGGCGAAGGTTAAACGAATCTCGCACCGTACTTTTTAGCTTCAACGAACCTGATAATCGATCGTAAGCTTGTTCTAATGTTTTGTCATCAATGTCAGGGTTCTCAATTCCCAGTGCTTCAGCCTGCTGATAAATCCCATAATAATTCAAATTATGTCGGTCATAACTCAACGAAGCATCCAATGTATTGGCTTTCCAAAAACGTTTACCAAAAACCTCAACATGCGCTTTGCTCATTCCACTTGCCTCAATTTGATTTAGTTCTCGCTGATTAAAATAACTCGCATGTCCGCCTATAGCATACTTTTTTGAGCGTAAATTGCTGTAGTAAAGCTCTCCGAAAGGAACCATTGCATTTCCAACACCCACGCGCGCATATCCGTTATAAAGCTTTACTAATGGTTCTCCCTTTATTCGAGCTGCAGCTATTGGTTCTACCTGAAACTGGACAGGGACATTTTTATCAATAAAGGTATAATTTAATTCAGCCTCTAACTTTAGGGTATCATTTATCTCTGGCTGAAATCCAATTTTCTTTGCATCAATAATGGTAGGTTGATATTCTTTGACCACTCGGAAAGTATCTGACGGCAATTCTTCTTGAGCCATTAATGAACTCAAACCACAACATAAAAGTAAAGGCAACAATTTATTTCTCATCACTTTCCTCCATCATTGGTTTAACTTCTTTCTTATCATCTGCACCTTCCGGTTCAAAAATCGACTGGTCTTTCACATTATTAGTTTTGATCTCTACTTCTGGTGGCGCTTTTTCTGTTGTCTTATCTTGATTGTCTAGCTCATTTAATAGGCGCAATTTTTCTTTGGCAATGGCTATTAGTTCCTTATTGTCGGCATTATCAATCACACTTTGAAAAGTCAAGCGCGCATTATAATAATCGTCTCTGGCTATAAAATTGTCCGCCAATTGAATAAAGCCTTTTGCAATCCAATAGGGAAATGATGGCACTTGATCTACTAGGGCATAAATTGCTGTGTCACTCTTTGCTATTAAGCCCTGCAGGTAATAAATTTTTGACTGCAAAAACTTAGCCTCAGCACCGTAAACATTACTTTTCTTCGATAAACTATCTAAGTTTGATAGTGCTTCAGCATAATTTTCTTTTTCAAAAGCAGTCTTAGCCAGGGTCATCTTCGCTTGGTTCCATAATTTTTCCTCTACAAAGTCAGCTTCAAGAATTTGTTTGGCATAAGTAGCTGCCGATTCATAATCCGCTTTCTCAAAGTGCAATTTCATCAAGTTAATTTCAGCCATTTTTATGTCAGACTTTCTCGATGCTTCTTTGCGAAGTCGCTCATATATTGCTATAGCATTATCGGTCTGTTGTAAATTCCGATAAAGTTCTCCAAGTGATACTAATGCCTTTTCGGTGAATTTATTTTGCTTTAAGTTCACCACGTATTTAAAATCTTCTACTGCCTCTTGATCAAAGTTTGATTTTGCTTCACAGTCTCCACGATAATAATGGGCATTCAATGCAAATATTCCTTTTGGATATTTATTCAAGTAATTGGTGAAGTCGCGTGTTGCTTTTTCGCAGTTTCCTGAAAGATAGGCGTTTTCAGCAATAACGTAAGAAGTAGAATCTAGCTCACTTTTACTAACATTTGCAAACGGCACACCATTGATGTAATCTTGATAGGCCTGTGCATCCCCTTTATCGATAAATATTTTACTTATTTTCTCTAAAGCTTCTTTAGCCACACTAGAATTGGCGTAATTCTTTACAACCTGATCAAAAGCATTTAAAGCCAAATCATCTTCTTTCCGATTGTAGTGAATTAATCCAATCTTCAAATAGGCAGCGGCCACATATTCACTTTTGGGATAATCATTCACCAATTTATTGTAATAAGATAACGCTTCCCCGTCCTTACTCATGACTAAGTAAGTTTTTCCCAACTCAAAAATAGCATCATCCATATACACCGACTGGTCTTGAGTTTTTATTAAGTGAGCAAGCTTTTTTGCCTTCTTTTCATAATCTCCCAATACACCCACCGATATGGCACTTTGCAGTAAAGCGTAATCTTGATCAAAAGCTCCAACCTTAGCAGCTTCATCGTAATACTCTACAGCATTTCTATAATCCTTAGTAATGAAGTAGCTATCTCCTGTTCTCAATAAAGCATCAGTGATGAGACCTTTATTGGCTGGATCAGCTTTATCTACGTATTCGCGAAACCAAAATATAGCTGCTGAATATTTCTTTCTTTCATAATAGGTATAGCCCAAATGATAGTAAGCTTTTTTATAGTAAGGTATGCTGCGAGAGCCTGAACTGGCTAAAAAGTCAGAATAATACCCGTCAGCATTATCATAGTCTTTTAACTGATAATAACTTTCTGCCAACCAAAAAGTGGCCATGGCCTTTATTGTTGGTTCGTAATTATGCATTAAGGACAAATTAAATCGATCAACAGCTTCCATATGGTCACCTTGATTAAACAACTCAACTCCTCTATAATAAGCCAAACGCTGCTTTGCTTGTAGGAGTTTAATGTCTTTTGATTTTATGCGGTCAATCGACTTAAGCGCTTCTTCGTAATTTTTTGTAGTGTAATAAACGGCTACTAAATACTCATATGCATCATTTAGCTTGGTTGAATTTGGGTAATCATTAATGTATTCCTCAAAAGCTAAAATAGCATCATCATAGGGATGGTAGGAGAGTTCATAGGCAGTCTTGGCATAATTAAATAAGGCATCCTCAGTTATCTCAGGATCTATTGCCAATTGATAGGCATTTCTAAAAGCGGACTTAGCGTCACGTACATTTTTCGTTTTTATGCTCGCTTCAGCAATGTAATAGTAGGCCGACTGAGAAATGGTATCATTATCACCTACTGCTTTTTTAAGGTTTTGAATAGCTTGTTCAAACTGATTCGTTTTAAAATAAGCATAGCCCAATTGATAAAAATCATCTTTTGTTCCGGCATTTCTTTGATGATAAGCCTCTAGGTTCGGAAGTGCTTTTTCAAACTGATTTGTTTTAAAGTAGGCATCACCAATTAACTTTCTAATCTCTTCCTCCCGCTGTGGTGGAGCAGAATCCAAAACCGCTGGAGCATATTCCAACAATAGCTCATACTTTTTTTGTAGGTAATAAATTTGAGTCAAGTAGTAAGGCACCAAGGTCCCGAACTGTGGATCATTAGCTATTTTATTGAAATTTTCGGCCGCAGTTTGATAGTTATTTTGATGATAAGCAATGTGCCCATAATAATAGCGTGCAGCACTCACGTAAATGTTGTCAGTGTCTTTAATTTCATAAAAATAAGTAGCTGCTTCATCAAACTCCTCTAACTGAAAATGAGCATATCCTTTGCGAAAATTATATTCAGCTTGTTCAGCACTTTTCAAGTCCAATCGATCAACTTTTGCTAAATATTTAATGACATCTTCATACTTCCTTTTTCTAAACTGGAATCGGGCTAAATTAAAATACGCACGTGTGATAAATTGACTTTCAGGATGATCGTCAATAAATTTGAGGAGCAATGCTTCAGCATTTGCATGAAATAGCTCTACCGCGCAAAGGGCATAATAATATTCTGCTTCAATCCGGACTTCTGAATGCACGTCGTTGATCGCCTCAATACTTTTCTCAAAGTAAGTTTGAGCAGGAAGGAATTTTTCTTTTTGATACAAATCTATAGCATTCCGAAACGCTGGATTTGATTCCTTAAAAACTAAACTCTGCTGGGCCAATGAAGCTTGAACGCCTATCGTCAATAGCAATATTAAAGCAAAACACTTCTTATAACAACGCAATAACCAACCTATCCTTTGCTTTCTCAACTATTCAAATTTTAAATGTCTGTGAACAAGTTCATGCCTAAAAACGAAACCGTAAAGCAATTTTTTACACTTCCTGCAAGATTCTAAAATTAACTGTAACTCTTCGCTGCCAAGCTTTATTGTGTCGAAGTTTTCAACGCTATTTTGTTAACAGAAGTCAGTGAGGAGTTTGGAATGTGGAGTGAGGAGTTTGAAGTGTGCAATGTTCAGTGATCAATGTTCAGTGATCAATGTTCAATCTTCAATTTTTCTAAAATCGTAAATCTAAAATCCCATTATCAATTATCCATTATCAATTGTCATTTATCAATTCTTTCATCTTTCATCTTTCATTCATTCTCTTTCATTTCCTCTAATTATCATTTATCCATTGTCAATTATCAATTGTCTCCTCTTTCATCTTTCCTGTTTAACCACAAAGTCCTCCAAGATTGCACAAAGCTCACAAAGATTTTTAATGTTCAATCTTCAATTTATCTAAAATCTAAATTCGCAAATCATAATTCGTAAATCTAAAATCCCAAACCGTTTCATCCTTCATCTTTCATCTATTCTCTCTTTTCTAAAATCTAAGGTCTAAAGTCTAAAGTCCTTAATCGTAAATTCACTGATTTCACTATCAATTATCATTTATCCATTATCAATTCTTTTAAAAGCGTAAATCTAAAATCCCAAACTCTTTCCTGTTTAACCACAAAGTCCTCCAAGATTGCACAAAGGACACTAAGAATTCAGTGATCAATCTTCAGTGTTCAGTGTTCAATTTTTAATTTTTAATTTTTAATTGTCAATTCCTTCTAGTAGCAAAATCGTATCCCGAAACTTCGGGACGTAAATCTAAAATCCCATTATCAATTATCCATTATCAATTGTCAATCATCAATTTTTAATTCACCCATTAACTTTAGTCACTTTTAACTCTTAACTCTTAACTCCCAACTTCAAGTTATTTAGTCACTCTTAACTCTTAACTTATAACTTAGGCAATGATAATTTTCTATCTTTGTTTTTTAATCTTGAACTATGCCTGGAACAGCCATCATTGAATTAAATAGCGTTAATGTTTTTCAAAAAAAGCACCTTGTCTTAGCTAACTTGGGGTTGCGGATTGAAAAAGGAGAAATGGTATACCTTGTAGGGAAAAATGGGAGTGGGAAAAGTAGTTTTCTGAAAACGCTTTATGCTGAACTTGAACTCCAAGAAGGAAATGCCAGTGTTGCAGGGTTTGATTTAAGAAAAATCAAGAGAAGTAAAATTCCTTTTTTACGGCGCAAAATTGGCATCGTATTTCAAGATTTTCAGCTGCTTTCAGACCGCACCATAAACAACAACCTGAAGTTTGTGATGCGAGCTACGGGATGGAAGAATAAGAAAGAAATCAATGAAGGCATAGAAGTAGTATTGGAAAAGGTAGGCCTTAAAAACAAAGGCTTTAAAATGCCTCATGAACTTTCTGGTGGAGAGCAGCAAAGGGTTGCCATTGCGCGTGCTTTGCTTAATGACCCTCAAATAATCCTAGCCGATGAGCCAACCGGAAACCTTGATCCTGAAACATCTGACGAGATTATGAAGCTATTGGTTTCCATTAGTCAAAACGACAAAGCTGTGCTAGTGGCTACCCACGATTATGAATTGATTCGTCGTTTCCCTGGTAGAATTTTGCAATTTGAAAATGAGACGATAACTGAGCCTGAGAAGACGATACCGTCCTAAGTGTTCAATGGATAATTGATCACTGAAAATTGAACCCTTATTTCTGATTCTTAAACAGGGTAGATAGCACTCCTAAGCGATAAAAGTCAAAGGTGAGCAAGCTTCCCTTGCCCTGCTTAAACTTTTTTTCTAATCTCTTTCGGTTTGCTTTAAACCACCACCTTAAGAATATTTCTAGGCCAAATAACTTTATCTTGAAGTAGGTGCGCAATAAAGGCAATAGGCGGATAAATTGCTCATCGTACTCTAACAGGTCTAAGATTTTAAGCAGATTGGAAATGCCTATCCTAGTTTTTTCTAAAAAAAGGGCATTACTGTCTAGGTCGCCATTTAAAACAGGATTGTCTATATGCTGAATGCTGATTGCTTTTCGCTTTAACTCAAAACCGAACAGGGTATCTTCATGACCATATGACTTGATACGTTCTTCAAATAAAATGCTTAAAAAAACTTCCTTTTTAATTATAAAATTATTGCTAGTGAACGATTGATAGGGATACTTCCTTAGAAAATGTTCAGACTTTTTCTCTCTTGCCTTGCTGTACCTCCAACGAAGCATTTCTTCACTTGATGCGGGTTGATCAGCATAAATACTTCCACCACAAAATACAGTAGTTGCTGGTTGGTTTTTTAATATGTCTAAATAAGTGACTAAAAAATTATCCGACAATACACTTGAGTCGCCATCTATAAATAACAAGTAATCATGGCTTGCTTCTTTGGCTAATAAATTTCGAATCTTCGAGCGACCAACATTTTCCTTCAACTGAATAAATTGAATTTGTGTGTCTAGATTTTTGTATAGCAACTGAAAAGATTCCCCAGATGCATCATCCATTGCTATGAGCTCAACTTTTTCCTTACATCCTTCAATTTGCTTCATCAAATTGTTCAGCAATGGACGACAGTCGTAATTATATGTTGGGATACAAATGGATAGCATAGGTACTAATTGGAAAATGCAGCTTTAAAAATAGCCAACAGGTGAGGCTCCTCTTTCTGCCAATTAAGTTCTTTGGCTGCCAAATTACAATTGATTTCCCATTGCGCATAATTGGGGGAGTTTAGCATCTCATTAAGTTGTTGGGCAAGTTTTTGCGGCTCATGACTTTTTAGTTCTTCCCCAACATTGTAACCTCTTAAAGTGGTTACAACTTCTTCTAAGCTTGAATACAAAACAGGCACACCTGCATGAATATAATCGAAAATTTTATTCGGCAGAGCATAGGTATAGTTCAGTCCTAATTTTTTCTCAAGGGAAACACCAATTTTAGCTTTTTGAGTAATTCTTTTTAATTCATCTGGTGTTAATCGTCCTAATAACTTCACCTTACTTTCTAAGTTAAGTTCAGCAACTAGCTTCTTTAATTCATCTACTAAGTCTCCTGCTCCTGCTAGCCACAACTCTGCTGTATCAATAAACTGCATTGATTCAATAAGTTCTTCCAAGCCACGGCCTGCATTTAAGGCTCCTTGATATAAAATAATCTCTTTATTTTCTATAGTATCTGAATGCTCTCTGTAAATCGGAAAATTTCTAACGAGTTTGAACTCACATCCATATTTCTGAAAATAGATTTCAGCAATTTTTTCACTCACTGTGATGGCAAATTGAAGCTTAGGTAAGATGGCCTTTTCTATTCTTTCCCAAACGCCTTTTACAAAAGGTCTGTTTTGAAGTTCAGGCACTTCAGTAAAATACTCGTGACTGTCATAGACTAAAGGAATGTTTTTAATTTTTGATACCAAATAGTTAGCAGGTAAGGTATCCAGGTCATTCGCTAGCAATCCATCGGACTTTTTAAACAACAAGTAAAAAAACAATTGAATATTCAGGTTGGCATAAAACAGAACTCCCTTATTAAACCATAAATCAAATCGATTACAAGGATAGTTTCTTTTTGAAAGGGGTGGGCTCGAAGCTAGTTTCCGACCAAGCAACATTACCTCATAATTGGCGTTATGCAAGGAGCTGCAAACTTTAGCTACCCGTTGGTCAGTAGTTAAGTCAGAAGAAACAGAAACAATTATTTTTTTTACACCCATGGTGTTGCAAACAATAATATGGGCTAATTAGTATGTTTGGCTATGGCGCTGACGCTAAACCACTTTTTTCTTTGAAGGTATTCAATCCACAATTCAAAAACTCAGCGTACTCATTTACACTTGGTGTATAACCTACTGGATTACCTAACAAATAACCATCAGGGCTTAACATAACATAGTAGGGTTGTGAGTTATTATTGAATACTTGAGTTTGAAAAGTAGCCCATTTATTGCCAATTGTTTTAATCTTCTTTTTCTTGGTTTGTCCTCCTGCTTGGTACTCAAAAACTCCTTGCTGTTCTTCTGGCAATTTCACTTTATCATCAACATATAAGGATACGAGCACAAAGTCTTCTTCTAATTTTTTCTTGATGCTTTCAACTGTCCAAACAGACTCCTCCATTTTTCGACAGTTGACACAGGCCCAGCCAGTAAAGTCAATCAGCAAGGGCTTATTCACACGTTTAGATTCTGCCAAGGCTTCATCAAAACTATCAAACTCAGCGTGAAAAGTTTCTTTTTCATACCATCCGTAAAAAGTCGGTGGAGGGAAACCACTCAATACATTGTGATTCCAAGGTGGATTCTTTAATACACCTGGTGCGATATAAATCGTGAAAGCCAAAACTAGCGCTGCAAATCCAATTCGAAATGGAGATAATTTTTTTATGGGTGAGTCGTGAGGAAACTTTAGCCATCCTACTAAATAGGCAAACAATCCAATGCCAATTAAAGTCCAGATTAAGAAGAAGGTTTCTCTCTTGAGGAATCCCCACTGCTCAACTAAGTCAGCATTTGATAAAAACTTAACCGCCAAGGCCAATTCAATAAACCCTAACACTACTTTAACTGAGTTTAGCCAGCCACCTGACTTTGGTAATTTATTCATCATGCTTGGAAAGGCAGCAAAAATCGCAAATGGCAGTCCAAGTGCCACTCCAAAACCGCTCATGGCAGCTGTTATTGGCCAAGGTCCATTCTTTAAAGCATTTCCCAATACAGTTCCCAAAATAGGACCAGTACAAGAAAAGGAAACGAGTGCCAGAGTCAATGCCATGAAAAATATTCCCAATACCCCACCTACTTGAGAAGCAGAGTCAGCTTTGTTTGTCAACGAACTTGGTAAGGTAATCTCAAAATAACCAAAGAAGGAAATAGCAAAAACGACAAAGACAATAAAAAAGATGATGTTCAGCCAAACACTAGTAGCGATGTCATTTAAGACTGCTGGATCAGTATTGAAATGAAATGGGATACTTAAAATGGCATAAATCATAAAAATGAAAAAACCATACAATATGGCCTTACCAAGTCCTTTTCCACTTGCTCCATCACCATCGCTTTTGGTAAAAAAACTCACCGTAAGCGGAATCATTGGGAAAACACAAGGGGTTAACAAGGCGATTATTCCGCCGATAAAACCAAATAAGAAAACCATCCAAACATTGCTAATTTCTTGACGTTCATCACCGCATTCTGCTAGGGGAGCCTCTAAGTCGACATGAGGAAGTTGAGGAATTACGGTAGCAACATCTAAATCAGCTTTTTGATCTGCTTTTTCTAAAACATTAATACCCGTTCCTTTTTCTAAATCGAATTCAACTTCAATTAATTCAGGAGGCAAACACATACTTGCATTGCAAACTATGTATTCAAACTCCATATTTACCGTGGCTTCCTCTATCCCTTCTACTCTTCGGATAAATTCAACTTCATTTTCATAATAATTCAGATCTAACTCTGCTGTTTTATCATATGCAGAGATTAGCTCGCCCTTTTCTGATGTTTTATCATCTGGTTCCATGGCCTTAGCCCAATAAAATTTGGTAGCCATAACTTGCTCTTCCTCAGTTTTTTGATGTTGGGAATAAAGGTGCCAACCTTCGCCAATTTTACCTTTAAAATGAAGGTCATATGCAGGTTTTTCAGATTCACTTTTTACCTCGGTAACAAAATATTCCCAAACTGCAGCATTTAAATAATCATCAGAAACTTCAGGTACTTCTGGCTCCTCATTATTCTCAATTACCGCTTCTTCATTATCAGCTTTTTCCTCAGAAACTTTTTCTTCCTGCTGATTTGAAGAATTACCTTCATTTGCCGGAACTTGAAAAACGAGATCTACAAATTCAGGAGGCAAGCATTTTTCAGCATCGCAAACCATAAAGTATACCTCCCCAGTAATTTCAAAAGCCTTGGTCGACTTCCTTGTAATCTCTTGAGTGAATGTGACCTTTTTCTCAAAATAACTCAACTCCATATCGAAGTTGGGATCGTATTCTTTCTTTGCTTTTGGTTCCCTTACTTTTCCTTTTAGCGCATAATCATCGGCTTTAGGAAATGTAAATTCAGTAGCAATTGGTCCATCATCGCTCGGTAAGGTTTGAGAATATAAATGCCAGTCTTTTTCTATTGTGGCGTGGACCCGTAATTCAACTTTTCCATCTTCAAATACTTTGGTTTCAGTTGTCCAACTAACAGGGTCAAATATTTGGGCTTGAGAAAAAATAGAAGAAAATAGAATGCTAAAAATCAAAAAAATAGCTCGCATAAACTGAATTTTAATTCTGAAACATTCAAAAATAAGCTTTCTTGGACTTATAGTTCAGAATTTGGTGTTAGAAGTTGGGTACATGATATGAAAATGTCAATTTGGAAGTTGGAATTAAAAGTACTTAAAGTTAAAAGTGCCTTAAGTACTTAAAGTGATTGTTATTATTAATCCAATATTTGAGAATAACATTTTAAGAAATCTGTGAAAATCAGCGAGATCTGCGTAAAAATAAAAATCAATAATTTAATTCATTGTTGTCCGATAAAAAAAAATAAAAACAGTGTAAATAGAAGTAAATCAAATTTCGTACAATGCTGAATACATGATATTTATATTATTTCCTCTAGACTTTATTGTCATTTTTATTATATACGGGTTTCCTTTTTTGGTAAGTAATTTTTTCATTTTTTTCGCCGTGAAAAAAACGAAACAAAAAAAACTCGTCCTGTGAATAAAATTTTACCAAATCTTTAAAAACCAAAGTGCAGCCGAATGATTTCCTCAAACAATCGGAATTTTCCGGTTTTACTAAGGTTTTTATTCGATTTGATTTCATTTTTTTTCAATGGACGACTAAAAATTAAACACTCATTTTCTAAAAACAACTTTTAATCGGACAGTAGTGAATTTAATTCTTCATTATCTTTTAAGTCAAACTGTTTTTTGATTATGCCTACAAAAAGATATAAGAATGGGGTATCAATTGCTGCAATTAAGACCTTAAACAAAAATCCACTTAGCAGGAGAGGCAAAAACAATTCCCACTTGATTGCATTAAATATACAGAGCAACAACAATACTGAAGCAGTATCTACAAACTGGGAGGTCATGGTGGAAGCATTATTTCGAAGCCACAGGTGCTTCCCTTTCGTGTAATTTTTCCAAAAATGATAGATTCGAATATCAATTAGTTGAGCCAGTAAATAAGCAACCATTGATGCTGCAACTGCAACTCCTGTCAAACCAAATACATTATGAAAAACTTCGTTGCCTACAGGAGACCATGCTGTTGCTGGCACTGTGTCTGCAAGCAACACAATACCTAAGACAAATACAGTTGCAAAAAGCCCAGATATGACTACTTGATTTGCTTTTCGCTTTCCATAAATTTCAGAGATGATGTCTGTGATTAAAAAAGTAATGGGATAAGGTAGTATTCCAACAGAAATTTCGAAGGTGTAAATGCCAAAAAAGTCCCAATAGAAAAATTTCTGAAAAATCAGATTTCCTGCAACTAAAGATGCAATAAATAAGGCAGCAAGTATTAAATAAAGCTGTAATGCTTGTCGCTTACTTTTTTTTTCAACTTCCATTCTTAAGTGCTTTTAAAACTAAGTTGGAGGACTTGTTTTGTTTGATTTGTAATTTTAAATCGATCATCGATTCGAACACCGAGCAGACAAATTATGTTTTGCCCGGAACACAACACATATTGTTCTTCCTTTTTTGGCAAAGGCACTTTAGCGTCAACCAATAGGTCGCTGATTTTCTTTTTCCCTTTCATCCCCAATGGAATCATCCAGTCTCCCGGAAGCCAATTCCGCAACACTAAAGGGAATTCAAGAAGTTCTAAATCAAAATGCTCAGACCCTGATATACTCTTACCCACTTGAGTGGATTCATTTTTTGTAATTTGCTTAAAATTAAGTTCGATTGGATGAGTTATGTTTTCTGAAGGAGTGTGAATTAAAAACTTATTCTCACCTAAATTTTCAGTCTTTTTCTTAATGAATAATTTTTCTCGGTCTACATAGAGCGTATGTTGATTTGCTTCAAACTGCTTACCTACTTCTTGTTTTGAAATGCAGCTTAACACATCAGTAATCTGAACTTCATTAAAACCCAAAGGGTTTAAAAGAAAGTACAAACCCTCTTGCGGTTGAACCAATGCTAAAATATCAGCTACATATAATTCTTTTTCATGCAACTGCTTTTCCAGTCGCTTGGTATCTTTTTTTAAAAAATCAGTTAAAAGCTGCTGTGCATTTTGCAAACGACTAAAAGTCAACTGCATCTTATCTAATAAGTTCGGATTGTGTTTCTCCCAGCGGTTTAAAATTTCATGCCGGAACCAATTGCGTTCATAATCAGTTTCCGCATTGGTTTCGTCTTCTCTAAACTCAATATTTTGGACTTGAGCATAGTCTCTGAGTTCCTTTTTAGTGAACTGCAATAAAGGGCGCAACAATCTATCACCTGATGGTATACCTGTTAAGCCTTTCAGTCCTGTCCCTCTGTTAAGATTGATTAAAAAAGTTTCTACACTATCATTTAAGTGGTGGGCTGTTGCTAAAATGGAGAGTTGAGTGTTCTTCATTATTTCATCAAACCATTGGTAGCGAATATCGCGGGCAGTCATTTGAATAGAAGTCTTGGCCGCTTCAGCTTTTTTTCTAGTATCTACTTTTTTGAGATGGAGCTTTACTCCTAAGTCTTTGGCCTTTCTCACCACCAAAGCTTCATCTTTATCACTTTCATTTTCGCGCAAGCTGTAGTTCACATGAGCCACTTCATACTTAATATTCGCATTTTCAAATAAATGCCACAGCACCATTGAATCTACACCACCGCTTACAGCCAACAAGACTTTATCAGATGCATTTAGCTGACTATTTTTTATAATTTTAATAAAGCGGTTGAGCATATATTATGAAATAGGAGATTCAAAAATAGCTTTTGCTTTTAATAAGCATTCGAGATATTCTTGTTCAGGATCAGATCCGTCGGTAATTGCTCCGCCAACGGAGAGTGAAAGATAGTTACTTTCAGCATCATAGACCAAACTTCGTATCACAACATTAAAGTCAAAGTCACCATTAGGCTCTATATATCCAATTGATCCAGAATATAATCCTCTATTGCTTTTTTCTAAGTTATCTGCAATTTTCATAGCACTAATTTTTGGTGCGCCTGTCATGCTGCCCATCGGAAAGGAATGTTTGATAGCATCAACAAAATGGTACTTATCAGAAAGTTGACTACTGATGGTTGAAACCAGCTGATGAACCTGTGGAAAACTATAAGCGCCAAACAACTCTTCAACTTTGACAGTACCTCTCGCTGCAGTACGCGAAAGGTCATTTCGCACAAGGTCTACAATCATTACATTTTCTGTTTGTTCTTTCAAATCAACTTTTAGTGCATTTCTAATTTTCTTATCATCAGACTTAGAATCACCACGTTTGGCAGTTCCTTTAATAGGCTGGGAATACAATTGATTCCCTCTTTTGCATATAAACCGTTCTGGAGAAGCTCCTAACACATGCTTCTGTTGCATTTTGTAAAAAGCAGAAAAAGGCATTGGAGATCTTGAATTCAATAAATTAAATGCCTCAATTGGTTCAAAATGAGCATTTTTTGAATAAAATTCTTGACAATAATTAATTTCATAAATGTCCCCTAACTGAATGTGTTGCTTTAGCTGTTTAAGAGCTTCTAGGTAAGCAGCTTTCGATTGCCTTGCTGTAAATACGGGAAAGTCAAAAGCTGTTTTTTGCTCTCCTCCTCCTCCTTCCTTAAAAAACTTTAGCACATCAGCAGCATTCGCATCCTCTTGAACTAGCAGCTCAACTTGTTGCTCACCGCGCTTTTGTAAAAATAAAAACTGGGGTTCAAAAAACGACAGCTTGGGGAAGTCTATTGTTCCTGAATGCTTTGATTGTAAGGACTCAACTTCATTTTTTAATTCATAACTAAAGTGACCAAATAGCCACTTCGGACGTTTTTCAATTGAATTTTTTAAGGTTTCAAATGAATTTTGAGTAGCTTGAACTACTTGCTTTGCTCCCAAAGCGCCTAGTAGTTCATATTTACCATATTTGTCGTCATAACCATTGGAAAATAGCAAACAAGTATATTCAAAAGCCTCACTTGCTCGAAGCAACTGCTGATTAAAATGTGGGTATTCTGATAAAGTAAGGGTAGCTATGGATTTCACACTGCAAAAATAAGCATGCTTAAAGCGTAAAAAGCGATCCTTTTTGCTTTTATAGCTTTGGAATTAAAGTAAATATGAAGTGTACTTTTGCACGCGTAAAAAAATCAAAGGCATGAGCTTAAAGCAAGATCTTTTAAAAGCCATTTTCAGTGAAATTGAGCAACAAGAAAAAACGCTCAAAGCTGAAATTGAATCAGTTCGAGAAGAAATGAGTCAAGAAACAAAAAGCAGTGCAGGTGATAAGTTTGAAACTAGTCGAGAAATGATGAGTCAGGAAAAAAGCAGGCTTGAAGATCGATTAGCTTCACTACGAAATAAGAAAAAAAGTCAAATTGAAGCCATGGAAGCTAAAGGGGCTAATAGCATCAATTTTGGATCTTTAGTTGATTGTGGTGATAACCTTTTTTTAATTGGGATATCCCTTGGCAAAATTGAATTCAAAGGTAAATCGGTGATGGCTGTTTCATTAAATTCGCCAATTGGAAAAGCTTTTTACCAGAAAAAGGCTAATGACGTAGTTTCATTTATGAGCAATAATTATACGATTAAAAGCATATCATAAAAAAAATGGGTTCTCGATTATTATACTACTTTATTATTCTACCGATATCCTATTTGCCATTTTGGGCGCTATATTTTTTGTCCGATTTTTTACGATTCGTGCTTTTTACTCTAATTGGTTACCGCAAAAAGGTGATTCACGAAAATCTTCGCAAGTCCTTTCCTGAAAAAAATGAAGAGGAAATTGAAAAGATAAAATCAAAATTTCATAAACATTTGTGTGATCTAGTAATAGAGAGCATAAAAGCGTTTAGCATCTCTAAAGAGACCGCTCAAAAAAGGATGATTGACCGCAATGTAGAGTTGGTTAATAAATACAAGAAACAAGGTCGGCAAGTGATTTTGGTTGGAGGTCATTATGGGAATTGGGAACTCTTTGCGATTACGATTGGTATTTCATTGGAGCATCATGCAATGGCCTTATACACACCGATAAAAAATAAATTTTTTGATGAAAAAGTAAAAAGGAGTCGCTCTAAATATGGCTTAGAAATGCTGCCCATTCAAGTGATAAAAGAAAAAGTTCAATCGATTAATAATGAATTGTATGCCATTATTTTGGGTTCTGATCAATCGCCAAGAAAAACTCAAAAGGCCTATTGGATGACTTTTTTAAACCAAGAAACTGGTGTTCAATTTGGCACTGAAAAGTTTGCCAAAGAAATAGATGCAGTGGTAATTTTTGCCAATATTTTTAGAATGAAGCGGGGGCATTATGAAATTGAATACCGTTTATTAACCGAAACACCAAACGAAACCGACTATGGTTACATCACTAAAACCCATACCAAGTGGTTGGAGGAAATTATCCAAGATGATCCCGCTTATTGGCTTTGGAGTCATAGACGATGGAAATATAAACGGCCAACAGATGAGAAATTACATGGCTAATTTTTAAGGCAAATACAACTCCATCATTTTCCTATTTACAAGGAGAATTTAAATCAGCAAACCTTCTAGAGCAATGATTTATTTGTCATCCTTTTATCAAAAGTAGTATCTTTACTACTTCGTCTTTTCATCCAATTTTTAACACTTTTTCAATTAAAATATGAATCTTAAGATAAAGCAAGTACTGCCTCTTTTTTTAGTTTTTTTTATTATTTCTTGTAGTCAAAAACAAGAAAACACTTCAGGATTCAATCAACCAAAGAAGATAGAGAAGAGCACCAAGATACAATTTGAGATATTAGATTCAAGTTCATCCAACATCGGCTTTCAAAACAAAATTGAAGAAACAGTACTTTACAATTACTTCAATTTTATGCATTTATACATGGGTGCTGGTCAGGCAATTGCAGACTTTAATAATGATGGTCTACAAGATGTATTTTTTGTGAGCAATTTATTTCAAGATCGTCTTTACTTAAACAAAGGTGATTTAACTTTTGAAGATATTACAAGCAAAACAGGAATTTCAAAGCAGCCTAACATTTTTAGTACTGGTGTTACTATAGTGGATATAAATCATGATGGGTTCATGGATATTTATCTCTGTAGAAGTGGGCCTTTTGAAACCGGGGATCCTCGACTTGCCAATCAACTATTCATTAACAACAAAGACTTAACATTTACAGAAGAGGCTAAAAAATACGGTCTTGATAATAAGTTGCACTCAACGCAATCACTTTTTTTAGATATTGACTTAGATGGAGATTTGGATTTATACCTGGTGAATACGCCTGTTAACTTTGACTACACTCAAAGGATAGCTCCAAAAGAAGCCATTGCAAATAGCACACAGGCTAAGACCCTTGGGTCTTCAGATATGTTATACGAAAACGTGGGTGGAAAATATATCGATATAACTTCAAAAGCTGGAATAGCTCCTGAAATAGCATTCGGTTTAAATGCAGTAATATGTGATATTAATAATGATAACTATCCTGATATATATGTTAGCAATGATTTTATAGGCCCTGATTTCTTGTTTGAAAATCAGAAAAATGGAACATTTAGAGATGTCGCCACAAGTCGATTTAAGCACACGAGTTTTTTTAGCATGGGAAGCGATGTAAGTGATATCAATAATGATGGAAACTTGGACATCATGGTGCTTGACATGTCATTAACTGATTACAAAGAGTCTAAAACCTCTATGTCTATGGGTGATCGCGATGTTTTTAAAACTATGGTTGATAATGAATACAATTATCAATACATGCATAATATGCTTCATCTGGGCAATGGGAAAGGAGGATTTTCAGAAATAAGTCAGCTTTCAGGGATAAGTAAAACTGATTGGAGCTGGTCGCCTTTGTTTGTTGATTTTGATCATGATGGTTTAAAAGACTTATACGTTACCAACGGAATAAAAAGAAACGTTCAAGACCGAGATGGATTACAAAAACAGCAATATGAGGTTGCAAAAATAAATCAAACTGGAGCTCAAGTATCTGAAGAAACCATCAATTCACTTATGGGTTTGCTGCCTGAATCTAAAAAAAGCAATTATGTTTTCAAGAATGTAGATGGTATAAGATTTAAACAAATGAATGGCACCTGGTTGACTGAAGAGAATGGTATAACCCAAGGAGCATCCTTTGCAGACTTTGATAATGATGGGGACTTGGATATTATCATGAATAATACAAACAGGCCAGCTACTATTCTCAAAAACTTATCTGCCGAAAAAAGACAGGGGAACGCTATAATTGTTGAATTAAAAGATTTAAAATCGAAGAATAGGTTTGGAATTGGAGCAACTATTGAAGTGGAAGCCAATGGACTAGTTCAAAAACAGTTAATTAGCCCAGTTAGAGGCTATTTTAGTTCCTCTGAATGCATCGCTCATTTTGGACTTGGAGATGCTACTCAAGTTGATAAAATTAATATCACCTGGCCTGATGGGAAAGTACAAACCCTATTAAATAAGAAAGCCAATCAAAAATTGCTTGTTGAGTACCTTCCCGATGAGCAACAAAAACAAGATTTCCAAAGGGATCAAATGCTCAAAGATTTATCTGATAACTTGCAGCCTGCTTTTCTCCATCAAGATGGCTATTACGATGACTACCAAGATCAAGTATTAATTCCTCACCGGCTTTCCTCTTATGGTCCTAAACTTATAAAAGGCGATTTGGATAATAATGGATTGAATGACATTTACATAACTGGTGGGTTTAAGCAAAAAGGTGGCATATATTACCAAAAGGAAGGAGGTTTTCAATGGTCAAATATCAAAGCATTTAATTCTTTTGAAAAGGAGGAAACCTCCGGAGCGATTGCCGACTTCAATAATGATGGAATTAATGATATCTATGTTGGTTGTGGATCTTATCAATTCGATAAATCAACCGAAGTAACTGATTACTTGCTTTTTGGAACGGAAGATAAATCATTTATTGATGCAAGTAAAAATATTCCAACAATTAATACAAACACATCCAAGGTTTTACCCTTTGACTTTGATCAGGATGGAGATTTAGATATCTTTATTGGAAGCAGAGTTGTAAGTGGTGCTTATCCTTTGTCACCAAAAAACTATTTATTAGAGAACAGAAATGGTTCTTTTGTTGACGTTATAAAATCAATTGCCCCTGAATTAGAATTCTTCGGTATGGTTACTGACGCCGACTGGAAGAAAGAAAATAATACCATTCAGCTTGTTGTAGTTGGGGAATGGACTGGAATCGGTCTATTTACTTTTGTTGGAAATAAATTTAGGCAAGAGAAAAACAATATTTCTGATAAATTTGGCTGGTGGAATTCGGTAAAATTTTCAGATTTAGACAATGATGGAGATCAAGATATTATCGCAGGAAACTTAGGTCTAAACTACAAGTTTCACGCTTCAGAAAAGAAACCCTTTCAATTATTCTATGACGATTTAAATAATGATGGTAAGCCGGAAATTATTCTCGCTAAAGAAATCGAAGGCAGCTTATTTCCAGTAAGAGGTAAAGAGTGTTCTACTGAACAACTACCAATGGTGAGCGAGAAATTCACTAGCTTTAATGAATTTGCAAATCAAGATTTATTTGGTATTTATGGGGAAGAATTAAAGGAAGCCTCCAAGCTACAAGCAACTATGTTTGAATCTTCCGTATTTCTACAAAACGAGAATGATTTTGAAATTAAAATTCTACCCATTGAAGCTCAATTCTCTACAGTAAATGGAATATCGATTTCTGATATCAACAAGGATGGAAGCCTCGATTTGATTTTAGCGGGAAACATGTATGAATCAGAAATTGAAACTACTAAAGCAGATGCAAGCAAAGGAATAGTTTTATTAAACGACGGTAAAGCTAATTTTAAAGCTATCAGAAGCAATAAAAGTGGTTTCATAGCTGAGGAAAATGTAAAAGATCTGGAATTACTCGAATTTAGTAGTAAAGAATTAATATTTGTAGGAAATAACAATGGTGCAACACAGTTATTTCTGATAAAGTAGTCAAGTTTTATCTACTATCTGTACTACTCTCCTTTTAGAAACCATTAAGCTCACCTCAAAAAATTAAGTAAAATAATTCTTTTGTTTATTACTTAATCGTAATATTGCAATGTAACGATAAAATTAACAAATGGGATTAGCCAAAACAGAACTTTTTACTGATGCACAAAATGAGATAGCCTTTTTTGCTAAAGCATTTGCACATCCTGCAAGGGTAGCCATATTACAACATTTATTTAAAATAAACACCTGCGTTTGTGGCGACCTTGTTAATGAAATTGGTTTAGCACAAGCAACTATTTCACAACATTTAAGAGAACTCAAGCAATTGGGTTTAATAAAAGGAGATGTTGAAGGAACCAGTGTTTGTTATTGCATCAATAAATCAAAATGGATAGAAATGAAAAAATTGATTGCAGGTTTTTTAGATCAAGACATTTCTGTACCTACCAATTGTTGCTAAAAATATTCATCTAAAATAAATAACATGAAACTATCAGAAGTAAAAAAACACCTAAACAAGCTTAATCAAATCGCATTTGAATTGCCAAATGGCGAATTAGTTCCCAGTCATTTCCATGTGACTGAAGTGGGTAGAATAACAAAGCACTTTATCGATTGTGGCGGCACCATTAGAAACGAAGAGGTGGCCAACTTCCAACTGTGGGACGCCAACGATTATGACCATCGACTACATCCTGAAAAATTGCTTAAAATCATTGAGCTCTCACAGGAAAAGTTAAGCATTGGAGACTTAGAAATTGAGGTGGAATATCAAGCAGAAACAATAGGGAAATTTGGGCTTGACTTTGATGGAACAAATTTTTTACTAACCACAAAACAAACCGACTGTTTGGCTAAAGACCAATGTGGAGTTCCTGCTGAAAAAACAAAAAAGAATCTTTCAGAATTAGAAACAACAAATGCATGTACACCAGGCGGTGGTTGTTGTTAAGCTTATAAATGGAGCATCAAAATGAGAAGTTCGATTAAATCTACTATCAAGAAGTTAAACTCGTATGAAATAACTGAGGAACGGAAAAAGGCCTTAATCCCACTTATTCAATTCATACAGGATAAAAAGGATAAAAAGCTACCGATTCGTTTAAATTTTATTTGCACACACAATTCCAGAAGAAGCATTTTAACCCAGGTGTGGGCTCAAACACTGGCATTCTACTTTAAGCTAGAGAATTTTACTTCTTATTCTGGTGGAACTGAGAAAACTGCTGTTTACAAGTCGATTATAAGCACCTTAGCCGATACGGGTTTTCAAATAGAATACTTGACGGAGTCGGATAATCCTATATACAGCATTAAGTTTTCTGACAATGAACACCCTATAATTGGATTTTCAAAACACTACGACTCTCCTTTTAACCCTGCATCTGAATTTGCAGCAATCATGACCTGCTCACAAGCTGATGGCAACTGTCCGTTTATTGCCGGAGCAGAAAAACGAATTCCCATCACCTATGAAGACCCTAAGCAGTTTGACGGCTTAGCTGAGCAAGATCAGCAATACATGGAAAGAAATCTTCAAATCGCATCGGAGTTATTTTATGTATTTAATCAAATTAGACCTAGTAGGTAGAAGAAAGAAGCAATGAAAAAATTAAATTTTCTTGATAGAAATCTAACGCTTTGGATTTTTGTTGCCATGGCCTTCGGGGTCAGTCTTGGCTTTTTTATACCCAGTTTTGCAAGTATCGTTGATTCCTTTAGCAGTGGATCTACAAATATTCCCATAGCAATTGGGTTGATCTTAATGATGTACCCTCCTTTAGCGAAGGTGAATTATTCCTTACTGCCTAAGGTGTTCAAAAACACAAAAATCCTATCCATTTCCCTCATTCTCAATTGGGTCATAGGTCCATTGCTAATGTTCTTCTTAGCCATAATCTTTTTAAGAGATTATCCAGAATATATGGTTGGCCTTATCTTAATAGGCTTAGCTCGATGTATTGCAATGGTTTTAGTTTGGAATGATTTAGCTGAAGGGAGTAGTGAATACGGGGCAGCATTGGTAGCACTAAATAGTATATTTCAAGTATTCGCCTATTCGTTTTATGCATGGATTTTTATTACAGTGCTTCCTCCCTATTTTGGCTTTGAGGGTGCAATTGTAGATATATCCATTGCTACTATTGCCGAAAGTGTTGCCATCTATTTAGGTCTCCCCTTCTTAATGGGTATTTTGAGTCGTTTTTTACTTGTTAGACTGAAAGGGGAACAATGGTACACCGAAAAATTTATACCAAGCATTTCTCCATTAACCCTAGTAGCACTGTTATTTACCATCATTATTATGTTTTCACTGAAAGGAGAGATGATTGTAAAAATCCCCATGGATGTGATTATCATCGCAATTCCATTGTTAATTTACTTTGCTCTGATGTTCCTTATTGGGTTTTTCTTTACAAAAGCAGTTGGTGCAGATTATAACAAAACCACTTCAGTAGCCTTCACCGCAACTGGCAATAATTTTGAGCTTGCAATTGCTGTAGCTATTGCTGTTTTTGGTTTAAATTCGGGACAAGCATTCGCTGGAGTTATTGGACCATTAGTAGAAGTTCCGGCTCTAATTTTATTGGTTCGTGTTTCGTTTTGGTTGAGGAAGAAGTATTTTAGTAAAAGTATTTCTTATTAAGTACTCACTTCCAATAGAATAAACTTTTTATAGGTCTAAATAGGGCTTCATCAACTCCTTATCTTTAGCACAAACCTTTACCTCTTTTGGTGGTAGATAAAAATCTTTTATTTGATTTTTGTATGCTTCATTGATTAATTTATTTTTCAAAATATACTGCTTTAAGGCCAGTATTTCATTTTCAAAGCCATGAGCTATTGCAATGTAGTCCGCATCGTGCTCTACCTGCTTGCGGTGTTTATTTGAAAAAAGATAACGTATACCGAAACCCAACATTTGTAAATTTGAGTATTGTCGATAATCTAAAACATGCCCCAATTCATGAGCAAACCATCCGATTAAAACATCATCTGGTAAGTTTACAAGTTTTAGCGACTCCTCATCTTTAATATTATATCCAACTTTAATTTTATATCGTTTCTTGCCGGAAAATAAATTTAAGAACCCTATTATTGGCTGTGCTTGCATAGTAGCTATGCGGACTTTTGCTCGCTTAACAATGATTTCATTATTCTGCAAACTTTCATATTGATCCAGGGCTTGTTCGAAACAACGTTTAATCTTTAACTGATCTACATTTTTGTATACAACCTGTGCTTCAGCCTCATTAATCCATATGAATGCAATGAAAAAAAATAGACTTAATAAAACTCGATGAATACTACTTTTAATCTTGATAAAGTAAATTTTATGAAACTTGATGTTGAAGGATAAAATACTAAAAGTTATTCTATAACAAATTTAAAACAAGTCCTATCCTGTTAAAAAAGTAAAAGCATCAAGCTCGTTCTCTCACCATCTGCTCAAGTCCATCAACCCACATTGGATGGGCATTCAAGCTTTCAACCAATTGCACTTTTTCACCGCCTTGCTCTTCAAAAATTTCTTGATATTCAATACCTATCTCCACCGTAGTTTCTAAGCAGTCGGCAACAAAAGCTGGACTAAACGCCAAGATTTTTTTATCGCCCATCTTTGCTCTCTCCTCCACTACCTTATCTGAAAAAGGTTCTAGCCATTTGTTGTCTAGTCGAGATTGAAAAGCTACAGTATACTTTTCTTTAGGAATGCCTAATTTCTCCGCTAATAAACGGGTCGTAGCATAACATGTGGCTTTGTAGCAATACTTGTTATCTTCTGTTATCTCATTCTCACAATTATGGTCAGCACATGGAACACCATCATCATAAACCTTGTCAACGTGACGCTCAGGCAAACCGTGATAGCTAAACAACACATGATCATACTCTTCCATATTATATTGCTTAGCACGTTCTACAAAAGCTCCAATATAGGCCGGATGATCCCAATACTGACTTAACATCGATATCTCAGGTATCACCCACCATTTACTTAAAATTCGCATTGCTTTTTCCATAGCCGAGCCTGAACTTGCTGAGGCATAATGTGGAAACAATGGAATAATGATTAATTTTTTATAGTTGAGGAGCCGCATTTCACCCATCACTTTTTCCATGCTCGGGTTTTGATAGCGCATCGCTAAATGGACACCAAAATCTTCACCTAATTGCTTTTGTAGCATGCCCTTAACTTCCTCACCATAAATTATTAATGGGGAACCTTCATCTGTCCAAAGCTGCTTATAAATTTTAGTAGAACCAAATGCTCGAAATGGAACAATTATCAAGTTCACAAGGATCTTGCGTAACAACCAAGGCAAATCAATTACTCTTGGGTCGTTCAAGAACTCAAATAAATAACGACGGACTGCGCCAACTTTTGGCTCGTCAGGTGTGCCTAAATTGATTAATAATACTCCTATTTTCGACATGATATTTCTTTAACTAAAAACAGCAAAAAGACATTCCCTTTACTGTTTTGTTCATTTTATTATTGTTGTATTTTTCAATATCGGCAGTTTT
Organism: Vicingaceae bacterium; assembly: GCA_040218815.1. Classification (GTDB taxonomy): domain Bacteria; phylum Bacteroidota; class Bacteroidia; order Flavobacteriales_E; family Vicingaceae; genus JAVJQS01. The sequence goes on along the minus strand of JAVJQS010000015.1, from coordinate 117,361 downwards.
CATTCCAAGTTGTGCTCATCTAAGAGCGCAAACATATCATTCGAGACCTGTACCAATAATCACTGCACCGCATTTCTGTATATTGAGCTCAATTAAAATTGGTCGGCAAATTTAGACAAACTATCAAGTTTTTAGGGAAGAGTTAGAAGAGTAAAGCCATTATTTTATACCAAAATATATCAATTAACAAATCAGTATCACCGCTATGCGGTTTTCATAATAGCTTCAAGAATTATTAATAGTTTGACACCGCTATGCGGCTAAATGTTACTTCATAAGTTGTAACTACATGGCGTGCTTTCTGAATTAATCAACTGCGTAGCAGTGATACATCATTAAAAAGGCACCCTTCCTATACTAGAGCTGCGTAGCTGCGAAATTCTTGAATAAAGATATGTGGCTAATTCTGAGGTTCATGAGTTTAACCTTGAAAGGAAGTCTTTTATTAAAATACTATTGGTAATAAAAAAAGTACTTTGAATCAATAAACTGCCTTGATGAAAAACTCCTGAAACAGTATCACAGCTATGTGGTTTTCCTAGCAGCTTCAAGAATTATTAATAGTTTGACGCCGCTATGCGGCTAAATTGTAGCTGCATAAGCTCTAATTAAATAATGCGGTTTATGAATTAATCAACTGCGTAGCAGTGATACATTATTAAAAAACTCCCTTTCAAATACTAGAGCTGCGGAGCTGCGACACCTTCCAGCCCTATTAGCGTCTAGCGCTTTTTCAAATTCAATCGCTGCTCTGTCTTATTCAAACTTTTCACTACAGTAAGCAGCAATAATAAGATGGCAATAAAAGAAGCGATGCGACCTAAATAATCACCGTAGCGAATGTAAAAAGTAGGAGTTGAATTCAACTGCACTCTTGTTTTTAAAACGGCTTGCTCCCACCAATTGGTTTGTTCAACTAATTCACCCTTAGCATTTATAACAGCAGAAATACCAGTATTTGCCGAACGAACAATATTTCTTCGGCCTTCAATGGCACGCAAACGCGCATAGGCTAAATGTTGCTCATACCCCGGAGTATTATCCCACCACCCATCATTGGTAATAATGGCATATAATTCTGCTCCTTGTTGAGCATATTGGTTCACGTATTCACCATAAATTGACTCATAGCAAATTATTGGAGCAACACCATGCTCTCCGTTTTGATTGAAGAATACGGTAGGTTTTTCTTGCGTACCATACCTGCCTGTTGTCCCTCCTAAACTCACAGATAATTTCTTTAGCAATGGAATACTCTTCAAAAAAGGGATTTTTTCAGCTCCCAGCACCAATTTCGACTTTCTATGAATGTCAATCTTTGACGAGCTGTCTAACTGCATAGCCGCATTGTAATTATCATACCAGCCTTCACCAGGCAATTTCTTTGCAGTAGCAGATAGTTTATCTCCTTCTAAATATAACCTAGAGCTCAATATTCCAGTTATTACTCGCAATTTTGGATACTCTTCGATTAAACTTCTAAACTCTTCAGTACCGTACATGTAGTCTAAATCATGCTCCCAAAATGGCTGAGGAAAAGCCGTTTCAGGCAGTATTACTAGGTCAGTTGAGTCAGTTACTGCAGACTTTGCCTGTGCCAGCATACGGTCAATTTGATCAGACTCTGAGATGCCTTGAAATTTATCATAGTAGGGATCGATGTTTGGTTGAATGATAACCACTTCTAATTCGGTGGTATCACTATTTTTATCTGGAGATATGGCCCCAGAAATGAAAAGCACTCCAACAATTAAGATGATGAAAAAGGCAATATACCCGAAACGAACGTTACTTTTTGTTCTTAGATCTTTAAATGCTTGAAAGAACAATAAGTTCAATATAATAATCAGTGCAGAACCACCTAAAACACCCGTATATTCATACCACTGAACATAATTTGGAGAATTTGAGAAAACGTTCCCAAAAGTTAACCATGGCCAAGAAAGCTCCCAGTTGATATGCAAATACTCAAAGGCTACCCAATAAATTATTAATCCAATATAGCCTTCTTTTCTCCCCACCTTTTTTTTGGTTTGATGAAACAGCCAAAAAGTAATTGCCATAAATAAGGCATTAAAAACAATGGCCATTACTGCGCCCCAATCTGAAGCATAATAAATCCACCAAGTGGTCATTAAGTTAAAAACAAAAAATGTGAGGTAGGCATATCCAAATACTTTTAATCCCGAAGAAGACTGTTTACTCAACTTATCTTCAGCCACTAGCAAGGGAAACAAGGCATAAAAAGCCATGATAAGCATGTCACCTACCGCTGGCCAAGATAAGGCCAACAATACTCCAGAGGCTATTGAATAAAGTGGAATTTTAAATTTGCTCATGATAAAGTCTTAATCTACAAAAATAACTAAAGAAGTGGGCTTAGTGTATTTAAGGCAATCTCTATGTCTTAACAAAACCTTAATCTAAAGTAAAGTTGACAAATCCCTAACTTTGAGTTTTTAAAACCATTTTATGAAAGCTCTTATTACCTTTATTTTCTTTCTTCCTCTCATTATAAAAGCTCAAATCATACAAGCTGATTCTGCCCAACTTGACTTTGGAGTTGTGCTAGTTGGTGAAACGGATAGCATGCAAGTAAATTTGAAAAATACCTCAAGCGATAGTTTGGTAGTTACCAATATCAAATTTTACACTATTTACAATGAAATTCCATTTTCTGCAGCTCAAAACACATTTACCATTCCTGCAAATGGCACCTACTCTTTATGGGTTTACTTTACCCCTGTTCAAAACATATTGCACAACTCTGAAATGGTGATTCAGCATAACAGGTTCAGCGGATTTACAGCTATTGATTTAATCGGTCAAGGACGTTTTGACTTGAGCTATTATGACACTACAGAGAATATGTTTGAAGAGGATTTAAAAAAGGCTTTAAAGTATCGTTTGGGATTAAATTATAACTCTTTGAGCTATAGTGTTGCACGTGACTCCATGTATGCCTCTATTGATAATGACGGAGGTGATGTAGAGTGCGTTTACACTGGAACTACTGCAACTTTTAACACACGAAGCGGAGCAAATACAAATGGTTTTAACTGTGAACATACCTTTCCTCAAGGATTCTTTAGTCAAAACTTACCTATGCGGAGTGACATCCACCATTTATTTCCAACCACAGTAACTTCTAATTCAAATCGAGGAAACAATCCCTTTGGGACCGTAACAAATGGCACTGCAACCGGCGGAGGCTCCTTTTACACGAATTCAACATTTGAACCGAGAAATGAGCAGAAAGGACGAACCGCAAGAGCCATGTTGTATTTTGTTATTCGATACCAAGATTACTCCAGTCATTTCTCTACACAAGAAACAACACTTAGAACCTGGCATGGGACATATCCACCAGACAGCGCTGAAAAAGCAAGAAATCAGCAAATTTCGACTATACAAAGCAATCGAAATCCATTTGTTGACTTTCCTCAATTGGAAGAGCGAATTACAGACTTCGTTAGCAATTCGGCTGCGCCAGCTATTTTTGGATTAGATATTCTTCAAACGTCTATTAATTTTGGAGTTTTCCTCAACCAACAAGCTGATACATTCGATTATATATTGGTAAACCGTGGAAATCAAGACATAAATTTCACCAACCTCAGTTTATCGGATACAAGTATTTTATCATTTGCCGGAAATAGCGGCCAAAACAGCACATTAAATCCCGGTGAGGCAAAATCAATTCAAGTTATAGTTCAAACTTCCATTTCTTCAAGCATAAGTGAAACGCTAAGTTTCAATACAAATTTACCAGGTTCTCAAGCTAGTTTGAGTATTCCAATTAGCGGCCAATCTGTGATTACAAATCTTGAGGACAATAGGTTGCAGAGTAATATTTTGGTTTATCCTAACCCATTTAACAACAAGTTAACGATTTCTGGAGCTAAGGCCGAAGCATTAAATGTGCGTTTATTTGACGCTTTAGGTAAAGAGAAGAGAATTGACTTAGTCACTAGAAATAAGGAGACTATAATATTAGAAACTTCCAACTTAGAAAACGGTTTCTATATGCTGGAAGTTGTTTCTAATAATCAGCGTTTGACAAGAAAGCTAATCAAATAAGTGGCTTTAGAAGTCGTACTTAAAGCCTGTTCCCCAAATTACTGTGCTGGATAAATTTGAGCCGATACGCTCTATTGTCGCATAAGAAATACTAGGTCTTCCCTCAACATAAACCTTACAGTTATTCCATGCATTGTCCTTATTGGAAAACTTAAGCTCAACTCCAATTGGTACAGAAACCAAGGCTCTAAACCCTTCTTCATTTAAAAACAACTCTTCTTTATAATCTCCCCCGAATGGTGAATTGAAATTATTATTGTTGTTAATTGAGGCACCTGACTCCAAGTAATTATCACTATTGTTTGTAATAAATGTTTGAGAATTAAATGAAAATCCAAGTGAAAACCCCAGACCACCATAAAACATGAGACGATTTTCAGGATTACTGCTAATTAAAAAGGCTCCATCAATATAAAGTTGCTCACTTGAATGTTCCATAAAGTAATTCTCAGTATCAATAGAATCAACATAATACGTTTTACCTGTTGCAGTTGATTGGAGTGTATCCACTCTAAAAATCTCTGAGCTATAAATATTTTTACTCATTAAAGTTTGCTGTGAATAGCTTATTCCAATTCGAAATTTTGGGTGATATTTACTCTCTTCTCCTTTTTTATTTTTTATTGAAAAGTATGTGTTCAATGAAAATACAGGCCCGGTGTTTACTGTACTATAAAATTCATTATCGTCATATTCTGAAAAATCCTGTTTTAAGATCGTTGAGTTTGGGGCTAGTTTTCTAAAGTCGTTGATGCTATTTGAAAAACCTTCTGTGGAAGAAATTGCTCCAAGGGAGAAAGAAATTGAATTGAATTCTACTCGACTAACTGTAGATTTTTCTTCCTGTGCAAACACCCCGTAATTTATCAAAATACAGGCTGCTACTAAGATTTGACGTTTCATTTTTCGTTTAGATTTGGTTTAGAATTATGGATGAAAATTAGATCAAAAAATGCAAGATAGATTATACTTAAAAACAACTATAACGTTAATTAAGCCAAATAATTATCTCTATCGTAATAAATACATTTTACCATAATCTTTAGTGAAAAAACGATCAGCTTTACTCTCACGTAGATCTATATTATTACCATTCGACTTCACTTTCACTCGATACAGATAGACTCCATTGGCCAATTGATCGCCAAACTCATCCTTTCCATCCCAAGCAAATTCAGTGATGTTACTCCCAATATGGATTGGCCCTAATTCGTATTGATCAATCTCCCGAACAACTTTACCCGTAACAGTCATAATTTGAATTAATAATTGATCCGGTATTTGATTCCCCGTAAGGGTAAAAACAAAACGAGTTGAGGTTGAAAAAGGGTTTGGATAATTCAGCAATTTTGTAATTGAACTTTTCGTCACTACTTCAAACTCAATACGAAAGTCTTGATCCCCTGATGCATTTCCAGATTTGTCTTTTGCTTGAACTCGCAATTGATAAATACCGTCATCGGTTAATGATGGCTTATAGATAACACGGGCTTTGTTGTCAGGCAGGCTAGCTGCTTTAAATTGAAGGTTATACATTCCATTTGAACCAAAATTCAACAACTCTTCAGTGCCATTTGGCCTTCTAAGGTAGAGTGCAAAAGAAGAAGTATCATCTATTGCCAAAAATTCATTTTCATCAGTAAGACTGATTTGAATTTGTGGTGTTGATGAAACTATTTCTCGATTAATGATCCGTCTGCCATCAAAAGTCACGTCAATCAAAGGATTTAAGTTATCTCTAGAAACAAAAAAGTCCAATTGACCAAAATTATTGAAGGTGTATTTTTCTTTTGGGACTTGCTCAGGATTTAGCTCAATCAATAGCTTATTTGTTCCTGTTAACTGAGCAGTTGGTATGTTTAAGCTCGAGACAATAAAAGAATCAGCAATTAAATCATAAAGCACTTCAGAACCAACCTCTATTATTTTATTAGTTGAAGTTAACACCTTGTAAAAAACTTCAATACTATCTATTGAAGTAGATGAAACGTTTTTAACTGCTACTTCAATGGCTAAGTTTTCACCTTGCTGCAAACTGTCCTTATTTTGTGAATAAAATAAATTTGGACTCAATGCTGCATCAGGATATTCGGAATGACTCACCTGCCATCTCTGTAATTGAGGAGGCGTTTGTAAGGCCCGATCTTCAACCTGTAATTCGAGTTTTAATTCTCGTATCGAGTCGGGAATGCTAAAACCACTAAAAATAGTATCAAATTTGAATCCAGTTGAGGAAAATAACTCTTGGCTACTACTTGATTCAGATATTCCTATCACCTTCACCAATACCTTATCCTGACTAGCTTGCTCCAAGGAACTAAACCGATAGTTTAATCCCTCAAAATTAGTTGATGGCCCAATTTCTTGAGAAAGCATTGTTCCATAATCAGCAGAAGTTGTGATAGTCCTTCTAATTTCAATTTTTGATCGTGTGGAGTCTCCCATTTTTTCTTGCAAAAAGGAAGTATTCCCCATCTGACCTGTAATTATGAAGGGGTATTCATTAGGAATAGTTTGAAGTAGATTACTGCCCAATTTTTCAAAAGCTTTTAAAATTGAACTGTCCATAGCATTAATGGCATCAAAATCAATATTAAACCAATTATAGACTGCCACATAAGCACCATCAGGAATACTGTTGTTTAAGAAATCACGCATTGCAAACATTTGTGTGGTATCTCTCGATTGAAAGTTGAATACTAACTCAGAACGGTCACGATTTACACCGCACCAATCACCAACATTAGCTTGTCCAAAATCATTTTGTGGGTTAAGTCCGTTAAAAGGAGTACCCCAAGAATCTAGGTTAAGCGAATCCATCACTGCAATTAGGAAGGCCGGTGAAGGAAAGCAACTTCCTCGTTCTCGAGTATCGGCATCAATAGCATATAAGATATCATTCAATTCGGTACTAGTTGGATTTCCAATAGTTTTTACCAAAAGCTCTTTCACATTGTCGCTGAATTCAAAAAGGTGATTTGGCTTGTTTCGTTTTAAAAATAAATAATTGTTCTTTTCAAATTGATCAAAGTGGTCCTGAGCCCATCCACTTTCGCCTGAAATGTATTGAAAAGAAAACGTGCGCCAATCATAGGCCTCATTTGGCGCAGGCACCTTACTCACACGCCAAAAATATACTGCACTATCTGGCATATTTACCAATTGACTTGGTTGCCATTCTATAACTCCCCCACTACTCAAAATGGTTTCTGTAGCCTTTAAAAAACTGTTAAATGCGGCACTAGTGTCTAACTCAAAAATATATTGTTTTTCCCGCTCAAAGGCAAAGGCTGTAGAAGCTTTTAAAATTGGCGACTGTTCTCCTACAATAGAATAGTTATAGGGGTAAACCGGAATAATTTCACCAGAGCGAATAAGCACTTCGAATTCTAGACGGTTATTATTTTCATTTAACTCTTCAATTTCATTAAAGGGATCTAATACGAGCGTAAATTTATTTTCACCCACACCATTTAAAATATCAGTTGGAAAACTAAATTCTAAAAAACGGTCATAATAAACTGGAGCTAATTTTTTCAGAATTATTGAATCATTTTTAGATTGATTTGGAAATTTTCGGCTTAAACGAATAAATAATGAGTCGTTTACTGCCCTTCCAATATTTTCGATTAAGATTTTCACTTGAAAAGAATCAAGGTCAGTAGTAACATCCTCTGGCGAAACCATAATGGCATCAGCTGTAATTTTAAAATCAGCATAATTTTGAGCATTTAAAACAAGTGCAGGATCCCCTTGCATCGTCATTTCTAGACAAACATTTTTTAAAGGGTCTGGCGGATTATTTGTTTGAATATCAAGAACAGTTTGTCGCATATTTTCTGCTAAACTTCGACCATAGTTCTGATTGGCAAAGTTGTTATAGAACGCGCTAGAATATTGATTAAGATATAATGCAAACCCTAAGTTACCAGAAGCGATAAAAGCAATTGCACCTTTATTTCGTTCCAAAATAAATTGCTCACTGGTACTCAGAACATTTGCTTGGTGAGTATTTCCTGCAAAACATGAGTTAGCCAATAATACATGATATTTCCCACGATTCTGAAATTGATTGGGGGAGTCAATACTAATATCAAACCCTCCAGTTGCCGCAGAATGTCCAAAAAAAGTAAGCAAAGAAACCCCCTCATTAATTAAAATTCGGATTGAATCTGCTAATGAAACTTGATAAGGTGCACTTGAAGATTTTTTAAAAAGTTGTGTTTCACCTCCCAAAGGAGCAGACTGAAAGTCTTGTGAAAAACCATTCAAATAAATCTCATGACGATTGGCTTCAAAGCCACTTTTACCTCCTGCAAAGTGCAATGCTTTTTTCATCCATAAGGCTGCGGGGGCAGACTCATATTCTATTACCTTATCCAAGTATATATCAACTTCATTTAAATTTTTTGCACTTAACCTTCCAATAGGCACAACTGGTTCCAAATTAGTGCCTTGTAATCCCGAAATCAGTAAATTATCAGTAGCAGGATTACCCATCGTGGGTACTAAATTTTTAGCATAATTAGAAGCATTCTTTCGGTGGTCTTTTAAATTAACTGACTTTCCCAATAAAAAAAGGTGAGTTGGGGGGAATAGCCAGTCAGTAAAAGCTATATCAATAAAATTGCGAATAGCCAATGGATTTTTATCAATTCCAAATCCAAATTGATCGTATAGCTCATCAATTTGAGCAATTAATGTTGATAAGCCAGTTGACTCACGATAAGCAGCATAGGTTGTAGCCTCGGGAAAGATTGACTGATGAGTGACAATAACATAAACAGAATCGGCTACTTGCGCTGTAAAGTCTGTAAACCGACCAGTCCCATTTACAGGAGCAAGTCTTGAAATTGTTTTTATCTCATTAGTAGCTGCAAGAATACAACGCTTTCTATTGCCTCCATTGGGAATAATTGTTTTATAACTAGCTATTGTTTCTACCACTTCAACTCGCTTGTTGTTGGTAAGGTCGTACAATACTGGAGAGCTTCCACCATTGAAATTAGTAATCTCTAAATATTGTGCATTTTGAGAATTACTATCGTCTAATAGAAATTCAAAAAATGAGCTGTTTTCAAAATTCAAACTGTGCGGGTAGGTCAATTTTAAATAGGCTAATGCCGTGCGATCTACCCGATTGGGATTTGTCGATAAATCATCGATGCTTTTAATGGTAATAGTATTGTTTCCACTATTCAATTCTGTTGGAGAAAAACTTTCCTGAATACGAATCAACTCATAGCCTTCAAATATTCTATCAAACTGGAGACTGCCAATTGAGAGTTGTAGGTGATGGTCACCATTATTCAATAAACCCCAATCTGATTCACCAGCTATTTGAGCTTCAAACTCAACAAATGGTCCTGCAGAATATCGATTTGGACTAGCAATTAAATAATTTCTTGTATGAGCCAAGCTCAATGGACTATCCATCCAGCCTTCTGAAGGAACATATTCCACATCATTGCCTCCTCCAGTTGTAATTTCCCCATCAAAATAATTGGATTGAAAAGATTGCACTTGCTCCTTCCACACATAGGGTGCTGCAAAATAATTGGAAAAATTAATGTTATTTTCTTCCTTAAAACGTAAGTTATCAGTGCTATTATTCCAGGTTAAGTAATAACTTAAAGTATCGTTAAGTAAACTATAATAAGGGTTAGGCTGCCTAGCTCTGTTCCTATAAAAAACAGTATCTAACCACCCATCATTTGCCAAAGCATAAAACTCAATATAATCGTCAGTGTCAAATATTCCATCGCTTTCACCAGAAAGAAAAATTGGAATCTCCTTACCTTTAGAAAACAACTGGAAATTTCTAGGATCAATGGTATTTATTGGAATATTTGATGCGATTAAAGTTTGCCGATTAATGCGATACAGTCCATCCTCAGCGATTTTAAATTTGTAGTAATCTTGTGAAAAATCAATCCAACTATTGGCTGATTGTTGGGCATTTGCGGTAAATAATAATAGCCCTAATGCTATGCCAAGGAGTTTTTTCACTGTTTTCTGTTAATGTCTATCCTCAAGGAGAAAACATTGGAGTACAATGCTACGGAACGGTCACCAATATCCGTTAAAGCATAATCAATGCTTACATAAGGTAGTTTTACTCCTACACCAAAGTTAGGCTGATAGGTTGTTGCCCGATTTCCATCAATGTCTGAGGTAACTTGAAAATTCCCAACACCCAACCTCAAAAATATAAGGTTATCATAAGTGGCTTCAATACCTAGACTAGGGTCAATGGATATAGGGTCTGACTTAAATAGCACATTCCTTTTCCCATCAAAAGTAGTTTTTAAATCTATTTCTGCTCTCATACCAATTCGATCACTAAAAATAAATTTACGATTAGCAGCCAAAATAAGTTCTGGTAGTGTAACTTCTACTGAACTTCCAGGAATATCATTGCCTGTGGTTCTGAAGACTTCCTTCGTCTCCTCATCTAAGTCTGCAGTCCACGCATTGAACGTTGAAGTTACATCTCGACCTGTAGCTGCTAAAACCCACTTTCCTGTTCTGTATTGAGCTCCAACATCAAAGCCAAAACCCCAAGCTTGAGAAAAATCACCTATAATTCTGCGAATTATTTTTACATTACCTCCGAAACTCAATCCTTCAATTCTACTTTTTCGCGCATAACTAATTAAACCAGCATAATCTGCCACAGAAAAAGAGGTAACTCTATTAAAATCTAAATTACCATTTGCATCAATTAGCTGGGTAGTGTTTGGAATATCATCAACCCCAAATCGAATCAATGAAAATCCAATTGTACTTACGCTGTCGATTTTTGCGGCAAAAGCGCCATAATCATAGTTCGCAATCCCAGCAAAGTACTCACTATGCATCAATGATACTTGAAAATCACTTTCCATGTGTGCTAAGCCTGCAGGATTCCAATACCCAGCAGTTACATCATCAGCTGTGGCGACAAATGCATTAGACATTCCCAGAGCTCTTGCACCTACTCCGATTTTTAAAAACTCATTGCTGTACTTTGCTTGCCCTCGAAGCAAACTAGAGCTGCATATAAATAAAATACCAATTAAAATTGTTCTGCCTTGCATAAAAATAAGATTAGTAATAGCTGAACTATTAACTAGATATTATTTACTTTATTTTCTTTTTACCAAAATTAATGGCTAAAGGTCGGTTTTTATTGAAAATCTCAACTACTGAGACGATAAAAAACTCTTTTTTGTCGCATGCTGCTTCATATTATAATTGATATTTTTGCTTCTAGCTATGCTTAAAAAAATTATTCCGCATGCCATTACCTCAGCCAACCTGTTTTGTGGTTGTGTAGCCATTACTCAAATAGCTATTGGCAACCTTGCAATTGCTAGTTTATTAGTGCTACTTGGTGCTTTTTTTGACTTTTTTGATGGAATGGCGGCCCGTTTTCTTAAAGTAACTTCTCCTTTGGGAGCTCAGCTCGATTCCTTGGCTGATGTAATCACTTTTGGAGTAGTTCCAGCCTATTTGGCTTTTAGTTGGTTAAACCAAATTGAACCGACTATGTTTAATTATTTAGCCTTTTTAATTGCCATTTTTTCTGCTGTACGTTTGGGCAAGTTTAATATTGATACACGTCAAACCGACTCATTCATTGGTCTACCTACTCCTGCAAATGCCTTATTTTGGATATCACTGCCATTGACCCAATGGCAAGTAGAAAACCAAGTTGGTTTAATTCAAATTAAAGAGTTGATGCTGATTTTTGAACAAGCTTATCTAATCTTCGGATTCATTGTTTTACTTTCCTTCTTACTAATAGCCGAGCTCCCGTTGATTGCTTTAAAGTTCAAAAATTTAAGTTGGAATTCAAATCAGTTTAGGTGGATTTTGTTGATTAGTTCTTTAGTATTAATTGTGCTATTCTTGTTTGCAGCAATTCCAATTATCCTACTTTTGTACCTTACATTATCAATCATACAAACATCAACTAATAAACACGATGAAATTCAAAGCTGAAATTGACATTATGCCGCTAAAAGCCTTACTAGATCCACAAGGAAAAGCAGTGACTTCAAGTTTAAAAAACATCAACCTTTCTGAAATAGACAATGTAAGAATTGGTAAACACATCAGCTTAGAAATTGAAGCAAAAGACGAAGCGAGCGCCAAAGAAAAAGTAGGCGAAGCTTGTAAAAACTTATTGGCTAACCACCTGATGGAAAGCTATGAGTTTGAGTTGACGGCGATTTAAGGGGCTCGAATTATTTTCTAAAGATTTTCTCTAGACTAAGCGGAAGAACTATTTAAACCTTCAAAGGGCTTTTCAGTTCTTAAGTTATTAAGCAAAATCAACACTCCCAGAATTATATTCTCTGCTATTTTTCGGTTTTTTCGTCCCTAAATGTTGTTGGTAAAGTCTGTTGGCAAGGCAGTATTGTTAATCTAAGCAGACCAAGAAATTTTATCGTTGATATATTCTCCTTATATCTCTCCTTTGGCCCTAAGGAAAGCATAGTTGCTGTCTTGAGAACCCAAGCTGGCAAAATAGTGCCATGAAATAAAACCCATTTCGAAATTGCGTTTTTGTATTTCATCCAATACTATGTTGACTGTTGGAGTTGGCATGGTTTCGTCTTCGTTTTACTTGCACGGGAAGCAAAAGACTAGAAAAAGAGCCAACACGATATATCTTGATGTTTTCATACCTGCAAGTTCTTCAAGATTAGGGAGAAAGTTAATAGTAGTGTATTGAGCTTTTATAAATCTATCCTATAAGAAAAGTGTAAAGAATTTGAACTTATTTGAAGTAGGCCCTGTTTACTTAATACTTAAATTATTGATTATAAATGAAATATAAAATTAAATTTTCAACAAAAAGGGTTAAATTTAGTCTGTGAAGTACATTGATGTAATAGAAGAGTTGTCTCAAAGCAAAAATTTGCACCAAGGCCAGGTACTCCACTTTACCAAAGAAATGCTAAAAACTGCAGCCACAATCCTAGGCTGCAAAAGAACCAATGCCTGGTTATTTGATGAAAGCAAATCAGTATTAAATTCGATTAATTCCTATAATTCAAGCACAGACTGTTTTTTCAAAGAAGCATCACTGCATAGAAAAGACCTTCCCAATTATTTCAATTTTCTCACCCAAAATAAAATAATTGTTTCAGAAGATGCACTCTCTGAAAAAATGAATATGGAACTCGTCGATTCTTACCTCATCCCCAACCAGATCAAATCCATGATTGATGTTCCGCTTCGTTCAGAAGGAGAAATGGTAGGTGTCATTTGTTTTGAAGCGGTTGCTGAAAAGCACTTATGGTCTAGCGCTGATAGAAAATTCACCCAATCCTTAGCTCAGTTGCTCTCCTTAGCGATTGAAACCAATAATAAAAATGCCTTGAGGGAGGAATTAGAACAAACGGTTAAACAAAAAGAGGTGCTCTTATATGAGATTAACCACCGAGTAAAAAACAACATGGCCGTAATCATCGGCTTAATTAATCTGCAAAGGCACAAGTCAAGAGATGCTTTTCATGAAGTTCTTTTAGAAGAACTTAAAGAAAAAATCTACTCTATGGCCATTGTGCAAAATCATTTGCACAACAACAAAAGCCTAGTTAAAGTGGAGCTTGCCTTGTATTTAAAGGAGTTAATCGACAATATTCATCGCTCCTACGGACATAGAAGAAATATTGACTTACAGTTGAATTTAAATCGGGCAGTTATCGACATTACAAAAGGTATCCCAATTGGCTTAATGGCCAATGAAATTATTACTAATTCCTTCAAATATGCTTTTAAAGATAAAAGCTTAAATCACCGCCTATCGGTCAGCTTAATTCGTGAAAAGACCCAAATCACATTAAAATTTGAAGACAATGGACCTGGTTTTGACCCTGAACAAATACTAGAAGGCATGGGCATGGGATTGATTCGAGACTTAGCAAATCAAATTGGAGGTACTATTCACATTAATGTTACCAATGGTGTAAAAATTGAAGTCAGTTTTCCCATAAGGTAATACGCTTGTTGCGCAATTAAAAAAACTTCGGCTCAAAAAATGAGTTACACATGCTTTTTCTAGAATTTTCAAATTATATTTTAACAAGCAGGTTGATTCCTTAATTCTCTTCTGTATTTTTTCGCTTCTTTCTCAACTCAAAATTCTTGCCCAAGTAAACTTTACGTACTTGTTCATCAGCAGCTAACTCTTCAGCTGTTCCTGCTTTTAAGATTTTCCCTTCGAATAGAAGGTACGTTCTATCTGTAATGGCCAAAGTCTCATCCACATTATGGTCTGTAATTAATATCCCTATATTTTTACGCTTTAATGAAGCTACAATGTCTTGAATGTCTTCCACAGCAATTGGATCAACTCCAGCGAATGGTTCATCCAATAAAATAAACTTTGGGTCAGTAGCTAAACAGCGTGCAATTTCAGTTCTTCTTCGTTCTCCCCCAGAAAGTAAATCTCCTCGATTTTCTCGCACATGCTGCAATCCAAACTCATCCAACAAGTTTTCAAGCTTTGCTTTTTGATCCTCTTTTGAAAGCTTGGTCATCTCGAGTATGGCTTTAATATTATCTTCAACTGAGAGTTTACGAAAAACAGAAGCCTCTTGCGCCAGATAACCTATCCCACGCTTAGCTCTCTTATACATTGGCAATGAGGTAATATCATCCCCATCTAAATATATCTTTCCTTCATTTGGAGTCACAAGGCCAACAATCATGTAAAATGAAGTGGTTTTTCCTGCACCATTTGGCCCTAGTAAGCCTACGATTTCACCTTGACTGACTTCAATAGAAACTCCATTTACAACTGTTCTTTTCTTGTATTTCTTTACTATTTCTTCTGCTCTTAATTTCATTATTTTAAAAGGTAAATTCAACAGTTCCTACTACACCAAACTGAGTAATGTCAGGATGATCTAAATAATTTAATCGCCACAAGGCATCGAAACGTAAAAATTTGAGAATATTTTCAAGTCCCATTCCAACTTCCATGTAGGGGACGTTTAGCTCATAAATATTTTCAGGAATAATCAATTCCGTTCTATTTTTTTGACTCAACCTTCCGGCAACGGTTCTAAAGGAAACGACCTCTCGCCATTTCAATTTACGCATCAAAGGTATCTTATTTAAGAAGAATCCATCAAAGTGGTGGGTCAACATAAGTGTTGCATATTCATCACTGATAAATTCAAAAAAGTTCATCAAATTAAAAGCCCGTTGGTCTAAAAAATAGGTTTCATTACCATTGTGTATTTCAAGCAAGGTGTAGGGTAAGGTGCCAAAGTATTTACCTGCTGTTACTCTAAAGTCGGTATGACCAAAAATTCCAACATTTATATCATCTGAAACTGCTACTTCAAACTTTTGATAATCATAATCACCATTTAATGGACCTTTCATACCAAACCCAAGCTTCAATTCTAAGATTGGATATTTACTTCCCAAGCTAATTCGATCAAACTCCCCTTCTACATACTTTTCTTTATAAGCAAATCTGGTGTACAGTGAAACTTCAGTTGTATTGATAAGTTCATCATCACTAATTCCTGTTTCAGGATCAAAGCGCCTATACTCTAGACTACCTAGCGGTCTCATTTGCCTATGGGTCACAAAGAGGGTGTTGGAGAAACCAGTAATCCATTCACGTTGATAAGATGCCTCATAAGATTCTACACCCGTTAATTTAGTATTGGGATTCCGTCTTAAAAATGATCCTAAAAAGTTGTCCTCAGCAAAGGCATTAGCACTTTGTCCTAATTGCTCTAAATCCTTTTTATATTGAAATTCGAGCCATTGCCTTGGATTTTCATTTAGCTTATAACGTACTCCAGCATTATATTTGAATTTTTTATCTGTAAATCCATAAGCTAAATATCCGTTAAACATCACTCTAGTACTAAACTTATTGCTTGTCCTACCTCCTAGCCTAACTCTATGGCCTTCTACAGGGTTGTAACTATATAAATTAAAATAAGGACCTATTTCAAAATTGCCTTGTTCTCGATAACCTGTAAATATTAATTGAACAACATCAAGCAGGGTTTTAAAGGCCGGTACATCCTTAACTGAATCTACCATTTCATAAATTCCTTTTTGATTCGAAGTAAGAGTATCATGTCTTGCAGTTTCCCAGTATTCCTCACTTTTTTTATTTGCCCCTTGCAATACATTCACGTTGTCAATACCATCATAATACTTATCAGCTTGTTTCACATTTATTTCAAAGTCTCTGTAAGAGGTGGATTTTCGGCCATATAAACCAATCACTTTTTCTCCAATTTGAAAGTCAACAACTAGCTCGTCTCGCTTCATCATCCAGAATTGATTATCCACCTTTTCGTATTCTTGAATAACTTTGAAACCGTTAATAAAGTTGATGTTAGCATTTTCATTAATACTTGCCTCCACGCGTTTTACTGCATAAGTAGTATCGTTAATCCACATTGTTCCTTCAAAAACAGGTTCTTGTGATTGACGAGGAATAAAGTCAATTTTATAGCAATAACTGCCATCGATGTTCACACTATCAATCAGGTAGTAACGGTAAAAAGTCTTCCCAAAATCAGAAATAGGACTTACAAACGACTTTCCAAATACATTAATGTAATTTTCATAAATATTCACTTTTTGATACATATCTCCCAAGAACTGGGTAATACTTTCATTAGATGTTCCAGATACTTGAGAGGCTTTAATATATTCTCTTTCTGATTTAGGGTTTCTTCTAAAATAAAAGTCTGAAACCGACTCTGTCATAAACATTGGTAAGTACTCCTTTTCACCAGTAGTATCAACATAATCGAAAATAAATTGAAATTTTCTGAACATTTTCTTATTCTTGAACTCTTCAGTGATGTTGTTTAAGTCGAACTCAACCTTATTATAAACTTCATATTTATAGTAATCGTATTTTTCTTTATTGTTTACTTCTTTATACTCATAAACCCGATCCAGTATTGCATGAGCTGGATTTCCTTTATATTTTACTTCAACAGTTCCCAGGACAACATCACCCGTTTTTAGCTCAAAATTTATAGTTTGACTTTGATCCTTCCTTACTCTTTTGGCAATTGTACGATAACCTAGAAAACTAACCTGTAAGGAGTCGGTTGGATAATAGGTCTCTATGCTGTAGTTACCATTTAAATCAGTAGATGTTCCAATTTTTGAGTTTTGAAAAACAACGTTTACAAAAGGGAGTACCTCACCTGTTTCCTGATCAGTTACCTTACCTTTTACTATTGTTTTTTGAGCCCATAGAGACGGACTCATGAATGTAAACATTAGTATGAAAAAAATGATTAGTTGCTTAAGAAAAGGCATTCAAGCATGGAATTTTGAAAAACTAAAAATACAAATTCTAACTACTTCAAAGTATAATAATTGCATTAGAAACTATTTTTTAGCTTCTTTTTTATTCACTGCTCGTGAAATTAAAATACTAACTTCATAAAGCAACAATAACGGCATTGCTACTAACACTTGACTGGTTATATCTGGAGGAGTAATAATAGCCGCTAAAAGAAGTACAGCTATTATTGCATGTCTTCGGTAAGTTTTCATTAATTGTGGCGTAACTAAACCTAGTTTTGATAGGAAATAGACGATTATTGGCAACTGAAAAACTAAGCCACAAGATAGAGTGATAGTTGTTACCGTTGAAATATAGGATCTCAAGCTAATTTGATTTTGAACCATATCACTTACAGTATAGCCACCTAGAAACTGCACAGACAATGGAGTAATTAAAAAATACCCAAAGCACACTCCAGTTATAAACAATAAAGACCCCCAAAAAACTATTCCTCGAGCATAATTGTGTTCTGCTTTTTTTAATGCAGGTTTTATAAAACGCCAAACTTCAAATAAGACGTAGGGAAATGCTAAAATTATTCCAGAAAACAATGAAACGATTAGGTGCATAGTGAACTGACCTGCCATGGTGATGTTAATCAACTGAAAAGTAATGCTGTCGAAACACAACTTATCGCCAAAAGACATAAAGTGAGATAATTTACAGAAAAGCTGATAGGTAACAAATGAATCAAATACCGGCGCTAGCACAATTACATCAAATACGATGGAACGAAATATGAAGGCTAAGCTCGCACCAATAAGAACAGCTATAATGATTCGAAACAAATGCCACCTTAAAACCTCTAAATGGTCTAAAAAGGACATTGTTGCAGCCTCTTCCTCATCAAATTGTTGATCCATACTCACTATAGCAACCCTTCCTTTAATAAATCATGAAAATGAACCACACCCTTATATTCATCTCCCTCTGCCACTATTAATTGAGTAATACTGTTTTTCTTCATCATTTCTACCGCTTCTACAGCCATAGCATCAGGTGCTAGTGTTTTGGGGCTTTGAGACATAATATCTCTTGCTGTTAATGCATCAATAGCTTCAGACTTACTTAGCATTCTTCTAAGATCTCCATCCGTAATTACGCCAACAAGTTTTCCTTCATCTTCTACAGCGGTCATGCCTAATCGTTTGCTGGAAATCTCAATAATCACATCTTTTAAGCTTGTTTGAGGTGAAACAGAAGGTTTTTCATTCAAGCTAATCAAATCATTTAACCTCAAATATAATCGTTTTCCCAAAGCTCCCCCAGGATGATACTTCGCAAAATCTTTCGTCCCGAAATTTCTATATTCAATTAAACAAACGGCTAAGGCATCTCCCATAACTAGCTGAGCCGTTGTGCTGTTTGTAGGAGCTAAATTATTGGGACAAGCCTCCTGATCAATGGCACAACTTATTCTGAAATGAGCATGTTCACCTAAATAGGAGTTAAAATTCCCAGTGAGTGCCACCAAGGTATTTCCCAAACTTTTTAGCAGCGGAACAAGGACTTTTACCTCTGGTGTATCTCCACTTTTCGAAATACATATTACTATATCATCTTGCTGAACCATTCCCAAGTCGCCATGAATAGCATCAGCTGCATGCATAAAAATAGCAGGAGTGCCGGTAGAATTAAAAGTTGCCACAATCTTTTGGGCTATTATGGCACTTTTGCCAATTCCAGTAACTACAACTCTGCCCTTAGTACTGTAAATATGCTCAACAACCTTAGCAAATTCGTCGTCTATAGCTTCAACTAACTTATCAATAGTATCACGTTCGATTCGCAAGGTATTTTTAGCAATTTCTTGAATTTCCTGTAAATTTTTCAAAAAAAGAATTTTAATTTTAAAAGCTATGAATTTGTTACTAACTTGTATCAAATTTCAAACGCTGTTTATTTGCAGCAAAAGTAACCGAAATAAAATACATTTACTGAATGCAAACTGCCACAATGCCATTAAAAGGACAGCTAAAGAAGTATTTTGGCTTCAATAGCTTTAAAGGAGAACAAGAGGAGATTATAAAGAGTGTGATTGATAAAAATGACACATTTGTAATCATGCCAACTGGCGGTGGTAAATCAATGTGCTACCAGTTGCCTGCTTTAATGCTTGAAGGCACTGCTATTGTTGTCTCACCGTTGATCGCATTAATGAAAAACCAAGTGGATGCCATTAGAGGGTTTTCTGAAGGTAATCATATAGCTCACTTCATGAATTCATCCTTAAATAAAACAGACTTAGCTGTAGTAAAAGGAGACTTGGAGGCAGGAAAAACTAAATTACTCTATGTTGCACCAGAGACATTAACCAAACAGGTAAATATCGATTTTTTCAAAACCATTAATATTTCATTTTTTGCTATTGATGAAGCACACTGTATTTCTGAATGGGGTCATGATTTTAGACCAGAATATCGCAGACTACGTGAAATAATTGAAGCCATTGACAGGGTGCCAATTATTGCGTTAACGGCTACTGCAACGCCAAAAGTGCAGCAGGACATTCAAAAAAACCTAGGCATGGCGAAAGCCAATGTATTTAAAGCTTCCTTTAATCGATCTAATTTATACTATGAAGTAAATCCAAAAAAAGAAGCCAATTCACAAATTGTTAAATATGTTAACCAGCATATAGGTAAGTCGGGCATTGTATATTGTTTGAGCAGAAAAAAGGTGGAAGAAGTTGCAGAAACACTTCAAGTAAATGGCATTAAGGCTTTACCTTACCATGCTGGATTGGATGCATCAACACGAGCTAAACATCAGGATAAATTCTTGATGGAAGAGGCCGACGTTATCGTTGCCACTATTGCATTTGGAATGGGTATCGATAAGCCTGATGTTCGTTTTGTAATTCACCATGACATTCCAAAAAGTTTAGAAGGATATTATCAAGAAACTGGTCGTGCTGGAAGAGACGGGGGAGAAGGAAGATGTATTGCTTTTTACAGTTACAAAGACATTGAAAAACTGGAGAAATTTCTTCAAGGAAAGCCTGTAGCAGAACAAGAAATTGGACGACAATTAATTTTTGAAACGGTTTCCTATGCTGAAACTGCTGTGTGCAGAAGAAAACAGTTGTTGCATTATTTTGGTGAAACTTATGAGGCCGACAATTGCGGAAATTGCGACAATTGCTTGAATCCTAGAGAGGAATTTGATGCAATGGAACAAGTAGTACTGCTTTTAAAAACAGTTTTGGAGCTAAAAGAGAACTTTAAAGCCAATTACATTTCCAACTTCCTTGCAGGAGAAATCACAAGTGAAATAAAGTCATTGCGAAACGATGAACATCCCCTTTTTGCAAAAGGATCGGATATCAGTGAAATTAAATGGAATTCCATTATTCGACAATGCATTATTAAAGATCTTATAATAAAAGAAATTGAAAATTACGGTGTTCTTAAAATAAGTGAATCTGGTAGAGCTTTCATCAAATCGCCAAGCAAAATAATGATGGTCGAGCCTAAAAAATACGATGCCTCGGCTGGTCCGGTTGTAAGTGCTGGCGGAAGTGGCGGTGCCGCAGATGAAGAACTTTTTGCCATTCTTAAGGAATTGAGAAAAGACGTAGCGATTGAAGAAGACCTGCCGCCTTATGTTGTTTTTGCAGAGGTTTCTTTGGAAGACATGGCCACTCAATACCCCATTACCAAGGAAGAGTTGACAAACATCACTGGAGTTGGTCAGGGTAAGGCTGAAAAATTTGGAGCCCCTTTCCTTGAAGCGATAAAAGACTACGTTGAAGAGAACGAAATTGAACGGCCAGATGATATGGTCATAAAATCAGTTGTAAATAAGTCTGGTTTAAAGGTATTTATCATTCAAAGTATTGATCGGAAATTGCCTCTAGAAGATATTGCTGACGCTAAAGGAAGAACCGTAGACGAAATATTAGAAGAAATCGAGCATATAGTTGCCAGTGGAACTCGAGTTAACTTAGATTACTGTCTCAATGAATTGTTGGACGAAGAGCATCAAGAAGAAATATTTGACTTTTACAGAGAGTCAGATGATGACTCGATTGAAGAAGCCTTAGAAGAGTTTGATGGTGTTTATTCAGAGGAAGAATTGCGCATGATGAAAGTGAAGTTTCTGTCGATTCTAGGAAATTGATTAATAACTCAACTAAACTGCTTTAATTGCTCTTCCAGTTGTTCTAAATCGGCTTGCGCATTTTCCCAATTACCCATTTCCACTTCTAACAAATTACTCACTTCTTTCCAACGATCAATCACTGCTTTATTTTCTGGTTTAGTATAAGCATTTGGTAATTTTAGTTTTTCATTTAATTCAGCTAATTCTGACTCCAACTTTGAAACTTCTTTTTCAACTTTACTTACCTTATTTTTTGAGCTGTTTAAACTCTTTTTTAATTCTTTCTTTTGCTCATAATTATTATTCGATTTTGAACCAGCATTTTGGGTTGAAGCAGTATTCGCTCCATTTTTCTTTTTCCCTTCTGCTTCCCAGGAACGCATATCAGCAGCTTTCTTATCATGTAAAAAAGCATCAATTCCACCCAAATGCTCTTTTACTTTTCCATTGGTAAACTCATATAGCTTTTCAGTCATACCCTTTAAAAAATCCCTATCGTGAGAGATAATGATTAAAGTACCATCATAACGAATCAAAGCATCTTTTAAAATCTCCTTTGAACGAATATCTAAGTGATTGGTCGGTTCATCTAATACTAGTAGGTTAGCAGGCTCCAAGAGCAATTTACACATGGCTAGTCTTGCTCGTTCACCACCTGAAAGCACTTTTACCTTTTTGTCAACTTCTTCTCCACCAAATAAGAATGACCCCAGCAATGATCTAATTTTTGTTCGAATCTCTCCTCTCGCTGCTTCGTCAATAGTTTCGAATACTGTTTTTTCTGGATCTAAAATTTCCGCTTGGTTTTGTGCAAAGTAGCCCAATTTAACTTGGTAGCCTTTTTCTATATCTCCTTCAGTTGGTTTTTCACTGCCTGTTATTAATCTTGAAAGCGTTGATTTCCCTTCACCATTTTTCCCTACAAAAGCAATTTTATCTCCTCGTTCAATACTAAAATTAACTCCTTTAAATACTACTTTACCGTCATAGGCTTTGGCAACATCATCTACTTTCAAGCTTACTTTACCGCTGTGAGGAGCTGGTGGGAAAGTAAAACGCATGGTAGATGTATCTTCTACATCAATTTCAATTTTATCCATTCGGTTTAGCTGCTTGATTCTCGATTGAACCTGCACAGCTTTAGTAGCTTTAGCTCTAAACCGCTCAATAAATTCTTCTGTATCCTTTATTTGCTTTTGCTGGTTGTTGTATGCCGCTATTTCTTGTTCTCTGCGCTCTTTACGCAAGTCTAGATATTTAGTGTAAGGTGCATTATAATCGTAAATTTTACCCAAAGAAATTTCAACTGTTCGGCTGGTGAGATTATCCAAAAATGCACGATCATGTGATATTAACACTACTGCACCTGGATAAGTATTTAAAAATTCTTCAAGCCATTGAATAGACTCTATGTCTAAATGATTTGTAGGCTCATCCAATAATAGTAAATCAGAGTTTTGAAGTAGAATTTTCGCCAATTCGATTCGCATTCTCCAGCCACCACTAAATTCATCAGTCTGTCGCTCAAAATCTTTACGTTCAAAGCCTAAACCAATTAATATTTTTTCAATCTCAGCCTCCATGGTATCTACCCCCATGAGGTTTAATTTTTCATTGAGGTCTGCTAAGTCATTCAGTAGGTCCATGTAACTATCCGACTCGTAATCTTCACGTTCAGCCAATTGAACATTTATTCGATCTATTTTTTGTTGGAGTGCAAGACTCTTGCTAAAACTAGATTCAGTCTCAGCCCAAACTGTTCGCCCTGAAATAAAGTCCATATCTTGAGGCAGGTAACCAACAGTGAGTCCTGTTGGGAAAGAAATATTGCCCTTATCTAGGGATTGTTCTCCCGCCAAAGCCTTTAATATCGTTGACTTGCCAGCACCGTTTTTACCAACTAAGCCAATGCGGTCTTGTTTATTAACAATGAATGAAATGTCATTAAATATCGCCCGATCAGCAAAATGTAAGCTTGCATTATTTACTCCTACCATAGTTTGCAAAATTAATGAACTCAATCTCGAAAAAAAGGGCAAATTTGTGTCGATATGAAGAAAAGTATTTCAATTTCTAGAACTGCACATTATTATATTCAAGAGCCTGAAAATCAAGTTAAAAAAGTTTTATTTATTATCCATGGCTACGCACAATTAGCTGGCGACTTTATTAAAGAATTTGAATATTTAAAAACAAGTTCAACTTTGGTTGTAGCTCCTGAGGGCCTATCAAAATTTTACAATAAAAGTCGTAAACCTGTTGCCAACTGGATGACCTCCCATGAACGTGAAGATGAAATTGCTGATTATGTAAAGTATTTGATCGCCGTAGAAAGAGAAATTTTTACAACATATGGAAACACTGAAAAAATAGCACTCGGATTTTCCCAAGGAGTTTCAACATTATTTAGGTGGCTTATTGCCTCAGAATATGAATCAACTTCTATTTATGCCTGCTCGGGAAGTATTCCACCAGAATTGAATTCTTCTGCAGTATCAACTATAAAAAAAAGCACCATACATTATTCTTACGGGAATAATGACGGTTTACAGCCGATTGAGAGTGCAATAAAACAAATTAATTTCCTCAAATCACTTTCATTGATTGTAAGTGCTCACCCATTTAACGGTGGACATGAAGTTTCGAATGAAACTAAGTCTTTAATTGAAAATACTTAATCAAAACGGCTTAAAATTGCCTTAGGAGCTAAAATTGTCTGGATAACTCCTCTAGCAAATAGAAAAATTAGAAAAGCCATCCACATTCCATGATTTCCATAATAATCTGCTAGCAAATAAAATAAGGGAATAAATATAAGAAAGGTGGAAACCAACAGTGTATTTCGCATTGCCTTTGAGGCAGTAGTTCCAATATAAACACCATCCCATATAAATGCAAAGCTGCTTAATAAGGGAAGTAATATAAGCCATACCAAAAAAGGAAGTGCTGCTTCAATCACATTAACTTTATCTGTCAGTAAATAAAGTATTTCCTCACCGAAAGCAAAAAACGCTAATGAAACTACCATTGCAAATAAAAACCCTAACTGAAATGCTGTTTTTGTTGCTTTGATAAACAATCTTCTGTCCTTTCGGCCAAAGTATTTCCCACAGATGGATTCTGCAGCAAATGCAAAGCCATCTATTCCATAAGCAGATAATGCAACAAATTCAAGCAAGAGAATATTTGCAGCACCCAATATTGGGTCTATATTTCCTGCTTTAGTTTTAAAAAATGACATGGCAAAGATTAAACAAAGCGTTCGGATAAAAATGTCAGCATTTACCTTAATAAATGATTTCCAAGTCTCTAATTCTTTGAACAGACTTTTTGAAAAATTACTCAGTTGAATGTTATGCTTTTTCTTTATTAAGAAAATTCCAAAAGCTAAGCCGGCGTATTGCGCTATTACAGTTCCCAATGCAACACCTACAATCGATAAGTCAGCATATTGAACCAAACAATAGCTTACAAATGCATTTAATCCATTAATGAGAAGTGCTAAATACAATGCTGATTTTGAATCTTGCATGCCCAATAACCATCCTGTTATAACATAAACAGTAATAGTAGCAGGTGCAGCATAAATGCGGCAATAGAAATAAGTGCTCAAAGGAGCAATAACTGCATCGTCAGGATCAATAAAAAATAGAGCTGTTTGTAGAACTGGGTATTGCAGTAAAATAAAAAGTATTCCTGCTACGAGGGAAATAATCCCCCCCATAAATAATAAATTATTACTTAAAGTTCTATTATTTCCCCCATAGGCTTGGGAAACCATGCCAGTCGTTCCCATTCTTAGAAAACCAAATGCCCAATAAATAAAATTGAAGATTAAGGTTCCAAAACCAATTGCCAATATATAGGAAGTCGAAGGCATACGTCCCATTAAACCCAAATCAACCAAACTCACAAGTGGCACTGTAAGGTTTGTTAATATATTTGGCAGGGCAAGTCGAAA
Source organism: Vicingaceae bacterium (assembly GCA_040218815.1). Lineage (GTDB taxonomy): Bacteria > Bacteroidota > Bacteroidia > Flavobacteriales_E > Vicingaceae > JAVJQS01. The sequence goes on along the minus strand of JAVJQS010000015.1, from coordinate 91,874 downwards.
AAACTCCTTCTTCATAGAATTAGCCTAGGATAAAAAACAAAGAACCCCACTAACACAAGTTAATGGGGTTCAATTAAGTTTTTGTTAGCAATTAAAATTGCCACATATCGTGTTCAATATTTATTATTTCTTGCTCAATTCTTCGTGCTTCAAGCAAACGATCCACATTTTTAGTATATGAATCTAAGGTTCTGTTGTTATAAACATTCGTTTCTTGGCGGATATAACTGCTAAAAATTCTTTTTCTGAAGTAATCTTCAAAGGTTATACGAGCTCCATCATTATTACCATTATAAACTTCATGATTGGCAAAAACGTAACGTGCTTCAGGAAAATAAATCCAAAATAAGCCTTTCAAGCCTCTCACCGTTCCATCATCAGCAATATCATTTACAATAGGCAGAATTCCAATAATTCGGACTTCCATAACCGACCGCTCACGATCAAAAAACCAGTCTTCTTTAATCCAGTATTTGGCAATATCTACACCACCAATTGGATCATTAACTACTACCTCTGTAAGTTCACCCGTTTCAAGGTTTTCTTCATAAGTAACAACTTCTTTAGTTAACTTATCAAATGCTTCAGTCTTAGTCAAGGCAACTTCAAAGTCTGCCTCATCATATGGAATCAGCGTTCCTTCATCAATACCTGTTGTTATGATATCATATAAACTCATTCTAACATAGCCAATCTCATTGATTGGAGTAGTTGGATAATATAAAGGATGATTCATTTTTTCCCTTACATCGATTTCTCTCCAAACACGCTTATAATACATCACATCAGCTTCTCGAACGTGAGTATATGGTATAACTCGACGAGTAGGTGCTGTTTCTTTTATAAAGGCTCCATCCAATACCTTATTATTATTTTGAGCTAAAGCATCAATATTTATAAATACTAATGCAGTTAGACAAATAATGATTGATTTCATAAGTGTTTTCATAATCAATTTTTTAAATGACCTTGATATTCACTGGAGATAATGTTCTAGTTGAACCATCTGGCATTTTAACCTTAATGTCCTCAAAGAAAACTTTAGAATTTCTTCCCAAGGTATTAATCTTAGCTTTAACTTCAGGGGTAAAACGATTGGAGTTTACTTTTATTTCGTCAAGTAATCCATTTGCCTTAGTATATCCCATAGTATATGATGATACAACAACAGAAACATCAAAAGCAAAGTTCTCTAGATCCGCTCTAATACCTGATGAAGCAGCCAATGCTACTTTAGGCATAGCACCAGAAGTTTTCCCACCAATTTTAGCAGTTGGAGTAGGAATTTGCTTAGCACGGAACATCATGCTACCCATATTTTTCGTCTTACCATCTACTTCAGCGGTTACACTAACATTGGCATCACCAACTTTAGTTACATTAACAGACCATCCATCGGCTGATTTAGAAATAGAACCATTCGAAATAGACGCACGGATTTTATCTTTTGCAACACCTGGAGCTGAAATATCAACAGGATTAGGTATTCCTATATAAAACACATTCATTTTTGTTGCTGAAATGGTCGTACTTGGCTTAGCCACTTGGTATGCAATTTTATAAGGATAATGTTCAATTTCTCCAGAAGGACCTTTAAAGTCAATCACACCTTCATAAGTAAAATCACCCTGAGCATTCGCAGGAATTCTTATCATTCCATTTCCTTGAACAACTGGAACTCCAATAGTATCACCTGTAACCTTTTGATTTGTGGAATCATATTTTTCACCTAAATAAATTTGAGGGGACATGGTGGTATCAAATGCTGCTAAGAAAACTTTTGCTTTAAAAGTATCTCCTTGAATCACATAATTAGATTGAGGAATTACAGCAGGTTCCAAGTTCGTAAACTTGTAAGATGCTGCATCAACTGAAGCATACAAATATTTAATTACGTCTGACTCCGCATTTCTAACATCCGTTTGCATTTTCGTTAATAAAGTAATCGTAGCAGCCGCAGGAACCCCATAAAAGTTGTATGCTGGCCAGCTTTCTACAACTCCTGAAGCGGTTGTATGTTCATTATAGGTAAACGTTTCCGTTAAAGATTCTGCTATTGCAGATTTAGGATCTACCATTGATAACAAAGTATTCCTATAATTCTCCATCTTTTCTACAATCGACATTGCTGAATATTCTCCAGTTTTTGGACTGTTAGGTTCTGAACCTACCAAAAGATTTGTTGAATATAAATAATTGTCTTTTACTTGAACATAAGAAAGATTTAATACTGTATCCTCACCTAAGGCATTCTTACCACGAATTTCATCTTTAGGAACTGCTGGTTCAATACCTGCAATAATTTCAACTTTTATATCGTCAATATACGTAACGATTTCATCTGCTAACTTCTTTACCGTTTGAGCCTTATCATAATAAGGTTTTACTTTTTCCTTGTTCTCTTGGTAAGAATTTGCAAAAGCTGTGTATTGATCTGAATTCTTTCCTTTAAAATTCGCTTTAGTCTTTTCTAAACCGTCGTTTACTGTTACAAAGGCATTCAAAATATCTTTTGACACATTCATTGCCAAAAGTGCAGTCAATACTAAGTACATCATGCCAATCATTTTCTGCCTTGGGGATAGTTTACCTCCTGCCATTATCTATAGGGTATATGTGGTATTCGTATTTTATTAATTATGAATTGTTTCTTGGCGTCATTCCAGCATTCATTGCGTTAAGCATATTGCCGTAAATAGTGTTTAATGAACTCAAGTTTTCTGCCAATTCAGTAATATTAGACTTATATTTTTCAGTTCCTTCAACAGAGCTTCTCAAATTAGTCATTAAGCTATCCATTCCTTCGAATGCTTGGTTACTCGCTTGCATGTGCTCACTTGCTGACTTTAATTGCAACTCATAAACATTGTTCAATTCACTTAACTTAGAACTAATACTTTTTAAGTTCTCAGCATAAGTATTACTTTCTTCACTTGAAACAGTTAATCCGGTAAGCGTTTCTGAAGCTTCTTCGTATGATCTTGAAAGTCCACTCATTTTTGTTGAAGCCTCTTTAATGTTACCAACGAACTCGTCAGTTGCTACTGATGCATCAGAAATATTATTAAGCTTAGCTGTATGGTCAGAAAGGTTTCTAAAACCAGTTCCTAAGCTTTCAATCAATTCTGGACCAATCTTAGCTTCTTCTAACATTCTATCCATTTCTTGAGAAACAGAATCTCCAGATTTTGTTTTTCTAGATGCAGCAGAAAGCTGATCTTCTTCTAAACCTGCAAGCTCGGGATAAGCTAAGGTCCAGTCTACTTCACTATGGGGTGGTTCAAATGCTGAAACTGCGAAAATAAGGGCCTCAGTACCTAGACCTATAATCAACATGGCAGAAGCTCCAGGCCAGTGCTCAATTTTAAACAAGGCTCCAATAATTACAATTGATGCTCCTAAACCATAAAGCAAACCCATTGCTTTCTTACCTTTTTTTGTTTCAAATAAAAATTCTACTATTCCCATTAGTTATTGTTTTAAAATTTAATTTTTGTTGTAAATAATTGGTTTTAATATTAATCTTAAAGTTCTTCGTTATTGGAAGGTCTTCCTAAGTAAGACATTACATTTCTAAATCCAATGTAACATTTTGCAGTATCTTGATACTCAAAAGTTCTTGTTCCATTGTGCAAGTAATAAGCAACGTCTTTCCAAGATCCACCTCGAATAACCTTTCTTTTTAAAGATGGAGGATCTGATGGCTTCGCATCATATTGATAATCCATATTTAAATCATGTGCAAAATCATAAGCTGCTTCATCAAAAGCATTGTTTGTCCACTCAGCTACATTACCTGCCATACAGAATAAGCCATAATCATTTGGATTATACGAGTACGTTTTAACAGTTTGCAAGCCTCCATCATCTACATAATTTCCTCGCATTGGTTTAAAGTTTCCAAGGAAACATCCAGCTGTATTTCTAATGTAAGGTCCACCCCAAGGATACTGGTTATTATCTAAACCACCTCTAGATGCCCATTCCCATTCAGATTCTGTAGGTAATCTAAAATATTGTACATCAGTCAAACCTCTTTGATGTAAAAAGTTGTTTAACAAACGTGTTCTCCAGATTGAAAAAGCTCTAGCTTGTTTCCAATTCACCCCTACTAAAGGATAATCATCGTAAGCAGGATGCCAGAAATAAGCATTTGTAAGAGGCTCATTGAAAGAATAGGTGAAATCATGAACCCAAGCTAAGGTATCAGGATATACGTTAATTACATCATCCTTTATAAAAAGTGATCGATCGATTTGCCCTTGTTCTCTGTTAAAGCGTCCTGCAGCTTCACGGTAGTTAATCCATGAATATTCATACATCAATTTTCGAGTATCAATTTGTTTTGCACCATAAAATCGCTCATAATCAGGCAAAAACATAATCTCTAGCGCTTCTCGCTCTTCTTCTCCATTCCAATCGATTTTAGAATACCAATTAATTGTAGGTGGCTCTAAATCCTCCCCAAAAGCATTCACAAGATTTAAATATTCATCTTCACTTACCTCTTCACCCAAAATTTTTCGTGCGATAGAATCTCTAACCCAGTATACGAATTGACGATATTCATTATTTGTTATTTCAGTTTGATCCATGTAAAATGCAGCAACAGAAACAACTTTTGTTTTTGACAATCGTGCACCAGGAACATCTTGATCAGTGTTACCCATCGTGAAACTTCCTTGAGGAATTAACAACATACCGTAAGGAACAGGTTGATACCATTCTGGTCTTCCTTGAACACCGATTAATTCACCATTACCCTGGTCGCAAGAAGCGAGTGTAGTAATAATTATAAATAAGAAGGTCAGTCTTTTCATGGCCTTTAACGTTTTAGAAAATCAAATTGTAGTATCTGATTTTATTTGGAACTTGCAATTATACTCAATTAATCTCTTTATGTTTCAAATTTCTATAAATTATAGGAATCTTACACTTTTATAGCGTTCTAATTTAACAATGTTTGGAATTTTGAAGCAGTAATTCATCATAAACTCAATTGTTCCATCGTTGTAATCACTAAACTCTGAAACGTTGAAATCATAAGCAAAACCAATTCTTAACGGCCTTAAGTCTTTAGGCATGTTACCAATGTCTTCAAACTTAATACCCGCTAATGCTGCTACAGCATCTTGAACACGATAAGAAACGCCAACCCACACTAAATTATTGTATAAAACATTTGTATTAATGTCTAATTGTGTGCTCACACCATCAGATTTAGCAAAAATAGAAGGTTGAAGTTCTAATTCACCGAAGGTAGTTGAAATTGGATAATTATAGCCTGCAGTCACATAATAGTGTCGCACCTGTTCAAAGTTATAGGTAGATGTCTCGTCTGCTTTCTCTTCAATTGTTGGATTGGTTAAATGCGTAGTTGAAAGCCCAACATATAAGTCTTTGGTGTAATAATAAAATCCTAAGCCCAAATCAAATTTTGTTGCACCCACTTGATCATTTGGAATATTTGGGTCTTCAGTTCCATCAAAGTTTCCCTCCGATGTTCTCCAATCATTATTAATGGATTGGTTAAAAATTCCCAACTCCAACCCACCTGCCAAAACACCTTGTCCTAAACGATAATGATAAGAAATAGCTGCTTTTGCATTTAATGACTGAATTGGTCCAATTTTATCTTGAATAATAGTTAAACCAGCACCCATTTGATGTTTTTGTCTGATTTTAAAATTTCCATGCGCACTAAATAAATTAGTTCTCGGATTTCCCTCAAAACCTAACCATTGCTCACGCGACAAAATAGTTGCACATATTGAACCTGTTGATCCAGCAAAACCAGGGTTGGTGGCCAAACGATTGAACATGTTTTGTGTGAACTGCGGATCTTGCTGAGCACTAAGCTGCAACGCACCAAATCCAAATAAAACAAAAAGGAAAACTTTATTCATAATTAGGACGTTATAATTGGTTTTTTGGTTTAGTTCTAAATTAGTCGCCTAAAATACTTAAAAAATTTCTTAAAGATTGATTTTTTAAGCATTTTACCCTCAATTTTAACATAAAAACTACTTAAGTTTTTTGAAGGTTTGAAACCACCTTTCGGGGATTTCATCATTGGTAGCCACCAAATATTCTTCATAATTGCACGGCAACATTAAATGGCGAGCATATTTATTAAACCCAGAGTTATAATAAGGTACTTCCATCCACCATCGATCAGTTTTAGCACTTTTATAAAAAACCAATTCCTCCTTGTGGTTTTTGTTGCTCACATTATATTTTGTGTATTGATTTTTATTTGCCACAGGAAAGTCTCCTTTTCGATGATATACTCCATCAATAAAATACCAAATCATTTGAGCAATTAGTTGAGCTGTCATTCCTTGGTCTGCCAACTCAGGATTATATTCATATATACTAAAAGAACTTAGCTTATCATTCATGCCCGCATATTTTGCTAATTGACAAGCCTGTTCTCCCGTAAACCCGTTTGCTGAGGCATTCCTATTAGCAGGTGCATAGGCTTGGGCAACTGCACTCATATTAAAGCTAATAAAATCTGCATTTCGAATAATTGGCTCGGCAAATTTTAAATCTTCCTTCACTACCCCTAAGCGGTAAATGTCGTAAAATAGCTCTTCTAAAAGCGCTCGTTCTTTTTGATCAACTAAATAGGATTGAAAACCAATATTACTATAATTGAATAAGCAGTTGGGTTGATGAAAAAGAATTTTGCTTAAATAATTATCAGAGTTAATTACATCATCTGTTTTGCCTAATCCAAACCGAGCATCAATACTGACTAAATTTACAGTTTGCTCCTGCTTTCCATAGGCAGTATAATTTGCAAAACTAATATCTTGACTTCCCCCAATAATAATTGGTATTACATTCTCACTTAACAAGAATGCAATTGTTTCTTGAACAGCAAAATAGGTATCCGAAATGGTATTTCCTGCTTCAATTGTTCCTAAATCAGCAACCTTAGCAACATAGTCCCCTCTATACAATGAATAAAAATATTCTCTTATTGAATCCCCAGCTTTCGCACAACCCTTATTTGAGATAGAGCCTCGATCTTCAGCTACGTCAAAAATTGCAACATCAATAACTGAAAAGTCTTCAACTTCAAATTTCAAACAATTGCCCCACTGCGTTTCTGCAAACTCTTTTCCTTTTGAAAAAGACTTTACATCTACTGGCTTTAGGTAATGGGAAATACTCATCGTTGGTAGTTAACTTATTTAACTCAATGCTTTTTTTTCTTGGCTTTAGATTTAGGCTTAGTCTTTTTCTTGCTTGCTTTTTCTTCAATCATCTTTTTAGCCTCTTCTAAGGTTAATTCTTCCACCTTAAAGGTTTTGGGAAGTTCAATCTTAGTTTTTCCTTTGACAATATTATATCTACCCCAGCGTGCCTTTAGAACTGATATACCTTCTTCATCCCATTGATGAATGTATTTATCAATTTCCTTCTGTTTTTTATCTTCTATTAATTCTACAATATCATCATACGATAGATTATCAAAATTATATTTCTTATTCACATTGATAAACATTCCATTCCATTTGATAAAAGGGCCAAAACGACCAGTACCTTTTTGAACTGGGAGGTTTTCATATTCAGCTATAGGAGCATCCGCTTGTTGTTTTTCTTTGATCAGTTGAATTGCCCTGCTTAAATCTACACTAGCCATATCCTCATCTCTTGGAATAGAAACAAACATATCTCCAAACTTTACATACGGCCCATATCTTCCTTGCGAAACAATTATTTCCTCATTTTCATAAGTTCCTATTGTCTTTGGAAATTCAAAGAGTTGCAAGGCCTCTTCAAATGTAATGCTCTCTATACTTTGATCTTTAAGCAAAGAAGCAAATTTTGGTTTTTCTTCATCTTCCACATCACCAATCTGAACCATAGCTCCGTAACGACCGATTCTCGCATAAATTGGCTTACCGCTCTTCGGATCTTCTCCTAATAGTCGCTCCCCTTTAGCTCGGTCAGCATTTTCAAGTGTATTTTCAACACTTGCATGAAAAGGGTTATAGAATTTCTCTATCATTTTATTCCACTGCAACTGGCCATCAGCAATGTCATCAAATTGCTTTTCAACGTCAGCGGTGAAACTGTAGTCCATAATTTCTTTGAAGTGCTCTGTTAAAAAATCTGTGACTACCAAACCAGTGTCTGTTGGAAATAATTTATTTTTTTCTGCACCAGTTCTTTCAGTTGCCTTCGTTTCTTTGATACCATCTTTTGTTAAGGTCAGAATTTGATAATTCCGTTCCTTGCCTTCTCGCTCTTCCTTCACCACATAGCCTCTTTTTTGGATGGTGGAAATTGTTGGTGCATAAGTAGAAGGTCTTCCAATTCCTAATTCTTCTAATTTACGAACCAAGCTAGCTTCTTGATAGCGTGGTGGGTGCTGTGTAAAACGCTGTGTTGATGTTATTTCATTCATCTCTAAGTTATCACCCTTCTTTAAGTTAGGCAACATTGCAGCATTCCCTGGAGTGGCTTTTGAAGCTGACTCTTCATCTTCATCATCATTTCCCTCTAAGTATACCTTGAGAAAACCTTCAAACTGTAAAATCTCTCCCTTTGCAGTAAAATCTTGGTTTGATTCAGACACATCAATCGTAGCTGTAGTTCGCTCAATTTTAGCGTCACTCATCTGTGAAGCAATCGTTCTTTTCCATATCAATTCATACAAACGATTCTCCTGCCCTGCTCCACTTAATTGATCCATCCCTAAGTTTGTTGGACGAATAGCCTCGTGCGCCTCTTGTGCGCCTTTAGATTTTGTAGAATACTTTTTTGGATTTGAAAAATCAGACCCGTATTGATCTTTAATATAAGCTGCAGCTCCATTCACAGCAGTGTCAGATAAATTTACAGAGTCTGTTCTCATATAAGTAATCTTACCTGCTTCATATAATTTCTGGGCCACCATCATGGTTTGTGCTACTGAAAAACCTAGCTTCCTACTTGCTTCCTGCTGTAATGTTGAAGTAGTAAAAGGAGCTGCTGGAGATTTTTTCGCCGGTTTTTTAATTAGATCTTTAATTGAAAAAGTAGACTTTTCACATTCTTCTAAAAATTTCTTTGCTTCATCATACTCTTTAAAACGACTACTTACTTCTGCTTTAAAAGCTTTGCCACTTTTAACTTGGAAATAGCCTACAACTTTATAAAAATCGTCGACTTTAAATGCATTGATTTCGCGCTCACGTTCTACAATTAAACGCACCGTAACTGACTGCACTCTACCTGCTGATAAAGATGGCTTGACCTTTTTCCATAAAACTGGCGATAATTCATAACCCACTAAACGGTCAAGTACTCTTCTCGCTTGTTGTGCATCAACCAAGTCTTTATTTACTTTTCTTGGTTTTTCAATAGCCGCTGTAATTGCCGACTTAGTAATTTCAGAAAAAACAATCCGCTTAGTATCTTTTTCTTTCAGACCTAAAGCTTCCAATAAATGCCAAGAAATTGCTTCCCCCTCTCGATCCTCATCCGTCGCTAACCAGACCATTTCTGCAGATTTAGCAATCTTTTTTAATTCAGCAACCACTTTTTTCTTGTCATCAGTAATAACATATTGAGGTTCAAAATTATTCTCAATATCAATTGAAATGTTTTTACCTGGCAAATCTCGAATGTGTCCAAAACTTGATTTTACAGTAAAATCCTTTCCCAAGAAACCTTCAATTGTTTTTGCTTTCGCAGGTGACTCAACGATTACTAAATTTTTTGCCATGCGTTAAATTTTAAGTGCTGTGGATAAATATGCCACAATCGGTCGGCAAATAAACCCAATTATTATGATGTGTTCAAGTAAACAATTTTATTAATTGATTAAGCTATCCCAATTTTTCAAAGTTCACAATAAAGTTTAAAAGGATCATTCAACACACATTTAGTATGTCATTTTGTCACAGAAAGTCCAAAATTAGCTAATTTCGTGCTCCCAATCTAAAGGAACTCTATGTTGGAAACAATTGACAAAGTAATAGACGAAACGAAGCAAGGTGAAGCAATTCAGCGGAAAAACAGCTCCTCCTCTTCAAATGGAAGAAAGGTTTATATTGAGAGTTATGGATGTCAGATGAATTTCTCTGACAGCGAAATTGTTGCTTCCATTCTTGAAAAGGACGGTTATGAAACCACTCGATTAATGGAGGAAGCAGATATTATTTTTGTCAATACTTGCTCTATTCGTGAAAAAGCTGAGCAGACTGTAAGAAAAAGATTAAGCAGCTTTAACAAAGTAAAAAAGATAAACCCAAAAATGATAATTGGGGTGCTCGGTTGCATGGCGGAGCGCATGAAATCAAAATTACTAGACGAGGAAAAGTTAGTTGACATTGTAGTTGGACCAGATGCCTACCGTGATTTGCCTAACTTAGTAAACGAAGTAGATGGAGGAAGAAAAGCAGTAAATGTTATTCTTTCAAAAGAAGAGACTTATGGTGATATAAGTCCTGTGCGCTTGGGCGGAAATGGCGTTTCATCATTTGTCTCAATTACTAGAGGCTGCGATAACATGTGCACTTTTTGTGTAGTGCCATTTACTAGAGGACGAGAACGGAGTCGAGACCCTAAAACCATTGTTCAAGAAGTGAGAGAACTTTCTCTACAAGGATATAAAGAAGTGACCTTATTGGGTCAAAATGTAGACTCTTACTTGTGGTATGGAGGTGGACTTAAAAAGGAGTTCGAGAATTTATCTGAAGAAGAAAAAGCAGAGAGTGTAAACTTTGCTCAATTAATGGAAAAAGTAGCATTAGTTGATCCTAATATTCGTGTTCGTTTTTCAACTTCTCACCCTAAAGACATGACTGATGATGTATTGCACGTTATGGCAAAGTATGATAACATTTGCAATTACATTCACCTTCCATTTCAATCAGGCAACAGCCGAATTTTGGAAATGATGAATAGGGGTTATACCAGAGAATGGTATATGAATCGGATAAATGCAATCAAAAGAATTATTCCTGATTGTTCCATTTCAGCAGATATTATTTCAGGGTTTTGCACAGAAACAGAAGAGGAACATAAAGAAACTTTAAGCCTTATGGAGGAAGTAAAGTATCATTTTGCCTACATGTTTAAATATTCTGAGCGACCTAATACTTTAGCACAACGAAAGTATGAAGACGATATTCCTGAAGAGACTAAGCAAAGAAGGTTAGCAGAAATTATCGACTTGCAACAAAAACATTCCTTTGAACAATTAAAAAAAGACATAGGCAAAACCTACAAGGTGTTGGTTGAAGGTATTTCCAAAAAGTCTGACCAGGAATTGTATGGAAGAAATGATCATAACTCTGTTGTGGTTTTTCCAAAAGAAAATTACAAAGCAGGTGATTACGTTATGGTAAAAATTGAGACCTGCACTTCAGCCACATTAAAAGGTAAAGCAGTAGCATGAGTATTGAACAAATAAAGCAGCGTTTTGGAATTATCGGGCATTCAGAGCAATTGAATCGTGCGATTGATATCGCTATACAGGTTGCACCGACAGATTTATCGGTATTAATCTCCGGTGAAAGCGGAACTGGTAAGGAAACCATGCCTCAAATTGTACATCAATTAAGCGCTAGAAAGCACAGTAAATACATTGCAGTAAACTGCGGTGCAATTCCCGAAGGCACTATTGATTCAGAATTATTTGGCCACGAAAAAGGATCTTTTACTGGAGCGCATGAAACCAGAAAAGGTTATTTTGAAGTAGCAGATGGTGGGACCATTTTTTTAGACGAAGTAGCAGAACTGCCCATCCAAACTCAAGTAAGGTTATTGAGGGTATTGGAAACCGGTGAAATTATTAAGGTTGGAAGTTCAAAAGTTCAGAAAACAAACGTTCGAATTGTTGCAGCAACGAATGTGAATATCCCTAAAGCAATTAGAGAAAATAAATTTAGAGAAGATTTATTTTATCGCTTAAACACGGTACCTATCGAAGTACCTCCACTGCGCGAAAGAAAAGATGACATATATTTATTGTTCAGGAAGTTCTCATCTGACTTTGCCGATAAGTATAAAATGCCTTCTGTTCAATTGACAGAGTCAGCACGAAATTTATTGCTAAAATATCGTTGGCCTGGTAATGTAAGGCAACTCAAAAACGTAACAGAACAAATATCTGTTATCGAACAAGAGAAGTTGATTACTGAAGAAGTTTTGCTGAGCTATTTACCAGAAAATAGTGAATCTTCATTGCCTGTAATTTACTCTGGTGACAAAGCAGGAATGTCAGAAAGAGACATCTTATACAAAGTGCTTTTTGATATGAAAAAGGATGTTACCGACTTGAAGCAAGTTGTTTTTCAAGTATTACAGTCTGATGATAATACTTCAAAAAACGAGGTAAGTAACCAAGTTTATGATCGACTTTATGGTGAAGACTCTACTAGTGAAGAACATTTGGAGGAAAAATTGCAGCTAGAGCAGTTTAACAGCTCTGCAAAAAAGCACGCAGTAAAAATGAAGGAAAGTGCTACTGTTTCTGAAAACACTAACGCTAATCAATATGATGATAAAGAAGTTTTTGAAGAAATTGAAGAAGAAGAAGAGACCTTATCTATTTCTGAAACTGAAAAAAAGCTTATAAAAAGAGCATTGCAAAAGCATCAAGGAAAACGAAAACACGCGGCTGAAGATTTAGGAATATCAGAACGAACCTTGTATAGAAAGATTAAAGAATACGAAATAGAACAATAATGAAGAATAAATTCATACCTATTATATTGTTTCTAACCACAGCCCTGTTAAATTGGGGGTGTTCTGCATCCTATTCCTTTACCGGAGCATCTATTCCGCCAGAAGTAGAAACAGTTTCAGTTGGTTTTTTTCAAGCCAACGCAGCATTAACTCCCCCTAGAGCTAGCCAACTTTTTACAGAGAAATTAAAAGATGTATTTTTAACGCAAACCAACTTAGCTCTGGTAAAGTCTTCTGGGGATTTGGAGTTTGAAGGGGCGATTACCGATTATAGAACTTCTCCTGTTGCTATTCAAGGAAATGAAACTGCAGCACTAACTAGAGTTACGATGACTGTGAGTGTTCGTTTTGTAAATAATTATGATGAGACACAAAACTTTGAGACTTCGTTTTCAAGATTCGAAGATTTTGATAACTCCAGGGATTTAAGTTCAGTGGAAGAGGAAATTTTACAGAGTATAAATGACCAGCTTACTCAAGATATTTTTAACAAAGCTGTTACGAACTGGTGATTCAAAAACATGAAGAAAAGTGAATTTATAGCCTTATTAGAGTTGCCGGAAGATTTAGGTAACCAGCACATTGTGGGCCTGCAAGAAGCTGTAAAAGAATTCCCCTTCTTTCAAAGTGCACAATTACTGCTTACTAAAGCATTTCATAAAACAGAAAACATCAATTTTGAAGGTCAATTAAAAAAAGCTGCTGCTTTTGCTTCCGACAGAAAACGCTTGCATCAACTAATTTTTGACCAGCAAGTAAAACAAAATAGTGAACCTCAAGAAGCAGAAATTGCAACTGAAACTAAAATACCATTTACTATAAGGCCTCAGTCTCAGGTTGAGCAAAATCAAAGTGAAGAAGTGGAGGTAAACCCTGCATTAGATTCTGAAACTGACAATAAATCTGATCCTGCATTTATTCCCAACTTTGGTTTAGTAGCAGAAGCACATTCAGAACATAAAGTAGCTGAGCAAGAAGAACTCGATGACCAACTTCAAAAACAAGTATTAACCGAGGCTATACACCAATCTATTTTATTAGAAGTTGACAATCAAATTCCTGATTTTAATGAAGAAAGCAAAGAAAAGTTGGTTAAAGATAGTGGTGAGCAAGAATCAATTGAAGAAAATATTGCAAGTTCTGAATTTGACGAAGCAAGTGCTCATAGTTTTTCAGACTGGTTAAATTTTTACAAAGAAGAAAATGAGTCATCTACTACCAGTTCTTTATGGGAATATACCAGCGAGGAATCAAAAGAAGCGATAGCTGCGTTTAGGCCTGAAACAAACTTGCCTGCCAAGCAAGAATTTTACTCTGCATCGAAAATGGCTAAATTAAGTGTTCAAGAAGATGACGACTTAGTTACTGAAACATTGGCTAACATATATGCTGAGCAAGGAAATGAAGAAAAGGCAATAAAAGCATTTGAAAAATTACAGTTGAAATATCCAGAAAAAAAGGTTTATTTTGCAGGCCGAATAAAAGAAATTGAGAATCAATTAAATTCATAATATATCATGTTCATTTTAGTATCTGTTTTAATCTTCATCATCGCAGTTTTGCTGATTATGGTAATTTTAGTTCAAAATCCAAAAGGTGGTTTAGCTTCTAATTTTTCCTCCTCAAATCAAGTAATGGGTGTTCGAAAAACCACTGACTTCTTAGAAAAAGCTACTTGGTCTTTGGGCATTGCTTTATTAATTTTCTCAGTAATCTCATCATCATTAATTGGTGGATCTGCTGAAGTGGTAACCAATGAATCAGAATTGACAGATGAAGCTAACCAAGTAGTTATTCCTCAAAACCAAGCACCTCTTTTACAAGAAGGTGTACCTGAAGGAAATGCCCCTTCAAAGGCTCAGCCTCAGAAAAACACTGCATTACCACAAGGAGACGAAGAAACCAGTGAAGAAGAGGAATAAATAACACCAATAAAGAATTTAAAAAGGGTTGACGTTTGTTAACCCTTTTTTTGTGCTTAATACTAGGTACTCATTTTGGAGAATAATAATTGATCAGCTCCTTAAAGCTATTCAGGAGACTAATATCATTTTTCAAAAGAATCACATAAAATGTCAACCTGTCACTTCCGCTGACATTTTTTTCAAGCAATAATTTACATCAACTGAAATTTTTACAGCTTATGGCAGATGAAAGTGCTTGGCACATTTTATGACTAGAAGAAATTCAAATATAAAAACAACTTAAACTTTAAAGTATATGTCAGTAAATGTAAAACCAATTGCAGATCGCGTTCTTGTTGAGCCGGCTGCGGCAGAAGAAAAAACTGCAGGTGGAATTATAATTCCAGACACTGCTCAAGAAAAACCTCAGAAAGGAAAGATTGTAGCTGTTGGAAATGGAAAACCAGATGAGCCAATGACCGTGAAAGCAGGTGATACAGTTTTGTACGGAAAGTATGCTGGAACTGAAGTTAACATTGAAGGCACAGATTACCTTATCATGAGAGAATCTGACTTATTCGCAATTGTTTAATCAAACATTAACACAAAAAATTTAACAAAATGGCAAAAGAAATAACTTTTGATATTGAAGCAAGAAATGCACTTAAAGAGGGTGTAGATAAACTTGCCAATGCTGTAAAAGTAACATTAGGCCCAAAGGGTAGAAATGTAGTAATTGATAAAAAATTCGGCGCTCCGACCATCACAAAAGATGGAGTTACTGTAGCTAAAGAAATTGAATTAAAAGACACCATTGAGAACATGGGTGCTCAAATGCTGAAAGAAGTAGCTTCAAAAACTGCTGATGATGCAGGTGATGGAACTACAACGGCAACAATTTTGGCTCAAGCTATTGTAACTCAAGGTTTAAAAAATGTAGCAGCTGGTGCAAATCCAATGGATTTAAAAAGAGGGATTGATAAAGCTGTAAAAGATATTGTTGCTGAATTAAAAAAGCTTTCTCAAGCTGTAGGTGAAGATTCTGAAAAAATAGAGCAAGTTGCAACTATTTCAGCGAATAACGACAGCTCTATTGGGAAGTTGATTGCTGAGGCAATGGGTAAAGTGAAAAAAGAAGGAGTAATAACTGTTGAAGAAGCAAAAGGTACTGAAACTACAGTTGAAGTTGTTGAAGGTATGCAGTTTGACAGAGGTTACCTTTCTCCATACTTTGTTACTGATACTGAGAAAATGGAAGCTGAGCTAGAGAACCCTTACATCTTAATTTTCGATAAGAAAATCAGCACGATGAAGGATTTGTTGCCAGTATTAGAAAAAACGGCACAATCAAGCAGACCTTTATTGATTATCGCTGAGGATGTTGAAGGTGAAGCCTTAGCAACTTTAGTAGTAAACAAAATAAGAGGATCATTGAAAATTGCAGCTGTAAAAGCACCTGGATTTGGTGACAGAAGAAAAGAAATGCTAGAAGACTTAGCTATTCTAACAGGTGGAACTGTAATTTCTGAAGAACGAGGTTACAAGTTGGAAAATGCTGATTTAGCTGACTTAGGTGAGTGTGAAAAAATCACCATCGATAAGGACAATACCACTATCGTTAATGGAGCTGGAAAGAAAGATGACATTAAGTCCAGAGTAAATCAAATCAAAGCTCAGATTGAAAATACAACATCTGACTACGATAAAGAAAAACTACAAGAGCGATTGGCTAAATTGGCTGGTGGTGTTGCAGTTCTTTATGTTGGTGCAGCTTCTGAAGTTGAAATGAAAGAAAAGAAAGACCGTGTTGACGATGCATTGCATGCAACAAGAGCAGCAGTTGAAGAGGGAATTATCCCTGGTGGTGGTGTTGCTTTCATTCGCTCAATTGCAGTACTTGATGGTAAAGAAGGTGAAAATGCAGATGAAACTACTGGTTTAGCTATCGTTAGAAAAGCATTGGAAGAGCCATTGAGACAAATAGTAGCAAACAGCGGCGGGGAAGGCTCTGTAGTAGTTCAAAAAATCAGAGAAGGTAAAGGCAACTTCGGTTACAACGCTAGAACTGAAGTTTATGAAGATCTATTAAAAGCCGGAGTAATTGACCCTACTAAAGTGGCGAGAGTAGCTTTAGAAAATGCTGCCTCAATTGCAGGAATGCTATTAACAACTGAATGTGTTATCTCTGATGAAGATGATGACAATGCCGGTGGCGGTGGAATGCCAGGTGGTGGAATGCCAGGTGGCATGGGAGGAATGGGTGGAATGATGTAATTCTGCTCCCCAAAAAATAAAAAAACCGATTCGCTATTACGTGAATCGGTTTTTTTATGTCTATTAATTTAAAAGTAAAAGCTGCGCTAGTTGTATAAAAAAGCACTTCCGTTGAAGTGCTTTTTTAAATTATTGTAGTCTATTAAACGTATCCTAACAATCTTAGAATCAACAATATTAGCAACACAGCAATTAAAGCACCTACAGCTCCTCCAGCTAAATCTGCAATAAGCCCTATAACAATAAGAATAAGTAATACTACAAGAATGATGTAAAGTAGATTCCCTAAATCTAGCTGATCTGCGGCGGTAGCCATAGGAAGAGGGTTATTTAAGTACTCCCTAATGCTATTCGGATGCATCATACTAGTGGCTTGTCCAAACAACCCCATTGAAGGGCTTACTTTCTTATTTGGAGCTACCTCTACTTGATTTACTTTTTCTCTTATTGGATTAGCTTTTTTAGGTGACAATAAGTTAGTTGAAGCTAAAAGTGGAGTGGAATAATTCTTTGGCTGTACTTGCTCCATTTTTTCTGGTCTATTGGAAGCAATTTTTGTCTCATCCTCAAAACTTTTAACCGTTTCCGGTAAATTTTCTTTAGATTCATTGTTAGCCAATTTCAAGTGTGTATTGTACTTCACTCGATTAAAGTTAGCCGATTGTGGACTTTTTACCATGCTGCAAGAAGCAAACACACTTGCAATAATTACAGTTGAAAATAGTTTCTTAAACATCATATTGTATTATTTTAGTTGGTTTAGTTTATAGTTATGAATATCAAGCCATAAGCACTATATTTACTTAAACAATTGATATACAAATACATAAATTAAAATTGAATGATCTTAAAATTCAATTTTTGTGTAGTCTAATGTACACAAATGATGAATTATTCTATCAATTACACTTCATTGTGATCGAGCGCTCTTTTGACTAGGTCTGCAATGATTTTTCCATCAGCTTTTCCAGCCATTTTTTGATTGGCAGCACCCATTACTTTTCCCATATCTTTCATGCTGGCAGCACCTGTTGCCTTTACTATAGCATCAACTTCAGAACGGATTTGCTCCTCAGTCATCTGTTCAGGTAAGTAATTTTCGATAATTGTAACCTGTTCTAACTCTACGGCCGCTAAATCATTGCGTTGCTCTTGAATATAAATATCAGCAGCATCGCGGCGTTGTTTTACTAACTTTTGAAGCATTTTTTGCTCTGCTGCTTCCGAAGAATCTGAACTTTTATCGGTTGCTGCTAGTAATAATGCTGATTTTATTGCTCTTAAGGCTTCTAATTTCGGCTTATTTTTTTCTTTCATTGCCGTTTTAATGTCCTCGTTGATTTTATCTGTTAAGCTCATAATTTCATTTTTTTGTGGTGACTAAATTATAACCATTTTAACAGAGAATAAAGCAATTAACAGGAATTTATAAGGGAGAATTAAGAATTAGGTATTACAGCTTAAAAGACGTCCATTATAAAATTTGATTGTCGTAGATATGCATCATCGGGAAAGTAAATAAAAAGACAAGTTCCTTCTTTGGTAATTTCGATAATGTTTAAGTGCTCACCCATTGGCACTGCAGGACAACCTTTACTATTACCCAGCATTCCGTTTTCTTTTAAATAGCTTTTTGTAGCATAGTCAGCACCATGAATTACTACATAGCGTTCAAGCGCATTGGTATTAAAACCGCGTTCTATTCCTCGCAAGCGCAATGACAAGCCATTTTTTCCAACATAAGTATCTTCAGTAATATAAAAGCCCAAACTGCTTTTATGAGAATTAATTTCATTTGAAAAATCCAAGGCATACTCCTTTCCTGAGCCCTCTCCGTGGGCGACTAAAGTATGGTGCAAAATGGTTTTACTTTTTAAGTCAATTACCCAAAGACGTTCCTTGTTAGATGCTACTCGAAAATCGACAATACTTAGTATTTCCTTATCTAGACTTAAAAAACCACTTAATTTTAAATCGATATAACCTAAGTAGGCTTTTTCGAACAATTCAAAGTCAGGTTTTTTCGCCCCTACTAGCGATTCGTAAATGGAGCTTATTTTTACTGAGTGTTCAGAAAAATCTTCAACTTCTAAATTAGAAAATGAACTTAAGCTAAAGAGAAGCACAAACCCAATAAAAAGATTTTTCATTCTTCGTGTTTAATTAAATCGCTAAACCAGCATAACTAAAAATGCTCCACTCAAGCAAAGAGAAGAGATCATATTCATACGCATGCTGTATTTAAAGTTTGCTCGGTTTGGATTTTTTATTACTAAGCTAAACCAATAGCTAAAATAAGCGAGAATAGGCAAGCCAAAACCTAAAAAGATATATAAATCATTCACACTTCCTTGTTCAATAAACAAATAAGCAATTGTTAAACTGCCCAACAAAAATGCAATAGCAGAAAAATAAAACGTCTCTTTGATTCCTAATAACAAACTCAAAGTTCTATCTCCTCTCTCCCTATCTTCTTGGTGCTGATACACTTGAGTAAGTGGATAAGATCCCAAAAGGAATAAAGATGAACAGGCTGCAAGAGCTAAATTATTGAACTCTAATATGAATTCCCATTCTAAATAAACGGCAAATTGAATGCTTAAAAACAAATAGAAACCCTGAAAAATAGTAACCACTAAAGTGCTTAAGACCGGATATTTTTTTAGTCTTATTTTATCATAACTGTAGGCCTTAGAAACAATCAAGTATCCAAAAATAAAGACAGCAAAAAGTGGGCTAATCCAAAAGGCATAAGCCACGCTTATAAAGTCGAAAAGTAACACCAATGGATATAGTGAGGGATTTACAGGAGGGGGATTTTTAAGCCCACCAATGCTCTTTTCATCCTTATCAAAATAAGAATTATAGCCATTGCTCGCAGGGTAAACAAAAATGTGAAGCAAAATGAAAACATGAATTGCTCTAAGGGGTTCTATTGAAGGGATTTGAGATAATGCAAACCAATAAACTGGCATTAAGAAAATGGAAAAAGGAATTCGCATTAACTTTAGGGCATCTAACATCTTTTTTTAAAGCCAAATTAAACAAAGCAAATTCGACTTGGAACACAACAGAAAGAGTAAAGTTATTTCAATAGGAACAGCAATTCCAACATTTAAATACGCCCAAGCAGATTTAGCAGGCTGGATGCATCAGCGCTTGAATAATCAGGATGAGCGTTTAGGCAGAAAGCTTAGAATTTTATACGAAAAGACTTCTATCCAGTATCGCCATTCTGTGTTGCCCGATTTCGGAGCAAAAAATGATTCACCTCAGCTTTTTATAGCTTCAGATAGAGAGCCTGCAATTGAAGAACGGCTAGCCGTATATAAAAATGAAGCAGTTAAGTTAGGTTTAAGTGCAGCCAATAATTGTTTAGGAAAAACAAGCATTCAGAAGCATGATATCACACATCTGATTACAGTTAGCTGCACTGGAATGTCGGCTCCAGGTTTGGAAATTGTGCTTAAAAAAGAACTTCAGCTTTCCCCAAAAACACAAACTCATGCAGTGAACTTCATAGGCTGCTATGCGGCTTTCCCAGCCTTAAAAATGGCTGATGCATTTTGCAAGGTGGATCCCTCAGCAAAGGTTTTAATTGTAGCAGTTGAGCTTTGCACCTTACATTTCCAAAATAAAATCACAGATGATCATTTATTGTCTAACTCCTTATTCGCTGATGGAGCTGCTGCAGCTTTGATTGGCAATGGCGATAATGGAGGAAAACTAACTATTGAAAATTTTTCCAACCTATTGATGGCCGAGGGTAAAAATGATATGGCCTGGGATATCTATGCTGATGGATTTTTAATGAAACTTTCCTCCTATATTCCACAACTAGTTGACAAAGGAATTGGAGTGCTTCTTAAAGCGACTGGAGTAGAAAAAGAAAATATACATCACTGGGCAATTCACCCTGGTGGTAGAAAAATATTAGAGGCTTGTGAAAAGGAATTTGAACTCAGATCAGATGATTTAGCTGCATCATACTCTGTTCTAAGAAATTATGGAAACCTCTCCGCCCCTACCATATTGTTCGTACTAGAGGAATTGTTGACATCAAAAAACCCAAAAGCAGGCGAAAGCATCTTTAGCTGTGGGTTTGGGCCTGGATTGACCTTAGAGTCTGCTGTATTTAAAGTAGCTGAAGATGCCTGATTATAGCAGACGTTCCACTCAAGAAGAATTACTCGACGAAATTAATCTCGATCGAGATGAACTATTTCAAAATTTACGCGAATTAGAATCAATTAATCGACTATTAGGCGGACACAGCGCTACTTTAAAAGGACTGATAAAAATTATTAAAGAGCCAGATAAAACTTACCGCATAGTGGATTTTGCTTGTGGTGGAGGCGATACCTTAAGGGCGATTCATCGATGGGCAAAGAGAAAAAAAATTAAAGTGGAATTGCAGGGCTTTGATTTATTAGCAGATGCGATTACTTATGCCGAAGAAAACTCCAAAGGATTCAACATCAAATATGAAGTAGCCGACTTTAACACCTTTGAAACCAAAAATTGTGATATAGCCATTTGCTCTTTGGTATGCCATCATTTTTATGGTGAAAAATTAAATGCTTTTCTATTAAAAATGCATGAAACTGCAAATAAAGCAGTAATCATAAACGACTTGCACCGACATTGGTTTGCGTATTACAGCATTAATTTTTTGACACAGCTTTTTTCAAAGTCACGATTAGTTAAAAATGACGCTAAACTGTCCGTTTTGAAGGGTTTTACCAAAAAAGAATGGCAATCAATTTTAAAAGAAAATGGTTTCGCTACTTTTCATATTGAATGGGTTTGGGCCTTCCGACATTTAATTGTAATTGAAAGATGAATCAAGTAGCTAACAATTACGATATCGCCATAATTGGTGGTGGATTAGCTGGCTTAGCTACAGCCATAGAGCAAACTAGCTTGGGCCGGAAAGTAATTTTGTTTGAAAAAAAGCAGTACCCGTTCCATAAAGTATGCGGAGAATACATTTCAAATGAAGCTTGGAACTATCTAGAGTACTTGGGCTTAGCCTTAAAAGATTGGGATTTACCACAAATCACTCAACTTAAAGTAAGTTCTGCTCAAGGAAATGAATTGAACCAGCCACTTAAAAAAGGCGGCTTTGGAATTAGTCGCTATTTCTTAGATCATCAGCTTTTTCAATTAGCCCAAAAAAAAGGTGTTGAAGTGCATGAAAACACTGAGATAACTGAATTGGAGTTTGAAAATGATCAGCACATTTTAAAGTTCGATGAAAAAATCGTGTGTGCTAAACTTGTAGTTGGATCTTTTGGTAAACGCTCCAAGCTAGACAGGCAGCTTGATAGAAATCATATGCAAATAACACAGGCGAGAAATTATATTGGAGTAAAATACCACATAAAAGCGGCTTTACCTGCTAATCTTATTGGTCTGCACCTTTTTAAAAATGGTTATTGTGGTATTTCTAAAGTGGAGGGCACCAATAATTACTGCCTATGTTATCTGACCTTGGCATCAGAATTAAAAAATTGCAACAACAGCATTGAAGAATTGGAAAATAAGGTGTTAAGCAAAAATAAGTACCTCAAAGAATATTTAAGCTATGAACGCATTTATGAAGCACCAGAAGTAATAGCTCAGCTGAATTTTAAGCCAAAAAGAAGCATTGAAAAGCATGTTTTTATGTTAGGTGATGCTGCAGGACTTATAACACCGCTTTGCGGAAACGGTATGAGCATGGCATTATGCGCTGCGCATGGTTTTAGTCAACTTTCAGAAAATTACTTTTCTAACAAAATAAACCGTAGTCAACTCGAAAAGCAATACCAAGAGTGGTGGAAAGGCCAATTTGGGTTTCGTTTAAAAGCTGGTCGACTATTACAGCATTTGTTTTACCAACCGGCTTTATTAAACCCTGCTTTAAGACTGCTTTCACGAGCTAAAGGCTTAAGTAATTTTTTAATTGCCTTAACACATGGAAAGGATATATTGAAATAAATTATATGCAAAAAAAGCAGCGATTTCTACCGCTGCTTTTACTTTACACTATTTTGATTTTAATGACTATGCTCTACTCCATCTTCATGCTGGTGCATATCACCTTCTTCCATTTTTCTATGCTGATGTTGCTGTTCCATTAATCGTTCTTGATGCCGTTGCTTCTTTTCTAATTTTCTTTCCTTTGACATGGCTTTATATTTTTCCATCTGCTGCTCATCTAACACTTCAGCAATGCGTTCATTCGTAACCGCATTCAATTGTTTTCTCATTTCCATCAACTCTATTTTTGCTTGCTTCATCGCAGCTTCATCTGATTTATCCAAACCAGCGTTGGCCTTACGCTTGGCATAAATTTGTTCATTTCGATCTTTAAAAATGGTCTTCAATTGAATTTCTTGATCCTCGCTCAGTTCTAACTCAGCTTTTAACTTCTTTACATGTTCAATCTGCTTTTGCTCTTTGTAATCGTGTGGCAATTGTTTGCTTTGCCCGAAACTTAATGTGGCAGTTAAAATCAATAAGGCTGTAAATGCTGTTTTTATAATGCTTTTCATAATGCTACTTTTTTGTTTATTTAATATGCTAACCAAATCTAGTGCCAAAATTTATTTATCAATGAATTCTTGAGCAAATTCTAGCGTTTTATCATCCCATAAGATTCTATAGTGACCGCTTTCACTGATTGGTTTTAATTGTGTTTGTGTCCAATGCTCATTCATTTCTCTCGAATGTTCAAAATCAGTTATTTGATCTTCAACATCATGCAACAACAATACTTCCCTTAAAGGGCCTTCTTTTCCAAACTCATGAAAATAAAAATCCTCAAAGGAGTACCCAGCTAACTCTTCAAATTGCTGGATAAATCGATCAAATATACTTTTAGGTAAACTCAACATTTGTTGGAAATCCTCAAATACATTCATAAGTCGGTTTAAAGGACTGATTAAAATAACCTTTGGAATTTTTAATTGATCCTCTTTTGCAAGCAATATTATTGCGTTGGCACCTAAGGAATGACCTATCGCTATATCGGGAATACCGATTTTTTCGACTATTTGTTTAGCCGCTTTCTTAAAGTACAATAGGTTCGATCTTTTGCCTTCACTGCTTCCATGAGCTGGTGCATCAAAGGCTATCACCCTATAAGAACGATTTAACAAAGGTTCAATAAAAGCACCAATGCTGCCTGCATTTGACTCCCAGCCATGGAAAAGAATAGCTATTTTGCTTCCACTTCCCCATTCATAAGTAGCCACTTTTTCCTCATCCACTGTAATAAATGATTGTTTTGATTCATCAAGAATAGCCGTTTCTCTTTTTCGAACTACACGTTTTCTCGGAGTGCTAAACAATTTAAGCAATTGCTTAGCAGCTAAATCCCTATTCAATAATGCAATGCTATTAAAATACGCTCTAAAAATATATACGATTGTAGGATAAGACTTCTTCATTTAGCAACTGGTAGGTGCAGATTTTTATAGCTTGTTAAATTATGAGATTTTATGCATTTTAATGAACATATCACTTCATTTAATTGCTATATTGTCGTTAAAAAATAGATTCGATTGAAGCACACCTTAACCGCACTTGCTGAAAAATACGCTCAAGTAAGAAAACAAACTGAGCAGTTAGTAAAGCCATTAGAAACTGAAGATTTTGTTGTTCAACCAATAGTTGATGTCAGTCCGCCCAAATGGCACTTAGGGCATACTACCTGGTTTTTTGAAAACTTCATTCTCGCTACATTTTCTAAGGGATATAAATTGTTTGATGTAGATTTCAATTTCTTATTTAATAGCTATTACGAAAGTCAAGGCGATCGAATTTTGCGCGATAAAAGAGGCGCATTGAGCAGACCAACTACTAAACGGGTTTTCGAATACAGAAAACACATTGACAGTGCCATGATGAGATTTTTGGAAAATTTGGAACATCAAGTAGATGAAATTGAAAAGTTTTTGACCATTGGAATCAATCACGAGCAGCAGCACCAGGAATTGTTGGTAACTGATATCAAATATATTCTAGGAGCTAATCCAATAAAGCCTGCTTATTTAAGCAGAGCAGCGCATCAATCAGAAAACACTTCTCACGAATTCAAGTGGTTAAAAGTAGATGCTGGAACTTACACTATAGGGTATTCAGGCGAAGATTTTCATTTTGACAATGAGAAAGGAGTTCATAAAGTATATATAGAAGCATTTAAGTGTGCGAATCGATTAGTTACCAATGGTGAATACCTTGAATTTATGAAAGCGGGTGCTTATGAAAAAGCAGCGCTTTGGCTGGCTGAAGGCTGGGATTGGGTACAAGCAAACCATTCTAATTCCCCTTTTTATTGGTTTGAGGAAAATGAAAAGTGGTGGATTTATACCTTGCATGGTGTAAAAGAAGTCAAGCTAGATGAAACCCTCACTCATATTAATTTTTATGAGGCTGAAGCTTTCGCCAGGTGGAAAGGAAAACGGTTATTGACAGAGCAAGAATGGGAGGTTGCTGCTCAAATTTATGGAAGAAATGAGCAGGCCCACTTTCAAAATCAGCACTATTTTCAACCACAAACAGCAATTGACAATCAGTTTTTTGGCACCGCTTGGGAGTGGACTAACAGTGCCTACTTACCCTATCCCTTTTACAAACAAGAAGCAGGAGCCTTAGGAGAGTATAATGGTAAATTTATGGTAAATCAAATGGTTCTACGTGGTGGATCGTGTGCTACCCCTCAAGATCATTTTAGACTTAGCTATCGAAACTTTTTTCACCCTCACCTACAGTGGCAATTTACCGGAATTAGATTAGCGAAGCATTTATAATTTATTACCATTATTAAAATGAATAAAGAGTTTGCTACAGATATAAAAGAAGGATTAAGTCAACAACCGAAAAGACTCTATTCCAAGTATTTCTATGATGAAAAAGGGGATCAGCTTTTTCAAGAGATTATGAAAATGGAAGAATATTACCTCACGCGCTCTGAGTTTGAAATATTCTCTATGAAAAAACAGCAGATTTTTGATGCTATTAAACTCGATAAAAAGAAATTACAACTAGTAGAGTTTGGTGCCGGAGATGGCCTGAAAACAAAATTGCTATTAGATTACCTTATGAAGGAAAAGGTTGATTTTGAATACCTTCCTATAGACATTTCTTCATCAGTATTAAAGCAACTTCAAGGTGACTTGAAAGATCGATGGCCTAAAATGGAAGTTAATCCTATTCAAAAATCTTACTTTGAAGCGTTAGAAGGATTAGGCTCCAAGAAAAGAAAATTAGTGCTTTTTTTAGGCAGTAATATTGGCAACTTCAATTTAGAGGAAGCTAATTCATTTCTCAATAAAATATACAACAACCTCAACTCAGGCGACTATCTTTTAATTGGCGCTGATTTAAAAAAAGACCCAACTATAATATTGGATGCATACAATGACAAAAAAGGCATAACAAAGTCGTTTAACTTAAACTTATTAGCAAGAATCAATGCTGAATTTGATGCTAACTTTGAATTAAATGAATTTAAACATTACCCTACATACGACCCTGTTAGTGGAGAAACAAAAAGCTACCTAGTAAGCATGAAGGACCAAACAGTTCGTATGAATAAGCTAGACTTAAACTATGACTTTAAATATGCTGAACCACTATTTATGGAAATATCAAAAAAATATAGCTTACAAGAATTAGAAGCTTTAGCAAAAGAGTCAAATTTTAAGGTTATTGAACATTTTCATGATTGTAAGCATTACTTTGTAAACACACTTTGGAAAAAATAGTATATGAAGGCAATTTGGAATGATAAAATTATAGCAGAAAGCAACACTACTGAGCTTATAGAGGGGAACCATTATTTCCCTATTGATAGCGTGAAAAAAGAATACTTAAAAGATAGCGAAACTACTTCAGTTTGCCCTTGGAAGGGAACTGCTTCTTATTACACACTTGAAGTGGACGGAAAGACAAATGAAGATGCCGCTTGGTATTACCCTGAGCCAAAGGAAGCGGCAAAACAAATAAAAAACCACATTGCTTTCTGGAAACAGGTAAGTGTAGAAGCTTAAGTTAATTTTTTATAAACACCTGTAGATATGTTGATACATTAAATGTATATACATAATTTTGGAGACTTAACAGAAGCCAATGAAATTAGAAGAAGAAATTAAGCAATATCACTTTCAGAATGAGTACCAAAAATTGATGATTAATCAATTATTTACAGGAAAGTGGATCTCAAATATCATATCAAAACACTTAAAAGAATTCGGTTTAACCAGTCAACAGTACAACGTTTTACGAATTTTAAGAGGCCAGAAAGAAAACGCCATATCTGTCAATGCTATTTCAGATCGCATGATTGATAAAATGTCAAATGTGTCCCGTTTAATTGACAAGTTGAAGGCCAAAAAATTGGTTCAACGAAAGATAAACAAGGAAGATCGAAGACAGGTGGATATAGAAATTACAGCCTCTGGTTTAGAGTTAATTAAAAAAATTGAAGCAAAAGAACAAAACATGTTTAATCAGTTGAGCGCTCTTAATGAGACTGAAGCGAAACAACTGAATGAATTATTAGATAAATTAAGAGGATAAAATGGAAATTGAAAAGTATATTGAAGAAAGATGGAGTCCAAGAGCTTTTGATAGCAAACCATTAGAAAATGATACCTTAAAAGAAATTTTCGAGGCTGGTGGAAGAGCTGCAAGCTCTTTTAACGAGCAACCATGGAGATACATTATAGGTCAAAAAGGTAGTGAAAGTTATAATAAGCTTTTTGAATGTATGAATGAATGGAATCAAAGTTGGGCTAAAACAGCACCAGTTTTAGCATTAGGAGTTATAAAAAAAACTTTTTCAAAAAATGAAAATCCAAACCATCATGCTGCTCACGATTTAGGGGCTGCAAGTGCTAATTTGACCATGAAGGCTTTTGAAAAAAATATTTTTATTCATCAAATGGCTGGAATTCTGCCTGATAAAGCAAAAGAGATTTTCAAGATACCTGAAGGTTATGAAGTTAAGACTATGCTAGCTATTGGATACCAAGGAGATAAAAACCAACTTCCTGAGGACATAGCAAAACAAGAAAATGGCCCCAGTGATAGAAAAGATTTAAACGAATTCGTTTTCCACGAGAAATGGGATGAATCTGCTTTCTAAGACTTTTTATTGTTAGTTGGCACTGTTCCAAAAACATAATCCCAAAAAGGTGAAGAAACACCAAAAGCCTTAGAATCATCTAAATGGTGATGAATGTTGTGATTAATCCATAAAGTTTTTAAAAAATTAGTTGGGGGCTTAAAGGCATGCACAGCATAATGAATGCTTAAGTAGCTTGCATATCCAACTAAAAATCCACCTGTAAATGCAATTCCAATAAAGCCGAATAGCCAATAATTTATGGCTAAAATAATAGTCGCTAGCAACACACTTAATAGCGGAGGCATCACTAAACGTTTCTTGTCTCTTGGGTATTTATGATGAATACCATGCAATATGTAAGGGATATGTCCTTCTTTATATACTGTTGGAAAGTGATAAAGGTATCGATGAATTAAATATTCAAAAAGGGTAAATAAAAGAAGGCCAGACAAAAAACAACTAACTGATAATAAAATACTTAAGCCAAAGTAAAAAACACATATTGAAGGCAATGAAAATCCTCCTCCAAAAAAAATACATAAGGGAATTGCGATATGATTTTTGCTTAAAAAATGCAGGATTCCATTTTCAAAAACGCGTTTACTTTGGCCATTAGATGAGTTAAATTTTGTTGAATTATTATCCATTTCCGATTAATATCCAAAACTTCTACTTAAATTGACCATTAAAATTAATAACAGAAATTAAATTTCCAAATTCAGCAGTTTTAATTTTTTTTTTAGCTTATTCTTATCATTAAATTTGCAGCATTAATAGTTTACACATGAACGATCTCCAAACTCATTTTAAAATAGAAAAAATCAGCAACTCAAGATTGCCAAGCATAGATTTCAATAACTTGAGGTTTGGAAAAGAATTCTCTGATCACATGTTTATTGCAGAGTATGATCATGGTCAATGGGGCGATGCGAAAATCATTCCTTTCCAGCACTTGAGTTTTTCACCTGCCGCCTGTGTTTTTCACTACGGACAGGCAATTTTTGAGGGACTTAAAGCGAATAAGACTAAAGATGGAAGAATACTTTTATTTCGTCCAGAGCAGAATTTTGCACGACTCAATCACTCTGCTGAGCGTATGTGCATGCCTAAAGTCCCTGATTCGTTTTTCTTAGATGGAATTAAAGAATTAGTTCGTTTAGATGAAGCCTGGATTCCTGAAGGGGATGGACAATCAATGTATATCCGTCCTTTTTTAATCGCAGACGATGAATTTTTAGGTGTTAAACCAAGCGAAAGATATAAGTTTATGGTCATTACTTCACCCACTTCTAATTATTATTCAGGTGCTGTAAGTGTAAAAATTGAAAGTAACTACTCCCGCGCTGCAATGGGTGGAATTGGCGCAGCTAAGGCAGCTGCAAATTATGCAGCCTCGCTCTACCCTGCCCAAATAGCAAAGAAGCAAGGATATGACCAGTTAATTTGGACCGATGCCAAAGAGCATAAATATATTGAAGAGTCTGGCACAATGAATTTGATGCTAGTAATTAACAATACCCTAATCACACCGGCTCTTTCAGGAACTATTCTACCAGGAATCACCAGAGATAGTATTTTGCACTTGGCAAAACACTGGGGAATGAATGTTGAAGAAAGGAGCATTGAAGTAGCTGAACTAATAGGTGGTTTAAAGGCAGGTAAAATTGACGAAGCTTTTGGTGTTGGAACCGCAGCAACCATTGCACCGATAAAAAATGTCGGTTTTGAAGAAAAAGATTATGGTTTAAGTGATTTTAAAGATTGGAAGTTTGCCAATAAAGCGAAAGACTATTTAGAAAGTGTTAAGCGCGGCGATATAAGCGATGAATTTGGCTGGACCGTAGAAGTTTAAAATCTGATCATCGAATTGTTAGAGATTGCCTTCTACTAGCTAAAATTAGTTGGACAATCACTTGTGACGTTTTGGAAAATCAAAATAGAACTGAGTGCCACTATCAGCGGTAATCATTTGCCAACTCGCTACTTCAAATCGTATTGCTGCCAAACCGCAAGTTGGCAAATGTCCAATATACTCTCCACCAAGAGCCTCAATTAAATGTGTAAATGTCGGATTGTGACCTACTATAAAGACACGATTAAATTGATCATTAATTTTATTGATAATTTCAATCACTTTATCAGTGCTAGACTCATAAATCTTCCGTTCTTCTACTATTTTATCGGTAGGAAATTCAACTTCTTGAGCAATTGCTTTGGCAGTTGATATAGCTCTATTTGCTGAGCTGCTAATAATAAGGTCCGGCAGAAAACCATTTTCTCTAATTACTTTGCCCATCAAAGGGGCATCATTTTTCCCTCTCTCATTGAGCGGCCGATCGTAATCACTTAGGCTATCATCATCCCAACTAGATTTCGCATGTCTAATAATATAGAGCTCTTTCATCTACCTCCAATCTTTGGATTAAAAGTGTCAAAATCAATTTTGTTTAAGAAAATTGGAAGCACAAAAAATTCTAAATAACCAGCATTTGATTTAAAAACGTGGCGTGCAAAAGATTTTAAACTTATCACCAACTCATTGGCATAGATTTTATTCAGCTTGGGTAATACTTCATTCAAATCTGTCAACCTTCCTTCTAGGTACTTTTCTCTCTCCTCTTTCCCCTCCGGCATTTTAGCTGCTTCTTCATCAAAATATACTTCGAAAACTTTATCTACTTCCTTGTAGAAATTATGTAAAATTTCTTGTGAAGTATAGGTTCTCAAATGAGCCAACTTTACTGATTCCGATTTTTCACTTTTACTAACTTCCCCATCGTCTGAAATGGCTGCTAACAACGCAACTATTGCAGGAGCTCTTAATAAGATTTCTCTATCTTTCTCATCAAGTTTATCGATTTCTGCTGACATAATTCTAAATTTATAGTTTCAAAGGCAAAGATAAAGTACTTTCCGAAATTTATGCTTGCCTTTGCAATAATTAACTGCATGAATTTTTCAAAAGAGGCTATACTTTCTGAATGCACATATAAAGCTAGTAGAAGCAGTGGCAAAGGCGGACAGCATGTAAATAAAACAGAAAGTAGAGTCAGCCTGTTCTTTAATGTAGAAAAGTCAGAAGTTCTAAATGAGTTTGAGAAAAGACAATTAAAGGAATCTTTAGCTATTCAGCTATCCAAAGATGGAGTTTTACAAATTGATGTTGAAACGGGGAGAAGTCAGCTCCAAAATAAAAAAACTGCTCAAAATAAATTATTAAAGCTCATCTCTAAAGGACTTGAAAAAAAGAAAAAACGAAAGGCTACCAAACCGACAAAGGCAGCAATTAGAAAACGGCTGAAAGCTAAAAAAAGAACAGCCGAAAAAAAGGAAAACAGAAAGAAAGATTTCCTTTAATTATTTCAATTGATTATTCAATTTCATTACTGCACTTTTCCAAACAACGTCTTTTGTGGGTGCTTTCGCAATAATGGTGACCTCTTCCTTTTGAACTGGATGTATAAAAGTGATTGAACGGGCATGTAAGTGAATTGAGGCATCTTTATTACTTCGATCAAAACCATACTTTAAATCACCCTTTATTGGACAGCCAATTGCACTTAGCTGACTTCGTATTTGATGGTGTCGGCCGGTCTTTGGATAAATCTCCAACAGATGATAATTGTCTAAGCTGGTTAATAGTTTATAACTTAATTCCGCCTTTTTTGATCCCGTAATTTCCTTCTGATGGGATACAGACTTATTCTGTTTTGGGTTCCTCAATAGCCAATGGACTATAGTATCCTCATTTTTTGGAGGAATATTCTTAACCATGGCCCAATAGGTCTTCATTATTTTTTTTTCTTGAAACAACTTGTTCATTCGAGCTAAGGCCTTAGATGTTTTAGCCATAATAACTAAGCCACTAGTTGGTCTGTCAATCCTATGAGGTAAACCCAGATAGGCTTCTCCACTCTTTTGATATTTCTCCACCAAGTAGGCTTTTACCAAATCAACTAAGGGAGTATCACCTGTTTTATCACCTTGCACCAGCAATCCTGATGGCTTATTTACAGCAATTAAATGGTTATCTTCGAAAATAACGTCTAGTTTAATGTTCAAGGGGTTCTAATTAGTTTTTTGAAGCACAATGTTCAATTCTTTTTCTTCTTGAAAATCATTTTTTCCAAGCAATTTTATTTCTTCCATATAATCATTGTGATCTTGAACACCAACCACTTCAACACGAAAATAACCTGCTGGTAAAATGGCACTGTATTTCCCAGACTTTTCACTTACGAGATAAGTACCGTATAAACTATTGTCACTTAAGTCATAGATTTCAACCATCATTTCTTCATTCACAATTACTGAGTCTGTACCTAAAACTATACCCTTTAACAAGGTAAAGATGTCTTTAGTGTTTTCGAATGTAATGCGGTAAATATCCAAGTCACCAAAACTGTCATCCCGATTAGCGGCAATATATGCGTAGCGTTTATTACTAGCGAATGAAATATTTAAATCATTAGCGGTAGTATTAACAGGATAGCCGAGGTTTAGTGGTGTAGACCAGTTGTCTTCTTCTAATAAAAGTGACTTAAAGAGGTCCATTTCGCCCATCCCCGGATGACCATTCGAACTAAAATATAGCGTGTTTCCATTATCCTCTAGCATAGGGTACTGCTCATTTGCTGATGTATTAATAGGTGGACCAATATTTTTTGGTTCACCCCAAACTCCTGTCGGTAAACGCTTTACCATATAAATATCAAATCCCCCAAGGCCTCCTTCTCGATCGCTGCAAAAATACATTACAGTTCCATCATTACTAAGGCTAGCACCCATTTCGTTTGATTTTAGATTTACTTCTTTACTGTCAAACTCTTTAGGTGGCATGAAAGATCTTCGACCCTTTTCACTCATGAATAAATCATTAAAGTAATCCTCACTGTTTACATTGTAAATAATAAATTCCCCATTTTCTGATCTGCCAGCAGTTTGTTCATTACCATAAGTGTTTGGACTTCCAACTGAACGCGCACGAGAGTAATTATTTCTTTTGTGCTTCGATAGATAAACATCTGCCGTGCGGTATCCTCCATAATCGTATAAATTACCTTGCACTCCAACTCGTCTGCTAGTAAAATAAATACTCGACTCGTCAGGTTCACATACTGGTAAGTAATCGGGAGCTTTAGAATTTACGTCTCGACCTAGATTCTCGAAACTCAAAGTCAGTGGATTTTCATAAAGTTGCTTTGCAGACTTCAATTTCTTTAGCCATTGATCTACAAGTAACTTTTCATCATTATCATCTACTTCAGCTTTGTAAGATGTAAATAAGGTTTCTGCAGCTTCAAATTCATAGTTATTAAAATGAGCAATAGCTAACTCTTTTTTTATTTCTTTTGGTGCTTCTTCAGATGAGGAAAGCTTTTTCAAAATCTCAAGACCCTTTTGCTTATCGATGTTTGAGTAGGTATAACTTTTTCCTAACTTAAACTTATATTCGATGTTATTCGGCTCCTCATTTAATAGAGAAGAAAACTGGCGAATAGCTTGTTGATAATTTTTCAATTCCAACATTTTATCAGCATTAGATGCCGAAATTGGAAATGCTTCGATGTATTGCGCAGAAACCCTTGGAAGCAGAAAAAAACAGCAAGTAAGATGAAGAAAATTAATACTGTTCCTTTTCATTTGGAAAGTCTTTAGATTTAACATCTTTGATGTAGTTTTCTACAGAACCTTTGATACTATCATATAAATCGTTGTAACGTCTTAAAAAGCGAGGACTAAATTCTTTTGTAATTCCCAACAGGTCATGCATAACAAGCACTTGCCCATCTACTCCGCCTCCAGCACCAATACCAATTACTGGTATTTTTACTTTTGCCGCTACTTGTTTAGCCAATTGAGCAGGAATTTTTTCCAACACGATTGAAAAACAGCCTGCTTCCTCTAAAGCAATGGCGTCTTCAATTAGTCGGGCTGCCTCTTCTTTCTCCTTTGCACGAACTACATATGTGCCAAATTTGTAAATAGATTGCGGTGTTAATCCTAAATGACCCATCACAGGAATTCCAGCAGATAATATTCGCTCAATAGATTCGACCACCTCTTGTCCGCCTTCCATTTTTACTGCATGCGCTCCAGATTCTTTCATGATTCTAATTGAAGAGGTTAAAGCCTCCTTAGAATTTCCTTGATAAGCTCCAAAGGGCAAATCAACAACAACCAAACAGCGATTAACAGCTCTAACAACAGAAGATGCGTGATAAATCATTTGGTCTAAAGTAATGGGCAAGGTTGTTTCATGGCCAGCCATGACATTCGAAGCAGAATCGCCTACAAGTATAATGTCGATTCCTGCTGCATCTATTATTTTAGCCATAGAGTAGTCATATGCTGTTAGCATAGAAATTTTCTCTCCATTATTCTTCATTTCTTGAAGTACGTGAGTGGTAATCCTTTTTGCATCACTTTTATTTGCAGTAGACATAATTTAAGTTTTCTGTGTCTGAACAAAGCTACAAAATTGAATCAGATGATGATTAATTCTTAATTTCGTGCCCATGAAAAAAATAGTTGAATTGCTTATCATATTACTGGTAAGCACTTTTTGGTCTTGTGACAACGAAGTTAAGATAAATGCTGAATTTGAAGAAGTTACAGTAATATACGGCTTACTAAATCAAAATGCTGATACTCAATTTGTAAAAATTAATAAGACTTTCTTAGATGATGAAAAAAGTGCAATTGATTTAGCAAATGACCCAAATCAACTCTTTTACGACAGTTTAACGGTAAGTTTGATTGAAGAAACTTCTGGAAGCGAGATTTTTCTCTCCCCTCTTGAATTGCCTAAAAAACCAGGGGCCTTTACGAATGAAAGAAATACCATTTATTTTACAGAACAAAATATTGAATCTAATAAAAGCTATCGCTTACAAGTAGTAAAGCCAGATGGTTCCATTTCTACAGGAAAAACAGCAATTATAGATACAGTTTATGTTAAAAAGCCATTTTTTGGATTAGCAGTTCCTTTTGTAGATCGCAATGGATCCATTGATCGATACCGGTTTGATTTTGAAACGGGCAATAATGTTGCAGAATTTGAAGTTGTGATGAATTTTAAGTTTACTGAAATCATCGGTTCTGATAGCATTCAAAGAACGGTTAGAATTCCATTATCAAAGTTTACTAATTCAACATTAGAGCCGTTTACAGTTTTTCCTTTCAATTTTGATGGTTTACAATTTTTCAAAGCAATTGAAGCACAAGTTCCAGCTTCTGTAAATCCGACAAAAAAAGTTATTTTCCCAAGAGATAATCTTGATATTGAAATTTTTGCAGCAGATGAAGATTATAGTTTTTATCGAGAATTAAATGGCCCTATTGATGGTTTGGCACAAACTCGACCGGAATTCACCAACATAACTGATGGTTATGGGCTTTTTGCATCACGCTTGAGTATGATATATCCAAGCAGAATAAATGATGATACACGCATCTACATCGTGAATGAATATAAAGACACTAGGAACTTTAGCTTTCCATAAGTCTAAGAAATGACAGATTGACATTTTGTCACTGCAATTTCTCTGATATTGCAATTCTCGCCTCAATGCAATGACAAAGTTGCCTAAAATGGCATATGATCCCACTTGGCATATTGATTGACAATAAGAAATTCAGAAAATAAAACTGAAATTTAAATACAATCAAAATGAGTAAAATAATTGGAATAGATTTAGGGACGACCAACTCATGCGTTTCTGTTATGGAAGGTAATGAGCCAGTCGTAATTCCTAATAGTGAAGGAAAAAGAACGACACCGTCTATTGTTGCCTTTATAGAAGGCGGCGAAAGAAAAGTTGGTGATCCAGCAAAAAGACAAGCCATTACAAATCCTGAAAAAACAATTTACTCCATAAAGAGATTTATGGGTAGTAAGTTTAGTGAAGTGAGTAAGGAGGCTGGAAGAGTACCTTATAAAATAGTGAAGGGCGAAAATGATACTCCTAGAGTAAAAATTGACGACCGAATGTATACACCGCAAGAAATTTCTGCTATGGTGTTGCAAAAAATGAAAAAGACAGCTGAAGACTACTTAGGTACATCAGTTACTGAAGCAGTAATTACAGTTCCAGCATATTTTAACGATGCACAGCGACAAGCAACTAAGGAAGCCGGAGAAATCGCTGGCTTAACGGTGAAAAGAATTATCAACGAACCTACAGCCGCCTCTTTAGCCTATGGATTAGATAAAAAATCAAATGATGTAAACATAGTAGTATTTGACTGCGGTGGTGGAACACATGATGTTTCTATCTTAGAGTTAGGCGATGGTGTTTTTGAAGTAAAATCTACAGATGGTGATACTCACCTTGGTGGAGACGACTTTGATGATGTAATAATTGACTGGTTGGCTGAAGAATTTATTAAAGATGAAGACATTGACTTGAGAAAAGATTCTATGGCATTGCAGCGTTTAAAAGAAGCCGCTGAAAAAGCCAAAATTGAGCTTTCAAGTTCAAATAATGCAGAAATTAACTTGCCTTATGTAACTGCTACTTCTTCAGGACCGAAGCACTTAGTACGTTCTTTAAGCCGAGCTAAATTTGAGCAATTGGCTGACGATTTGATTAAACGAACCATTGAGCCTTGCAAAAAAGCATTGAAAGCATCAGGAATGAAAATAGAAGACATTGACGAAGTAATCTTAGTCGGTGGTTCTACGAGAATTCCTGCAATTCAAGAAGCAGTAAAAAAATTCTTTGGAAAAGAAGCCTCAAAAGGTGTAAACCCTGATGAAGTTGTTGCAATTGGAGCAGCTATACAGGGAGGCGTATTAACTGGTGAAGTTAAAGATGTATTGTTACTTGATGTAACTCCACTCTCTTTAGGTATTGAAACAATGGGTGGTGTAATGACTAAGCTTATTGAAGCCAATACTACTATCCCAACTAAAAAGTCAGAGACATTCTCAACTGCAGCTGATAATCAACCATCTGTTGAAATTCATGTATTGCAAGGAGAACGTCCGATGGCAAAGGATAACAAAACAATAGGTAGATTTCACTTAGATGGAATACCGCCAGCTAGAAGAGGTGAACCACAAGTAGAAGTTACTTTTGACATCGATTCTAACGGTATCTTGAATGTTTCTGCTAAAGACAAGAAGACAAACAAAGAGCAAAGCATTCGAATTGAAGCATCTTCAGGCTTAAGTGAAGAAGAAATTGCTAAGATGAAGCGAGAAGCAGAAGAAAATGCCGATTCAGATAAAGCTGCCAAAGAAAACATCGATAAGTTAAATTCTGCAGATAGTTTGATTTTCCAAACGGAAAAACAATTGTCTGAATTTGGCGAGAAACTTCCAGCTGAGAAAAAAGCACCGATTGATGAAGCTTTAGCTGAATTGAAGAAAGCACATGAAGCTAAAGATATGGAAGCACTTGACCCTGCAATGGAAAAATTAAATTCTGTTTTCCAAGAAGCGGCTCAAGACATGTATCAACAAAATGGAGGCGCTGAAGGTGGCCAAGCACAAGATGCAGGTCAAACTGGAGACTCAGCTTCTGACGAAGAGGTAACAGATGTTGACTTTGAAGAAGTTAACGAAGAAGAAAAAAGCAAATAGACTTTTTGCATAACTAGGGGAAAATGCTGTGTTTCAATTTGAGGCACAGCATTTTTTTGTTATACCATTTTAACTTTTCAATGCCCTTAAAGTATAATGCCGATAAAGTTTTTTAAGGAGCATTTATTCGACAACACGTCCCGATATATCAGGATTTAAAATCATAATCGGTATTATCCAATTAAAACCTCTTAATTTCGTTTATCAAAAAATGCATTTATGAAGGAGAATCCATTAATTCTGATCACTAATGATGATGGCATTACCGCTCCGGGTATTTTAAATTTAATTCGGATAGTTAAAAAAATAACGAACAATATAGTTGTTGTAGCACCTGATAGTCCCCAATCCGGCATGGGACATGCTATTACCATGAACGCTATGTTACGCCTGAATCCGCAAGAAATTGAAGGAGTTAAAGCCTATAGTTGTAGTGGCACTCCAGTTGATTGCGTGAAAATTGCAACTTCCAAAGTGCTAAATGACAAACCTGATTTAATAGTATCAGGTATTAATCATGGATCAAACTCATCCATAAATGTTATTTATTCAGGAACTATGTCAGCGGCTGTTGAAGGAGCTATAGAAGGCATTCCCTCCATCGGCTTTTCCTTATGCAATAATAGTATTGATGCAGACTTTAGACCGATTTGGCCTTATGTTGAAAAAATAATTAAGTACGCGTTGTCCCATGAATTAGAATCAAGCACTTGCATTAATGTAAATTTCCCTGCAGTTAGTAGTGATTTGATTAATGGAATAAAAGTTTGTCGCCAAGCTAACGCGATGTGGGAAGAAGAATTTGAAGAACGACATGACCCATCAGGAAACGCCTATTATTGGCTAACAGGGAAATTTGTGAATCATGAAGAAGAGAAAGAAGATACTGATGAATGGGCGCTACAAAACAATTATGTTTCGGTAGTTCCTGTTCAATTTGATGTAACGGCTCATCAACAAATTAAAAACTTAAAGGCGATAGAAAAATGAAACGAAAAGCAGATAAAGTATGGGTTGGCCTAAGCTTTGGAATAATTTTACCTTTGGTAGTAATGTTGATATTCTACCTCTCATCCTATGCCTATTTAACACTACCTGACTTTTTAAGAAAAATGGTGTTTCAATCAATTTTATTCAAATTAATGAGCTTATGTGCTATTATTAACTTGGGCACTTTCTTCTTCTTCTATCAAACGAAAAATGATAGGGCTGCACGTGGAGTAATTTTAGCAACTTTTCTTTTTGCACTTGCTGTAATGATTAATCAGTTTATGACTGGAACACTAGATTGAGTTTGGAGTGAGGAGTTGGGAGTTAGGAGT
Organism: Vicingaceae bacterium; assembly: GCA_040218815.1. Taxonomy (GTDB): domain Bacteria; phylum Bacteroidota; class Bacteroidia; order Flavobacteriales_E; family Vicingaceae; genus JAVJQS01. Next base: position 52,973 of record JAVJQS010000015.1, on the reverse strand, counting down.
TTGTAGTGAGGAGTTTGGAGTTAGGAGTGAGGAGTTGGGAGTTAGGAGTTAGGAGTTTGTAGTGAGGAGTTTGGAGTGAGGAGTTGAAAGATAAAGGATGAAGGTTCAAGGCTTTAGGTTTAGTTAGCTAAGAAGATTTTAAATTGAAATTTTTGATCTTTCATCCTAGAGCTTTTATCCATTTAAAAATAATTGGTAGTTGCATTAAAGCTTTGTGAAAACTTCGTGCAATTTGGGGTTTAAAAAATGTGTTAAATAAAACAATGAAATATTACATAATAGCAGGGGAAGCATCTGGGGATTTACACGGTTCAAACCTGATACGTGCCCTCAAAAAAGAGCAATCAGATGCTGAGTTTAGATGTTGGGGTGGAAATCTTATGCAAAATGCTGGTGGTGAATTAGTAAAGCATTACAAAGACCTTGATTTTATGGGTTTTATTGAGGTTATTGCAAACCTTAAAACTATTTTAGGAAATATAAAATTCTGCAAAAAAGATATTGAAGGCTATCAGCCTGATGCTGTTATCCTCATCGACTACCCCGGGTTTAATTTAAGAATTGCAGAGTTTGTTAAATCATTAGGGATAAAAGTATTCTATTATATTTCACCTCAAGTATGGGCTTGGAATCAAAAACGAGCATATAAATTTAAAAGGCTAATTGATCAAATGTTTGTGATTTTACCTTTTGAGAAGGAGTTTTACAAAAAGTTTGATTACGAAGTGGAATACGTAGGTCATCCTTTACTTGACGCAATTGAGAAAAGAGATATTTCAGCTGAAAGAAATAAAGAATTGAGGGCTGAACTAAATTTGGGTGATCGGCCTATTGTGCTCCTATTGCCAGGGAGCAGAAAACAAGAAATTAATACCATTCTACCTATAATGCTAAAGCAAAGTGAGCATTTTCCTAATTACCAATTTGTAATTGGGGCTGCACCTAGTTTAGATTCCGATTTTTTCGACAGGTATAAGGAGCAGTATTCGAATCTAAAAGTTGTTCAAAATCGCACCTATGATCTCTTTCAGCTTGCCTCTGCTGCATTAGTTACATCAGGCACTGCTACCTTAGAAACGGCTTTATTTGATGTTCCTGAAGTAGTTTGTTACAAAGGAAGTTTTGTTTCTTATCAAATTGCCAAACGCTTAATAAAAGTAGAATACATTTCATTAGTAAACCTAGTAATGGACAGGGAAGTAGTAAAAGAATTAATTCAAGCACAACTCAATGAAAAGTTATTAAAAGAGGAGTTGGGAAAACTGCTACAAGATAAAGCGTATAGAACTAAAATGCTGAATAATTTTGAAGAACTGAAAACAAAACTTGGCGGTGGTGGCGCATCATCAAAAACTGCCCACCTTATTGCTCAAGCAACACAACAATGATAAAAAAGCTTTGCCTACTTCTTCTGGTTCTTAGTTCCTATAGTGCTCAAGCCGAATTCATCAATATAGGGATTTTTGCTTCCAAAAAAGTAACTTCTTTTGAATTCTCAGTGCGTGCAGGGAAATATGTTATTTACACAGAACAAGGGAAATTAAAAGACCTCAATTCGAAAGCTAAGCTATCCGTCCGTTATGTCGATGGGAAAATTCAATTGAAGGAACAAGGAACTATATTGGGCAATTTCAATAAGGTAAACTTAATGGGAATTGGCTGGTACAATCATTTCTTAATTAAGGGAAACTCTCCAATAAGTTTAGAAAGACGTTATGATGACAATCTAAAAGTTGTAGCTCAAAGAAATGAAATGACTATCGTAAACAACATCGACCTTGATAACTATGTTGCAGGTGTTGTTGAAGCCGAAGTTGGAAGGAGGCCACCGAAAGAATATTTCAAACTTCAGGCAATCATTTGCAGAACATATGCACTTTCTAACACCCAAAAACATTTAGTAGATGGTTACAACTTATGTGATGAAGTTCACTGTCAAGCCTACCATGGTAAAACTTTTTATGCACCAATTGTAGAAGCTGCGATGCAAACACGAGGAGCTGTAATTGTTGATAGTGATATTCAATTAATAACAGCCGCCTTTCATTCCAATTGTGGCGGGCAAACTGTAAATTCTGAAGATGTATGGAGTAAATCTGTTTATTATTTACGTTCTGTAAACGATACCTTTTGTTTAGACAAAAGAAACGCTGTTTGGCAGAAGGAGATCAGCAGGAGCAGCTGGAATGCCTACCTTACGGCTCATCTCCCTCCAGTTATTCGTGATACCGCTTTTAACAACTTTAAACCAACATACCGGCAAACATTTGTGCCTGCATCAGATCTCTCCTTTGAAGATATTCGAAATAAGTTTCGCTTACGTTCTACTTTTTTTGGAGCAAGCACTGACGGAAACCAAGTTGTATTACGGGGCAAAGGATATGGACATGGTGTCGGCTTATGTCAAGAAGGTGCAATGGAAATGGCTGCCTTGGGTTATAACTATTCTAAAATCCTTCACTTTTACTATAGTGGAGTTCACATTATTGACCTATCTGCGATTGACTTTTTTAAGGAGGATTAATTCGGTATAATACCCCAATCAATAGAAAAAAGGCCATAGAGTTGAACAGTTATTGTCTGATCCACTAGATTCCCTTAAGGTGTTATAGCTAAGTCTGTTTTTTAAACTTATTGCTTATTTACTAACCAAAAGATTAACTTCTAATTCTTGAAGGTCTAGCTTTTTCAATAAGTCAATGCCAATTCTTGAATTCCCAGTAGAAAGTACTACTGGAGAAACTTTATCTGAATTATAATAATATCCTTCTAGGCTCCCATCACTTTTTCTAACAAAATTGAATTTAATTTCACCATTATTCCACTTTGAATTGTCTGAAGAAATGACAACTCCGATAAATTCATGAAATTTTGTTTCATTCTTTATTACAGCAAGTACATATCTTTTATCCTCAGTGGCATAAATGCCTTCTAAACTATCTGGATTTCCATTATCTAAATACTTCACGAACTGTGAATAATTCAGATTAATGTCTTTTTTATGAGTTGAATCTAATATTCTACTTTTTTTAGGATAAGAAAAAGCAGAATGAAAAGTTAATAACGAAAGTAAAACAGTAAGTAATTTTAAATTTTTCATGGTTTTAGGTTTTAATTACAAGACAAATGTAAAAACGATACAGTAGTTTGTATAGCATAGTAGTATAAACGGAAAACACACTTACCCAAATAGCTAATTTACAATTAGTTAAATTTTAATCTGTTTTTTAATAATTGGATGAATGGCAGGTGTATGGAGGTCAATTCTAGCCATTTAGCTTTTACTTTACTCCATTTTAGGGGAATTAATACGGATTATTAAATTGTGAAACGAAAAGAGCAGTATTACTGAACTTGTGTTAGTTTCTTCATGCAGATTTTATACACTGTCCTATATACTAAACGATCGTTTCTTTCCAAATTTTAAATGCCCCTTCTTGTTGGTTGTTTAAATTTTCCACTTTAGCAAGTTCATACTTGCAGTAAAAGAATTCATTTGTTAAGCTGACCGTTGATTGTTTGTAAAAGCCAGCGGCAGTTATTAGGTCAAGATGAATTTTATCAGCTTTGAAGTAAGCTAGCCATTCTGATAAATTGGCTTCTAGCTTTATTCCATTAATTGCTATAATTTGATCTCCAATACCAATCTTGGATTTTTCAGCTGGAGAATTGGGGAAAATAGAATAAACCTTGTCTTCCAATAGTTTAACTCCCAAGTATGCCTCATGAAACTGTTCTGCAGGTTTTCTAGTCATTTTTAACCCTAAATAATCTAAGGCCTCTTCTAATTCAAGATTAAAGTCTTCACTTCCATTTATAAAGTTGTCAAAATAATGATCCAACTTTCTATTTGCCACACGCTCTATTGTCTCCCGATAGTCTAATTCCGAAACGCCTTTATTGTTTTTATAAATATCTTCATAAAAAGCACGCATAACATGATCAAAGGAGCTTTTATTTTGAGTGGCCTTACGAATTTCGACATCCAACAGAAAAGTGATTAGCGCTCCTTCAGTATAGATGGATGCTTTTCGGTTCGGCACCCCTGTTCCATAACCATCCAACCATGTATCAAAAGAAGAGTCGGCCACTGAAAGGTTTAGTGCTCCCGGATTGTTGTAATGCCGATCTAGAATTTGATTAAAGGTTCTAAAAAAAGCAGCATCACCAAATACTTCTGATCGATATAACATAAGGTCACCATACCAAGTGGTTGCCCCCTCAGTTAAGTAGCCGAGTCTAGTATAGTTTTCTTTTGTAAAATCGTAGGGCCACATCTCTATTGGTCGAATACGCTTGACGTTCCAAGTATGAAACAACTCGTGTGAACTCACCCCTAGCAAATCTTCATAACGACCTTCTTCCTTCAATACATCATAACTTGGTCCAAGAACAATTACTGTTGAATTGCTGTGTTCAACCCCGTGATAAAAGCGATGAGGCACAATTTGAAATAAGAAATGATAGTCATCTGCAGGGAAGTCACCAAACAACTTGATTTGCTCTTTAGCAAAAGCTGAAAAATCACCAATCAATAGCTTTTCATCTAATTTTAATTCCCCTTGAAACCACAAGTGAAAAGTTGTTTGCGATTCCTTAAAAGTCAGATGCTGTAAGCTGGCAGATGCAATGAAAGGACTATCAGCCAATTCATCAAAATCTTTAGCCAAATAAGTCGATCTACCTTGCTTCTCTAATCCTATCGCGCAATTATAATTTGCCGGTAATTCTAATATTAACTCACAAGGTCTATGTGCTTCTTTTTCATTGTAAATCAAACAATTTACTGGATTCACATACAACTGGTTCTCATCTAAATAGCTTGATCCTGCGTTCAATTCATTTGCAAAATAATTGTACTTCACTTGAACCTCCTTTGCACCTTCGCAAGCTACCTCCCAACGATCTTTAGTTAGTTTTTTAGAACTAAGTATTTTGCCAGTTTCGTCAAATGCTTGCCATTGCTGAATATTTTTTGCAAAATTTCCCAACTCATATCGACCAGGTCGCCATGCAGGTAATTGAAAGTAAAGTTGCTTTGCTCCTTTAGTTTCAGTTCTTAACGAAATGTTGATGTAATGTTGCTCAGGGTACTGAAAAGATATACTATAGTTCATTTGACAAAGTTATTAAGAAGCAAGCCGAATACTAAAATACTTCAGTTAAATTTGACAAAACTAATTTGAACCACTACCAAACCATGAATTGGCTCATAGACTTTCTAAAACTTGTTAGGTTCCCGAACTTGGTCATTATTGCATTTACCCAATACGCCATCCGTTTTGGTATAATTTACCCCTTTCTCGATCAGGCAGGCTTGTCCTTATTTCTTCCTGAAAATTTATTTGCAGGTTTAGTAATTGCAACAGTAATGATAGCAGCTGCTGGCTATATTATTAACGACTACTTTGATGTAAAACTTGATTACCTCAATAAACCAAAACAGTTAATCATTGGAAAAAGTATCACCAGAAGGCAAGCTATGTTCTTACACTTTGGAATTAATATTTCAGGTTTAATTATTGCCGCTTTTGTTGCGTATAAAATAGGCCATCCCTTGTTGGTACTTTTTCAATTGGTTAGTGCAGCATTGCTATGGTTTTATTCTGTTAATTTTAAAAAACAAGTACTAATAGGTAACCTCATTATTGCCTCGTTGACGGCATTAGTTCCCTTTACTGCCGGATACTACGAGGTAGCTGTTATGTTCGACAATGTCACTAATTTTGACAATGCAGCCTCAGGCTTTAACTTAGAACACTTGAGCTCTCTACTTTTCAGTATCAAGTATCTTTTATATTGGGTAATTGGATATAGCATTTTTGCTTTTTTAATTACTGTTTCCCGTGAAATAATTAAAGACTGTGAAGATATAGAAGGCGATAAAGCCTTCAACTGCAAAACACTACCAATTGAGCGCGGCATTCCAACAGCTAAAAAAGTAAGCAATTCAGTTACAATTATAACTTTGGTGCTTATTGCATGTTTGGAAGTCGTTCAGTTAATCTCTAAAGACTGGATTTCATTTAGCTACTTTTTATTCTTAATTACAGTTCCTTTGATTTATGTAGTTTATAAAACTTTTATAGCAAGTAAAAAACGCGACTTTTTTATTGCAAGTCAAGTCTTAAAGCTCACCATGTTGAGTGGTATTTTATATACCATCGTGATTTATTCTTTTTAATATGTCCACTCAATTACTAAAAACACCCGGAAATTATCGGCTCGTATTGGCTTCTCAATCGCCACGAAGAAAAGAACTATTGAGTAAGTTAGGCTATGAGTTTTCGCAGCGTCAAAAGAACGTGGAAGAAACATTTCCCATTGACTTAAGTGTAGAGAAAGTAGCTGAATTTCTCAGTAAAAAAAAGGCGGCAGCATATGAAGGTGAAATGGCGCAAGATGAACTAATCATCACTGCAGACACAGTTGTTATTCTAGGCGAAAAGATATTAGGAAAAGCAGAAAATTTCGCTGAAGCGAAAACAATGCTTGCTCAACTTTCAGGAAAAAAACATCAGGTTATTACTGGAGTATGCCTTCAAAAAAAAGGGATAGTTCATTCTTTTTCAGTAGCAACCGATGTTTATATGAAACAATTAAGTAGTGCAGAAATAGCATTTTATATAGAAAACTTTAAACCCTTCGATAAGGCTGGAGCATATGGAATTCAGGAATGGATTGGATTAATTGGTGTAGAAAAAATTGAAGGTTCCTATTATAATGTGATGGGGCTTCCTGTAAAGGAGCTAAATGAGGCCATAACAAATTTCATTGATTGATAAAGCACTTTTAAAAGGAATTAAGAAATCAAGGTTTACATCATAGCAATAAGCTATTTATAAAGGTAGGTTCGAATAATCTAATTGGTCACAATCAAACCAATTTTGCTCACTTTGCATTGATTTCAGTAATAGTTTAAGCAGTTTTCTAAAAACAATTAACGACTTTTGCCGCCGATTTAAAAAATTAAATATTATGCCATCTATTTCTACACGCGGTATTCAAATGCCGGAATCGCCCATTAGAAAACTGGTCCCTTTTGCTGATATTGCGAGAGCAAAAGGAGTTGAAGTAATTCACCTCAACATTGGCCAGCCCGATATTGAAACTCCTCAAGCAGCGCTAGATGCAGTTAAAAATATTGATCTTAAGGTTTTTGAGTACAGTCATTCAGCTGGTAATGAGTCTTACAGAAAAAAACTATCTGCCTATTATGATAAGATTAGTCCGGGTGTAACTTTTGAAGATATTTTAATAACAACCGGTGGCTCTGAAGCCCTTTCTTTTGCATTTACGGCTTGTTTAAACCCAGGTGACGAGGTAATTATTCCTGAGCCCTTTTATGCAAACTACAATGGCTTTGCAGAAACTGCAGGGGTTGAAGTAATTCCTATTAATTCAAAAATTGAAGATGGATTTTCATTACCTCCCATTGAGGATTTTGAAAAAAATATAAGTTCAAATACCAAAGCTATTTTAATTTGTAACCCAGGTAATCCAACTGGATACTTATATTCTAAGGAGGAACTGGAAAAATTAAGGGATCTAGTTAAAAAACATGATCTCTACCTTTTTGCCGATGAAGTATATAGAGAGTTTTGCTACGATGGCAAAACTCATCACTCTTTATTGAACTTATCGGGTATTGAAGATAATGTTGTAGTGGTTGATTCTGTTTCAAAACGCTACAGCATGTGTGGAGTAAGAATTGGCGCAATGGTGAGTCGTAATAAGGAATTGACACAAGTAGCACTTAAATTAGCTCAAGCTCGTTTAAGTCCCCCACTTCTTGGTCAAATTGCATCAGAAGCTGCCTTAGAAACAACTCAGGATTACTTTGACAAAGTAGCAAAAGAATATGTTGAAAGAAGAGATATTTTAGTGGATGGACTAAATGAAATTGAAGGTGTATTCTGTCCAAAGCCAGGTGGGGCATTTTATGCTGTTGCAAAACTTCCAGTGAATGATACTGATGACTTCTGCAAATGGATGTTAGAAAACTTTGAATACGAAGGACAAACTGTAATGATGGCTCCAGCAAGTGGTTTTTATTCAAGTCCAGGTTTAGGAAAAAACGAAGTCCGTTTGGCCTATGTGCTTGAAAAAGATAAGCTTAGAAAAGCATTAAAATGTATGGAATTAGGGATTAAAGCCTATCTAAAAGCAACAGCCTAACTATACAAAATGACTTTAACCCAAAGTATTGTTATTGCGATTATTGAAGGTTTAACTGAGTTTTTGCCAGTTTCTTCTACAGGCCACATGATATTGGCTTCAGCAGCTATGAATATTCATGATGATGCTTTTGTGAAAACATTTGAAGTGGCAATCCAGCTAGGGGCTATTATGGCAATTGTTATGCTTTATGCTAAGCGATTTCTGCAAGGATTGACCATCTATTACAAATTGACTACCGCTTTTATCCCAACTGCAATCGTAGGTTTATTAGCTTATGACATTATAAAAGCTTATTTATTTAACCCAGTGGTAGTATCAGTTTCCTTAATTGTTGGTGGAATAGTATTAATTCTTATCGACCGAAAAGTGCTTGCACAAAAGAGTAAAACTGAAAATTTAGAAAAGATCTCTTATAAAAATGCTTTTTTCATTGGCTTGATACAATGTTTTTCGATGGTGCCAGGCACATCAAGAGCTGCAGCAACAATTGTTGGCGGAGTTTTTAACGGTTTAGATAAAAAACAAGCCACCGAATTCTCTTTTCTATTAGCTGTTCCTACCATGTTTGCAGCAACTGGTTACGATTTATTGAAATCAGAAATTGCTTTTAGCATTGAAGAACTTAAGCTGCTGATTGTAGGGTTAATTGTAGCTTTTATTACTGCTTGGATTGCCGTGAAGGTTTTTTTAAAAATTGTTAGCAATTACGGTTTTAAGCACTTTGGCTACTACCGTATAATCATTGGTATTTTGTTTTTGATATACATGGGAAACGCTGAATTGATGTAAAACTGAAGTAGCAAAATAAAACAGAAAAACTATCTATAGTTATTATTGTTGGTCTAAGTAAAAGACTTTCAAAATGAACTTAGATATCGACCAAATTCCAAAACAAAAAGGTAAAGTAGCAATAATAACTGGCGCAAACAGCGGGCTTGGCTATGAAACAGCACTAGTTCTTTCTAAAAAAGAGGTGACTGTGATTATGGCTTGTCGAAATTTAAAAAAAGCCGAAAAAGCTAAAAAGCAGCTTTTAGATGAAGTTCCATCGGCAGACATCCAGCTTATGGAAATTGATTTGAGTAAACTAGAATCAGTGAGAACTTTTGCAGCTACATTCCAAGAAAAATTCGATCAGCTCGATATGTTAATTAACAATGCTGGTGTAATGATGCCTCCTTATGAAAAAACGGACGATGGTTTCGAACTGCAATTTGAAGCGAATTATTTAGGACACTTTTTGCTTACGGCTTTGCTCATTGATCAACTAGAAAAGACACCTAGTTCACGTATTGTATCCCTTAGCTCAATTGCCCACAAATCTGCCAAAATAAATTTTGATGATTTACAAAGCGAAAAAAAATATTCTAAATCGGAAGCTTATGGTCAAAGTAAGTTAGCATGTCTGATCTTTGCTTATGAGCTTCAACGAAGACTAGAAAAAAGGAACTCGAACACCATTTCAGTGGCCGCCCATCCTGGGGTTTCAAATACAGATTTAATGCGTCATATGCCAAAATTTATAACTACTGTTTTAGGTCCAATCTTAATTCCAATATTTACTCACAAACCTTCTAAAGCTGCCCAAGCTCAAATAAATGCTGCTTTAAATAGTGAAGTAAATGGGGGGGACTATCTTGGTCCTACTGGATTTTCAGAAATGAAAGGAGAAGTTGGAATAGTTGATTCTAATAAAATTTCGAAAGATAAATATGTAGCTAAAAAACTTTGGAATACTTCAGAAGTGCTTTGCGAGGAGAAATTTTTTAAAGAATAATCAACTCCATTCATTCAAGTGTCTTTTTTTTTGCTGATTCTAAAAGTTTTTTTACAACTAACTAGCTGACTCATTATTACTTATAATTTTCAAATAAAATTTATGATAAAAAATTTAAACACCGTTAGGAAGATTTCGTAAAGCGTTAGGTAATTCTTATGTTCAATTGCCCTTAACAATTACTAATTTCACTGCTAAATGAATAAAACCTTTACTCTTCTTCTCTCTCTTTTATTTATCCTTGTTGGACTAAGTTCAAAACTTTCTGCAACTCATATTATGGGTGGGGAAATTATCTGGGAATGCCAAGCAAATGGACAATATGTATTTACCCTAAAGGTATACCGTGATTGCAATGGTGTAGCTTTTAATGTTAATAATCACGCACTTGAGGTTCATAATTATCCAAACGTTGGCGTAATTACTCAAATACCTGTAAACTTTTTTAGCGTGACTGACATTACGCCAGCTTGTGAAGGAAGCCCTTGTGCTACTCTTGTTCCGTCTGATCCAGACATTTCAGGAGCTATTGAAGAGTATATTTTAGTAAGTAATGCGGTAACTTTAAATGGCGTTCCAGGAGCAAATGGCTGGACTTTTACATGGACCTATGGTGACAGGAACGCTGCTATAGACAATATAGTAAATGCACAAAACTTTGGAATTACTTTGCGCGCCCAAATGTTTGCATATAACGGCAGAGATGTTGGTGTTTGCTTTGATAACTCTCCAAACTTTTTTCAAAAACCTTCCTCTATTATTTGCGCAGGCGAAAAATTCACCTACAATCATAGTGCATTTGATCGTGAGCTGGATTCCTTGGTTTACTCTTGGGCAAATCCATTGGATGGCAATTTTTGTGGAGCTCCACCATGCACTATCGGTGCCTTGTTTGAAGAGGACGTGACTCCCGTTAATGTAAATTTTGATGCAGGAAATGGATATGCATTTGATAGCCCATATCCTGATACTTCACTCGATCCAAGAAATGAACCAGCTGTTTTAGACTCTCAAACTGGCGAAATCACCTATACCTCTTACAATTCTGGTGAATTCGTTTCGGTAATTCGAGTGGAAGCTTTTAAATGTGGACAAAAAGTAGCTGAAATCTATAGAGAATTACAAACAGTTATTACAAGTGGATGTGCTTCGAATGAATCCCCGGTTATCCCTTCACCATTTGCTAACAACACCTATTTTGATACGGTTAAAGTAGGGGAATTAGTAAACTTTGATATTAGTGTTTTTGATACACTAAGAACAGGAAACCCTAAAGACGATTCCATTTTCTTTTATGCAAGTGGAATTCAATTTGGCGATAATTATACTAGCGACTCAACAGGTTGTCTAAATCCACCCTGCGCTACACTATCATCACCAGCACCTGATACAGGAGTAGGAACTTACACAACAAGCTTTAATTGGCAAATCACTTGTGATCATGTAGCCAATAACACTCCTGACTGTATTACCTCGCAAAATACTTACCTTTTTATTATTCGCGCCTTAGATGATTTTTGCCCAACAGGTGGACAGGCATTAGCAACTTTTGCGATTACTGTTTTAGAAGATACTCTTGTAAAAAGTCCACCTATCCACTGTGCCGATGTTCAAGCAAACGGCGATGTAATTATAGATTGGAATCAAACTCCTGATCCAGACAGTAGTTTTATTCAATGGAAAATTTACAGCTCAACAAATCTAGCAGACACATTTAATCTTATTGATAGTATTTCAGATTATAATACTACAAACTACACTCATTTAAATGCTGGTGCAAATAATCAATCTGTCCATTACATCGTAAGGGCAGAATCGGGTTGCCACCAAAACTGGTTTTATATCAATAACGATACTATTTCAACCATGTACATTGAGCCTACTTTTAATGATACCTGCGTTTTTGTAAGTTGGAATGAACTTAGTAACCCCTTACCTGATGGCAGTGGTTCAAACTACGATATTTATAGAGAGTTCCCTATTGGTAGTGGATTTACTTTATATAAATCAATTATTGGGACTTCCTTTTGTGACACATTTAGTGTTTGCTCCGATTCTGTCACTTATCGAATAGATTTAAGCAATACAGGAAATGGTTGTAATGGATCTTCATCAAATACGAAGGGAATTCAATTTCAATATCCAGTCGTTACAGCTACCGCCTCACTTATTGACAGTGTTACTTGCAATGGCTTTAGCAACGCATCAGCTATGGTAAACACTGTTGGAGGAACGGAGCCATTTGATTATTTATGGAGTGATAGCCAAACGAATGACACTGCATCAAACCTATCTGCAGGAACATATTCTGTGGTTGTTTCAGACCTTAGAAACTGTTCCGATACTACAGCATTAACTATTATTGAACCCCCTGCCTTTTTAATTAACTCCATCGACACATTTGATATAAGCTGTAATGGGCTATCTGATGGTAGAGCTAAGATAAACGCCAGTGGAGGTAGATTACCATACACCTACTCCTGGAGTAATAGCCAAGTAACAGATTCGGCAGTTGGCCTTGCAGTGGGGACTTATAGAGTGACTGTTTTAGATAACCAGTCATGTGTTAGAATAGCACAAGTAGAAATTAACGAACCACCAATATTGAATGCAACAATTAGTGACTCTTCCATGGTCTCTTGCAACGGACTTAGCGATGCTAGAGCAGCTGTAAACGCAAGTGGTGGAACGCAACCCTATACTTATTTATGGAGTGATAATCAAGTAAGCGATACAGCAACTAATTTAAGTGCAGGAAATTATACTGTTACTCTTAGTGATGCAAATAATTGCAGTTCAATTGCTACAACCACAATTACAGAACCAAACACACTAATTGCATCAATTGGAAGCTCTTCAAATGTTTCATGCAACGGATTTGATGATGGGCGAGCAAATGTAACAGCAAGTGGTGGAACTACCCCTTTCACTTATTTGTGGAATAACAATCAAACTACTGATACAGCTTTTAATTTAATTGCAGGAAGCTACACAGTAACAGTTACCGATTCGAGTGGATGTGATGATACAACAACAATCAATATTTTAGAGCCAAGCACGTTGAGCACAACAACCACTGTTAGTTCAACGGTGAGTTGTAATGGATTTAGCGATGCTATAGCTTATGTTACAGCAAACGGTGGAACTGGTGCATTTACATATTTGTGGAGTAATAATCAGACTACTGATACAGCCCAAAGTTTAGCTTCAGGTACATATTCAGTAACAGTTTCGGATGTAAATGGATGCAGTATAATTGATTCTGCAATCATTACAGAACCCGCAATTCTTGAAGTTAGTACGATTGATTCTATCGATGTTACTTGTAACGGCTTCAATGATGGATCTGCTACAATTAGCGCTGTTGGTGGAACGATTCCTTATACTTACATATGGAGTGATAATCAAACTACGGCTACTGCAAGCAATTTAACTGCAGGAGTTTACTTGGTTACTGTTTCAGATAACAATGGTTGTAGCTTTTCCGATAGTATTATAGTAAATGAACCAGCTATACTGCAAGCAACAATTACAGCTGAAAATAACGTAAGTTGTAATGGACTAAGTGATGCCTCAGCAGTAATAACAGGGTCAGGTGGAACTACTCCTTATACTTACTTATGGAGTGATAATCAAGTAACAGATACAGCAAAAAATTTAACTGCTGGTAACTTCACTGTGACCTTAAGTGATGCTAATAGCTGTTCAACAACAGCTGTAGCTATCATTACTGAACCTATTGCCCTTACTGCTCTTACTGGAGATACTATTAACGTATCTTGCAATGGTTTAAGCGACGGTCAAGCAAATGTTTCTGCAAGTGGTGGAACTCTTCCTTATACTTATTTATGGAGTGATAGCCAAGTGACTGATACCGCTTTTAATTTATCTGCTGGTTCATATACTGTGACTGTTTCTGATAGCAATAATTGCTCAACAACCGCAAACTTTTTGATAACAGAACCTAACTTATTAACTACAGCAACTAGTGTTTTAACAAACGTATCCTGCCAAGGCCTAATGGATGCAAGTGGATATGTGACAGCAAATGGGGGAACAAGCCCCTATACTTATTTGTGGAGCAACAATCAATCGTCAGATACTACAAGAAATTTGAGCGCTGGAAACTACATAGTAACGGTTTCTGATGCAAATGCTTGTTTTACTATTGACTCTATAAATATAAGTCAACCTGCAGCATTAGGGACATCTTTTACAAGCTCAAACAATGTAAGCTGCTTCAATCAGAGTGATGGAAGTGCAACAATTACAGCAAGCGGAGGGACTACACCCTACACTTATTTTTGGAGTAATAATGATAGTACCGCTAGTATTAACGGTCTTGATGCGGGAACCTATTTCGTAATTGTTAGTGATGCTAATGGTTGTAGCTTAAATGATACGATTATAATAACTGAACCAAACCAACTTACCACAGATTTGACAGCTGAAGCAATTTCTTGCTTTGGATTTGGGGACGGAAAAATAAAAGCACAATCTTTAGGTGGCACAGTACCTTATGAATATTCTTGGAGTAGCAGTCAAACTGGTGATTCTATAAGTAATTTAAATCCTGGGACTTACTTTGTAACAACTACTGACAGTAACAATTGCACAATTATAGATACTGCTGAAATGGTAGAACCTTTAGCCATTTCATTAAGTGTTTCTGCTGATGACACTATTTGTGTAAATGTTCCAAAACAGCTAGATGCAAGTGCTTCTGGGGGCACAGGACCCTTCACTTATACCTGGAGTGATAATTTCGGGAATGATTCTACCATCTTAGTCAACCCATCAGAAGATAAAAATTATAGTGTAACTGTTACCGATGTCAACAATTGCCCATCAGTAAGTCAAGAAATATCAATAAAAGTGAGAAATATTTTCGACGATTTCTTGGAATTAAATTCTAGTGGCAATATTTGCAGGGGAGATAGTGCTTTACTTACTTACACTTTCCTAGGAGACCTTGATCCCTACACAATTTCGTTTAACAATGGATTAGCTAATTTACCTTCACAGAAGGTATCACCGCCAACTACTACTCAGTATATAATTACGGTTAATGATATTTGTAATAACAGTATAAGTGATTCTGCTTTAGTGGAAGTTTCAGATCCTCCTGCCATCAATTTAAATGATACCATTATTGAAGGCTGCGAAGACTTAACAGTTAGTTTCACTAACAGCACTCCTGCAAATTATATTTACGTGTGGAACTTAGGCAATGGGCTTACTTCTACAGAAGCCAACCCAATATACACTTACACAGAACCAGGAACCTATAATGTTGGTCTAGATGTTAGCACACCTCAAGGATGCATGAGTGAATCAACTGCAGATTATAGAGTTCAGGTAAATCCTAGGCCTGAAGCTATCATAACCGCAAATCCAACAGTAACTGATATTGAAAACTCAACTATTTCCTTTTCTTCATTTTTTACAGATGCTAATGATTGGCTATGGAGTTTTGCTAATGGGACAACATCAAAAGAAGAGTCACCATCAACTAATTACCAAGACACAGGGTCCTACCGTGTAAGTCTTTGGAAGGAAAATCAGTTTGGGTGTAGAGATACAGGATATCAAGTCATTACGATTAACCCAAACTATGAAATTAAGATTCCAAATGTATTTACTCCAAACACAAATGGTTCAAATGGCGGAAGATATGACCCAAATAGCACAAATAATGAAGTCTTTCACCCTTACCTAGAATACACTGAAGAGTATCGCTTACAAATTTTTAATAGGTGGGGAGAACTGGTTTTTGAATCAAAAGATGTAAATATCGGCTGGGATGGATATTATAAAAACCAGCTAAGTCAAGCAGATGTATATGTTTACAAATTAGAAGTCACCTTTATTAATGGTGCGAAAGCTACGAAAGTTGGCGACTTAACCTTGCTGAGATAACAATGAAAAAGAGTTTATCAATTTTATTTAAGTATCTATTTGTGCTTCTACTAAGCATGAATTCCTTGAATTTGATTGCTCAAGATCCTCAGTTTGGACATTTCTACAATAATGCCATGTTGTATAATCCAGCTTTTGCTGGGAATGTTGACTTAGGTAGGTTTGCCTTAAGCTATCGAAATCAGTGGCCGGGTTTAAAAAATGGATTTGAATCATTCTCTGGCTCCTATGAGCACTATTTTAACAATTTAAATAGTGGCATGGGCTTGCAATTTATTACAGACAAAGCAGGAAGCGGTGGTTTAACCACCACTGGTGTAAACTATATGTATTCCTATCAAGTATCAATAAATCGAAAATTAGCTGTACTTGCAGGATTAAAAGCCGGTTATTACACTCGAAAGTTTGATTTTAATAATTTTCTTTTTGGTGACCAAATTGCTCGTGATGATGCTAGCTCATCCGTCGAGGATCGGTTTAGAGACAATATTAATTATGCCAATTTTGGAGCTGGTGCTGTGCTTTATCACTTAGAAAAATATTGGCTTGGATTTTCTTTTGATCATTTAAACCGCCCAAATAATGCGTTTGGGGAAGCTGAATCTATCTTACCGATTAGAACAGCGATACAAGGTGGATGGAATTTTGAAGTAAATAAAGGAATTAATGGGTCTAGTAAATCAAAAATAACACCAGCATTTTTATATAAAGCACAACAAAAATGGGATCAGTTAGATATTGGTGCCTATTACACAAACTCTCCTATGATATTTGGCGTTTGGTATCGTGGTCTTCCAATTAAAAATAATGAAAGTAGTATTCCGAATGTTGACGCCTTAGTATTGCTGGCTGGCTTTAAATATGATCGAATTTCTTTTGCTTATTCTTATGATATTACCATTTCTGCATTATCGGGAAATACAAATGGTGCACATGAAATAAGCTTGATTCTGGAATACCCGAAATCTAAAAGAAGAAAGCCTCGATATTTTAGGGTTCCCTGCCCTAAGTTTTAAGTAGTTTATTAATTTTACTTCTTAATTAAGCAAGGCTGCAGCTAATGTTTTATCCAGTAATTATTAAATCCCTATCTTTCTAGCATGTTAAATTACCTTTTTACTCTGGTTTTATTAATGTCATTTTCTTTTGGATTTGCCCAAAATAATAAATTAGTAGAACTGAGAACTTCATATATAGAAGCCTTGCATGATTGTGATGAGGCAGAGCGAGTTTATGATATTTTTTTAGCAGTGGAAAATCCTTCTGCAAAAATGTTAGCATATCGGGCAGCTTTGGAAGCTATAATGACAAAAACTACATGGAATCTTTTTAAAAAAATTAATTATCTTAATAAAAGTGAAACTTCATTTAACAAGGCAATTGAGATGGCTCCAGATGACGTGGAAATTCGCTTCATGCGCATGGCTGTTCAATATGAAATTCCAGAATATCTAGGCTATAGTGAAGATATGGAAGAAGATCGAAAGTTTATTGTGAAAAATATTGACAAATTTAACCCTGCGACCCTCGAGCACGAGACCTTATTAGCAATATTGGACTTTATGAAAAAATGTAATCGTTTCACACCCGATCAGATTGAAAAATTTAAAGGAATCTTAGCTCTAAAATGAATTTGATGAAAAAAAAATTTGGTGTTGTTATTCTTATTCTCTCCATCATTGTTATATGCTTCAATGGGTGTAGCATACTAGGAGCTTGTGTTGAAGCAGAGGGAGAAGTTGTAACTACTGAAGTTAAGTTAGACAAGTTCTCTAAGATCGAATTGAAAGGTGCTTCAAAAGTAACTTTACGCCAAGGTGAAATTCAAAATGTCACAATAACGGCAACACAGAATATTATCGACTTATTGAACCGTGATGTAAAGTCAGATGAATGGGAAATTAAATTCAACAGATGTCTAGAGTCAGCAGAAGATATAAGTATAGATATAACTATTCCTGATATTGAGGAATTAAGTGTGGAAGGCTCAGGAAGCATCATAGGTGATGGTTTAATAAGTTCAAACTTGCTCGAACTTTCAGTTGACGGTTCAGGTGAACTAAATTTAAACCTAGATGTAAAAGAGCTGGAAAGTGAAATAAATGGCTCTGGAGACTTAAAGTTGAAAGGCACTACAAAAACACATGATATTGAAATTAACGGCTCAGGGGATGTTGAAGCCTATGAATTAACCGCAGATGAAGCAACAATTGAAATCAATGGCTCAGGAGATGTTAAGCTTGATGTTTCCTATTCACTAGATGTTGAAGTCAATGGAAGTGGAGACGTGTATTATAGAGGAAACGTGAAGAAAATAGACTCAGATATCAGTGGCTCTGGCAAATTAAAACAAGCGGAATAAATTTTAAATAGGTCTATTCAAAATCTTTATAAAGGAGATATTTCTTGCGTTTCTGTTTATAAGCCTCTAAATCATTTTTCCAGCTTTCCCTTATTTCAGCTGCAGTCTTGTTTCCCTGAATTTGTTGCTTTAATAAGTTATTCCCCGCAAGAAGATTAAAAAAAGAATTGAAAAAATCAGATTTATTCGGAAATACTTGATAAGCAGTTAACAAATAATCTAGATTTAGTTGACGAGGTATAGCGCTTAAGTCCTTTTGCCAATCCAACTTAATTTTTTCACCATAACATTTCTGTCCTTTTAGTTTAGGTTCTTTTGCTCCATAACTTGGTGTTGGTGTAAAGTATTCTTTAAAGCTTTTTAAACCAGGATGACCATATTGTTGAAAGGGAGCTGTTGTACCTCGACCGACTGAAATCGCTGTTCCTTCGAATAGACAAAGTGAAGGGTACAAATAAATAGAATTCATATTCGGTAGATTCGGAGACGGAGCTACCTTCAATTGATAATAATCATCATGAGAATAGTTCTTACAAGTAATGACTGTTAAATCGCAACTCACTCCATTATCCAACCACTTTTCTCCACTAACCATTTGAGCATACTCACCAATGCTTAAACCATGAACAATTGGCACTGGATGCAAACCAACAAAAGAACGGTACTTTGGATTTAAAACTGGGCCATCAACATAATGTCCATTAGGATTAGGACGATCCAAAACAATAAGTGGAATGTCCTGCTCGGCGGCCGCTTCCATTACATAATGTAAGGTAGAGATGTAGGTATAAAAGCGTGCACCAACATCTTGGATATCAAATAATAACACATCAATTCCTCGAAGTTGAGCAGCAGTTGGTTTTTTATTATCTCCATATAAAGAGATAATTGGCAAGCCAGTTTTGGCATCAGTTTGGTTATTTACCTTTTCTCCAGCATCAGCACTTCCTCTAAAGCCATGTTCTGGGCTAAAAACTAACTTCACATTAATTCCCAAACTGAGTAAACTGTCTACCAAATGGGTGCTCCCAAGGATTGCTGTATGGTTGGCCACTACTCCAACAATCTTATTTTTAAGCTGAGGCAAATATCGTTCAGTTTGCAAATCACCAACAACTATTTCTTTTTCCTCTTGAATATTGACTGGAGTCTGAGATTCACGTATATCTTTTTTCTCAACCGAAGCACAATGGATGAGCATTGGTGCAATTAACAACAACAAACAATAGTTTATTTTCAACTTATCCCTTCTCATTTATCTAAATTTGCTGTTTTACTAAACAACAGGCATTTTTGAATTTCGAATTATTTTTTGCAAAAAAAATCATAAAAGGCGACAAAAACTCCTTTTCAAAACCAATTATACGCATTTCTATTGTAGCTATCACATTGGGAATAGCCATGATGACCCTTTCATTGTCGATTGTTGGTGGCTTTCAAGAAGAGATTGAAAAAAAAGTAATTGGATTTGGTTCGCACATTCAAATTACTAATTATCAGTCCAAAGGTATAATTGATAACAAACCTGTATCTATTAATCGACCGTTTTACCCAAGTTTAGATACGGTTGAAGGCATCCATCATATACAAGTTTTTGCCAACAAGGCGGCCATTCTAAAAACTGACGAAAATAACTATGGTGCAGTTATAAAAGGCGTTGGGGAAGATTACGATTGGAGCTTTTTCCAACAATACATTAAAAAAGGAAGTGCTCCCAATATAAATGGAGAAGGGAAGTCAAAAGAGATACTAATTTCTGAATTCATTGTGAATAAGCTAAACCTCAATTTAGGAGACGAAATCTTACTCTACTTTGTACAACAACCTCCACGTTTGAGAAAGTTAACTATATGTGGTATATACAATACAGGTTTAGGTGAGATGGATGAAAAGATGGTGATAGCTGACATTCGGCACATCCAAAAAATAAACGGATGGGATTCTACACAAGTTGGAGGTTTCGAAGTATTGATTGATGATATGGATCAACTTGAAAAAATGGACGAACATGTTTACCAACAGTTGGATTATGATTTAACAGCCACCTCAATTAAAGATGCTCGGCCAGACATTTTTAATTGGTTGGAGTTGCAAGATATTAATGTGGTTATTATAATTGGATTGCTGGTTTTAGTGTGTGGCATTGACATTATTTCAGCACTCTTAATTTTAATTTTAGAACGAACCAGCACAATAGGGATACTGAAAGCTTTAGGTGCAAAAAATAATAGCATCCGTAAAATATTTATTTACAATGCCGCCTACTTAATTATAATGGGCTTGTTTTTTGGCAATTTATTAGGTATAGGAATGTCCTTATTACAACTCAAATTTGGATTTATGACTTTGCCCCAAGAAGCTTACTTTATTGATAAAGTTCCTATAAAGTTAGATTATTTGAACCTCCTTCTTTTAAATCTGGGCACATTATTAAGTTGCTTAATGATGTTGGTTATTCCATCTAACATTGTTGCCAAGATTAGCCCTGTGAAAGCGATTCGATTTGATTAATAGAGAAAGTTATAAAACTTCAATTATCAGAACCAGAACGGACAATAAAAAAGGCACCCTCTTAAGAAGATGCCCTTTAAACTATTTCATTTATTGGTAAATAGCAATGCTTTAAAAGATTTGATTTAAACTTCAAATAGAGACTAGCTAGAATGAATATTGAAAGCAGTCTTCTTTGGTATAAGTTAATTTAGGACAATCTTTTTCATCACTTGTCTTTGACTTTGATTATCCAATATATTCACAAAGTAAATCCCTTTAGCAGCAATGTCAGATACATCAACCCTGGTATTTTCTCCAGTGAAATTTTCTGTGTAAACTATCTGACCCAACAAGTTGGTTAATCTAAGTTTATAGTTTTTGCTGTATGTTGTTTTATCATCTAACTTAATTGAAAAATAATCTTCAGCAGGATTTGGGAAAACACTAACATTTAAAGGGTAGGTTTTCGACTCATTTAATCCAACACTAAGTGTAACGCGAACACTGTCCATTGTAACATCTACTAAAGGTCTATTATTAGCATTTGTGCTCACTAAACCTATATCTTCGACTACTGAAAAGTTTGAGACAACTTCTCCAAAAACTGGGTGGTTTGGATCCAAATAAGTATTGTCCACGAGATTTATAAAAAACTGACTTCCTCCTGTATTTGGCCCTGAATTTGCCATGGAAAGCGTTTTTTTAGTATTACTTGTCTTTGGGTTAAATTCATCTTGAATTGAATAACCGGGACCTCCAAAACCAGTTCCTGTTGGGTCCCCACCCTGAATAACGAAGGAACTAATTACACGATGAAAAATAATTCCATCATAAAATTTTTTATTCACTAAGTCCAAAAAGTTTCCAGCTGTAATTGGCTGCAAAGTATCATAGGTTTCTACTACGAAATCACCTTTTGAGGTATAAAAGGTAACTTCTGATTGAGCCTTGATTGATTTGCTTGCAAAAACAAGTGTAAGGCTTAAAATAAAAAGTGTTTTCATAATTCAGTTTTAACAAATATAGAAAATTATAGCTGTTGGGTTCATCAAATTATAATCTACTATAAGTCCTCTAAAGTCTGACTTCTATTTTCCAATTACATTTGGATGGAGATTTCTTTTATTTTTTAGACCCTTTTTCTTTTTTCAAATAATCTAAAATAGTTCTTTTGTATAATTTATAATCATCCCCATTAAAACTTATGCAGCCTTTAGGGAAATAGCTTACATTATAAGTCTTTTGAAAAATAGAGTCTTGTTTATTAAATGGTTTACGCTTAACCCCTAGCCCACCATTAATGTACAAGATTATTTTACCCTGTTCAGTATCTACAAGTGCTGCCTCTTGATTTGTAGATGTAAAAAGACTTGGATTAAGTATTTTTCAGATTTGAGCTTTCTATCTTGAGTGAGCAATGAAGTGCTTGTCAAGAAAAAAAATATTGACTTAAAGAAGTTAAATAGCATAAACTCTCAAGTGTTATAACATCGAAACAAAGCTAAAGTTAGGTTTATTCTCCTCATACATGCCCTTTTAAAATAAACAATATTGTCACTTGTGACTTAAGTTTATAGCCCTATAACCAAAGCACTTAAAAATTTTCAAAACTATTGAGAATTAACGCATTTCGGCTCGACTGAAGTAATGGGAATAGTTATCTTTGCATTCGCAAAAAAGCAAAAATGAAGTACTACAATAACATATTAGAAACCATTGGCAATACTCCACTGGTAAAGTTCAATAAAATCACCAAAGATATTCCTGCCTTAGTATTGGCAAAAATGGAAACCTTTAATCCTGGCCATTCTATTAAAGATCGTATGGCTGTTAAAATGGTGGAAGATGCAGAAGCTGCTGGTTTACTAAAACCAGGGGGCACCATTATCGAAGGTACTTCGGGAAATACTGGAATGGGCCTAGCTCTTGCCGCTATTGTGAAAGGATATAAGCTAATTTGCACCCTCGCCGACAAACAGTCCAAAGAAAAAATGGACATCCTAAGAGCCATGGGCGCTGAAGTTATTGTTTGTCCAACTAATGTAGAATCTGATGACCCTCGCTCCTATTATTCAGTTGCCAAAAAATTGAATGAGGATATTCCCAACTCCTACTATCCTAATCAGTACGACAATATGTCGAATCGCACAGCGCACTACGAGCAAACAGGCCCTGAGATTTGGGAACAAACCGATGGAAAAATCACTCACCTAGTCGTTGGAGTTGGAACTGGAGGCACCATTTCTGGTTCAGCAAAATACTTGAAAGAGAAAAACCCTAACATCAAAATTTGGGGCATTGACACTTACGGATCAGTTTTTAAAAAATACCACGAGACGGGAGAGTTCGATGAAAAAGAAATCTATTCTTACATCACAGAAGGAATTGGTGAAGATATATTGCCAAAAAATGTTGACTTTGACTTAATTGATCATTTTGAAAAAGTAACAGATAAAGATGGTGTGGTAATGACCAGAAGATTAGCCCGTGAAGAAGGCTTTTTTATGGGTAACTCAGCAGGGTCAGCAGTTGCAGGATTACTTCAATTGAAAGAAAAATTAACCAAAGATGATGTGGTAGTCGTTATTTTTCACGATCACGGTAGTCGTTACGTAGGCAAAATGTTTAATGATGATTGGGTACGCGACAGAGGCTTTATGGAAGCTGAAAAACTGAATGCCATTAATTTGATCCAAGCACATGGCAATAAAAAGTTGATTACTGCTTCACCAGAGGATGAACTTTCAGAAGTGTTGAGTAAAATGACAAAATTTGACATTTCTCATATTCCTGTGATGAAAAATGGAAATTGTGTTGGTTCGATTAATAATGCTGATTTGTATACCCTTTTTGCATCTAAAAAAGGCAATAAATTAGGTATGGTAAAAGATTGTATGAGTGCTCCTTATGATTTTATTGAAGGGAATGCTAGTTTAGAGGAAATTGCTAAAAAATTAGACAAACAAAACCCTGCAGTTTTGGTAAAAAACAGAGCGGGTGAGGTACACATCATCACCATTCATGATATCATCGAATCAATTAACCCGAGCAACTAACCTTTTAAACATTAATAGGTTAATAGGTGTAGAAAAATATCTTCACACAGCTCCCATTTTAGCTAATTTTACGTTAATTCATTAATGATGAGACGACTTTGGCTTTTACTACTAATTACTTTAAACTGCTATTATGGTTTTTCACAAAAGGTAGGTGTAGTATTAAGTGGTGGTGGGGCTGCAGGTGCTGCTCACGTCGGAGTTCTTAAGGCCTTAGAAGAAAATGAGATTCCGATAGACTATATTGTGGGTACTTCAATTGGAGCACTCGTTGGGGGTTTTTATGCGGCAGGTTACTCCCCTGATCAGATAGAACAAATTATCAGTTCGCCTGAATTTCGAGATGCTGCAAGTGGAATAGTTGATCAAAACAAACAGTATTTCTTAAAGCGCAGTGCTGACGACCCCTCTATATTAAGCTTGTACTTTGACTTAGACTCTATTTTTTCAACTAACCTTCCTACTAATTTTGTTTCATCACTAGCCATTGATTATGGACTTATGGAATATTTCTCTCAAGCCAATGCTGTTGCTCAACAAAATTTTGATAGCCTTTTTATTCCTTTTCGCTGTTTAGCTGCAAACATTACTGACCGTGAACAACTTATTTTAAAACAGGGAAACTTAGCTACTTCAGTTCGAGCCTCTATGACTTATCCTTTTTACCTCTCTCCAGTAGCTATAGATGGTAACATAATGTTTGACGGAGGATTATATAACAATTTTCCTGCAGATATTTTATGTCAAGAGTTTGAGGTAGATTTTATTGTCGCAAGTAATGTTGCTGCTGAAAAAGTTGATCCAACTGAAGATAATTTAGTTTCACAAATAAAAAGCTTACTCATTCGGCAGTCCGATTTTAAAATTAATTGTGCAGAAGGTATCATCATTAGCACTGAAGTAACTGACATCTCCACTTTTGATTTTTATGCTGTAAATAAAGCATCAGAAAGAGGTTACAACACTACAATTAGCTTAATGGACTCCCTCAAAAAACAACTTTCAGTTACAAAACCCCTCGAAGAGGTAAAGCATGAAAGAAAACTTTTCAATGCTAAGAAGCCAGCATTAATCTATGATTCGATTAGCTTTAATGGCTTACAAAAAAACCAAGCAAAGTATTTTAAACTAGGGCTCAAGCTTGATTCACAAAAAGTAGGGAACGAAGAATTGAAACAGTCCTTCTTTCGCTTAGCCTCAAATGAATCCATTAGAAGCATTTACCCAAGTTCAACTTACAATCCGAGTTTGAGAGCTTTTGATTTAAATTTAAAAGTAAAAAAAGAAAAAAAATTCAAAGCCTCCTTTGGTGGCGTTATTGCAACTAAACCATTTAGCACAGGTTTTTTTGGATTGGATTATCAAATTCTAAATAAAGCTGATCTTAAAGTAAGTGGAAACATTTACTTTGGTAGTTTTTATAACTCCGCTCAAGGTGCTATTCGATGGGATATCCCTTTTGATTTACCCTTTTACATTGAGACAAAATTCACTGCCAACAGCTTTGACTACTTTAATGGAAGGGCTACTTTTATAGATGACAACAACCCCCCTTTTATTATAAACACTGAGCAATATTGGGAGAACAAAATTGGACTACCAGTTTTCACGAGTGGTAAAATCACTATGGGTGCATCATACTTGTGGCAGCAGTACGAATATTACCAAGTAAATGATTTTACGCGCGGCGACACCTCTGATTTAACTGAATTTGAAGGGCTTTCTGCATTTATTAAATACGAACTGAACTCTTTAAATAGAAAGCTATACGCCAGTAAGGGAACGAAGGTCGACTTTAGTCTTCGCCAAACAAATGGAAGAGAAAAAACTACTCCAGGTTCAACTGCAAGATTAAAAGAAGATGCATTTGAACGTAAGAATTGGCTTAATCTCAACTTTAAAATAGATAAGTACTTTTTGGAGCGGAGCAAATTTCATTTTGGTGCTTACTTTGAAGCCAACTATTCTGACTTACCCTTTTTTCAAAATTATACTGCTACTCTTCTGCTTTCTCCAGCTTTTACTCCTTTAGTTGAGAGCAGAACTATCTTTCAGGATCAATATCGTGCTCGAACTTTTTTTGGGGCTGGTTTGAAGGCTATTTACTCCATTCGTGATCAACTTGATTTTCGACTTGAAGCTTATGTTTATCAGCCTTATGAGCAGTTAATTGAAAACGCTGACGGTAGTGTTGAGCTCGGTGAAGAAGTAATTAATAGAGATTTAATAGGAACCTTTACAACAGTATACCATACTAGACTTGGTCCTTTGGCAGCGAGTGTAAACTTTTACGATGACGCAAGAACAGAGCTGAGCTTTTTAGTGCACTTTGGATATGTGCTATTTAATAATAAAGCATTAGAATGAAGATAGAAACAAATAAATCACTAGATCAATTAAATACTTTCGGAATTAAAGCCAAGGCTGCTGAGTTCATCAGCATTGAAAGTAAAGCAGCTGCAGCTGTATTTTTTAATGAGAATGACCTAGAGAGAAAAAAATTTTTAATCCTTGGAGGAGGCAGTAATTTACTACTAACTAAGGATGTTGAAGGAATAGTGATACAAAACAATATCAAAGGAATAATCACAGTTGAAGAAGATGATCATCACATTGTGCTTGAGGTAGGAGCCGGAGAAAACTGGCATCAATTTGTACTCTATTGTGTTGAAAATAATTACGCAGGATTAGAAAATTTATCATTAATTCCAGGAAATGTTGGTGCGAGTCCAATGCAAAATATAGGAGCCTATGGAGTTGAAGTAAAGGAATTGATTACAAAGGTATTGGCATTGGAAATTGAAACTGGTAATCTAGTAGAGTTTAACAATTCTGAATGCGATTTCGACTACAGGAGTAGTATTTTTAAGACAAGTCATAAAGGTAAATACTTCATCACGGCAGTCCATTTTAGGCTCAACAAATCCCCAAAATTCAATATTGAATATGGCGCCATAAAGCAGCAACTAGAAAAAGATGGTGTTGCAGAAAATGACTTGAGCATTAGAGCAATTTCGGATGCTGTAATAGCAATTCGACAAAGTAAATTGCCTGATCCTAAAAAAATTGGTAACTCGGGTAGTTTCTTTAAAAACCCAATAATTACAGAAGAAAAATTCAACCAACTAAAAAAGCGTTTCAAATCTATGCCAGCCTACAAACTGCCACATGGTGGCTACAAATTAGCGGCTGGTTGGCTCATTGAGAATGCAGGCTGGAAAGGCTTTCGAGAAAAAGACTATGGTGTGCATAAAAATCAAGCATTGGTGCTTGTAAATCATGGAAATGCAACTGGTGAAGAAATATTCAATTTATCTGAACGGATTTTATATTCAATCAATAAAAAATTTGGTGTAGAGCTAGAACGGGAAGTGAATGTGATTTAAAGTACCTTATTCTGCAATAACCCACTATCCATCAACTTGTGCAAGTACTTTTTAGCTCTTGCTTCGTCAATTAATTCTAAGTGATGTAAATTGTGACAATCCGAGCCTAAAAAACTAATGAGGTTTTCGTCAATCATGCGCTCTGCTATTTTCCTCGTTTCTGGAGAATAATGACCAATTAAAGAGAGAATATTAAGTTGAAGGGCCACTCCCTTATCTTTCATTTCATGGTATTTATTGAAAGTATTGTACCAAAAACCATAGCGCTCTGGGTGTGCCAAAATGGGCTTATATCCATTAGTTTGTAATTCAAATATGGTAGAAGCCAAATTAGGCGGTTCTGCAACAAAAGGTAACTCAAACAATAAATGATTTTGGCCAAAAGTTAACAAGGACTTGGATTTAATTTTTTCGTTTAAATACTCATCCAAGTAATACTCAGCTGCAGCTTCTAGTTCCATTTCAATCTGTTGCTTTTCTAACTCTTGTCTCACCTTTTCTAGTCCTCCAAGAATTATTTCAGGTGTATTTTTATAAAAATCACTCATTACATGAGGTGTCGTTATAAGCTTTTTATACCCTAATTTCTTAAACCCTTGAATAAGTTTGATGGTTTCCTCCATGCTTCGAGAACCATCATCAACACCGGGAATTAAGTGAGAATGAAAATCAACTTTGAGTTGCCCCAATGAGGCAGGAGGCATTTCTTCTTCTTTCTTAAATAATTTTGAAAAAAAACTCATAATGAGAAGTTAAGCATTTCTGAACACATTATTGTTGTTTAAACCAATTAATGGTTTTATCAATGCCTTCTTGAAAGCGAACACTAGGTTGGTAATTCAAAAGTTTATTTGCCTTACTTATATCTGCTAAGGAGTCTTTTATATCTCCCGCTCTTTCTTCCCGATGAATGGCCTTCACATTTGATTTAAGTTTTCCTTGAATTTCTTCAAAAAGCTGAATCAAAGTAAATCGCTCCCCGACAGCAATGTTATAAGATTCACCTAACGCTTTGTTTTTTGTTGTGAAAAGCGCCTTAATGTTTGCTTGAACAGCATTCTCTACGTAGGTAAAATCTCTACTTTGTTGACCATCACCATTAATATAGGGTGCCTCATTGTTGAGCAGTGCCTTAATAAATAATGGAATTACTGCGGCATATGCACCTTCAGGACTTTGCCGTGGGCCAAAAACATTAAAATATCGCAAGCCCAATAATTCCTGTCCATAATTTAAATAAGCCACCTTTGCATACAACTCATTCGTGTATTTGCTAACCGCATAAGGTGAAAGTGGATTTCCAAGCTTTGACTCTAACTTTGGCAAAGTTGGTTCATCACCATAAACTGAGGAAGAACTGGCATATACGACACGCTTCACTCCTTTTTCTCGAGCGGCGGTAATCACATTTAAAAAACCCACAACATTTGCCTGATTAGTAGAAACCGGTTTTTCAATAGATCTTGGAACAGAGCCTAAAGCAGCTTGGTGACTAACAAAGTCAATGCCTTCCATTGCCGACAAACAGCTATCGTAATCACTGATGTCTGCTTCAATAAATTCAAAGTTTGGATGAGCTTTAAAAGAAGCTAAATTTTCAATAAAACCAGTAGATAAGTTATCAATCACTTTTACTTTTTTAGCACCAAACTCAAGTAAATACTCCACCAAATTAGATCCTATAAAGCCTGCTCCACCGGTAACTAAAAAGGTAGAGAGGGAAAGATCGGTTTGATGAAAATTAGTTTTATACATAAAAATTACTTTTCACCATATTGTTCATCGTAGTATTGTTGGTATTCTCCAGAGGTAACATGTTCCATCCACGCTTCATTTTGCAAATACCAATCTACTGTTTTCTCTAAGCCGTTTTCAAAATCAATGGAAGGCTCCCAGCCTAAATCATTTTTCAACTTACTTGCATCAATGGCATATCGCTGATCATGTCCTTTCCTGTCAGTAACATAAGTAATCAGTTTTTCTGAGTCACCAGCAGAACGACCCAATTTTTTATCCATAATTTGGCACAACTTCTTAATCAATTTAATGTTCTGCCATTCGTTATTTCCACCAATATTATAAGTTTCACCATTTTTCCCATTGTGAAAAATTACGTCAATGGCATCAGCATGGTCATTCACCCACAACCAATCTCTGATGTTATCTCCTTTGCCATAAACTGGCAAGTCCTTTTTGTTTCTAATGTTATTTATAAAAAGTGGAATTAACTTTTCGGGAAATTGATTTGCACCATAATTATTGGAGCAATTTGAGATTACAATGGGAAACTTATACGTATGAAAGTAAGCCCGCACTAAGTGGTCAGAACTTGCCTTTGATGATGAATATGGACTACGTGGATCGTAGGGTGTTTCTTCAGTAAAGTAACCCGTCTCACCCAAAGAACCGTAGACCTCATCAGTAGAAATATGATAAAAGAGCTTGTTACTAAAATCTTCGCCCCAATAATCTTTTGCAGCATTCATCAAACAGGCAGTTCCTATCACATTGGTTTGAATAAATTCCAATGGATTGCTAATAGATCGGTCTACATGAGATTCTGCGGCTAAATGTATAACTGAATCAATTTTATATTTTGAAAACACCTCAGCTAAAAGCGTTTCATCTAAGATATCTCCTTTTACAAAATTGTAGTTATTGGCAGCATCCAAGTCTTTTAAGTTTTCTAAATTTCCTGCATAGGTCAACTTATCGTAATTCACTATGGTGTAATTAGGATATTTATTCACCATTAATCTTACTACATGAGAGCCTATAAATCCTGCACCGCCGGTAATTAGAACACTTTTCCCCATTATAGACTTTGATATTTTATATTTCCTACTTTTCCTCTCATTAGCCCTCTTATATCAAAAATAAATCCTTTTGAACCAAGTATTTTTTTGAAGAAACTCTCTTTTAAATTTATATATTCGTCATGACTTACTGCAAGCAAAGCGGCATCATAATTTTCTGCTACTTTGTCGGTTAAGCTAAAACCATAAGTTCGTTTTAATTCTTCTGAGGATGCATGTGGATCAATTACATCTACCTGCAAACCAAAAGACTTTAATTCTTGAACTACATCTGCAACTTTCGAATTGCGGATATCACTCACATTTTCTTTAAAGGTTGCTCCCATTACCAAAACTCTTGCACCATCACTTGCCTTTTTTTGAGCAACTATACCTTTTACGATTCTACCTGCAATATAGCTTCCCATCCCATCATTTACTGACCTGCCTGAATTAATAATTTGAGCATGATAGCCATATTCTTTTGCCTTATAAGTTAAATAGTAGGGGTCGACACCAATACAATGTCCTCCAACTAACCCTGGAAAAAACTTTAAGAAATTCCACTTTGTACCTGCAGCTTCAAGCACATCATAAGTATTGATATTCATCTTATTGAAAATAACTGAAAGCTCATTTATTAGAGCAATATTTACATCGCGTTGTGTATTTTCAATAATTTTTGCTGCTTCAGCAACTTTGATGGTTGCAGCCCTGTGCACTCCCACCTCAACAACTAATTCATAAACCTTAGCTACTTCATCTAAGCCTTCCTCACAACATGCAGAAACAACTTTTGTGACATTTTGTAAGGTATGTTTTGTATCACCTGGATTAATCCGCTCAGGAGAATACCCTACAATGAAGTCCTGAGTCATTTTTAATCCACTAAGCTTTTCGATTACTGGAACGCAATCTTCTTCAGTACAACCGGGATAAACAGTTGATTCAAAAACAACATAGTCCCCCTTTTTAATTGCCTTTCCTACTGTTTTTGAGGCAGAAAGCAATGGCTTTAAATCAGGTAAATTGTGCTGATCAATTGGTGTTGGTACAGCAACTATAAAAAATGTAGCTGCCTTTAAATCTTCACTCTTAGCAGTAAAAGTAATGTCCGAATTAGCAAAATCCTTCCTTTCTAACTCTTCACTTGGATCGATTCCTTGTTTCATTAAATCAACTCGACTTTCGCTAATGTCGAAACCAATAACGCATACTTTCTTTGCTAAAGCCAATGCTATTGGTAAACCAACATAACCTAAACCAATTACTGCTACCTTTTCTTTTTTACTTACAAGATTTTGATAAATTCCCATAACTCTATTTAAAACCTATATTTTTTTAACTTTTCCGTTTCTTAATTCATACTTTTCTTTTGACTCAGAGCAAATGGCAATGCCATTTTCATCAAAAGTTAAGCGGTGACCATATTCACTCATCCACCCTATTTGCTTTGCTGGATTTCCAACCATTAAGGCATAATCAGCAACTTCTTTGGTAATTACAGCTCCAGCTCCTATAAAGCAATATGCTCCTAGGTTATTTCCACATACTACAGTGGCATTTGCACCAATAGTGGCTCCTTTTTTTACCAATGTTTTTTCATATTGCCCTCTTCGATTTACAGCGCTTCTGGGATTTGTTACGTTGGTGAACACCATAGAAGGACCCAAAAAAACATCATCTTCACAAATTACACCTGTATAAATTGAAACATTGTTCTGAACTTTTACTTGATTTCCTAAAGTAACGTCAGGAGAGATCACACAGTTTTGACCTATGTTGCAATTTTCACCAAGTATTGAATTGGGCATTAAGTGACTAAAGTGCCATATCTTAGTTCCTTTTCCAATGGTACAACCTTCATCAATAACCGCAGTTTCATGTACAAAATATTCCATTAATTTCGAATGTATTTTGAGAAGTCGTTATGCTCCTTTTTATATAAATCATCTTCAGTGAGCGATTTAAAGTAGTCATAGGTAATTTTTAATCCTTCTGCCCTATCCACTTTTGGCTGCCAGCCTAATTCTTTTTTTGCTTTTGAAATATCTGGCTGACGTTGCATCGGATCATCTTTTGGCAATTCTTTAAAAACTATCTTTTGATCAGTTCCAGTAAGCTTTATAATTTCCTTTGCAAAATCCAAAATGGTAATCTCATCAGGGTTTCCAATATTTACTGGCTGTGAAATATTACTCAGCAGCAACCGATAAATTCCTTCTACTAAATCATCTACATAACAAAATGATCTTGTTTGTGAACCATCTCCAAAAACAGTCAAGTCCTCACCCCTTAAAGCCTGGCCAATAAAAGCTGGCAAAACTCGCCCATCATTCAAACGCATCCTAGGACCATAAGTATTAAAAATACGGACGATTGATACTTCTAAAGCATGAAAGCTATGGTAAGCCATTGTTATCGCTTCTTGAAAACGCTTTGCTTCATCGTAAACCCCTCTAGGGCCAATAGGATTCACATTTCCCCAATAATCTTCCGTTTGTGGATGAACCAAAGGGTCGCCATAAACTTCAGAGGTTGAAGCAACTAAAATCTTTGCATTTTTTGCTTTTGCTAGGCCTAATAAGTTATGGGTTCCCAACGAACTTACTTTCAAAGTCTGAATAGGTATCTTCAAGTAATCTATTGGACTTGCAGGAGAAGCGAAATGCAAGATATAATCTACTTCGCCAGAGATATGCACATGATTAGAAACATCTTGATGATAGAATTCAAAATTTTCCAACGGCATTAAATGCTCCAAGTTTTTAATATTCCCTGTGATCAAGTTGTCAATAGCCACCACCTCATACCCTTCTTTTATGAAACGATCACAAAGGTGAGAACCTAAAAATCCGGCGGCGCCTGTAATAACAACTCTTTTCATGCTTATTTAGTTATTTATTAATAGCTGTTTTTATTTATGTAACACGCTATTTCTTCCTATACTAATGTAGTTGAAACCTTCTTTTCTCATCAAGGATAAATCATATAAGTTTCTACCATCAAAAATCAATTTATTCTTTAGTTTTTTAGATAGCTTCTCAAAGTCAGGATGTCTAAATGCAGACCATTCGGTTGCAATTACTAAGAAGTCTGCCTGGTTGCAGGCATCATATGCATCCATAGCGAAACGAATTTTATTACCTAAACGTTCTTGCACATTAGACATCGCTTCAGGATCATAAGCTGAAATAGTAGCTCCTGCTGCCAATAATTCATCAATTAAATACAAGGCTGGTGCTTCTCTAATGTCATCAGTATCAGGCTTAAACGCCAAGCCCCACAAGGCAATATTCTTACCCTTAATATCTCCATTAAAATAATCTTTTATCTTAGGGATAAGCGCTAACTTTTGATTTTGGTTGACCTTCATCACTGAATCCAATATATTGAAGTGATAGCCTTCCTCTGTTCCAGATTTTGCTAACGCTTGAACATCTTTTGGAAAACAACTTCCCCCATATCCTATCCCAGGAAATAGAAATCGCTTCCCAATCCGAGTATCTGATCCAATCCCAGCGCGCACAGCATCAACATCTGCTCCAACTTTCTCACAAAAGTTAGCAATTTCATTCATAAAGGTAATCTTAGTAGCTAAAAAAGCATTCGCTGCATATTTTGTAAGTTCAGCTGACTTTTCATCCATAAAAATAATTGGATTCCCTTGTCGCACATAAGGCTTGTATAATTCTTCCAATATGTTTCTAGCACGTTCTGATTCCGTTCCAATCACAACACGATCTGGTTTCAAAAAATCATCTACGGCGAACCCTTCTCTTAAGAATTCAGGATTAGAAACGATATCAAAATCAACTGTGGCATGTTTTGCTACTGCAGCATGTACCTTTTCAGCTGTTCCAACCGGCACTGTGCTTTTATCAATGATAATTTTATATTCCTTAATCATTTTACCCAACTGATCTGCCACGTTTAAAACATAGGATAAATCTGCTGAGCCATCTTCATCTGGAGGTGTTGGTAAAGCTAAAAATATAATTTTCGCATCTTTTACTGCTTTTTCTAAATTAGTAGTAAAACTTAAGCGTTTTTGCTTGATATTTCTTTCAAATAAAACATCTAGATGTGGCTCATATATGGGAACTATCCCATTTTTCATTTTTCTTACCTTCTCTTGATCAATATCAACGCAAATAACTTCATTCCCTGTTTCTGCCAAACAAGTTCCTGTAACTAAACCAACATAACCTGTACCTACAACTGCAATTTTCATTTTTTTATCTTAATTACTTAATATCTTTTTTCGTATTTGTTCGCTCTATTTATTTATAAATGATAGCAACGTTTTAGTAATATGCTCCAATTGGTCTGCTTCTAACTCTGTGTGCATTGGCAATGAAATTACTTGGGTTGCCAATTTTTCAGCAACGGGAAAAGCGCCATCCTGGTACCTATCATCTCGATAAGCTTTTTGTTGATGTAAGGGTACTGGATAATAAATCATCGCTGGAACATTGTTTTCCATCATATGTGCTTGCAATGCATTTCTATCTACTCCCTTAATTTTTAAGGTATATTGATGAAATACATGACAAGAATTTTTCATTCGCTTGGGCGTTTCAATCTGTACAATATCTTTAAAGGCTTGATCATAAAAGAAAGCAGCCATTCTTCTTGCATTGCAATAATTATCTAGTCGGGCAAGCTTTACGCTCAATACCGCTGCTTGAATGCTATCTAATCGAGAGTTAACACCAATTTCATCATGGTAATACCTTACTTTCATTCCATGATTTACAACCATGCGTGCCTTCTCAGCCAATTTATCGTCATTCGTAAACAATGCACCACCATCACCATAACATCCTAAATTTTTTGAAGGGAAAAACGAGGTACAACCAAAATCACCAATGGTGCCAGACTGTTTGGCATCGCCATTCGAAAAATGAAAACTTGCTCCTATCGATTGGGCAGCATCTTCAATCACCCTTAGGTCATGTTTTTTGGCAATTTTCATAATTTCTTCCATATTGGCGCACTGACCAAATAGATGAACAGGAATAATTGCTTTTGTCTTAGACGTTATTGCCCCTTCTACTGCTTCTGTTGAAATTAAAAATGAATCAGGATCACAATCAACTAAAACAGGTGTTAAACCCAATAGAGCAATAACTTCTGCTGTTGCAACAAAGGTAAAAGTCGTGGTGATTACTTCATCACCTGGCTTTAACCCCAATGCCATCATGGCAACTTGCAAAGCATCAGTGCCATTTGCACAAGGAATCACATGTTTAACATCCAAATAAGTTTCTAATTCAGTTTGAAACCGCTTTACTTCTGGACCATTTATGAATGCAGAGGTGTTCATGACTTCTGCAATGCGGGCATCAACTTCTTTTTTTATTTTTTTGTATTGACCTCCAAGGTCAACCATTTGAATATCTTTCATATTCTTTATTCAATTTACTTTAGTGAATCGCAATTTATTGATCTTAAGCTACGTTAAGCAACTACTTTTTACTTGCTAATAAACTAAAGATAAAGGTTTTTCTTATTTTTTTACCGGGTTGCGAAGATAGTGTTTTTAGCAAAGTGAAAGCTAAAAACAATTGGTAATTTGGCTTTATGATTATCCTTCCTAAACACTTCTTGCTGCTATTTATTGCAGCACTTTCTTATCACACATCTTTTACACAATCTAAAAATGATTCTGCTCAAGCATTTCCCTTCGTAAAGTTTCATTATGCCTATTTACTGCCTTCAGGTGATTTTGAAGAAACATATGGCAATTCAAGTAGCCTAGGGGGAGGAGTTGGCTACAAAACTAAAAGTAATTGGCAGTTTGAGATTAATGCGAACTATTTATTTGGCGGCGATGTAAAGCGAAAGGATTTGTTAAGTGGGATTATAAATGATGAAGGCGATGCCACTGACTCGGACGGCCAGCTCGTTAAAATTATTTATGATTTAAGAGGCTTGAGCTTTTCAGCAACTATTGGTAAAACTTTTCCAGTCTTTAATATCAACGAAAATAGTGGAATAATTGTAAAAGCAGGAATTGGATATATTCAACATAGAATCAAGATCGATTATCGAGACGGGGATGTGTTTCAACTCAACGAAGAAATGCTCAAGGGATATGATCGATTACATTCTGGCCTACTTTTAAATCAATTCATTGGCTTTCAATATTATGGCAGGCGTAACTTTACAAATTTCCAGCTTGGCTTTGAGTTAAATCAAGGGTTAACCAAAAACCAGCGAGAATATAATTATGACTCCCGCTCATTTGATAAAGATCAAAAGAACGACTTATTATATGGCTTCAGACTCGGATGGGTAATTCCTATAAAAGGGCGTACTGCTGACGAATTTTATTTTTATTAAACCAGTATGCGTTTTTTTTATTCCACAGCAGTTCGATTTTACGGTTTTTTTATTGGTCTTGCAGCATTTTTAGGAACTATTAAGGCGAAGCAATGGAAAAAAGGCAGAAAAAATTGGGCCATCGAACTGCATCAAGCTATTCCTCATCGTAAAAAATTGATCTGGATTCATGCTGCTTCCCTTGGAGAGTTCGAACAAGCCAGGCCGCTAATTGAAAAGATCAAAAAAGAAAAGCCTGAATACTTTCTACTACTTAGTTTCTTCTCACCTTCCGGATTCGAAATTCAGAAAGATTACAAATTCGCCGATGAGGTTTGTTACCTCCCTTTGGATACTCCATTAAATGCAAGAAAATTTATCAACATTATCAAACCAGAATTAACCATTATGGTGAAATATGAGTTTTGGTTTAACTTTTTAAATGAATTGCATAAAAGGAAAGTAAAAACCATTCTAATTTCAGGAATATTTCGTCCATCGCAACATTTTTTTAAATGGTATGGGTCTTGGTTTCGCAAGCAATTACAAGTTTTTGATACCTTTTTCCTGCAAAATAAAAATGCTCAGAATTTATTAAATGACATTGGTTATAACAATGCAATTGTGTCGGGGGACACACGTTTTGATAGGGTTTATGAGTTAGCACAAGAAAATTATGAAAACAAGAAAATAGAAGCCTTTTGTGCTCAGGAAAAAACAATAATTTTTGGCAGCAGTTGGGATAAAGAACATGGTTTTGCAAAACAACTTATTGATGACCAACTGGAGGCTAAAATAATAATTGCACCGCATGAAGTATCATCCACAAAAATAGACGCTCTAAAAAAAATCTTAGGCAAGCATGCGATACTTTGGTCAGAGTTAAGCGAAACTGAAATTCCTTTAAACCCGAGGGTTTTAATTATTGATCAAATTGGGATGCTTTCAAAAATTTACCGCTATGCAACGCTTTCAATTATTGGTGGAGGCTTTGGTGCGGGGATTCATAATATCCTAGAAGCGGCAGTTTATGGATGTCCTACTATTTTTGGACCCAACTTTAAAAAGTTTCAAGAGGCAAAAGACTTAATTGAAGAACGTGGCGCTTTCACAATTTCTGATTACAATACTTTAAAAAGCACTGTTCAAGAATTATTAACTAATACAGCCTTTTACGCATCAACTGCAGATAAAGCAAGAAACTATGTTGAAGAACATGCAGGTGCAACAGACCAGGTTTATCAAAAGATTTTTGCTTAGATATCCTCCTCAATTATATAGACCTTATTTGGTCTTCTAAGATTAACTGAACCTTAAACACAACATCTTTTAGTTAAGAAAATCAAAATACTTATTAATAAAAAGCAGTTAATTTCTTTTTAAGTAGGGTTGGATTTAATTGCATTAAGCCATTACATTTACTTAAACCCAATAAAATTTTGCGATGCCAAAAAAGCCCAAAAGTCAAAAGAAAATTTATGTTCTTGATACTTCAGTCATTATCCATGATCACAATTCTTTTTTAAGCTTTGAAGATAATGATATTGCTATACCCATTACTGTTTTAGAGGAACTTGATAATTTTAAACGTGGAAATGACACCAAAAACTTCGAAGCTAGAGAGTTTACGCGTATGGTAGATAAATTATCTGCTGAACATACCTTACAAGATTGGATACCATTAGGCAAAGGGAAAAAGTCTAAGTTCAAAATTATTTTTTCTAGTACTCACTCAAAAATTAATGCTGAGAAAATTTTTGACGACAAAAAGGGAGATCACAAAATTTTGAATGCGGCTATTGCTTTACAAGAGGCTGAAAAGGATTATAAAATAATACTTGTTACAAAAGATATAAACCTTAGAATTAAGGCCAAAGCATTAAATCTTGTAGCTGAAGACTACAATACTGGAAAAGTTAAAGATGTAAGTGATCTGCACCTTGGAAAGCAGAAAATTGAAAACTTACCTAGTGAAACGATCAAAGAAATTTATGAAAAAGGATTTTTAGATGATTATAGCTTTTTAGAAAATCAACAGCAAAACAATCACTTCTATATTCTAAAAAATGGTAAAGCTTCTAGCCTTGCGTTTTATAATCCAATTGAAGATCGTTTGGAACGAGTGGAAAAAATAAATGCTTACGGTATCGTTCCCCGAAATGCTGAACAAGCATTTGCACTTCATGCAATATTAAACCCCGACGTCAAACTAGTAACCGTTCAAGGAGTCGCAGGAACTGGAAAAACCTTATTAGCCTTGGCTGGTGCTATTGAACAGCGTAGAAATTTCAAGCAAATAATTCTTGCTCGTCCAATAGTACCATTAAGCAATAAAGACATTGGCTTTCTCCCTGGTGACATAAAGGACAAAATCAACCCTTACATGGAGCCGCTTTGGGATAACTTGAAGTTCATCAAAAATCAATTTGGTGAAATGGATAAAAAGCACAAACAAATTAGTGAGATGCAAAAAAATGAGAAGATAATTATTACTCCTTTGGCTTACATACGCGGTAGGAGCCTATCGGACATTATCTTTATTGTTGATGAAGCACAAAACCTAACTCCTCACGAGGTAAAAACTATTATTACTCGTGCAGGAGAAAATACAAAAATGATTTTTACGGGAGACGTAAACCAAATTGACACTCCGTATTTGGATGAGCACAGCAACGGGCTTTCTTACCTTATTGATCGCGTTAAAGGAAACAAACTATATGCACACGTTTCATTAGAAAAAGGTGAACGATCTGAGTTGGCAAATGTAGCTAATGACTTGCTATAAACTTGTTTTAATTCTTTCTCATTTGTAGCTTTTATTCTACACTATTTTTTAAAAAGACTTGGCCTTCACGCCAAGTCTTTTTATTGGCATAATATTTTCATACCAATTGAAAATCAATAACCATGAAAACAATAGCATTTATAATTACAGTATTCTTTTCCATTTCGGGATATTCGCAAACAGCTAAAGCATTTGCTGCAATAGACACTGATGAAGTTCCAAACGAAGTTAGAATGGCTTTCAAGGACATGGAGCCTGAGCATTCAGCAGATAGTTGGAGAGTTGAACGAACAACCTATGAAGTTAAATTTGAAAAAGATGATCATTGGGTGTTTCACCGTTTTAATGATGAGGGTCTATATTTAGAAACACGTACACTTAAGAGCTGGGGAGAAGATGCTTCAGAAGAAATAAAAGAAGGGAAAAAGAAAACGACCTATAAGTATTATGATGTAATTGCTTTTTATGAGGCTAAAACTGCTGATAAAGATATATACTATGTATTAATGCTAGAAGATGAAGAAACAAATGATTTGCAAACCTTATACTTCGAAAATGACGGTTCGCTGAGAGATAAATCAAAGTCAGGTTTCTAGGTCATTAAAAAATCTTTATACCAAAAAGCAGAGTCCTTTGGGACTCTTTTTAGTTTTTTGTAATCGATATAAATCAAGCCAAACCTTGGGTGGTATCCTTCAGCCCATTCAAAATTATCGGTGAGTGACCAAATAAAGTAACCTTTTAAATTCACCCCACTTTCAGTTGCCTTCGCAACTTCTTGAATACTTTTTTTAAAAAACATAATGCGTTTATCATCATTCACCCTCCCTTCAACACTAAGCTCATCCTTAAAAGCAGCACCACTTTCGGTTACAAGTAGAGGTGGAATATTTTCATAAGTATTCAATCGAGTTAGCACCTCATAAATTGACTTTGGGTATACTTCCCAGCCCATCTCAGTATGCGGTTTATTTCGCTTTTTTGCAGTTACCAAGCTAGCATTTACAATAGGAGTTAAATACGAATGCTTAACAATTTCTCGACTATAATTTTGAACACCGATAAAATCGAAATCATGTGCCAATAGTTTTTCATCACCATCTTGCATGTACTTTTCAACTTTATTTAAGCCAGGCAAGTCCTCGAGCGGATAACCCATACCCAGCAAAGGCTCCAAGTATAATCTATTAAGTAAAGCATCAACTTTTACTCTAGCTCGCTCATTTTTTTTACTGACTTTGTAGGCCTCTACATGAGAGAATGAGAAGGTAGTGCCCACATTCAACTGAGAATCAATCGATTTAATTAGCCGCCCCCCAGCAGCTTGAGCCATTGCTGCATGGTGCATACTTGGCAAGAAATTCCTTAATCCTTTCTTGCCCGGAGCATGTATTCCCATAAAGTAGCCCAACCCTGTGAATGCAGTGGGCTCATTTAATACCATCCAATTTTTTACTCTATCAGAATACTTTGCTACTGCAAATTGTACATATTCCTCAAACCAACTTAAGATATCACGATTAGTCCAGCCACCTTTTTGCTCTAATGATTGAGGTAAGTCCCAATGATAAAGTGTTATCCATGGATCAATATCCATCTCTAGACAGTTATCAATTAATCGATTGTAAAAGTCAACACCTTTGTTATTAATTTTACCAATTCCTTCTGGAAAAAGCCGTGACCAGGAAATCGAAAAACGAAAATTTTTACAGTTCATCCAATCAATATAATCAAGGTCTTGCCTGTAATATTTGTAAAAATTTGTGGCTTGCCTCGCATCTTGATTTCTTTTAATTTTTCCTTTTTTTTCTGAGAATGTGTCCCAAATGGACTTTCCTTTTCCATCGGCTAAATGAGAGCCTTCTGTTTGAAATGCTGATGTAGAAACTCCAAAAATGAAATCTTTGTGAAAGAGAGAGCGATTAACCATGAAAAAACTAGTCTGCGGTATTAAATTGGTTAGTCGTTAAATAATCCAAATAGTTGTCTTTGTGATAATATTCATTACTTATGATAGTATCAACAATTAAAGCTGTTTGATTTGGATATTCAACCTTAACTTTCTGATCAGAATTAATCCAATTTTGGATTTTAGGCAAATGCTTTTTTCGTAAATGTTTTACTATTGGCACACCTAGTTTCTTCAATGCCTCGGCATTACATTGCTGCTCATACTGTTGCTTCTGTGGAATAACCAATAATTTTTTTCCTAGATAAAGTGCTTCACTAGTAGTACCAAAACCTGCGGCACATAATACGCCAGAGCAAGATGCAATGCTCTTTAGAAAGGAATCACTAGTAATCGGTCGGATATAAATATTTCCAATTTTTTCTTCTTTTTCACTATGTTTTGTAAAAACTTCCCATTGCACTTCACTTAGTGCACTTAATTTTTTAATAATTCGTTGATTATCATATGCGGGTAAATAA
Source organism: Vicingaceae bacterium (assembly GCA_040218815.1). Lineage (GTDB taxonomy): Bacteria > Bacteroidota > Bacteroidia > Flavobacteriales_E > Vicingaceae > JAVJQS01. The sequence goes on along the minus strand of JAVJQS010000015.1, from coordinate 11,462 downwards.
ACAGTGTAATGGCCTTCATCGGATACTTTTGCAGTTCGAATTTCTTCTCGAATCAGGGGAGTAAAAATATGTGGAGCGTATGGTTCATAATGAAACCCATACTCAGCAGTGCTAGGAGCATAATGATTAATAATAAACTTTCCTATTAAATCTTCTTTAACAGGCTTTTGAATAGGTTTACCTAAAACCGCACATTGATTGCTTAGTGCAATACAGGGTTTATTTTTAAAATATGCCGCCCATGCAGAAATTGGTTCAAAGTCATTTATAACTAAATCATACTGTTCAATAGGAAGTGATTTTACTTCTTTGATAAATGAGTTTATATGGTTTTTCATATACGTATTTATCAAATCAATACCTCCTTTTTTCCCAAACACAAAACTCATTCCTTTAAAAGCATACTTTACCTCGAATGGCAAATTTATATCAGCTTGAATTCCACTAACCAACAAATCTAATTCACCATATTTTTTCAGATGCGGAATAATTTCCTTAGCTCGGCATATATGTCCGTTTCCCGTTCCTTGTATCGCATATAAAATTTTCATGGTGCAACTTTTTCCAGGGTTTTAAATTCTTCTAACATCAATTGAAATAGCTCTTTATTGGTATGAGATTCATTTTTAAATGCTAACTCAAGACTGTAATGACTTGGGTCATGACGGTATATCTTCCATCTCCCTTTGTTAAATTCTAACGCGGTTAAATTTTCAATCCAATCCCCCGAATTAAGATATGTGATTTTCCCATTTTTGTTTTCAACATCCCGCATTTCTGGTTGATGTATATGCCCACAAACCACATAATCGTAACCATTATTTATACCTATATCAGCCGCAACTTGCTCAAAATTATTGATGAATTTTACAGCTGATTTAACACTGTTTTTTATCTTCTTCGAGAGGGATATTTTTCCTTTACCCATCCGTTTGGAAACATTATTGACCACTCGATTAAGCACAATTAGCAAGTCATAGCCTACAGAACCAAGTCGAGCTAACCACTTAGAGTGCTGCATAGTAACGTCAAAAACATCTCCATGAAAAAACCAGGCTTTCTCATTTCCTAACTGCAGCACTACTTTATTCACTATTCGTAGTGAACCCATTTTGATTCCTACGAACTTCCGCAGCATTTCATCATGATTTCCAGTCACATAATAAACTTTAACTCCTTTTGCCATCCAAGAGGTAATCTGTTTGACCACCTGCATATGCGCTTTTGGGAAATAACTTTTTTTAAACTGCCAAATATCAACGATGTCGCCATTGAGAATTACTGTTTTTGGCTTAATACTTTTCATATATTGAAGCAACTCTACAGCATGACATCCCCGTGTTCCAAGGTGAACATCAGAAATTACTACTAACTCGACAGCTCTTTTTGTTTTCATTCTTAGTGCGTTCTAATAAAAAATGATTTTAGCCTTAAAAAGAAAATGAAGGCAATAATTCGCTGATATATTTTATCTAGATTATCCATGACATTTTATTTTATTCAAATTACCTAACATTGTTTCAATACAATGTTTACTTATTATGAATACTTGATTAATATTTAGCTGCTGATGTTTAGAGAATGTTATGGATTTAAAAATCCAAATGCGTTTATTTCTCAAACTATGAAGTTGTTAAAGATTGGAAAATCAAGCCAAAAACTGACATAAATCAATTACCTTTGCTCTAGTCAAAAATGAAGCAACTTATAAAAAAAGGCACTAAGCTTTACAGCATTCTTCACTTCAAGTGTCCGCATTGTCAAGAAGGCGATTTCTTTAAATCGAATAATCCTTACAACATAAAAAGTATGTCTGACGTGCATAAATCATGCTCCCATTGCCATAGAGAGCTCTCATTAGAGCCAGGGTTTTATTATGGTGCAATGTATGTTTCCTATTCTTTAGGCGTTGCTCACATTGTAAGTTTTTGGGTTGGTAAAATAATTTTAGGTCTAAATCCCGAGTTTTGGAATTTCATTATCTTAGTAGGATGCTTTTTAGTAGCACTTACGCCATTATATTATTCGCTCTCTAAGATTATTTGGGCTAATTTATTTATGAACTACAAAGGGAATACATCAAATGGAACATATTGACGCAAAAACATTTAAGGAAAAAATAAATAGTGATTCAGAAGGAGTAATTATTGATGTAAGAACACCTGAAGAAGAAATAGAGGGAACGATAGAAAATTCCATTAATATCAATATTATGGATGCTGACTTTCCTGAGAAAATTAAAAACATAGAGAAAGGTAAAAACTACTATATTTTTTGCAGAAGCGGAGGAAGAAGTGCATCAGCTTGCGAGTTTATGGAAGAAAATGGTTACTCAAACACGTATAATTTAATCGGAGGAATAAACGCATGGAACAACTTAAAATAAAATTATTAGCTGTATTCACAATTTTCATTAGTGCTTTTTTCATTTCTTGTAGCTCAAATCCAACTGAAGATGGAAATGAATTTATAGTTCTAGAAGCTAAAAAGTTTGATCAACGTTTATCAGCGGAAAAAAACCCACAAGTTATTGATGTTCGAACACCAGAAGAATTTTCAGAAGGCACTATGCTGCATGCAGTTAACTATAATTTACTTGATAGCACCTTACATAGAAACCTAGCTAACTTAAATAAAGATAAAACCGTTTTTGTTTTTTGCCAAAAAGGCGGTAGAAGTTCAAAAGCTGCTGAATTGCTAAAAAATAATGAATTTAAATCAGTAATCGATTTAAAAGGCGGGTTGGACGCTTGGTATAAAGCAGACCCAATTCATTAAAGTTAAACATTAAAATACTGAACATTACATCAAGATTATTGTATCTATTGTAGTTAGTTCTCCCCATCTATTAATTCTTCTTTTTAGATTAAAATTATTCAAATGAAATATAAATTACTTTCTTACTTATTGCTCTGTTTGTTAATCCCTTTATTGTCATTTTCTTCAAACCCTTATGCGATAAAGTTAAAATCTTCCACTTTCTCAATTGAGGCTCATGATGGAAACCTTCAGCTTACAAATACCATTGATGAACAAGCCCATTCATATGCCATTGTTCAATTTTTTGCAACTCCAAATCAGTATCAGAAAAACATATTAAATGAAAATGGGCTAGAATTGTTAGAATTTATTCCAAATACTGCTTTTTTATGTAGGTTAAACAAGTTGACTTCGAAAACCTTGGAAGAATTAAACATCAGAGCGATTTTACCCTTCAAAAAGTCATTTAAGTATTCAAAATTTATTTCATCAAACAATCATCCTGACTGGGCGCTTCGATCAAATAATAAGGTGGCTTTAATGATTGAACCTCATTTAGATGTTCAAGAAAGTGAGTTTGTCTCTCAACTATATGCAAATGGGGTTAAAGTTGACTACATAGACCCTTCAGGTAATTATTTTAAGGTGCAAGTTGATAGAAACCTCATTGCAACTTTAGCAGAACTTCAGGTTGTTAAGTTTATCGACTACATTCCTGCCCCTCCTGAAAAAGATGACACTCCAGCTAGATCACTGCATAGGGGAAACTTATTAGATGCTGATCATCCTATGGGAAGAAAATACGATGGAACTGGAGTTAGCATTTCAATAGCAGATGATGGAGCCATCGGACCGCATATTGATTTTACTGGCAGAGTAACTCAATTTGTAACATTTGATAATGGTACACATGGTGACATGACCTCAGGAATTGCCATAGGCGCAGGTAACTTAGACCCAACCATTAGAGGAGCAGCTGCAGGTGCAGATTTGTATTATTACAACATTGGTGGATATCCTCACATTTCTAATGCCGTTACTAACCTGACAAATCGAGGAGTAGTCATTACTTCAACGTCTTACAGCGAAGGTTGCAATGCGGGTTATACCTCTACAACAAGAACAGTTGATCAACAAACTAGACAAAATCCAGAATTACTACACGTTTTTTCTGCTGGAAATAGTGCAGGAAGTACATGCGGTCAGAATGCATATGGCGCCGGAACTCCGTGGGGCACAATAACAGGTGGAAGAAAACAAGGAAAAGCTGTTATAGCAACTGGAAATTTAGATTATACTGGCAATTTGACAAATAGCAGCAGCCGAGGGCCTGCTGCAGATGGAAGAATCAAACCTGATATTTGTTCAAATGGTACAAATCGAGTATCAACTGATCCTAATAATCAATATTCGCCAGGTGGCGGAACATCTGCTGCTGCACCAGGAATTGCAGGTATAGCAGCTCAACTCTATCAAGGTTACAGAAGTTTAAATAGTAATAATGATCCAGAGTCAGGTCTCATTAAAAGTATAATGCTTAACACTACACGCAACCTTGGTTTCAAGGGCCCCGACTTTTATTACGGTTGGGGAAGAGTTAATGCACATAGAGCGATGAAATTAATTGAAGAGAATAGATTCACTGATTCAACAGTAAACACTAATGACTCTATTGTACATACTGTAAATATTCCCAATGATTTATTAGAGCTTCGTTTTATGGTCTATTGGACAGATTATGAAGCATCGACAATTGCTGCTCAAGCTTTAGTAAACGATATAGATATGAAAGTTGTTACCCCAAACGGAGATACAATTTATCCGTGGATACTGGATCCAACTCCCAACCAAACAAATTTAATTGCTGCAGCAACTAGAGGTATCGACACCTTAAATAATATGGAGCAAGTTCTTATTGACTCAGCAAAATCTGGGAATTATAAAATTCTGATAAATGGCACATCAATTCCTCAAGGTCCACAAAAATATTTTTTAAGTTGGGAAACAAAACCTGATGAAATCGAAGTAACTTACCCTAATGGGGGAGAATCACTCGAACCATCAAAATTAGAAGTAATCAGATGGGATGCCACTGGATCAAATGGAGGATTTTTAATTGAATACAGCACAGATAGCGGTAGCACCTGGAATAGTATCGGAACAACACCTGGAAGTATAAGATATAGAAATTGGTTTGTACCAGCTTCAATTACTGGAAATGCTATGGTTAAAGTTTCTCGAATTATCGGATTGAATACTTATGGTATTTCAGATTCTTCTGACTATTCCTTTTCAATTATTGAAACACCTGAAAATATTAGATCAACTTTTGTATGCTTAGATTCTATTGGAATCAGTTGGGATACTGTTCCAGGAGCTACTTCTTATGAAATTAGTATGCTTGGCTCGAAATATATGGACTCCATAGGGCGAGCAGATACAAATTACTTTGAAATTAATAATACAGATTTCACAGAAGATAATTGGGTAAGTGTTAAAGCCTTAGGACCAGGAATTATCGGTCAGCGAGCCAATGCAGTTTTGCTTTCTAAATTAATTGATAACTGCAATTTTAATGTAGACTTTGGAATTGAACAACTTTATTCACCTAACGGAAGCTATGTGTTTAGTTGTGGTAATAATAAACTTCCTGTAACCATCCAGGTGAAAAATAATGGGAACAGTAGTATTTCATCCATTCCAGTAGAATTTACATTAAATAACTTGCGTTATAGAGATACAATTAATGCTACAATTGCAAGTGACAGCAGTTTTGTATTTACCTTCAAGGATTCTATCAATGCCAACTTAACAGGATTAAACAACTTTGAAGTTAATGGCTCAATAAATGGTGATGAGAATTACACCAACGATTCAATTGTAAATGAATTTGAAGTTTTCACAACTACTTCCGCATCCTTGCCAATTATTTATGACTTTGACAATACTTTCAATTGTCCAACAACAAATAATTGTGGCTCAACAAATTGTGCTTTAACTGGTGGATGGATCAATGTAAACAGTACCTTTCATGATGACTTTGACATGCGTGTAAATAATGGAAGCACGCCTTCAGGCACTACAGGTCCTGCAAATGATCATACTTTAGGAAATTCAAATGGAAAATATATATATTCTGAAGCTTCAAATGGTTGCTATGAAGTAGAATCGCATGTTGTAAGTCCATGTATAAACCTTGCAGGAACTTCACAGCCTGAGCTCAGCTTTTGGTACCACATGTTTGGAAATGATGTAGGTACTCTTTCAGTCGATATTTTCTCAAGTAAAGGTTGGGAAAGTGAAATTATTCCAGCCATCAGCGGAAATCAAGGCAATAGTTGGTTAAACGAAAAAGTTGATTTGAGTAATTATATTGGAGAAACTATAAACTTAAGATTCAGAATAAAAACAGGTGATGATTTCTCAAGTGATATAGCCATAGATGATATTGAAATAGAAGACCTAAGTACCAGTATAGAAAAGGTTTCAGCGATAGCTCAATTTAAAATTTTTCCAAATCCTGCAAAGAATGAATTTAACTTGCAGCTTTCAGAAATACCAGAGGGTTCAGTATCTATCTATGATATGAATGGCAGAATTGTTAAACAAGTTAGGCCTCGCTCAAAAAACACACGTATTTCTATAGCTGAGCTAGATGCAGGAATCTACTTTGTAACCATAGATAATAGTGAAGTTAGAGAAAAACTAATCGTTTACTAAAAAATCATTTAAATTATAAAAATCTCCTTTGCTTTTTGCAAAGGAGATTTTTTTTGACCCTTACCAAAAGCTTAATTTTGCCAGATGAAGGAAACATTGAAGCCTGCTATTGGAAAAAATCTTCCAATCATGGAAAAATTTTATACCCTACAAGGTGAAGGCTTTCATTCTGGTAGAGCAGCATTTTTCATTCGATTAGGTGGTTGTGATGTTGGATGTCATTGGTGTGATGTTAAAGAAAGTTGGAATGCTGAAGCACATCCCAAAACAAAAATTGAAGAAATTGTAAGTAAAGCACTAGAACAGCCTTCTCGATTTGCAGTAATAACAGGGGGCGAACCGGTGATGTATAATCTTGATGAATTATGTAAACAATTGATTAATGCTGGATTCGAATTGGCCATAGAGACTTCTGGTGCATATGCTTTGAGTGGAAATTGGCATTGGATTTGCCTATCTCCTAAAAGGCGTGTACCTCCGAAAGAAGAATATTATCAAGTTGCTCATGAATTAAAGGTAATTATATTTAATAATGCAGATTTTAATTGGGCGGAAGAACATGCTAAAAAAGTAAATAAAAATTGCAAACTTTACTTGCAAGTAGAATGGAGTAAGCGGAAAGAATTAACTCCAACCATTATTGATTACGTAAAAAAACATCCTCAATGGAATATAAGCGTTCAAACACACAAATACTTAAACATACCTTAAGTCTAACATTTGCTTTATTATTGGGTGTTTTCTTCTTCTCATGTTCAACATCAAAAGCCCAAAATTATACCTCTCAAGATCGAAAAGCTGTAAAACTTTTTGAAGAAGCTAAAACTTATTATCAAAAAAGAGAAATTGACAAGACGAAAGAATTGCTCCTAGAAGCTGTTGAAAAAGACAATCAATTTATTGAAGCACTTACCCTTCTAGCATATATTTATATGGATGCTGGCAAATTCGATGAAGCAAAAGCAAGTTTTAAAAAAACGATAGCCATAAATCCGACTGCAATTCCCAACAATTTATTTTTCCTTGGAGAAATTGAACTCAATGAAGGCAACTATGAAGAAGCGTCTCTAGCCTACTCTAAATTTATTCAATTAGAACAGGTAGACCCAAAATTAATTGATCGAAGTAGAGAAAGTTTAACTAAAATTGACTTTGCTCTTGCATCTTTGAACAATCCAGTGGAGTTCTCACCAAAAAATTTAGGGCCAGAAATAAACAGCGAGTATGCTGAATACTTCCCTTGTTTAACAGTAGATCAAAACACCCTATTGTTTACAAGAAGGCTGCCAAATCCAGAGTCTCCTCAAGGCTTCAATGAGGACTTTTATGTTGCTTATAAAAAAGGAGCACAATGGACTACTGCTCAAAATATTCACAAACCTATCAATACAGAGTTTAATGAAGGTGCACCCTCACTATCAGCTGATGGTCAAATCCTATTTTTCACTGCTTGTGAACTATATGGAAATTATGGGGGCAATCGAAAAGGAAACGGAAGCTGCGACATTTTCTATGCAGCAAAAAATGGTAAGAATTGGACACGTCCGATAAACTTAGGTAAAGCAATTAATACCAACAATTGGGAGACGCAGCCTTCATTCTCCGCGGATGGTAAAACCTTGTACTTTATTCGTGGTATAAGAGATCGCAGTGGAAAGCGAACAGGCGATATCTATGTTTCTACTTTAGATGAAAATAACTTTTGGAGCAAGCCACAATTATTAAGCGCAACAATAAATACCTCTGGGAATGAAGAATCTGTTTTTATTCACCCAGATGGTAAAACGCTCTTTTTCTCCTCCGATGGACATTTAGGAATGGGTGGATTAGATATTTTCATGGTAAAAAAAGACAGTGTTGGAAACTGGGGAGAACCTATCAACCTAGGTTATCCCATTAATACTCATAAAAATGAAAACAGTCTATTGGTTTCAGCAGATGGAACAACCGCTTTTTTTGCTTCAGATCGAGAAGAAGGCTACGGTGAATTAGACCTTTATAGTTTTGATCTTCCAAAGCAGTTTGCTCCTGCCAAAGTGAGTTATTTTGCTGGAAAAATATATGACAGCGAAACAAAAGAACCCTTAGCTGCAAAATTTGAATTGATTGATCTTGACAATGGAGAGATGATTGTAGAATCTTTCTCCTCTAAAAGTACCGGTGAATTTTTAGTGAGTTTGCCAAGTGGAAGGAATTATGCTTTAAACGCTTCTAAAGAAGGATACCTATTTTATTCTGAAAACTTTGAATTAAAACAAAATGCCTCTTCAAAAAATGCAGTAAAAAAAGACGTACCCCTTCAACCAATTAAAATTGGAGAAAAAATCATTTTAAAGAACATCTTTTTTGAAACAGCAAAATTTAACTTGAAGCCAAACTCAAAGATAGAGCTTGACAAACTCAGTGAGTTTTTAAAAGCTAATGATAATTTAAAAATTGAAATTAGCGGTCATACTGACAATGTAGGAAATGCAGCTGCGAACAAAACCCTTTCATTGAATCGTGCTAAATCTGTTTACAATTATTTGGTTGACTCAGGTGTACCAACTAATCGACTAGAATGGGTTGGCTATGGAGAGGAACAACCCATAGCCGAAAATACTACTGCTGAGGGAAAAGCACAGAACCGAAGAACTGAATTTAAAGTTGTTGGAATAAATTAATTTGATCTCATGTAAAAAGGCATGTGAATTCCCTTTACAGGTGGACACTATTACCTACTTAAATAAACGGAGCCCTTAATTTCTTCCCCTGCTATATTAATAATATAATAATAGGTTCCATTTTTTGCTCGTTCTCCTTCCAAGGTAACACCATCCCAACCATATTGGCCAATATTGGAGTCAAATACCTTTTTGCCCCATCGATCATAAATCACAAAACCCACACAGCCAATAAATTCTCCTTCAAAACCAGGATCAAAAAGATCATTTATTCCATCCCCATTTGGTGTAAACACATTAGCATCTTTTAATTGCAACAACTCCATAAAACTAGCTGCAGGTATTATTTCAGTTAAAGTATCAGAGCACTCACCATTAAATCCTATTAACTGCAAGGTGTTTTCTTTCAAGTTATCAATTCTAAATTTTGGCTCTTCTTCTGAGCCAGCAAAGGACCCATTCAACCACCATTCATATCTCTCCGAGCTTGTAGAATTGTTTTCAATCTCTAAAACTGCTCCAGAACAACGCGGTGAATTAAGGTAAGTAAAATCTAGTCCAGCTCGAGGAAGAATATTAATCGTGACACTATCTGCATCTAAGCAACCGGCATTATTTTCAATTTGCAATCGATACTCTTCAACAAACATAGGAGAAGCAAGAGGATTTCGAATATTGCCATCATTTAAGCTATTTGAGGGGGTCCACTGAAACGAAATACCGTTCTCATCGCCTTCAATAATAGGATTCAATTGAATATCAGTTCCAAAACAAATGCTTGTATCTGGTGGGTTGAAATCAACATTGAATACTTCAACTTTAACCGTATCAGTTTCAGTACATCCATTTGCATCTGTCCCTTCTACTATGTAGTCGATATTTTTAAAAGGATTTGCGATTGGGTTGGCACTTAATGGATCGTCTAACCACTTAGCAGGAGACCATTTATAGGAAACACCACCACTTGCCGAAAGTTGAACTGCTTCATTCACACAAACGGATACATCATTACTCGCAATAATATTCGGAAGTGGGTTCACGCTTACCTCCACTGTATCAAAGTTCACACAGCCATTTTGATCAGTTACACTCAAAAAATAATTAGTTGTAGAAAGTGGAAAAGCTAGAGGGTTTGAAATACTAACATTATTCAAATCAAGACTTGGACTCCAACTAAAATTAGATCCAGGTAAGCCAGTTGGGTTACCACCTAATTTAGCTGTATCACCAAAGCAAATTGTTCGATCAGCTCCTGCATTAGCTAATGCTATTGGGTTTACAGTAATAGATTCCTCAGTTGAATCAATACAACCTGAAGCAGTAGTTACTTTTAACTTTACATCATAAATTCCCGAAGTCGGATACTGATATGCAGCATTCTGTAAGTTAGAAGTACCAAGTCCATCACCAAAGTCCCAACTCCAACTATTAATTGTACCTACTGCTATTGTAGATCTATCTGTAAAAGCGGTAAAGTCACCTTCGCATAGCGCATCTACTTCAAATGCAGCTTGTGGTAATGGATTGACATTAACTCTCATGGTATCTGTGCTTGTGCATCCAGCTGCATCTGTAACGGTTACCACATAAATAGTAGTATCTGTAGGAAAAGCTCTTGGGTTTGCAAGTAAATTATCGTCTAAATTCGCCACATTATCCCACGAATAAGTAGCATCAGTGTTTGTTGATGTTGGAGTTCCTCCGATAGTTACTGTGTCCCCGCTGCAAATGGTTAAATCAATTCCTGCATCAACATTTGGAGTAGTATTTACCGTTACGACAACTTGATCTATTGCTGAACACCCATTTGCATCTGTGACAGTTACAGAGTATGTAGTTGTTGCAAGTGGAAATGCTCTTGGTTCGGCTATTGTAGCATCATCTAAACTCAACGAATTATCCCATTGGTAGCTTCCTCCTATAACGGCTGGTGTTCCCAAAATGGTTGTATCTAATTCACATATAGTTCGATCAGCACCGGCATCTGCAACTGGTAATGGATTTACTGTTACTGTTACTTGGTCTGTTGATGTACAACTCGTCGTGCCATCTGTTACTGTTACGGTATAAGTTGTCGTTGTTGTTGGGGTGGCTGTTGGGTTGGCTACTGTGCCACTACTCAAGCTTCCTGTATTGTCCCACTGGTAAGTTGCTCCTGTCGGGCCTGTCGGACTGCCTCCTATTATTGTGTTATCTCCTATACATATCGATGCATCTAATCCTGCATCAGTTGCTGGTAATGGATTTACGGTGATGGTTACCTGATCGGTTTCCGTGCAACTGGTCGTACCATCAGTTACTGTTACAGTATAAGTCGTT
>JAVJQS010000014.1:0-3759 GCA_040218815.1 Vicingaceae bacterium | reverse complement strand
TGTTTCTGGCTCAGGAAAATATCTGTTCAAAGTGGAATAGACCCGTACATAATTGGAATCAAACACTAGCTCAACTTTCCATTATATTTGGTGAGAGGCTTAAACTTAATATCTAGCTGACACAGTTATTGTAACATATCCAACGTCTTTGCAAACACAGCAATTTCTAATTTCCGAAAGTAATTTGTCCATTTTAAATATGCATAAAAACACTTGAAGTCAATACCTCAAGTGTTTTGTTATGAATGTGATACCAACTCTTAATTTTTGCTCAAATTCGCCCAATTGGCATTTGCCTTTTGGACTAGCTCTTCGTGCTTTCCTGCCAACCATAGTTGCTGCGCATCTACTTCTAAATCATAAAGGAATAAGTAGTACTTTCCATTGTTAACCACAAATTTATTTGGATCAACTCTGAATTTTGCCCCAACAGAAACACCAAAAGCACAGAAACCACCATATTGCGGTAAATACTTTTTAGGATTGGTCTCGAAGGACTCTTTTTGGTCTTCACTAGTAAAATAATAAGCTAACCCATCATAAGTTGACTTATATTCTTTTAATCCCTTTTGAGCAATACCCAAGTCTAAATACGAAACTGGGCTATAACCTTGCAGAGCTATTTTGCTGTCATCCGTGTTAAGGTTTGCCTTAATATTCTGTGCAAAGCCTAATGTTGAAATAAGTAGTGTAGCTACAATTAATGATAATGATTTCATAATTTTTGTTTTAAATGTTCAATTACTGATTTAAATATTCTGAATTTCAAACTGCCACTTCTGGTTTGTGTAAACTAACGACTGTTAAAACCGCTCCACCATTTATCCAATAGTAATAGGCATCCATCCCTTCAAATGAAAACACAAAGGGAGCAGCCACAAATACAATCCCAACCAAAGCATCTACAATGAGATGTCCTTTGTAAGGAACAATTCTATATAAACCTAATTGATGGTCTGTTAAGAGTGTAAGTATAAAAGCAGCTATCCCTGTTCCGACCGATAATTGTAAGGCAAACGGATTAGAAGTTCCCAAGCCCAACAGGAAAGGCAAGGCCATTAGCGCTAGAGCCACCGGATAATCCAGGTAGGCATGTATTTGTTTAGTGACGATACCCATCTCCCTATGCTTTAAAGTATTGTTCTTCCACGATCTGGCCATCCTTCCAAATGGAGCGAAGGATTTCATGCCATTGAATTTTGCTTCCGTCCTTCATGTCAAAGTCAAAAGTGAATTCGGCAAAAGAGACATCTCCACAGACTGATGTGTTGTGAAGTTGAATTCCATTTACTTGGGCTATGGCACCTGCGAACCCTTGCATTTTTTTGATCATTTCGGCTTTGTCATTTGTGACTGTGCCATCAAAGTCAATTGTCTTTGCATTAGCGGCGAAGTACTTCTCAGTAGCTTCCACAATTTGTCCTTTCTTCACCATCTCATTTTTGGCAGAAAGGATTTCGTTTAACGAGTTTTCCATTTTTCTTTTCGTATTGTTCCGTGTCAATATTGACAATACAAAAGTGAGGGTGTCTTGTCCTGTATTTGGATAAACTAGAATTAGAAATTCGGTTAAAGTAGTTTAAGATTTTTTGGCTTTCTTATTCCTGATTTGGGATAAAAAGACGGGGGTCATGCCAAGATAGGAAGCTAGGGCATATTGTGGTACCCGTTGAATGAAGTCGGGGAAGTTCAGTAGAAAGTTTTCATACCGTGCTTCTGCATCATGCGTCAGATTGAATAGAATTCTGCGGTGTTCAAAAGCAAGTCCCTTTTCGGCAATGATCCTGAAGAAGGTTTCAAATTTTGGATTGGCCTTTTTTAGTTCTTGTTCTTTGTGGTAATCTATTTGTAAAATGGTGCTGTCTTCTAAAGCTACAATAAATAGGGTAGCAGGGTGCTGGTAGATATAGCTGTTTAAATCTGAGACCCACCAGTTTTCTATAGCAAACTGAAGGGTATGTTCTTGTCCATCGGTTGCAATTGCATAACTTCTAAACGCACCTTTGACCACAAAAGACCGGTGTTTATTAGTAAAGTTGGGTTGTACAATGAATTGTCGCTTTTTAACCTTTGCTTCTCTGAAGTATGATGAAAACTCAGCTGCTTCATCTGCAGTTAAGGAGATGAAGTTTTTGACATATTCAATGAGTGGTTGATGGATAATCATTTAGTATGTTGCAGATGTGCGTGCTTCGAGTATTGCAGGTAAACGGTCTCGGCTATGCGTAGTGCGGGATTAAAATGCACTTTACTTTCCGTTTAGCGTTATGTTTATTAATAATCATTTACTTTCAATTAAGTACTAAAACCCGCATTACGTATAGCCAATGTTACCAATAGTATTTATTCGCTCTTGCTTAATTTTTTTATTCTCATTTTAGCGTTTTCATTATCTGGATTTAGTTCAAGAGATTTTCCATAGTTTTCAATTGCTTTTTTTGTATCACCTAATGCTTCATAGGCTTCTCCCAAGCTATCATAGGAATTAGGTGATATAGGGAAATTTTCTACATTCAAGATAAAGTATTCTAAAGCGCTGGCTTTGTCTTTATCATTTCCACTTTGTAGCATTCTATAACCCAATTGATTTACAAGATACTCGGGAGGTTGAAAATCATATGAAAGTCTTTTCGAAAGTGCATGAAAATATTGAGTTAGTTGTTCTTTATCTTCTACATCACCGAAGGAAATTCCATAGCCTTCAAAAATTGCAGAGATTCCGTTATGAAAAGCAATGATTGGAACTGAGCTATGATCTTCATTATCGAAGTATTCTAATTTTGCAGGTAACTCACCTTTACATTTACTATGCAATGACTCGTATAATCGAACATGGCGATCACGATTTCTAATATTCCTTTTGCCCCAATTGGCAGTGGCTATGTAAATGAATCTTTCAAATGATTGTTCTGTCAGGGAATCTAACTTTTTATCCATGGTTTCTGAATCCCATGTCCCAAAACTTGGGTCAACCGCAATAAATGAATTGAAAAGGGTCTTTTCTTTCATATAGGTGTGAGTAGCCAACAAACCCCCTAAAGAATGCCCAAAAAGGATTCGATAAGGCTCTGTTCTATATTTTTGATCCAACTCGGGAATCAGCTCATCTTCTAAAAAACTTAGGAAGTTCTCTCCACCGCCTGTATTATTCTCTCTAACTGTAATGATTTTGTCTGGTGTGTAATCTCTTCTTCTATCAACATTTTGAATGGCAACTACAATCATTTCTGGAATTGTTCGGCTTCTATATATATCAGAACTCATATAGTTGACCATACCTGATATCGCTTTGAAGTGTATATTCCCATCAAGTACGATGAGCACCGGATAACTTTTGTAGGATGATTCTTTATCATTGTATGAGTCAGGAAGACTAATCCAATATTCCCTTTCTTCATTCAGGATATTTGACCTAAGAGAATGTTTTGTACCAATTACAACTTGTGCAGCATCTTGTGATTTTACCTGATTAATCCCAAATAGAAAAAGGAATGCTACAATTAAACTTTTACTCATTCTGTTGATTTTATATGATTGGTATCGCCCGGATATGGCATGTGCCTTTGGAATTTATTAATATCTACAATCTAGCTGATTTGCATATCAGTTTCAAGTATCTGTGTCTTGTCCTGAAATAAGTTGACCTAAAATGGTTTTAATGAAGTTGTAAATTTTGATGATCATTTCCAAGTACTGACCAGTGGTTTGTTTGTTAAATGTGCTTGGTAGGGAGTTAGAAATCCACAACTCAGATGCGGT
>JAVJQS010000013.1:0-2190 GCA_040218815.1 Vicingaceae bacterium | reverse complement strand
TGTCAATTATTTAAGAACTACTTTCTTCAATAATTTTTCACTATCATTCTCTAAAGTCACAAAATAAACACCTTTATCTAAGTTAGATAAATTCATTCGCTCAATTTTAGTTCCGTTTACTTGAACTTGAGTTGAATAAACCAGTTGACCTAACATGTTTCGCACGTTTAAGTTGTAAATCGCTTGCTCTTCAGAAGTAATAGTTAACTTAAACTCACCATTACTTGGGTTTGGAGAAACAGCAAAATGGACAGGATTAGGAGCATTAGGTTTAATAATACTAGTAAGACAACCCGGAAGATTGCCCATATTTAACCGAATTACTGGATATGCATCTACCCAGCCCCATCCCGCAGAAGTTGCATGACCAAAATATAAAAAGCTTGTTACTGGTTGTTGTCTTAAGGCTGCAGAAACATCATTCGCTACTTCAAAAGTTTTGCCAGTTGGTAAATTCGTAACCTCCCAACCTACTATGTATTGTCCCGAATCTAATCCATTAACCATAGCAGGTCCTGTAGTGAAATTCAATGTCAAAAAAGAGTTGGTATCTGAAGAAGTAACTGTATAGCCAAGGAAAGAAGAAGCCACTTCACTACCAAAAGCAGCATTAACCCCTGACACTAAAGAATCTTCATTGTATTCCCATATTTTTGGTGTTATTTCAACGCCTATGTTTTTAGAGTTACTGCTTACATAATAGGTAACGCTTGTTGGAATATTATCAGTCGAATTACCACTGCAATTATTTTCAAGTATGTACATGGTACCAAAACGATCACCGACTGTAGTTCCTCCAGGAGTTCCAGTAGCTCCATCTGCATAATTTGCAGGTCCAACTCCACCATCAAAATCATTGTCATCTTTTGCAAATACCGTGTCAGTCACTGAAAAATTCCATGTATCAGAATTGTTGGAAGGAACTTGATCAATGCTGTCGCTTGATGCTTTAAGTTCAACCTCAAAGTCACCAAGAACAGAAGGCGTGAATAATGGAGTTCCTGAAATGACATTCGTATCACTCAAAGACAATAAATTTCCTATATTATTTAGAGAAGTATATACGTTTCCTGTTCCTGGTCCTCCACCTGAAAAATTCAAGTGGTTAACATCTATATCGAAACCCACACCAGTTTGATCACAACCTCCTTCTGCTTTAATGTTTGCAAAAAATGGCAATGCTGGAAAAAAATCATATGGAATTTGGCTATAAGTTGGATTATAGCTATAGTTAGTATTGTTAAACTCCAAATAGCTATTGGATAGAACCAAATCATTACATGGTCCTTCAATAAAAGCAAAATCATCGAGCATTACAAAATAGGCTGATGGACCACTTACGTAAACACGATACCAAAAATCAGATTGATTAGCCAGTGTAGCACTAAGGTTAATTGACTCAAAAGTAACTGCAGTTGAAGTATCTGTATTTGGAGTGTTAGTAAGAAAGCTAATATCATATGAATCCCAGTTTATACTATCTGTACTCACTTCTATAGCAATAATATCGCTGCCAGAACAGCACGTTTGAATATAAATCTGGTACTGCAATAAAACACTTGCCTTGGGGTTTATTGTTATTTTATCTGATTCAAAATAAGTATCAGCTGATGAAAATCCAGAAGTCATTGGTAATATCATATAGCCTGTAGCTCCAGTGGTAGACCGAATCCGCGGAATACTAGTGGAAGGAAAATTGACTCGACTTAAGGTATCCCATTTCCATACAAAGCTGTTTTGTGCAAAGTTCACAATGGTATAGCCTGAAGGCAATGAGTCAAACGGCTCATAATGCAAGGTATCGCCAAGTGCTTTATTATTAAGGTTTGGCTTAAGGTGTTTTCCAATTTTAGTATTCTTAAAATTCGTTACTATTCCTGACTCTTGATTTGGTTCAATTGGATTTATATTATGCTGCGAATAGGAATTAACAAAAAATGGTATAAGTAGAACTAAAAAAATAAATGGTTTTTTCATAATTGAAGTTTAATTAATAAATAATATAGACTAAATATAACAAAAAAAGCCCCCGCTTTGCAGCGAGGGCTATTTCAATTTATGAATTTGTCAATTATTTAAGAACTACTTTCTTCAATAATTTTTCACTATCATTCTCTAAAGTCACAAAATAAACACCTTTATCTAAGTTAGATAAATTCATTCGCTCAATTTTAGTTCCGTTTACTTGAA
>JAVJQS010000012.1:0-114108 GCA_040218815.1 Vicingaceae bacterium | reverse complement strand
TGACTATCGGGATATTACCAATTCAAGGCTGTACTTAAGTGTATCCACTTTTCGTTATCGAATTTATCCCGCAAGCCATTTCGTAGAAATGACTATCGGGATATTACCAATTCAAGGCTGTACTTAAGTGTATCCATTTTTCGTTATCGAATTTATCCCGCAAGCCATTTCGTAGAAATGACTATCGGGATATTACCAATTCAAGGCTGTACTTAAGTGTATCCACTTTTCGCTATCGAATTTATCCCGCAGGCCATTTCGTAGAAATGACTATCGGGATATTACCAATTCAAGATATTCATTTTTATTAAATTTGATTTAAAATAATTACTTCCATGAAACAAATACTACTCCTTTTTCTCATCTCAACTATTTCAATTTCTATTCAATCACAAGAAGTAAAATTAGATTTTGCAATTAATTTTGGGAATTATTTACCTGATTTAGGGAATATGATCGAATCAGATCAATCGGGAAATATTTACACTGTTGGTTATTTTCAGGATACTGTAGATTTTGATCCTTCAGCTTCGGTAAGTAATGAAATTTCAAATGGATTGACGGATATCTATGTGCAAAAATTAGATTCTAATGGAAATTTATTATGGGTTAACTCTTTTGGAGGGAGGGATTTTGATATCGCTAGGGCACTGGAAATCGATGTTAAAGGAGATATTTTAATTACCGGTTTTATAAGAGATACAGTGGATTTCGATCCAAGTACCGCTGTTAATAACTTAATAGCAGACGGAACAACCGATATTTTCATTTTAAAACTAAATAGTAGCGGCGACTTATTATGGGCAAAGTCAATCAAAAATTCTTTAGGGGCTGGGTCATCAATTGAAAGTGATTTAAATGGGAATATTTATGTCACCGGATTCTTTCAAGATACTGCTGATTTTGATCCTGATACTTCAGTAAGTAATTTAATTCCGAATGGTGAAGGTGATATCTTTATACTAAAATTAGATTCAAGCGGAAATTTTATCTGGGCTAAAGGATTAGGAAGCACGGGTTTTGATGAAGGGCGATCAATAACAGTAGATAAAAATAACATCTATGTAACAGGAGATTATATTGGAAACGTAGATTTTGATCCAGGATCTGGGACTAGTTTTTTACCCAGTTTTTCTGGAATTAATTCGTTTATTCAGAAATTAGATTTAAATGGAAACTTACTTTGGGTTAATGGTGTTTTAGGGTCTGGCTCTGAAGGGGGTTATAAAGTTGAGTTGGATAGAAACTCTAATGTTTATTCGACTGGCTCCTTTGAAGGTACAGTTGATTTTGACTTAGGTGCAGGAGTACGAAATTTGACATCTAATGGTCTAAGTGACATCTTCATTCAGAAATTAGATTCAGCAGGTAATTTTGTTTGGGCACAATCAATGGGTAGTTCTGGAGAAGATAGAGGTCTATCAATCACAACAGATTCAAGTTCAAATGTCTATACTACCGGATATTTTGAAGTAACAGTTAATTTCAACACTGATCCTACAGGGTTGCGAAATTTAACTTCAAATGGCAAAGCAGATATCTTTATTCAGAAGTTAGATAAAGATGGGAGTTTTATTTGGGCTGAATCCTTTGGTGCTAGTGAAATAGATCAAGGTAGGTCAATCTATTTAGATGAAAATGAGAATATTTTCACAACTGGTATTTTCGAAAGATGGGTAGACTTTGATCCAGATACGAATGGGACAAAAACTTTAGCCTCAAACGGATTTTCTGATATTTTTATTATGAAGTTAAATCAGTGTTTTGATACTTTTGATTCGATTTCTGTTACTTCATGTAAACCTTATTTGTCTCCAAGTGGCAAATTATGGATACAATCAGGCCTTTATTTAGATACGATTCAGAATGCAAAAGGCTGTGATTCCCTTTTAACTATTAACCTTTCAATTATAGCAATCGACTCAACGATTTCCATAAAAGCATGTGATAGTTATACTTGGATCGATGGTATTACGTATACATCAAGCAATAATACAGCAACAGATACTTTAACTAATGCTTCAGGCTGTGACTCAATAGTTAGTTTGAATCTTACAATCAATAACACTACATTTTACTCAGATAGTATAATAGCCTGCGATAGTTATACATGGATTGATAGCATAACCTACACTTCGAGCAATACCACAGCAACAGATACGCTTATAAATGCTGCTGGCTGTGATTCCATTATTACCTTAAACCTAACAATAAAAAATTCTACAAGCTATACAGACGCGCAGGTAGGGTGTAATAGTTTTACATGGATTGATGGAGTAACCTACACCAGTGACAACAATACAGCATTGGATACCTTAACTAACGCTGCAGGATGCGATAGTATTATTACACTTGATCTTACTATTCTTGATGTAGATACTGCTGTCTTTTTTAGTCAAGATACTTTAGTTTCAAATGCAACAGATGCAAGCTACCAATGGTTAGATTGCAACAATAATTTTGCCCCTATTTCTGGAGCCACTGAGCAAAAATTCCTTCCAAATCAAGGTGGAAGTTATGCAGTGGTGGTAACTGAAAATAATTGTACTGACACCTCTTCGTGTTATATTTCTACAGTAGGTTTTAACGAGAATGGGATAAACAAATTAATTTCTATTTACCCAAACCCAACAAATGACAGAATAAATATAAAAACAAGTGAGGTTAATATCACTCAGGTGGTATTGCTTGATATTAGGGGGGCAGTAATTCGAGAAATAAATCAGAATGCCCGCTCAATTGATATTAGTCAGTTAGACAATGGAATATATTATCTCCGAATTATTAGTTCTAAGAAAGAAACTGCCGTTAAGCGAATAGTTAAATTGTAGTTTAATGTAAATTCTATAAACAAACCTAAATGTCATAAGCTAATTTTCAAGCCAGACTATTAGAAGATTATATTAGTATAAAATAATTTAAAACAAAAAAGCCACCTCAAACGAGGTGGCTTTTTATTCTTTTTTATAAATCAATTTTTACTTCTTGTATTCAAATTCCATTACACCTGGATTTGCACAACCTGAACCACAAGATGCACTTGGATCAAGAGTGATTATAGAAACAATTGAAAGACTTCCATCTCCTAAATTGAAAATGAAAACATCCCCAACAGAAATAGGGTCTACCGTTTCAGTGATTTTATTTCCTGCATCATAAGCAGCTTGAGCCATTTCTTTAGATGCTGTAGAAAAGTCAAACATAGCAGAAGCTTTAACAAAATCTGTGTTTGCTCTATTTGCACCTACTTCAAAAGATCCTGTAAATGGTGTTGAAACAACATTGTTATTCATAATGTCAGCATTCATATCAGGGTTTCCTGTTACTGCGCTGATAGAGCTGTCTCCAGTCAAACTCCAACTTCCTCTTTTAAGTCCAGCAATATGCCAAACTTCTCCAGTATCTGTTGAGGTGAATGGAGTGGATGTGATTACGTTGATATCAAAAGTTGATGTAGTTGACAATCCATCATTATCAGTTACTACGAAAGTATAAGAAGTAACACCAACTTGAGACGTAATGTTAGTTAAGGTATCCGTAAAACTTAAATTATTGTCATCAGCATTTGCAATTTGTTGAGGAACTGCTGTGGAAAAATTATAGTCCCTGCCATTAGATGAAGTTACTGTAAAGTTATTAGTAGCATTAACTCCTGATTGAGTTAAACTTATAACATCTAAATCCTTTCCACCGCCAGCTGCTGATCTAGCTGTGTATGAAATTACTACTGAACTTCCTCGAAGTACATCATAAGAAGCATCATCAGCAGAACCATTTACAGAATAAGTAGCTACTGGTCTTGGTGTTGAGGAAGGTACTGGATCGTCTGAATCGTCATCAGAACATGAACTAAAAGCCATAGCAAATCCAATAACTAGTGGCAGGTATTTAAAGTATTTTGTTTTCATAATGTTAATATTTTTTGTTTTTGTTATCTCCTACAAACTTGGGCATTTTAAATTGATCTTGAAAGTGGAGCGGCCTTAAATTGAACGTTTTACCAATTATTAATCTTAAAAATTTTCTTAGCTATTAGACTTTATTTCTTAAATGTTCTAGCTTATGATTAAACATCATCCCCATTTGAGTAGAACGGTTTTTAACTTCTTCTGCTTTTTCGCCTTTAAAATGTTGATCTACCGTTCCATGAAATAGTTTTAGCCAGCGATCGAAGTGTTGTTTTTCAATGGGAAGCTTTGCATGGGGTGGAAAAGGGCTTCCGCTGTAAGCGCGAACATTAAATAAGATTGTTTCCCAAAAACCATACATTTTTTCTAAATGTTTGGGCCAATTGTCTTTAATTACTGCTGCAAATATGGGACCTAGTAAATCATCTGTTCTTACTTTACCATAAAACGCATCAACTAGTAATTCAATATCTTTCCTGTCTTTTATATCTGTCATAGGGTTCTATTCTCGAATTGAATGAACAACAAATCTAAGAGAAGCATTTACCTTAAACCAAGTCTTTTTTCGTTCATTTGCGTTAAATTAATATAATTGAATATGAGGAACATGATTGGTTTCATTTGTTTGTTTGCTATTACACTTACATCTTTAAATGCACAAAAAATGACACTTCACGATTTCACAGTTACTGATATCAATGGGAATAGCTTTGATTTAGCTCAGTTAAAAGGAAAAAAGGTACTAGTAGTAAATACTGCATCTGAATGTGGTTTAACTCCTCAATATGAAACCTTGGAAGAGGTTTACAAGGAATATGGTGGGGAGCAATTCACAATTATAGGCTTTCCAGCAAATAATTTTGGAGGTCAAGAACCCGGAACAGATGAGGAAATAAAAGGCTTTTGTAAAAAGAATTATGGAGTGACTTTTCCAATGATGTCGAAAATATCTGTAAAAGGGGAAGATCAAAACGAGGTGTATCAGTGGCTGACACAAAAGAAAAAAAATGGAGTAGAAGATGCAGAGGTAACTTGGAATTTTCAAAAATTTTTAATTGATGAGGAGGGTAACTATGTTAGTATGGTTCCACCAAGGGAAAGTCCTGCTTCTGAGGAAATTATAAATTGGATAAACAACTAGTTTGAAATTAAAAATTTTAGCCATAGGGGCTCATCCTGACGATATTGAACTGAGTTGTGCCGGTACTATTTTAAAAGAAATAGCAACTGGAGCTAAGGTTGGAATTTTAGACCTAACTCAAGGGGAGCTAGGTACAAGAGGGTCAGCTGAATTGCGCTTGGAAGAAGCCAATAATTCTGCTGAAATACTGGGTCTGAGTTGCAGGGAGAACCTGAAGTTTAAGGATGGTTTTTTTGAAAATAATGAAGTGCATCAAGTGGCTATTGCCAGAGTTTTAAGAAAATATCAACCAGACATTGTACTTTCTAATGCAAAACACGACCGTCACCCTGATCATGGGAGGGCATCAAAACTTATTTCTGATGCTTGCTTTTACAGTGGATTGAGGAAAATTGTGACCGAGTATGATGGAGTTGAACAGGAACCTTGGAGACCAAAAGCAATCTACAATTACATTCAAGATCGATTTATAATTCCTGATTTTGTAGTAGACATAAGCCCTTATGTTGATCAAAAAATTGATGCCATAAAAGCGTTTAAATCTCAATTTTATAATCCAGCATCTAAAGAACCAGAATCTCCTTTAACCATGAAAAACTTTTTTGACTTCATCAGAGGTCGAATGGCAGATATGGGAAGGTATATCAATGTGGATTATGCGGAAGGTTTCACAGTAGAGCGCCCTTTAGGTGTAAATAATTTGTCTGATTTAACCTAATTACTAGCTCGACGACCAAAGCGACGAACTACACGAAAGATAAGTTGAAAATCAGTCTTGGAAATTAAGAACCGCTGAAAACCAACTCCTGTAATTTGCCTAAACTTAAATAGCATGTATATAAACATGGCTGAAAAAGATAAGGAGTAAGTAATCGCAGCACCTTTAAATCCATAATGTGGAATAAGTAGAAATCCAAAAACCATTGTTGCGATTAAACCCAAAGTAGAGGAAGTAGCATTTACTTTTTGATGACCACTGCCAGAAAAAAAGCGACTCAAGATTACTTCTGAAGCTAACATGATGATTCCAATAGACATTAAACTAATCACAAGAGAAGTTAATCCAAAGTCCTCGCCCAACAATGCAATAAAAACA
This sequence comes from Vicingaceae bacterium, assembly GCA_040218815.1. GTDB lineage: Bacteria > Bacteroidota > Bacteroidia > Flavobacteriales_E > Vicingaceae > JAVJQS01. Next base: position 107,963 of record JAVJQS010000012.1, on the reverse strand, counting down.
GCATTGGGTATTGCAATTAGAATCAGAAGAAAGGGCAGGGTAATAATAAAGCTTAGCTTTAAAAGTGTAAGGGTTAAATTGGCTGACTTTAATATGCTTTTTGTATTTGAAAGCCTTGCATACTGGACAATACCTATACTTTTGCTCGGTAAAAGCACTCCTTCCGAAAGCTGAACTCCCGCGGTAAATTGCCCAATTGCCGATCTTCCTGAATAATATTCCAATAAAAAGTAACTTAATCGATAATTTAAAAGTTGAGAGATGTTTGCAGTTTGAATGTAAAACCCATATTGAATAACAGTCGAAAAAGAGTTCTTTTTAGGAAGTGATAAGCTTAATTCAAGGTAGGGAATTAGTTTTAATAGACTGTAGAAGAAAGCAATAGCATATGCAATATAGGTGCTGTAAATAAAAGAAATTACTGTTTTATCATTCAAAATAAAGTAAAAATAAGAAAGTGATAATACTTGAACCAAGCCTTGAATAAGGGAAGTCAAGTTAAAGGGTTTAATTTGTTGCTTACCTGCTAGTAAATTAATATGCGTGCTTACTCCAGATTGAAGCAAGCCAAGTAAGAGAATATGATCTAAATATTCTATCGAGATGAATGGAATATACGAAAGCGTAAAATAGAGAAACAAGGCAGTTGTTATCATCCAAGTATAAGAGATAATAAAAAGCTCTGTAATTCTTATTCTAGAGGCATAATACACTAAACTCCCTCCTGTAACTAAGTTTGAAATCAATAAATAAATAGCAATTTCAAGAATAATAAGCGCAATGGTTCCTAAGCCCTCAGCCCCCAAAAAGTTAGAATTAAGCAGTAGTAAAAAGATAGAAAGCAAGGCAAGCAATACTTTTATTACAACCGTATTTATAATCTTAGCAATCACTTTTTAATTGTTCTTAATTTGTTTAATAACTGCGCTTTGAAATTTTGATAATTGAAGTGAAAACGTTTAGCATCAACTAATATCTTGTCTCCGAAAGCAGAGAGGGTATGGACTCCTTTGTCATATGTTCTAAACTCTTTTGCTGTGAACTTCTTTACAAATTCTTCTTGATAGTCGTGTGGGCTTAATTTGATTATTTTTTTCATTTGTATGCTTCCTCCATAGGTTTCAGAACAATTTTGACCGAATCTGTATAACTTGTTATCCTTATAAAACATTGTGCCAGCAGGTCTAGCACTTTTAATGTCTTCTAATACTGGATTAAGTAAATGGGGATGATAGGGACCTTCAATATGTTCAGCATAAAACAAGTAGAGTGCTTCATTAGGTGATTTTTTGGAGGTACAAAATAACCACCAACGGTTTTCAAAGAAGGTGATGCTTGGGTCAATCCAACCTCCTTTTAAGAGATGGATTTCCTTGACTATTTTATTTCCTTCAATTTTATACAAACAAAGCGACTTATTTTTATAATTCTCAGGTAGAAGGTACTTTGCTGAGTCAGTTTTTATAGTATAAGGGTAGGAAAGGTGGGTTTTTTTACTTAAAAAAGTTCCTTGCTGATATCCTTCATTGTCCAATTGAATAATTTCTCCTTTTTGGCTTCTATAATTATAGCATTCAGCTAAAATGACTTTATCTGATAGGGGAAAAGGATCAGCATAATACCTGTTTTTGGGTGCTTCCTTAATCCATTTTACTTTAGCTAACTCCTGAGTTACTAATGAATCAATGGGCTGATCGACAATGCCAATATTCCATTTCTCAGCTTTAAAAAGCGCGTTCCAATGAAATTTTATCTTGTTGCTAATTAATTTTTTAGCAAAATAGATAGTTTGAAGGGTAGAAGGAATTTTATAAAGCTTGCCTTTGGTTTTACTTTCTTTCTTAAAAGTTTCATAATCATTGAAACAGATTTGTTTAGCTACTAAAGTTGGCCAATACTTGGCTTCCTCTAAAACATGATGAAGGTTCGCCTTGTAGCTGTGATTAATAGTTTGAAAGTCGCCTCTTCTTAATACTTCGCCTTGATCGAGCTGGTGGTTTATCCGCTGTAAGATAGCAGCTGTAGTATGGGATTTATTGTAAATTTCCCAAAAGCCAGCAGGCCCCCCTCTAAATTGAGTAGGATCTCCATGGTGGAAAGACCAAACTCCAAAAGTTGGAATACTTAAAATTTCGCCTTTTAAAATGCCAAATCCAAAGCGGAGAAGAAAATCTAGATTTAACTGTTTGATACTGTCTAAGTCTTCATCTGCAAAATAATTAGCATTGCCTTTTTGAATTGGTTTGACTTTTACAAGCGGTATAGAAGTTAGCAGATCTTCTATATTTACAACTTCTAGGGGGCCAGAGTTTCTGGTTATTCGATCTATAATTTTATATCCTAAAGATAGCTTTATTGTTGTATAGCTTGTCTCATTTTTGTTTTGAATTAGCTGAACGCATTCAGCTAATTCAGACTTAATTAAGTCTTCAATAGCATCGGCTTGCCATTTTTTTAGCCACTTGCTATCAAGCAGCACTGCAAATCGGAGTTTAGTTTTAGGCTTCATCAGCGTTCAGTGCTTTTTCATATAAAGAAAGAAAACGCTGGGCAATTACGTTTTCACTAAACTTATTAATTGCATATTGCCTCATTTTCTCAGAATCGTAAGTATTAGCCCCGTCCAACATTTTATGAATAGCAGAAATTAGTTCATCCATTTGATTGGGTTGTATCAAAATTCCTCTTTTTTCATTCAAGTACTCTGGTATTCCACCAACATTTGATGAAAGAACCGGGATACCACATGCAAAGGACTCAATGAGCACAACAGATTGAGTTTCGTAACTACTGTATAAAAGCAGAAAGTGAGCATTTGATAGTAGTTCTGAAACCATTTTCATCGAAACTTCCCCGTAAAACTTATATCTATTTTTAATGGAGGACTGATTTAATTTATAAATCATTTCATCTTCGTCTGGGCCGGTTCCAATCAAATCAAACTCAAAGTCTGTTCTTTCTTTCCCAACCCTATCTAGTGCCTCAATAATTTGATGTAAGTTCTTTGGAGCATAACTAAGGTTTGAAATATGTATTATACGTTTGACTGTTGAAGATTTCTTTTTTTTATGTTTGAAAATAGAAGTATCTACAACATTTGGAATTATTTCAAACGCTCCTTTAATCCCATGAGTTTCCATCGATTTCTTTAAAAAAGTGGATACGGTTGTAATAAAGATTGATTTTTTAGCAATATAACGGTAAGCAAGCTTTCTTAAATATCCTTTAAAAGCACCATTTTCTTTGATGTAGCCAGACCAATGCTCTGTGAGTAAAAAAGGAATATTAGATTTAAGTCTAAGATAAAGCGCTAACATGGCAGATCGTCCGTTGATATGAATGTGGCTCAATTGAGGAGTACCGATTTCCTTTAGGTATTGCTTATAGCCGATTTTTTGAGCCTTAAAGTATCGAAAGAAGCCAATTAGCTGATTGAGAATCCGAATTGAACTTTTCGGTTTTCTATAAAAAATACGGTATTCAGTAAATCCATGAGGAGTGCTTTTTTCAATGTTGTACTTTTCTATTTCATGGGGAGAAGAGTGAACAAAAATTACTCCTAAGTTACATTTGCTATGCACTGCTTTAGCATGATTTTCGATAAAATTACCATCGAATCTGTCAAATTTACTTGGGTACCATTTAGGTAAAAACAATACTCGAAGTTTTTGAGACATAGCTGCAATAATATGAAATCAGAATAACTTTATTTAATCTAAAACTGCATTTAACTTCAACTGAAGCATTATGGAGATCAAAAAACGAGTTTCATTTGCCCTTATTGTAGCTTGGTACATTAATTAGTTGTTTCTAATCAATGATGTAACATTGGTATAAACAGCAATTAGAATTGAAGCTAATATAATTTTAACCAGTCCTCCGGCTAAGAAAGGGAGTATTCCTTTTGCAAAAATTTCATAAGCAGGTAAAAACAATAGTAAACCTATACCACCTGTCACTAAAATTAAAAGAGTACCAAAAGTTTGGGATAGGAGGTAGTTAGTAAATTTTTCTTTTCTAAGCTCTGCCATTCTTCCAACTAAAACTGCAGCCAATAAAAAACCAGCTAAATATCCTGCAGATGGACTAACAAAAACATCGAGACCAGAAGAGAAATCTGAAAAAACAGGCAATCCTAAAGCACCTAGCAAAAAGTATAGGAGTACGCTAATGGCAGCTTTTTTCCATTTTAAAAAATGAGCAGCGACTAGAATTGCAAGGGTCTGCCCAGTGATTGGAGCCACTGCAACGCCCTCGGGCAAATTGATACTCAATTGAGCTGAGGCCCCAAAGCATGCAACGGCCACAAGAATGGCTAATACATTAGCTATCTGTTTCTCGGCATTCTTCAACTTTGGTAGTATTCATTTCACTCACTTGAACCTCTAATTCTTTACTTGTTAACTGCTCATTAGTTAAGGTTTCGCTCATGATGATGTGAACAGGTCGAAACCAGTTATCGAAGAATGATTTCTTTAAGCAGTCATTTATTACTACTTTTTCTTCCATTACTCCGTTCAAGTAAAAACCAAATTCAGTGTCTACATTCACTGCAGAGCCAGTTTGATTTTTAAACTTTATTCTAAGCTCTCGTTTACCTTCCTTATTTTCCTTCCATTTGTACTTCACTGTTACGTCGTTTTTTACATCCATTGCTTTATAACAGATTTGAGCATTGGTGCTAATTGCAAGTCCAATTAGTACTATTAGTGAGAGTATACTTTTATTCATATCTTTGATTTTTTTGCGAAGGTAAGATTTCATAGAAACTAGCTTCATTTTTTAAATGAAAAAATCATCAACTTTGATGTTGTTTAGCTCAATAAAAAATCTTTATTTTGCACTCCGAAAAATTGAAATAACTTCTTAAGAAGATATATAATAAATAAGGCCATGTCAAAAGTTTGTCAAATTACAGGAAAGAAGGTAATAACAGGAAACAATGTTTCTCACTCAAAGAAAAGAACCAGAAGGACTTTTCAGCCAAATTTGTTTTCAAGAAAATTTTACAACCCTGATTCAGATTCATGGGTTACATTAAAAGTTTCTGCAGCAGGTATTCGTAACATTAACAAAAATGGTTTAACTGCTTGCCTTAAAGAAGCCAAAGCAAAAGGATATATGTAGATATCAATCTACTTTAAAGGAAATCCTGCATGATAATCATGCGGGATTTTTTAGTTTATGCCGCATAGTGTATTCATTTTGTAACTTTGTTTTAAACTAACAACTATGCGCTTAATTGCATCACTATTTTTACTTTTTGCTTTAGTCAAGGTCAATGCTCAAGAGGAAAAGCTCGACTTAAAAGTAAACGACAAGCCTTCTTATTATCAGTACGATACTGATTTCTTGCCCGCAAGTTTTCATAAAGCACGTCGCGATTCTTTGCGTGCCTTATTGCCCGATAGTTCTGCTGCTGTTTTTTTTGCTGCTCCTGAGCGGAAAAGATCCAATGATGTTTATTATGAATACCACCAAGACCCAAACTTTTATTATTTCAGTGGCTACAGGGAGCCAAATGCAGTAGTGGTTATTTTCAAAGAGGACCAAGTAATCAATGGAGAAAAAACCAATGAAATAATCTATGTTCAAGAGCGAGACCCTGGTATGGAATTGTGGGAAGGTCGAAGATTAGGGGGTGAAAATGCAAAAAAGCAACTTGGTTTTGAAGCAGTTGCAATAAATACTTCATTTGATACTGCTGACTTGGCAATGAATAACTTAAAAACAGTTTATTTCCAAGAACCTGAAGCCATGGAAGATGAAGATACTTCTAAAACGGATAATTTAAGTGGCTTATATGCTCATCTTTCTCAGAAAGTGGATAAAAGTCATCAAGGAAGTGCTCGAATGCTGCCTGTTTTAACGGCTCAATTGCGACAAAGCAAAACAGCCGAGGAGTTAGTGCTCTTGAGGAAGGCAATAGATATCACTTGCGAGGCACAAATTGAGTTAATGAAAAACATTGAGCCTGAGATGGCTGAGTATGAAACGGAAGCCATCATTGAGTATGTTTTCAAGAAAAATGGAGCCGAATATCCGGGATTCCCAAGTATCCAAGGAAGTGGTGAGAATTCATGTATTTTACATTACACCAGCAACCGTAGACCATTGAAAAACGGTGGGTTGTTGGTTAGTGATGTTGGAGCAGAGTACCATGCTTACACAGCAGATGTAACAAGAACAATACCTCCATCAGGAAAATTTTCTAAAGAAGAAAAGCAAATTTATAATTTAGTGTTGGAGGCACAGAATGCTGGAATTGAAGCATCAGTAGCTGGTAATACCTTTTGGGAGCCTCATCGGGCTGCTTTAAAAGTGATTACAGATGGATTAATGAAGTTGAAAATTATCGAGAATGCATCGGAGGTTGGAAATTATTTCATGCACGGTACTTCTCATTACCTTGGGCTGGATGTACACGATGCTGGATTGTATATGGCTTTTGCGCCAAATCAAGTGATAACTGTTGAGCCTGGAATCTATATTGCAGAAGGCTCTAATTGTGACCCAAAATGGTGGAACATAGGGGTGCGCATTGAAGATGATATTCTGATAACTGCAGGAGAACCTGAAAATCTTTCTGCGATGGCACCTAGAACTATTGGTGAGATTGAGAAATTGATGCAAAGCAGTCAACTTGAAAAAGGACTAAAATAATTTCAATTTCTATTTTCGTGTATAGAAATTTTAGTTAAATTTGCGCTCCCGTAAATAAAGCGTAGAACAATGGCGAAAAAATCAAAAGGTAATCGAATTCAAGTTATTCTTGAGTGCACTGAGCATAAAGAAAGCGGAATGGCAGGCACGTCACGCTATATTACCACTAAGAATAGAAAAAATACTCCAGATAGAATGGAGATAAAAAAATACAACCCGATTTTGAAAAAAATGACGGTTCACAAAGAAATCAAGTAAATTTTAAGACATGGCTAAGAAGACAGTTGCATCACTTCAGAAAGGAGAAGGAAAGGCTTTTACCAAAGTAATTAAAATGGTGAAGTCTGAAAAAACTAACTCCTATTCTTTTAAAGAAGAAATGGTTCCTAACGATCAGGTAAAGGATTTTTTCGATAAAAAATAAGTGTAAAAAATTAATAGGTTAATTGGGCTTCTTTCATATTGAGAGAAGCCTTTTTTATTTTCAAGTGTTATGGGTCTATTTAACATATTCTCAAAAGAAAAAAAAGAAGTTTTAGACGAAGGGCTAAGCAAAACCAAGGAGAGTTTTTTTGGTAAACTAAGTCGTGCTGTTGTTGGAAAAACTAAGGTTGATGATCAGGTATTAGACGACCTGGAGGAGGTCCTAATCACCTCTGATGTTGGTGTAAATACTACCTTAAAAATTATCGAACGCATTGAATCTAGAGTTGCTAAGGACAAATATGTAAATACTTCAGAGTTGAATGATATTTTACGCAGTGAAATTGCCGAACTATTAGCGGAAAACAATACAACTGATTACGAGAAGTTTACTTTACCAGCAGATAAGAAGCCATATGTAATTATGGTTGTGGGAGTGAATGGTGTTGGTAAAACAACTACCATTGGGAAGCTAGCTCATCAATTTAAGAAATTGGATAAAAAAGTGGTTTTAGGTGCTTCTGATACCTTTAGAGCTGCTGCTGTTGATCAATTAAAAATTTGGTCTGAGCGAGTAGGAGTGCCTATTGTTAGTCAAGGAATGGGAGCTGATCCTGCATCGGTAGCATTTGACACCTTACAGTCTGCTGTTTCAGCTAATGCAGACGTAGCCATTATTGATACTGCTGGGCGTTTGCACAACAAAATCAACTTAATGAATGAGTTGACTAAAATTAAACGCGTGATGCAGAAAGTTATTCCTGATGCTCCTCACGAAATTTTATTGGTTTTAGATGGCTCGACAGGTCAGAATGCATTTGAACAAGCGAAGCAATTTACTGCAGCAACTGAAGTAAATGCTTTGGCATTAACAAAACTTGACGGTACAGCTAAAGGTGGAGTGGTTATTGGGATATCTGATCAATTTAAAATTCCTGTAAAGTACATTGGAGTTGGAGAAGGTATGGATCACCTACAAGTATTTAACCGCAAAGAATTTGTGGACAGCCTTTTTAATTGACGATTTTAGATTTTTGATTGACGGTTAAACAGACTCTTTGGTGATCAGTTGATTCTAAACAAAAAAATATTAAAATCTAATTCAATAAATCGAAGTTGAGTAAATGAAAACAAAAACATTAAAAAAGAATAAAGTCAATGTAGTTACGCTAGGTTGCTCAAAAAACATCTTCGATTCTGAAGTAATGATGAGTCAGCTGAAAGCTAACAAGTTTGATGTGGAGCATGAAAGTAAAAATGAAGATGCCGAAATTGTTATCATTAACACCTGCGGATTCATTGATAATGCAAAGCAAGAATCAATTGATACCATACTAACTTATGCCGACGCAAAAGCTGATGGCAGAGTAGATAAAGTTTTTGTTACTGGCTGCTTATCTGAACGATACCGAGATGAATTAGCGGCTGAAATTCCAAATGTAGATGCCTTCTTTGGAACTAGAGAACTTCCACGACTTTTAAAAACGCTAAAAGCCGACTATAAAAAAGAATTAATAGGAGAGCGTTTAATTACTACCCCTAACCATTACGCTTATTTTAAAATTGCCGAAGGTTGTGATCGCCCATGCTCATTTTGTGCAATTCCATTGATGAGAGGTAAACACGTGAGCACTCCTATTGAGGAATTGGTGCGCAATGCCAAGCAACTGGCAGCACAAGGGGTGAAGGAGTTAATTCTTATTGCACAAGATTTAACCTATTATGGCTTAGATATTTACAAAAAAAGAAACTTAGCCGAATTATTGGAAAAGCTTTCTGATGTAGAAGGGATAGAGTGGATACGATTGCATTATGCATTTCCATCTGGTTTTCCATTGGACGTGTTAAAAGTAATGCGTGAACGCGACAATATTTGCAATTATATCGACATACCATTGCAACACATTAGTGACCCAATGCTAAAGTCTATGCGTAGAGGAACGACTATGAAAAAGACGAATGAGTTATTAGCTAATTTTAGAGCTGAAGTGCCTGAAATGACCATTCGTACTACATTGATTGCTGGTTATCCTGGAGAGACGGAAGAAGATTTTGAACAACTGGAAGCATGGGTAAAAGAGCAACGATTTGATCGCTTAGGCATTTTTACCTACTCACACGAAGAGAACACTCATGCCTTTAATCTAGAGGATGATGTTCCTGAAGAGGTAAAGCAAGAGCGTGCAAATCGTATAATGGATATACAAAGTGAAATTTCATTTCAACTGAATCAAGAAAAAGTAGGAAAGACGTATAACGTGTTGTTTGATCGTGTAGAAGGTGATTATTTTGTTGGGCGAACTGAGTTTGATTCCCCAGAAGTAGATAACGAAGTACTTGTTCCTAAGTCTGAATATGTGCGCATTGGTGATTTTGCAAAAGTTAAGATTAAGCGCGCTGAGCATTTCGATCTTTTTGGCGAAATTGCGGAGCATTAATGGAAACAGACTGTCTTCACTTCAAAAAAACCGGATACTTTTCTAAAATAATTCTTGATTATTTAGCCGGAAAAGAACAACTCGCTCCATTTTACCACTATTCTCCAGAGATAAAGGCGTTTAAATCAGCCATTGAGAATAAATCATTTTCTAATAAGCAACGAAAAGTATTGGTCGATTCCTTAAATCGTCAGTACAAAGATGGTGGCATTAAACTTAAGAAATCACCTCAAGTTGAGGAAAATATAACAGCCCTCGAGGAGGAGGGGACCTTTACAGTGACAACCGGGCATCAATTGTGCTTGTTTACTGGCCCCCTGTATTTTATTTACAAAATTGTTAGTGCAATTAAGTTAGCCCAGACCTTAAAGTCCACTTTTCCAGATAAAAATTTTGTTCCTGTCTATTGGATGGCGACTGAAGATCATGATTTTGAAGAAATCAGTCATTTTCAATTCAAGGGTGAAAAGCTGCAGTGGAAAACAGACCAAAAAGGTGCTGTGGGCAGAATGAACACAGCTAGTTTGGACAAAGTTTTCAATGAATTTAAAGAATTATTAGTTGATTATTCCACCCACGGAGAAGAGCTGAAGAGTCTCTTTGAGAAGAGTTATCTCCAGCACGATAACTTGGCAGATGCTACTCGGTTTTTGGTCAACGAATTATTCTCAGATTACGGAGTAGTGGTAATAGATGGTGATGATGTTCCACTTAAGCAAGAATTTACCCCATTAGTGAAGGATGAGTTGCTGAATGAAGTTTCTTCAGACTTTGTAAGTCAGCAAAGTGAAGACTTAGCAAAGCAGTATAAAACTCAGGTAAATGCTAGAGAAATCAATTTGTTTTACTTGACAGATGACAGTCGAAATCGAATTGTTAAGGAGAACGACACCTACTTTATTCACGATACAACACTAAGCTTTTCAGAGCAGGAAATACTTCAAGAATTAGACGAATACCCAGAACGGTTTAGTCCTAATGTGCTGCTTAGGCCAATATATCAAGAATTAATACTTCCAAACCTTGCCTATATTGGTGGCGGAGGGGAGTTGGCCTACTGGTTTCAATTGAAGTCGACATTTGAACACTTTAAGCTTCCAGTGCCAGTGCTGTTGCTTCGAAACTCTGCCATGTGGTTAGATCTAAAGCAGACAAAGTATTTAAATCAACTGAATATTTCATTGGAGCAGTTATTCTTTGATGAAGGAGTGCTACTGAAAGAGTGGGTAAAAGAAAATGCTGAATACGACCTCGAGTTGACGGAGGAAAAAGAAGCAGCAAGCACTTTCTATGACAAATTAGAAGAAAAGATAGAAAAAATTGACGCCTCATTGCATCCTCACTTGGAGGCCCTAAAAACAAAACATCAAAAAGAGCTGAATCAACTTTCTGAGAAAATAATTCGAACCGAACGGAAAAAGAAAGCTACGGCGAGCAGCCAAATCAATCATTTAAAAACCACCCTATTCCCAAATGGTGGCTTGCAAGAGCGTCATGACAATTTTTCTACTGTGTATTTGTCTAAGGGAAAAAATATGATTGAAATCCTATTAAACGAGTTTAAACTTCCAACCAAGGAATTTCTGGTACTTAAGGATTAACTATAGTCCCTGAATTCTTCATTACTCTACACCTTGTTGAGAATATTCCACCAATTATTTAATACATAAGATTTAAGGTAGGTGTAACTTGCTGATAATCAGTAGAAATATTTTGATAGCATTTTTTGGAATAACATTCGCACTATAACTAATGAACATTTAAACTAAAATATTATGAGTGCGATAGAAGACAAAATGAAAGGAAATTGGAATCAAATAAAAGGAAGCTTAAAAGAGCAGTACGGTGAGTTAACCGACGATGATTTGACTTACACCCAAGGACAAGAAGAACAAATCTTAGGTAAAATCCAAGAAAAGACAGGAAAAACTAAAGATGAAATAAAGAGTTTTATCGATAGCATTTAAAAAATAATTTACTGCAAGTAGTTATTACTTGCAGTTTTTCCTTCCGAACCAAAACTCAATTCACTTTTTTAATCAGTTAAAAATTTAGAATATGAACAATTCAGAAAGAAAAAAGGTAGCTATTTTAGCTACAGACGGATATGAAGAATCAGAATTAATGTCTCCAAAAGAAGCTATGGAGAATGCTGGAATAGAAACACATGTGGTTTCATTAAAGCATGGAGAAATCAAAGGTTGGAATGATGGAAACTGGAGTAACTCAGTAAAAGTTGACAAACTAGTAAATGACGTTTCTTCTAGTGATTTTAATGCATTACTCATCCCTGGTGGTGTAATAAATCCAGACTTACTAAGAAGAGATGAGCAAGCAATAAATTTTGTTCGAGGCTTTTTTAAGGAGCACAAACCTGTAGCTTCAATTTGCCACGGACCACAAGTACTTATTAATGCTGAAGTAGTTGATGGTAGAAAAATGACATCATTTCATTCAATAAAAAAGGATTTAATGAATGCAGGAGCAAATTGGGTAGATGAAGAAGTTGTTGTGGACGAAGGTTTAGTGACCTCTAGAAACCCAAATGACTTGCCAGCATTTAACTCTAAATTAGTAGAAGAGGTGATGGAGGGTAAACACGAAGAACAAACCGTGTAAATCCCATTAAACAGATTTTATAAGGCCTGAGTTAGTTCTCAGGCCTTTTTATGTCTAATAGTTATCGAATCCAAGCAAATTCAAGTAGTTTTAACTTCTTATTTTAAGGGTAAAAATGAATCTAAGGCAATCCCTAGGTGTATGGGTTTTAATTATAGGACTTGGTCTTTTCTTTGGTCACAATAGAATTACTACTTTTCCCAAGCATGTTCATGCATGGGCAGAAGGTGGCCAATATGCTATAGCCTTAGGATTTATTGACAATGGCTTTGACTTTTTTAAACCAGAAACCTTTGTTCTCAACCCACAGTTTCCCGGTGATAATGGTAAAACAACAGCAAGTGGTGTTACTGCTGTGGACTTCCCAATTTTTCAATATTTAGTTGCTGGTGCAATGCAAATTACTGGTTTTACTAGTCCAATAGTTTATCGACTAGTAGTCTTTCTTTACAGCTGTTTGGGTTTGTTTTTACTCTTTAAGTCTAGCTATCTAGTTACTCAAAGCTTAGCGCGCAGTTACTTGGTTTTACTATTTGTGATTAGCTCTCCCGTTTTTGTTTATTACCAAACGGGTATGCTGATTAGTATGCCAGCGCTATCTACGGCATTTATTTCATGCTATTTTTTGATTAAGCATTTTAAATATGGAGTATACGCTGCATTTATTTGGGCAATTGTATTTATTACAATGGCAGCTGCTATGCGCACCACTTATTTAATTTTCTTTTGTGCTATTGGTCTGTGGTATTTAATTGATGCAATAAAAAGTAGAAAGTTTTCAGTAGCTCATTTATTGCCATTTTTGATTGGACTTACTTTTCTTATTGTCTATCGATACTATAATTTCTTGCTTGCTAAGGAGCACGGCTCTATTTTCTTGAATCAGTTTTTAATGGCTTCAAGTTTGCCAGAATTCATTGACTATTTGCAAATGACATGGAGTTCATGGAAGCTTGATTATTTCTCAAAGCTGCATTACCTTATTATGGCGTTTTTATTCATCATAGGAGGTATTATATATCGAAAAAACAAAACAGTCGCTTTGGATATACATCGGAAGTTATTTGTTATTTCAATAGCTGCATTATTGGCAGATGTTCTTTTTTTAATTGTTATGATTCGTCAGTTTCCACAACATGACTATTACTTCTTAGATAGCTTTTTTCTTCCAATTACATTACTTTTAATGGTTAGCATAAGTTTTTTCCCACGCTTTAGAAGTAAAAATCTAAAATATGTTGCTGCTACCATTTTATTTATACCTGCTTTTTTACGAGCTATTGAAGTACAAGAGAATCGAACAAATCCTGTTTACTGGAATGAAGTAACTTCTACTGTAAACAGTTTAGAAGGTGCTGATGCATTATTAGACTGTTTGGAGGTTGGAATGGATGCCAAGGTGTTAATTTTAGGAAGTCATGGAGCTAATTTGCCATTGATTCAAACCCGGAGAAAAGGCTATACCTTATTAAATAATTCTAAGCATTTAATTGATGAAGCTTTAGATTGGGACTATGATTATTTACTCTTACCTCATAACTTATTTTTGTCGGAGATTTATCCATTATACCCAGAAATAGTTCATCAATTTAAACGAATAGGAGGGAATGAGCGACTAGGAGTTTATAAAAGGAATAAAGGAGAATATAACAAGCTAAGTCAATTTCTAGGGTTAAACGAAGCAACAATTGTAGCATCAAAGTTTATCGATTTTGAATTTATAGACCCTGAGTACGGCATTGAAAATATGCGCTCTTCAACAAAAAAATACAATGGAGACTTTGCTTATAAATTAGCTTTTGATAATGAATATGGACTCAATATAAAGTTTCAGAGAATAGATTTGTCTTCAAATGGTTTAAGCGCTTTGGTTGATTTAGAAGCAAACTTGGCGACCAGAAATGCTATAAAGTTGATAATGGTAATTAAGAATGAGGGGGAGATAATACATTATGAGGAGAAAGATTTTGGAGAGTTAATAGAGGAGACGGGATCGTGGAAGCATTTGAAATTGATTTATGAAATACCAACTTTTCTTAAAGGCAATGCTAGTATTGAATTTTACTCGTGGAATAGCGGTGGAAATACGGTATATATTGATGACTTAGACATTAGAATCTTGAAATTTAAAAAAGATTGCAATCACAATTAGAAAAGCAGGAATTTTGATATCTTTGCGCCCTCAAAATGGTGGATGTAGCTCAGTTGGTTAGAGCGCTGGTTTGTGGTGCCGGAAGTCGTCGGTTCGAGTCCGATCTTCCACCCATCAAAAGTAAAAGTCAGACGAATGTCTGACTTTTTTTATGCTCCAAGCTAAAGGGTAATTTCATTAATCTGAATGCTTGGAGCATAAAAAAGCCAAGCGAAGCTTGCTTTTACTTTTGATGAGGGCACTAGCTAGAAGAAAAAGGCCAGACGGAGTCAATCCGATCGAGTAGCTTGTATTTAGCTCCCTTTTTTGAAAATAAAAAAGCCAAGCAAAGCTTGCTTTTACTTTTGATGTGGGCACTATTCATACCGATTGTTATTTTAAATCCCGATGTGTCGGGACTGGTTGTCGCATAAATGCTCCTTAAAAATTACCTCGGCATTATACTTTAAGGGAATGGCTTAACGATAATGATAAGTTAAAATGGTATAAGAAGTAAAAGGCCAGACGGAGTCAATCCGATCGAATAGCGTGTATTCAATCCATTTATGCTTTCATTAATACACCTTAACACCATTATTCAGCCAAATGCCCCACACTTTGTTGTAGGCATGGACGCTATCTGTAGGTTCATTCTTTTCATCAACAACTTGATAGCCTTGATTTTTCCACTCAAATATTCCACCATATAAATTAGAAACATTAGTAAATCCCTTGGCTTTTAATTTTTCTGCAAGCTTTTCACTTCGGTAACCAACTGAACAATAAACTACCAGCTTACTGTCTTTATCCAAACTACTGATTCTTGAAAAATCAGGATTTTCATAACCCACCCAAATGGCATCTTCTATATGGCTTACCTCATACTCCTCTTTTGCTCTGCTATCTAAATATATAATGTCTTTTTCACCATTTTTAAGTTGCGAAACTGATACTTCTTTTACAGAATGTGAAAGCAAGGCTTGTAGCATTACATTATAAGTGGAGCTTTCAACTTCTTGACTGTTGGATTTAAAAAATGAACTTAACATGAGCAGAAATAAAAGTTTAATTGCTTTCATAATAATTCCCTAAACTTAAGGTCCAATCATAATTGTCATAGCTAATACTTGGTTTCTTGTCTTCTGGAACAACGTCATACTTTTTTAAGAATTTCAGCACCCCTTTTTTACCATTAAAGTCTCCCCTGAACCAACTGAAAAGTGGGGTAGTTATCACCTTATCTTCATCTGGCTTATAGGTGGAAACTTTATGTAGGAACTTTTTTGCTACCTGATCAATTTTTTCATCAAAATTATTGGCTTCATATACAGCCACTAAAGGACAACTCTTAGCACCGCAATTCAGAGCAAAATGGACCCGACCATCTGTTTCTTTTGTTCTAAACTTTTTTTCAAAACTACTAGCAAAGGGATTTCGCAACAAGCCTAATGAGAGTTTAATTTTTGAGCTTCGAATTATTCCATGTTCAATATCGTCAAAACTTAACTTATTTCCAGCAATTGTAACTCTAGGAGCTCCAAAAAATTTTCCTCGGTCATCAAATAAGGTCGAATCTTCGCTTAAGAGAATCTGTATGTGTGCATTATAAATGTTTATCCAAAAAGCCTTCTTTTGAGCATCTGTACTTAGACTACTGGCCAATGAGTCTTCATGAACTGTTTTTAAAGTAGATCGAATTTCGTTCACTTGTGATTGCTTACTTGCTTTCACTGCATTTAGTAATGAGGTAGAGAAAAGAACATACTTTGTATTGATGTTATTGCTATTGGTCTTCATTAACTCTGATTGGTTGCTGCATGAGCAGGATAGGAGAAGCCCAAATGCTATGAGGACGATATAGATTTTTGATAGTGACTTTATTAGATTCATTATCCTGGTGAAGTTTAGTTTTGAAAGTTACGTAAAGAAAAAGTCCTAAGTTCGTTCAAATTTTGAGATTTTAATTGATGGAGTTGAGTGTCATTATACCGACATTAAATGAAGCAGGGAATATTGAAAAACTGCTGACTTACTTAAAAAGTCAACTTAAAGGAGTTGCCTACGAATTAATTGTTGCTGATGCGGGAAGTTCAGATAATACCCGTGATCTTTCAACCAGTATTGGTGCGACTTTTTTAAGTTGTGACCGCATGTGTAGGGCATATCAAATGAATGAAGGTGCAAGAGTAGCAACAGGAGCTGTGCTCTATTTTGTACATGCCGATACCCGTCCTCCCGAACACTTCTTTGAGGAAATCAAGTCTGCTATAAAACAAGGATTTGAATTTGGCTGCTTCCGTTTTAAATTTGATTCTAACAGCTTTCTATTAGCTATAAACTCCTATTTTACTCGTTTTAAGAGTATTGTTTTCCGTGGAGGCGATCAAAGCTTATACATTACCAAGACTGCATTTCAAAAACTGGATGGCTTCAATGACAAAATGCGAATTATGGAAGAATACGAGTTTATAATTAGAGCTAAAAAGCAATATAAGTTTAAAATTATTCCCAAAGATATAATTGTTTCTGCCCGGAAATATGATGAAAATAGCTATTTAAGAGTCAATTTGGCCAACTTTATCGTTTTTTCATTATTTCGATGGGGTGCTTCCCAAAAAATTATGCTTAATGCGTACAATAGACTTATAAAACATCCAAAACAAGAAAGTTTAAAATAAGAGCTGAGTTTGAATTATTAAAAAACAACTATTTTCAACAAATGGAAATGCTTAAGAAAGATAAAGTAGCTGTAATAACGGGAGCCTCCTCAGGAATAGGGAGGGCACTTTCAATTCAACTGGTTGAGCAATACAAATCACAATTTATTTGTGGAAGAAACACTGAATCACTAGAGAAATTAAAAGTTGAACTCCAATCAATGGGTGCTGAAGCTATAGTAGTGCCTTTGGACCTATCAAAATCGTCTTCAGTTGAAAGCGCTGCAAAAAGTATTCTTGATGCTTCTGAAAAGATAGATTTGCTGGTGAATAATGCAGGAGTTAGTCAACGTTCATCAGTTTTTGACACTAGCTTTGAAGTGGAGCAAAACTTATTTCAGATTAACTATTTCGGTCCTGTTTTATTAAGCAAATTACTTTTGCCAAGTTTGAGGTCAAGTGGCAATGGAAAATTTTTGGTAACTTCTAGTATAGTTGGTAAGTTTGGCTTTCCTCTGCGGTCAACTTACAGTGCTGCTAAACATGCACTGCATGGCTATTTTGAAAGCCTAGCGCTTGAAGAGAAAAGTCATGGTATAAAAGTGCATTTGATGGTCGTTGGAAGAGCTAAAACAAGTATTTCCATGAATGCAGTAGGCAAAAATGGCAATAAGTACGCTAAAATGGATAAAGGACAGGCGCAAGGAATTAGTACTGATGAATGCGCTAGCAAAATGATACGTTCAATGAATAACAATAAACGTGAATCCTTGATAGGGGGAAAAGAATTATTAATGGTTTATTTTAAAAAATATCTTCCCTTTTTATTTTATAAATTAGCTGCAAAGGAGGAAAATCATGTCTGATTATAACATCGCAGGTATACAGCAAGTTGGAGTTGGAGTGGCAAATCTTGAAGAGGCTTGGAGATGGTATGCAAAACACTTTGGTATGGACTTGCCAATTTTTAATGACGCAGCTGAGGCGACATTAATGAGCGAGTATACTGGTGGAGAACCACAAAAGAGAAAAGCCGTGCTTGCAATGAACTTACAAGGAGGTGGTGGTTTTGAAGTTTGGCAATTTACTTCTAGAACACCAACGGCTTCCAAAAACTCAATAAAGGAAGGTGATTTAGGTATTAATAGCGTCCAAATGCGTTGCCTAGATGCGCATAAAACCAAAGCTTATTTTGATAAACTGCCTAATATTTCTTGTTCTGCTATTAAGAGAAATGATTTGAATAGGTCTTACTTTGAAGTGATAGATCCTTTTTCGAACTCCTTTAAAATCATTGAAGATAACTATCAGTTTATGCGCACCAATTCACTAGTAGGTGGTGTAATTGGCGCAACTATTGGCGTAAGTAATATCGAAAAATCATTAACCCTTTATACTGAAGTACTGAACTATGAAGTTGTTCAAGCAAAACAACTTGGAGAAGATGGATTGGAACGGATCTGGTTAACCCCTAAAGAACGAAAAACAAGTGCTTTTAGTCAATTATTGGGACCTACTCAACTGGAGCTAGTATGCGATCCTAAAAATGACCGAACTCAAATTTTTAAAGGAAGATACTGGGGAGATTTAGGTTTTATTCATATCTGTTTTGATGTTCAGAATATGAATAGCTTGCGAAAAAAGGCAAAAGCCTTGGGTCATGAATTTGTAGTAGATAGTGAAAATAGCTTTGATATGGGTGAAGCAGCTGGCCAGTTTGCCTATGTTCAAGATGAAGACAATACCTTGATTGAGCTAGTTGAAACTCATAAAGTACCTATTCTCAAAAAGCTAAGTTGGTACATTCACTTAAAGGACAAGAAAAATCAAAAGCCATTACCAAGGATTATCTTTAAGGTTCTTGGAATGAAGCGCTTGAAAGTTTAATTACCAACTTTCGGCGACAAACCTAATGAAGTTCTCAAGCGATAAATTGAAACGATTAATGATTGTAGATTCTGATAATCTACCTCGTTCTTTTTTAATAACCTCAATTTATAGGTGGCTCTAAAGTATTTATATTCTTCATAGTATTTTAAATAATACTTCAATAAAACAAAGAGCAATACAGGAGAAACTAAAAATATAAGGCTATAAAAGCTTGCAATAACTGTTATAATCGTTACCCACATTATCCACAATAAGGTTCCTAAAACATAACGGACTGAAGCATAAAACTCTATTGCTTTTACCTTTTTATCGGTAATCTTTTTTGCAATTAAAAAAGGCATAAAGTTTAAAATAAATGCAATTATACCTATCGGAAGACCAAGAAGCAATAAGAGACCACTTTTTAAACTCAAGCCATTGTTTGCTTTTAATTTTCTAAAGTTGAGCCTGTATTTCTTTAAGATTTTAAAGGCCTCTTCAGTTTTTTCGGTTAATTCTTGAAATTTTTCATTGTTTTTCTTATCCGCTTCATGTATATGATCAGCTATCAATTTTTTGCGTGCAAGAGAGTTTTGCTGGTAGCAAGAGTCTAACTCAGTTACCGCTTTATAAATAAGATAGTCCTCCTCACTTACCTCAATTGTATGTTCTTTTAACTCTTTGAATACATGCTTATTCAATGCTTTGTATCCTGCACTTGGACTTTCTCTATAGGCTTTTTCAAAGTCAGTAATCTTTGCCATTTCTCCAACACCAATTAATATTTTACTCCTAAACTCGGTTGGTCGATCGTAATTAATTGCAACGGGTACAATTTCGCAGTTTGTAGAAAAATTATGTTTTTCAGCAAAGCCAAAAGCTATGCGGGCGAGTCCTTTTTTCAAAGGTCTCAACTTAAGGTCTATTACACTTAAACCTTCTGCAAATATTAAAATAGCACCTCCTGCATCAAGTATTTTATTGCACTCCTCAAAGGTTCTCTCGTTTTTATTCAAATTTTCTTGACCCTCTTGCAGTCGGTAAATTGGAATCAAATTGAGGCGACGAAGGATATAATTTGACCATTTACTTTTAAATACATCTGAGCGGGCCAAAAAATGCAGAGGTCTATTGATTAATACCGTCAATAATAACGCATCTAAAAAAGAGTTGGGGTGCGTTGCAGCAATTAAAAGCGGTCCCTTTTTAGAGATGGTATTAAATCCAATGCCCTTAAGCTCAAGATAATGCGCTGAAATGCTGCGCTTCATTATGAATTGAAGAATACGGTATAGCATTAGCGCTTAAAATTGATAATAGTCGTAATCACTGTCTGCAAAATTAATAATCTTAAAATCGTCTATTAGCATTTTACTTTGATTAGGGTTCCAAAAGAAAATAACTACTTCAGCATTCTTGGGGATTTTGTTAGGTATTTCAAGTACAGCGACTACCCGTGACCACTGATTTTTTTGATGAAATTTTTTTAAACTTGAGCTTTGCCAGTGCAGCTCTTTTCCCTTATAATTGATACTCATAACGAGCTTTACATCTACTGGTTTTTTGGAAATAAAGGAAGCTGAAGCTGTTAAGTATTTACTTTCAGGTGTAACTAGGTTTTTTACTGTATCTCGGTAGGTTAGGGCATACTCAATACCTGGAACTAATTGGTAGGATGGCGCTGAGTCAACATAAATACTATCAATTAATTGTGCTTCATAAACGCGCCATTTTTTATTGATTTTGTAGGATTCATAAACTGTTTCAAACTGCTGCTTACGATCAAAAGTTGAATCTTTATAAAGTATTGCTTCAGCATTAAATCGCTTAAATTTTTTGGTAATTAATGGATATTTTTCTCTTACAAACTCATGAATTGCTGGTGGCATCGGTTGACCTGCAAATACAACTAATGTATATTCCTTTTTGCTGCCTTTAAATAGGCTTGCAATCGAGGCATAGCTTTTGGCAGAATCAAACGGGAGGAACCTGGGGTCAACTGTTTCTTTTCCTTGCTTTAAATAGTGAGTTAGATATGTTGCATTGGACGCATTGCCTATTATTTGAATGTTTTCCTCACCAACTGAGGCAGTCCACTCTATTATTTTGTTAGCAACTCCTTTAAAATCTGCAAATGGTTTTTTGCTATAGATATAAGAGTCTGCTTGAAGGGTATAAGTTCCAATTATTAGAATAAAAAGACTATACGTTTTTACTCGTTTGACCTTTGTTTTAGTTGAAATAAAAGAAACTAGAAATCCTATTAAAAAAGGGAATGAGAAAATTAAAATGGAAAATTGAAGCAGTGGAAAAATATGTATTGAATAAAAATAGGCAAGCAAATATGGAAAAATAAAGAGTAAGAATAAGAGCTTATGATTTTTCCATTGTAATTTAATCTTCCCAAAAGTCAATGTGAAAATTGGAATGAATAAAACAAAGGTCTTGAACCAGCTACTTTCATTAAAAGCATACTTCAGAAATCTAAAAATATATCCTGACTCAGCCACTGGCAACCAGCTTAGGCCTCCAATAGAAAGTTGTTTTATGGTAATGCCTAAATGAGGTACAAAAAGCAATACAATTGCCAATGAAGCTAAAAGGTAATGTTTTAGTTGCTTTTTTGAATACACCTTTAACCCAAATAAGAGTAAAAGGCAAATTTGAAGGGCGGAGAAATAATGCGTTACTAATCCAGCAATTCCGAATAATATAAATCCTAAAATGGTCTTTTTCTCGGTCTTATACGTAGCAAGTTTATGCCAGTAGTAAGCGAACCCAATAACAAAGAATAAGCCAAAAGAATAGGGTCTCGCAATCTGGCTGTAAAGTACAAGTGGGTAACAGCAAGCAAAAATTGCTGTGCTTAAGATTGCTGCATTTTTATTTATCCAGTTTCTCAGCAATAAATACCAATAGGGTAGAGCAAGAATTCCAGCAAGCACAAATGGAAGTCTAATCCAGAACTCATTGACTGGAATTATCTTAACCCAGTAAAATAGAAATACCTGAACAAGTGCAGGATGTCCATCAGGTTTTATACCATTTTCAATTAGTGATGAAAAACTATCATAGTTGGTCCTGCTGAGAGCACTTAATTCATCGTTGGTAAACGACCATGACCAAAATCCATATATCCTTAAAATGGAACCTACCAAAAAGATTAGGCAGAGTAAAAGATCCTTTTTTTTTATTTGGTACCACAAAATTTACCCTCTTTGGCGAATTGTTTCATATAAAATTACTCCAGCAGAAACTGAAACATTCAATGATTCAATTTCACCTTTCATAGGAATCGCCACTCGCTCATCTGCGCCATTGTATAGGTTGGAGTTGACACCATTTTCTTCGGAACCCATTACAATTGCCGTAGGCAAGGTAAAGTCAACATCGTAGATTAATCCTTTAGTTTTTTCAGTACAAGCTACAATTTGTAAGCCCGAGGCTTGAAGTGTTTTAATCACTTCGGCCAAGTCACGTTCTCTAGATATATTTACCTTAAGTAAAGCGCCTGCTGATCGCTTAATTGCTTCAGCATTTACTTGAGCAGATCCTTTTACAGGAATTATTATCCCGTCTACACCTGTGCATTCAGCTGTTCTGCATATAGCGCCGAAATTACCGACGTCACTTATGCGGTCTAGAATTAAAAATAAAGGCGTTTTTCCAGATTCAAAAGCTTTAGTTAACACTTCTTCAAATGGCTGAAAGCTAATTGGAGACAAATATGCAACTACTCCCTGATGTGGTTTTTTACACAAATGGTTCAGACGAATTAGGGGTAAATTCTGATTGCTGATTTTATACTCCTTTAGTAATTTGCGAAGCTCAGTTACATGAGGACCTCTTAAATCTGATTGAACAAGCACCTTGTCAATTTCTTTGTTTTCCTTAATTGCTTCCATTACTGGATGCATTCCGAAGATATAATTTTCCGTTGCCATTAATATACTTTTCCTTGTCTCCACAAATCAACAGCTCTATACCAGTTGTTTTTGTAGTCACCATTTCTAATTAACTCATAAGCGTTATTGCTTCTTAAGTCTCCACTTTTTAAGAATTCAAATTGCACGGATAAAATATTATTTTCTTCACCGTAAATCCATCGTTCCTTGCCTGCTGTTTTATAAATTGTAGTTGGTTTTCCATAAACGATATAAATTATTCCTCGATCTGTTTTCCACCCTTCTCTATAAGAGGTGAAATACTGATTTGACAATTCTACTCTGGAATAATATTCAGCAATCATTTTCTTTGTCTTTAACTCATCTTTTCCCAACTTTAACCAAAAAGCATCTATCGCTTTTTTAGTGTTCACAGCATTTAAAACTTTTTTATATTCATTACTCGTGCTAATGTAACGAATTGGTTCTTGCATATAGGTAACTTCTGTAATATATGGGTACTGAGGGTAAAAGTTATAATAATAAAAACAATCTTCAGTTTTCGCGTGTATGGGCAGTATTCTATTACTATGCTTGAATTCAGTTAATTGAATACTGTTATTTTGGAATACTACCGTGTAAAATGAGTCGAGTTGAAATGGCTCAATAATATCTTTTTGATCAGCAAATGGAGGAGGAGTCATGCCTTGTTTGTAGTCTGATAGCTGAACTTCAAAAGTATCTTGTGGTAACATTGGACTCTTCTCCAATGTCACTTTATCCTCCTGATTAACAATTGGAGTAATTAATATTTTCTTATTTGCTGAAAGAAGAAAAAACTGATCATTATAGTTTGCTCGTTTATCTACTATTTCTTCATAAATGACATTCAAGTCTTTATTTTCATCTCTAAATTTAATTTCTAATATGCCTCTTAAGCCCATAGGGGCTTTAAAGCTTAGTTTTCCCTGAAGGATTTTATTATTTTCATTTATTCCATAGTTTACTAATTTTAAGGTAGCACTATCAATTATTTTTTCACGCTTAAAACTTTCATACAGCTTAAATTTAACCCAAATATTAGCTTTCAATAGCGTATCTGTGCTTAACTCTTTTCCATACAATACATTTGTAGAGTTTAATTGATAATACAGTAAGCTACTGTCTTTTGTGTGATGAAAAACTTTAAAATTGGGTTTGATTAATTTTTGACTTTCATCATAAATAAAAGTGTAATCATAATTGTAAGCTGTTTTTGAACTGTAGCAACTTATTAGAACCATCGCCAAAAATAAAATAAGAGTATACGGAAATTTATTCTTGATCATCTAACTCTTCAATTAGTTCTTTAGGGATTTCTTTTGAGGTTTTTGCACCTAATGCTTTGATCTTTTCTGCTCTTCCAACGAGGTTTCCTTTACCAGTTGAAAGTTTATTAAAAGCGTCGTCGTAAGCGTTTTTAGCAGCACTTAACCCCTTATCTATGCGTTGCATATCATCTACAAACCCTTTAAATTTATCGTAGAGTCGACCAGCTCTGTCGGCAATGTCAAGGGCATTTTTCGTTTGCCGTTCATGTTTCCAAACTGATGCAATGGTCCTTAAGCTAGCAAGTAAGGTGGTAGGACTTACAATTACCACTTTTTTGTCCCATGCATACATAAAAATGTTAGGGTCGTTTTGCATAGCAAGGCTGAAAGCAGGCTCCATTGGCATAAACAATAGAACAAAATCAGGTGAATTTACCCCAATCCCACTTTGATAATTTTTTTCACTTAATAGCTTTACATGGCTCTTTACGCTTATAATGTGATTTTTTAGATGTTTCTCTTTCTCTTTTTCATCAGATTCACTTACAAATTTTTCATAAGCTACTAAGCTTACTTTAGCATCAACAATAATGTGTTTATCATCTGGCAAACGAATTAAAACATCGGGTTGAATTCTTTTATTATCAACTGAGGTATCGCTAAATTGCGTTTCGTATTCTTCCCCTTTAATTAACCCCGAAGATTCAAGTATCCGCTCTAATACCATTTCACCCCAATTTCCCTGCGTTTTATTCTCCCCTTTTAGAGCTGTAGTTAAGTTGACAGCTTGCTCATTCAAGGTTTTATTTAGTTCCATCAGTTGTTTTATTTCTGACTTTAAATCTGAACGTTCTTTTAATTCATCTACATACTTTTTCTCTACACTGCTTTCGAAGGATTTTATTTTCTCTTTCAAAGGGTTGAGTAACTCATTTAATTCCTTTTGATGTGCCTTTGAAAAGTCTTCAGAATTTTGTCTTAGAATATCATTCGCAGCCAATTTAAACTCTTTATTAAATCGTTCATAGAGTTCTGAAAGTTCTTCTTTTTGAGCGTTAAGCTTTTCTTCTAAATTCAATAAGTTTGTCTGACTTACTGATAGCTTGCCATTGAGTACTAATTTTTCCTCTTGCAACTCTTTTTCACGCTCTTTCTGCTTATTGAATTCATCCAAGGAGTTTTTTATACGTGACTCAAAGTGTTCAACATCTTTCTTTAGCGATAGATTTTCATTTTGTAACCGATTCAGTTCCTCACTCGAAGAGTTGTCTCCTTTTTTGTTAAAAAACCGAGCAGCAAAAAACCCAAGTAACAATCCAGAAATAAAAATAATAACAGCGATGAAATCCATGGAAATAAAGATTTTACAAGAGGCTAAGTTAATTAAAAAGCTAGTGGTTAATTGATGTTTTAAGTAGAGAATTTAAAAGAAGTTGACAAATCCAAAGTGAATTTTTGCAGCTTGAAATTCTATGGGATTGTCAAACTGTTTGCCAACAGCATAATTGAAAGTAAAAATTCCTGCATTGGTTTCAAAACTAATGCCTGCACCAATTCCAAAAGGAGTGTCGTTAATATAGTCATCGGCATTATTTTCATAAAAGCCTCCATCGGTAAATAAAGAAAGATAGGAGTTTCTATCTAATAAAAATCGATACTCTAAAGTGAATATTGAATAAGAGGAGGCATTAATCGATTCTTCATCAAAACCTCTCAGTAATTTTAGTCCACCTATCCGGAGTAGTTCATTGGCGTATATATTTTCTGAAAATAGGCCTGCAGATTGATTGCCGATTAAAATAGTACTTCTTGAGGCTAGCGGGATAAAGTACTTTATTTTTAATAGCCCTGTATATTGTGTAGTATTTAGTTCCACATCATCATAAATAGTAGGAAACTCTTCTTCTAATGAGGAGATTTTGCTCAACTTTTTTAATCCAACCGAAACATCACCTATAAACGCCAATCCTTTAGTTGGGTTGAACCGATAATCTAATCGACTAAGTTGATAGTTTATGCCAAAAGAGTTGGTAGAAACATCACCAAGTGACAATGGGTTGCTCACACTTGGGTCAAGTAATGAATTCCTCGATAATAAGCTAGAACTTTTATTCTCTATAAAAAGAGTAACCAACTCTCCACGTCTAAGGTTGTAATTCACTCCTAAACGTGTTGTTAATTCCAAGAAAGTAGTGTCTCTCTTAAATAATTTAAAGTTAAAATCAACACCAAAAGGAGTATTGAAGAAAAAGGGATAGATAAATTTCAGGTTTAAATCCTGAGAGTTTCCCTTTAATTTCCTCCAATTTAAGCCAATGTTTTCTCCTCGATTAAATGAATTAATTAAATTGAGATCAACATCTCCAGTTAATTCTATTGATCCATCATCTTCGCTAGTTAATAAGCCTAAAACCCCATCGAAACGACTAGCATTTTTCTTTTTTAAGTTTAAAATAATTTTTACACCTTCTTCAAAGAACTGAACTTCGGTTGGCTTTTCTTCGCTAACAAAAGGAACCTCTTGAATTCTTGTAGCAATGTTGTTTATGTTACTTTCATGATATGGCATTCCTTCTTTCAGTTCCAATTGATTGAACAAAAAGGCCTCTTGTATGCCCGACTTACCTCTAATAAGAATACTATCAATTTTATAAAATTGGTTTTTTTCGATATGTAAAGCAGCGGAAATCTGATTTTCATCATTGATTTCAATACTATCTAACTTAACGCTAACAAAAGGATACCCATTGTCTTCATAATAACGAACAGTACGTTCATAAAGTGCAGCAAGCTGTTTGGGGTTAAAAGGTCGGTTTAGGAAAAGACGACTACTTAAATCTATTGTGGCTTCAGCCTTCGGATCCATATTTCCTCTCGACAACTTAATCCATTCAAATGGCTCCCCTTTATTTACAATTAATATTAACTCATCCTTATTTATGAAAGTAGAATCTATACTTGCGCTGAGGTAAGATGAGGCATAAAGCTGTTGTAGAATTTTGGCACCTTCCTTTAAACCATCTGCTTTACTCTTTATGATTTTTTTATATTCGATTTTATCACCTTCTATCCCCTTTACACTAAGCTGCATGTTGCTTTGAGCTAGAGCTGAATAGCTTGAAATTAAAAGGAATAGTATGCTTATAAGGGATTTCATTTATTCATTTAACTAGAATTGGATTAATTTATTACCCAATCTATTGGTGATTTGCCTTTTGAAATTAATAATTTATTGGTCTTAGAAAAATGCTTACAACCTATGAATCCCCTGTAGGCCGAAAGTGGTGAAGGGTGAGGGGCCTTGAGAACAACGTGTTTTTGGGTATCAATTAAATTTTCTTTTGATTGTGCATGTCCGCCCCAAAGTAGAAAAATTATTCCTTCCCTTTTATAACTTAATGTTGAAATGGCTACATCGGTGAATTTTTCCCATCCTTTTTTTTGATGCGATAAGGGTTTATTAGCACTTACACTTAAGGTTGTATTTAATAATAAAACACCTTCCTCTGCCCATTTAGATAGATCACCAGATGTTGGGATATCAACTCCTAAGTCATTTTTTAGCTCTTTAAATATATTTCTTAATGATGGCGGATACTTCTTACTTCTTACTGAAAAACTAAGCCCATGTGCTTGGTTTACTCCATGATAAGGATCTTGACCTAGAATAACAACTTTCACTTTATTAAAAGGAGTTTTGTTAAATGCAGCAAATAATTCACTTTTTGGAGGATAAACGAGGTTCTTTTCATATTCGTCGATTAAAAAAAGTTTTAGGTCGATAAAAAAAGGCTGTTCGAAGGTGTTTTTAAGTGCTGTACGCCAAGCTGGCTCTAATGTGTGTTCAAAATCCATGTGAATGCTATTCCAGAATTGAAGTCAAAATAATGGGATGTTTATGAAGACAAATAACATCCATTTGTTAACAAAGTTGCATATTCTGCGTTAAAGCACGCAACAAATTATTATTTTTGTCTCAACAAATTAGAAGTTATGAAAAAGTTTGCTATTGGTCTTGTAGTTGTTTTTGCTGCATCTTTATTATTTTCATGTAAGTCTCATCAACGATGTGCAGCTTACAGCAAGGCTGACGTTGTAAAAACACAAAAACCTTCCTAAGTGGCTTGGCATTCACTTGAATCTCTAAGTGAATTGGAGCAACTTGTCGGGTCTAGTCAAAAAAATGACAATACTGTTGCTATCTTTAAACATTCCACACGATGTGCAATCAGCAGCATGGCTAAGAGCAGATTAGAGAAATCTTGGCAAAAAGTAAATGCTGATATTCCAATTTACATCTTAAACTTAATTGAACATAGGGACATAAGCGATAAAATTGCTGAACATTTTAATGTTCCTCATCAATCACCCCAACTGATACTTGTTAAATCGGGTAATGCGGTTTATAATGCTTCTCACATTTCTATCAGTTCAAAGGCTGCAGCTAAATATATTTAAAATTTATCTCCTGTTTTATTGATTCACTTAAGCTAAGTGCCACAGGACACTTTCTGGCTTCGCTTTCTAAAAACTTGCGATCATCCAATTCTAATTGAACATCAAATTCAATTTCAATTTTTATAGCATCAATTTTTCTTGGTGAGGCTTGCATTGATTTTAGAATTGAAATTCTAGGTTCACCAATATCCAGTTTTCTAGAGTTTGCTCGAATTCCTATGATAGTAAGCATGCATGAACCAAGGGCTGCAGCAACTAAATCTGTAGGTGAAAAAGCCTCGCCTTTTCCATTGTTGTCTTTTGGTGCATCAGTTGTGATTTGTTGGCTAGAATTTTTGTGCGTGAGCTTACAACGTAATTCTCCTTCGTATCCCCCAATTATTGTCGGTGTATTCATCATTTTATTTTGCTTTGCTTAAATTTGTAACAAAGGTATGCGCTTGAAACGATTAATTTATTTGATTTCTTTTTTCTTTATAAGCTCACTTGGTTTTACTCAGGAGACGGTTTTTGAAGAGAAAACTACTATATATTCATCTGAGCTCTCAGGTGGTGTCGGAATTCATACCAATGGATTTATGGGAACTTTTCGATTTGGAAAATTCCAAAGCGCATTTAGCAAGCGTATTATAGAGCTTGAAATAGCAAACATAAAGCATCCCAAAGAGATTAAGAGTATTTATCCTTTCGAAGATAATGTCCGAGGGTATATTTATGGAAAAATGAATAGTGTATTCACATTCAGACCAAGTATTGGATTTCATAAAATCATTGTTCCAAAGCAATCTATAAAAGGTGTTTCAATTACGCTTGTAACGCAAGTAGGGGTTTCTTTAGGATTTGCAAAACCTGTATACCTTAATATTATCGAACGAGAATCAAGTTCCAATAGCAACATCATTGTAAAAAGGAAATTTGACCCAGAAAAACATGATCAAGGAGATATTTATGGAAGAGCTTCATTTTTAAATGGTTTTAATGAAATACAGGTATATCCCGGGATATTTGGCAAGTTCGGTTTTCAATTTGATTTTGCTGGAGACCTTTCAGAGATGAGAGCTTTGGAAGCTGGAGTTAAAATTGATGCCTATTTCCAAGAAATTCCTATAATGGCTTTTACAGAGAACCGTGCAATTTATCCCAATTTGTACATCGCATTTTTCATAGGTTCAAGGGAAGTGAAATAAAAAATAACTTACAGGCAACAATTTCCTCTATATGATTGTCTTATTGTCATGGTTTAACATTTAATCTTATTAGACATTACAGTTAGATTTTATTGTTAACTTGCAATTCTTTATTGAAGCTTATATAAAAATTATATCATTATGAATATCAAGAGATTAACTCTTTTGGCAGCATCAGGATTAATAGCAATAGCTGGTGTTTTGTCTTTCCAAACTTCTCAAAAAGAGGTTTATTTTCCTCGTTCAGAAACATACTTTACCGTTGAGCAGCAATTAGCTGATGGGTATCAAGAGTATATGAAAACCATTAGAAATAATCGAACAACTGGTTTTATTTCAGCAGCCGAAGTCCAAGCTGCTAGAACGAAAGCAAGCAAAATGGCCAAGAATAATAAATCTTTAAATATAAATTGGAGATTTAAAGGTCCAGATAATGTTGGTGGAAGGACTCGAGCTATAGTTATTGACCGCAATGACACCAACCATTTATATGCAGGAGGTGTTTCTGGTGGAATTTGGGAATCATTTGATGGTGCTCAAAGCTGGCAGCCTTATGACAAAGATTTTAAGATAATGAATGTTTCTTGCATGGCTCAAGCTTCTGATGGTTCAATTTATGTTGGTACAGGGAATGCTTTTGATGGGAATTTTAATAACAAGAGCAAAGGTTCTCATTTTGTTGGAACAGGCTTATATAAGTTAACTGGTAATGGAAATTCAGATCTGTTAGTTGGACCTGCATCTCCAAATACTTTTTCTGAAGAATGGTCTTACATCAATGATGTTGAGGTAGATCCTAGTGATCCAGATCATATTTTGGCTGCTATGGATAGAGGGTTAAGAGAAAGTACTGATGGCGGTGTAACGTGGACTTCATTAATAAATGTAACGAATTGTCTAGATGTTGAGATAACATCAGATGGAACAATTCACGTAGCATATTTTGGAAGTATCTATAGAAAAACACCTTCCCAGACTAATTTTACTAGGACTGATTTTAGTGGTGCAGGAAGAATTGAATTGGCAGTTGCACCATCTGATGAATCAATTTTGTATGCTGGAATGGCAAGAAGCAATAGATGTGTATTTGGAGTATACAGGTCAAATGATGCAGGTGCATCTTGGTCAAGGTTAGCTAATACTCCACCATATTTTAATAATGGTATTTCTTGTCAAGGTTTTTATGATAATGAAATTGTAGTTTTCCCTAACAATCCTGGGAAAATAATAGTTGGTGGAATTACATTATATGTTTGGAATCAAAGTTCAGTAGACCCAGCTCCAATAGAAGGGGAATGGAAGATTTTAGCAACGCTTAATGAATTTAATGTTGATAATTCGAGGAATCCGTTTTACGTTCATGCTGATAAACATAAATTTGTTTTTAATCCAGAAAATCCAAATACCTTATTTTTAGGTACAGATGGTGGTGTTTCCGTTTCCTTTAATATCGATGCACGTCAACCTACCTTTTCTTTGAGTAATTTAGGTTTTAACATCACTCAATTTTATGATATTGGTATTGGTCCAAATGACCAAGTTGCTGGAGGAACTCAAGATAATGGAACCCAGCTTGTCGGACTTCCTTTTAATACAGGTAAAAGTGCAGTGGAGGTTAGAGGAGGTGATGGATTTGATACTGAATTATTTACTATAAACCCAACGCTTGGAATAGCTTCCTTATATTTTGGTGATATTCGAAGATTACAAGGCGTTGGAACTACACTTCAGGAAACAAATCCTGATAATGCATCAATTTACTCAGGAAGTTTGTTAAACATTTGCGGTGGTGAAGGCGGAGGTCGATTTAATTGCTCCCCTACTTTTTATACTTCAACAAGTAAATGGGAATCGTTTAATCATACGGAGACCAAAGATTCTGTTATTGTTCAATTAGAAGAGAAGTCTTTGCCTCCTAAAAAAGCGAGTACAATTATACCTTACAATAGTAAAAATAACAGGGTTGCACTTGAGGGTTTATTGACAAAAGATGAATTTCCACGTGATACATTAATAGGAGATATAAAGCCAGCAACAGAATTGGTAAACAATAATGACGTTTCAACTATAGTCACCGAGGCTTTTGACACTTTAGCTATTGACCTTATAAATGATGAGATACGAGTTCATTTAAGAGGTCAAGGAAGAGACACTTTCCCAGTTACTTTCGGTCAAAATGTTACATATTCAAATGTCTTCGTTGCAAGCGATGCAGGTCCAAATTTAAAAGTAAAAGTAAATGCTACCCCTTCTTCTAATGGCGGAGATACGAATTATACAGCTGTGTTTGATCAAGCTCAGGTTACGTTTTATTACGAATTTGAGTTTCCAGATATTGTTCAATCTATGGTTTCTTTAGCTAACGTAAGAGGAAGAGCAGTTGCAGCTGAAAGAAATGTTTGGATAACAAAAGATGTATTAAAAGGCGGGGATATTCGATGGTTTAAAGTAGCAGGTAGAGGATCAACTCCTTCTCCAATGCCTTTTGAAGATGCATTGGCAAATGAATTCTCTAGAGATGGCAATCATTTATTCATTGGAACAGATTTTGGAAAGCTTATGCGCATTGATAATTTAAATGACATTGACGTAAGTCAAATTCCAATTACTGCTGACGATGAATTAGTTTCAAGAACAATTACAAATGTTACGCTTGCAGGAAGTTTTGGTAATCGAGCAGTAACAGGAATAGCGATTGATCCAAATAATGCTAACAATGTTATTGTAACTCTAGGGAACTATGGCGGTCTTGGACATGTAAGACGTTCTACAAATGCATTATCAGCTAATCCTATATTTGAACCCATTGATGGTGTAGGAGCAAATGAATTACCTGATGCCCCTGCTTATGACGCAGTGATTGATAGAAGAAATCCAAATCGTGTTTTAATTGGAACTGAATTTGGTGTATTTGGGACAGACAATGCTTTCGAAACAGCCACTGTTACAGATCCAAATACAGGAAACCCTGCTATTGATGTTCGATGGACAGAAGAAAATCTTGGAATGGGTCAATCCCCAGTATATGCGATTAAACAAATGGTTTTTGGTCCTACAGAAGGCGCAATTAATGAAGGAAAGGTTTATGTCGGGACGCATGGAAGAGGTATTTTTGAAACCGACCAGTTGGTAGGTGTAAATGAATTCATTTCAAGAGGTGATCGAAAATCAATCGGTTCTAATCTAGTGGTTTATCCAAACCCAGTAAGAGATAATGCTAAATTAGATATCAATGTTGTGAATCCTTCCTTAGTAAGTATTCAAGTATACAGCTTAAGTGGTCAATTGGTTATGACTGATTCACCTGCGAATTTGAATAAAGGAGATAATATTATTCAACTTAATGTAAACGACTTAAAAAACGGTACATATCTCATTCGACTAATTGATGGAGATAAGGCATATTCAGGGAAGTTTATAAAACAATAAATTTTTTAGTTTGAAATTGAAAGGGACTGTTGAAAAACAGTCCCTTTTTTTGTATAAAAAAATCTGATTTATTAATTCTAAAAGTTGATTCTAAAGTATCTTCGCCTTCCAAAAAGAAACATATGCCAAAAGATAGCAGCATTAAGCACACATTGATTATTGGAAGTGGTCCTATAGTTATTGGTCAAGCATGTGAATTTGACTATTCAGGGTCGCAAGCAGCACGTTCACTTACAGAAGAAGGAATAAAGGTGAGTTTGGTAAACTCCAATCCAGCTACTATTATGACCGATCCAGTAATGGCAGACAATATCTATTTATTGCCACTAGAACCGGAATCACTCGAAAAGATATTTGAAGATCATCCGGATATTGACACTGTATTACCAACAATGGGAGGGCAAACTGCCTTAAATTTAGCTATTAAGTGTGATGAAATTGGCTTATTTGATAAGTACAATGTTCGAATGATAGGGGTTGATGTTGGAGCTATAAACATTACAGAAAATCGAGAAGAATTTAGAAAATTGATGGTTAAAATTGGAGTGGGTGTTGCTCCGTCAAAGATTGCAAATTCATTTCTTGAGGGAAAGAATTTTGCACAAGAAATTGGCTTTCCTTTGGTGATTCGTCCATCCTATACTTTAGGAGGAACGGGCGCTTCTTTTGTACATCACGCCGAAGAGTTCGATAAATTATTGACCCGAGGCTTACATGCTTCTCCTATTCATGAAGTCCTTATTGATAAGGCTGTTTTAGGATGGAAAGAGTATGAATTGGAGTTGCTTAGAGATTCAAATGATAATGTAATAATTATTTGTTCAATTGAGAATATGGATCCAATGGGAGTTCATACTGGTGACTCCATTACAGTTGCCCCAGCTATGACGTTGTCTGATACAACCTATCAGAAAATGCGTGATATGGCAATAAAAATGATGCGCTCAATTGGAGACTTTGCAGGAGGTTGTAATGTGCAGTTTGCTGTTAGTAATGATGAGAAGGAAGAAATAATTGCCATAGAAATAAACCCTAGAGTTTCAAGGTCTTCTGCTTTAGCCTCTAAAGCAACTGGTTATCCAATTGCAAAAATTGCTGCTAAATTGGCAATAGGTTACCACTTAGATGAATTGAAGAACCAAATTACAGGAAATACTTCAGCATATTTTGAGCCAACTCTAGATTATGTTATTGTCAAAATTCCTCGTTGGAACTTTGATAAATTTGATAGCCCTGATAAGACACTCGGTCTTCAAATGAAGTCGGTAGGAGAAGTTATGGGAATAGGTCGTTCATTTCAAGAAGCTCTCCAAAAGGCATGTCAATCATTGGAAGTAAAAAGAAATGGTTTGGGTGCCGATGGTAAAGAATTAAAAGATCAAGATTTATTATTAAATAGCTTAGAGAAACCAAGCTGGAATCGACTTTTCCACATTTATGATGCGATTAAATTAGGTATTCCTATTTCTACTGTTTACAAAAAGACACTAATTGATAAATGGTTTTTAAAGCAGATTGAAGAGTTAATTACACTTGAAGCTGAAATCGAAAAATTTAGCTTAAAAACCTTACCGAAAGATCTGATGTTAGAAGCAAAACAAAAAGGTTATGCGGATCGACAGGTTGCACATTTACTTGGATGCCTAGAAAGTGAGGTTTATGGGTTGAGAAAAGAATACAACATCAATCGTGTATATAAATTAGTAGATACTTGTGCTGCAGAATTTCAAGCACAAACGCCATACTACTATAGTACTTTTGAAGAGGAAAACGAATCTGAGGTATCCAATAATAAAAAAATAATTGTTTTAGGTTCAGGTCCAAATCGTATAGGACAAGGTATTGAATTTGATTACTGTTGCGTTCATGGCATTTTAGCAGCAAAGGAATGCGGTTATGAGACCATCATGATTAATTGTAATCCAGAAACAGTATCCACTGATTTTGATACTGCTGATAAGTTATATTTTGAGCCAGTTTTTTGGGAACACATTTACGATATAATTAAACATGAGAAACCTGAAGGTGTAATTGTTCAATTAGGTGGACAAACTGCATTAAAATTAGCCGAAAAATTAGATCGTTACGGAGTGCCAATAATAGGTACCAGTTATAAAGCGCTTGACTTAGCTGAAGATAGAGGGAGCTTTTCTGATTTGCTAAAAGCCAATGATATTCCTTATCCAAAATATGGTTCAATAGAAACTGCAGATGAAGCGCTTGAATTGTGTAAAGAAATTGGCTTTCCTCTCTTAGTAAGACCATCTTATGTGCTTGGAGGCCAGGGGATGAAAATTATATTGAATGAAAAGGATTTAGAAGAACACGTAGTTAACATATTAAAAGACTTACCTGGAAATAAAATTCTACTAGATCATTTTTTATCAGGTGCAATTGAAGCAGAAGCCGATGCTATTTGTGATGGAGAAGATTCTTACATTATTGGAATAATGGAGCATATTGAGCCAGCAGGGATTCATTCAGGTGACTCCTATGCGGTACTTCCACCATTTGATTTAAGCGATAATGTTTTAAATCAAATACGAGACTATACACATAAAATTGCAGTGGCCCTGGAAACCAAAGGATTAATAAATATCCAGTTTGCTATTAAGGATGAAAAAGTATACATCATAGAAGCCAATCCAAGAGCCTCAAGAACGGTTCCATTTATATCTAAAGCATATAAAGAACCTTATGTGAATTACGCAACAAAAGTGATGTTAGGTGAGAAAAAGATTAAAGATTTTAATTTCAATCCTCAAGAAAAAGGCTATGCAATTAAAATTCCAGTTTTTTCATTCGATAAATTTCCAGATGTTAATAAAGAACTTGGACCTGAAATGAAATCAACAGGTGAAGCTATACGATTCATTGATGATTTGAAAGATAAATTCTTTAGAGAAATATATTCTGAGAGAAACCTTTACCTTAGCAAATAGAATGGTAGTTGAAGCAGGCTTACTTTCTTTTTTTAGAACCTTATTAATATTTGTAGCAATATTTTATGGTTTTAGATTGATTGTGCGTTTTTTATTCCCTTTGGTTCTAAAATGGTTCGTCAATAAGCAACAGTCTAAGTTTAGGAATCAAACGGATGATAAAAGTAAAAACCAAAAGTCAACTTCATCCAAATCAAAAAGCCATACCGAAGGTATAGGCGATTATGTTGATTACGAAGAGCTTAAAGATTAATAGTGAGTTTTATGAGCCAGTTTAATTTTAAAAAGATAATTCCATATTTGTTGCCAATCGTATTATTTGCAGCTATAGCGATGACATATTTTTATCCCGTTCTAAAAGGGTATGAATTAAAACAGTCTGATATTAAGCAGCACAAAGGAATGTCACATGAAATTACTAGTCATCGAGAGAAATTTGATGAGGAAGCACTATGGATAGGAAATATGTTTGCAGGCATGCCTTCTTATCAAGTTACCAAGGTGAATTATTCAGGTAATATCATGCCTTTCTTAATGGACTTGACCTTGTTATGGAACCATAACCCTATTGGAATTCTATTTGCGTACATGCTTGGCTTTTTTATTTTCTCGTTATCCTTGCGCATTGACCCACTAACATCATTAATTGGTGCGATAGCATATGGTTTTTCTTCTTATTTTATAATAATAATAGAGGCAGGACACAATACTAAAGCATTAGCATTAGCCTATTTACCACCAATGATTGGTGGTGTTATTTCAATTTTAAGAGGTAGATATTGGGTTGGCGCATTAATTACAGTTGTTTTTCTCGGTCTTGAGTTATATGCCAATCACTTACAAATCACATATTATTCTATATTTATTCTGATTTCAATCGGAATAGTTGAGTTTATACATAAATTAAAAGCGTCCAAAACTGCTGAATTTTTTAAAAGTTTAGGAATATTATTAGTAGCAGTTATAATTGGTATTCTGCCAAATATTGGAAATCTTATCACAACCTACGAGTATTCAAAAGCTTCAACTCGCAGCCCATCAGAACTTACAATAAGCTCTGATGGAACGTCTAATGATGAAATTATAAGTACTGGCTTAGACAAAGATTATATTACTCGTTGGAGCTATGGAATTGAAGAAACTGCGACACTGTTATTGCCGAATGTTAAAGGGGGAAGGTCGGGAGCAATTATTGGTGATGAGGCCGAAGTAAAACGTTTAAGGAAGGAAAACCCACAATTTTTTAATTTTTTAGTTCAACAATATCAAGAAAGTCAAAATATTGTAAATACTTATTGGGGAAATCAACCCTTTACTTCAGGATCGGTTTATATCGGAATAATTGTTTGTTTCTTAGCTTTTTTGGCTTTCTTCTTTGTTAAAGATCGCTTATTGATTGCTTTAGGGGCTGCATCGATTCTAACACTCTTTCTATCATGGGGTAAAAATTTAATGTGGCTAACGAACTTTTTTATAGATTATATCCCGCTTTATAACAAGTTTAGAGCTGTTTCTATGATATTGATAGTATTGGAGTTCACCATTCCTGTGTTTGCGCTTTTATTTATTGCAAAGTTGATCAAATCACGAGAAGAGCTTTTAAAGCAAAAAAAGAGATTAATTATTGTTTCAAGTTCATTTGTTGGTGTACTGCTCCTTTTTTGGTTGACACCATCAAGCTTTTTTACTTTTATGAGTGAAGGTGAACAAAGCTTTTTTAATAAACTTATTATTAATAATCCCGATGCGGCAAACTATATCAATAGTAATTTAATTCAGCTTGAACAATATAGAGTAGAAATCTTTAAAGCTGATGTTGTTCGCGGACTTCAATTTATTATAGGTGCAATTCTTTTTGTGGGCCTATTTTTAATTGGAAGAATAAAAAGCAATCTGATGGTTGCTGGATTAGGGGTTTTAATTTTGATTGATCTTTGGAGCGTCGATAAAAAATACATTAATAATGAAGTAACTCCAAATACTTCCAAAAGTGCTAATAATCATTTTGCGATGTATCAAAAGCCTCAACAAAAATTGGCGCCTTACACTGCAAGCCAAGTTGATCGAGCAATCCTTGCTAAGGAGCTTAATAAAAACCCTGAAATAGCTACTGAGATTCAAAATGAAATAAATAAGCTAAAGAGTACTAATCCTAGACCTGATGCCTCAAAAATTGAAGATATACAGTTTATGGAATTAATGCGCAATACGCATTATAGAGTATTAAACAGTGTTAAGAAGATGGACGAAGATGCTGAAACAGCATATTTTCATAAGACTTTAGGTGGTTACCATGGGGCAAAAATGAAAAAATATCAAGAGTTAATAGACTTTGAACTTGGTGAAGAACATTTTCAATTAAGACAAGCCTTTATGCAAGGAGGGACTGAATTGGTAAAATCTATGTTACCATCCATGAATGCGACTAATATGCTTAATGCCAAGTATATTATTGGAGCTGTAAAAGTAAAAGAAGGTCAAGCACTTACTTTCGTTGAAAACCCTTATGCACTGGGAAATGCCTGGTTTGTAAATGAAGTTAAATGGGTAGAAACAGCAGATGAAGAGATAAAAGCCTTACAATCTTTGGATCCATCAAATAAAGTGATTGTTAGAAATAATTTTAAAGAATTGCTGTCTAAAACTCAATTCAATGGTGGCTCAAACTCTTCTATAACATTGAAGTCTTATTCACCTAACGAATTAGTTTACTCATTCAGCGCGCAACAAAATCAAGTAGCAGTATTCTCAGAGATATATTATAAAAGTGGCTGGAATGCTTATATAAATGGGAATGAGGTGCCTTATTTTAAAGCCAATTATATTTTACGTGGAATGGAGGTACCAAAAGGGGAGGGAGAAATCGTCTTTAGGTTCGAACCGCTAACCGTTGAAGTTGGTGAAAAGTTAACTTGGGCTAGTTCAATATTGATACTTCTGTTATTAGGTGGAGTTATTTATCGTACGGTTAAAACTAAATCTGATTAAGTAATTAGTTTTGCAATTTTAGCAGCTTGATTTTCTCGTGAATAATTCAAGAGTGCATTTTCATTGATCTTAACGGGTGCATTCTTTGCATATAAGTCAATAAGCTCTTGAATAAAGGCTTTCATTTCCATTACTTGACTTCTCCTAAAAGCACTTCCTGAATTGCACTCGTGAAGTATTCTATTGACATCACTATCTGTTGGTCCTAAGGCAATGACTTTATTTTTAGTGGCTATATATTCAAATAATTTTCCTGGAGTGATCCCTTGTGCGCTATCTGTATTAGGTATTACAAGTAATAAAAGATTTGCTTCTTTTTGATAGCGATGTACTTCATTATGAGGAACCGTAGGAATAAACTCAACTGGAATTGATTTATTTCTTAAAAAGGACTCAATCTCTTTCGAAATTGAACCAATAATTTTCAATTTTATAGGAATTTTTTTATTGCTTCTAGCTAATGACTCTACTACATCAAAAAATGAAAATGGATCATATTGAACCGACATTGTTCCAGTATAAGTAATTGTAAAGGCGGCATTGCGTTGATGTTGCTTGTCATTAAAATCACTCTTGTCGTAACCGTTAGGGATTACTTTTATTTTTTCTTCATTTATAGTATTCGACTTAGCTAAAAACAGGGACTTGAAACCTTCACTAACTGTAATTATTTTATCACAAGCTTCAATGACTTCTCGTTCAAGTTTCGCATCTTTTTTAGCAGATAAAAACGAGTGATTTAATAATTTGTAATAATAGATATCTGTCCAAGGATCCCGAAAGTCAACCAACCAATTAATAGTCCTTTTTTTCTTAAGTGCTAGGCCAATTAACTGAGTAGAGTGGGGAGGGCTAGTAGTTATAACAGTTGTTATATTATATTTATCAATTAGTTCTATACCTTTCTTAACAGCGTATTTTTTCCATCCAATCCTTGGGTCCGGAATAAAAAAATTACTTCTTATTGCGTTAATGAATCGTTGACTAAATTTAGAATTATCCACATTTGAAAAACCAGAAGTGGGAACATTTTTTTTACCCACTAACTTAGAGTATAGCTTGTTTACTTCAAATGAATCAGTTTTGTGGACTATTACCCTAGAATCAATGTCTTTGCTGAGAGACTCGTCGAGTTGCATGTAACTGGCTTTGTGTTCATCTACAGTTAAAATGTGAATCTCTAAATTGAGTTGAGCCAAATACTTGGATAGTTTTAGCCAACGCTGAACTCCTGCACCACCTGATGGTGGCCAATAGTAAGTTATAATAAGTACCTTTTGCATTAAGCTAAAAGTAAGTTTTTATTCGTGAGAAGAGTTGTTGAGCAAGCTCATTGAAATCTTCAGAAATTTTAAAATAAAGATGTAAGGTAATAAATAGGGTAGAAATGAAAGCACCTTTGTATAGAATGTTTAAAATAGAATTTTCAAAATTTGGTAGAATTAGACCAATGCTTAGTAATACAGCTGTAATTAGCAAGGTAACTAATGTTTTTCTTGTAAAAGGTTGAATTTTAAGATGATAGTAAACAATTGAATATTTTAAAATATTAAATAGAAATATTGATATTGCTGTAGCTATTGCAGCGCCAGTTATACCATACATCGGAATAAATATGAGGTTATTTATAATGGCTAAAATAATTAGTGAAAACATGATAATGAGGTTCCATTTATAAAAATTTGACATTAGAATAATTTCATTATTCAAACCAGTTGCCATATCAAACACAACAGCTAATCCAATAAAAAGCACTACATATTTACCTCTACTGTATAATTCAGAATTGGGAATTAAATTAAAGATATCATCGATGTTGATCCAAACACAAGTCAATAAAAGTGCGCCAATTATTAATTGAATAATAGCTGATTTCTTATAAAGACGATCTACTTTATTTATGTTGTTATCTTTCATTGCCTGACTTATTACGGGCAATGAAATTAAGTTTAATGAACGTTTTGGCATTTCAATAGCTAAACCGATATATAGCGCGATGGTATATATTCCTGTATCATCTAATCCAATATTAGAGCCAATCATATAACTATCTATCTTGGTGATAATCATGCTCGCAAAACCGCTTAAAATAACATAACCACCATATTGCATGGAATTACGAAGAAAACCCTTGTTGAATATAGAAGTACTAAAATTAATCTTAAAGCTGTGAATTTTATTTAAGTAGATAAGCACTAGCAACGCATTGATGAAAAAAATGACCACAAATCCAATAACTAATGTCTTTAAGCTTAGATGCATAGCCACAAAACATATAATTAGTAGCACTACTAAAACTCTGTAGACCATTTCCCTAAAAATTTTTGGAACTGTAATTCTATATCTGGCTCGAGCAAGGGTATCTCCCACATTACGAACCACCATTAAAAAACTAATAGGAACAAGGTATATAAGGTAGTCTATGATTAAAGGCGACTCCTTAATAAAGCTGCTGATTATTAGGTTCCTGCAAAAGAATAGGAGAATCATGGCCAAAAGAAAACCACTAATGGTAATGGACAATATGAAAAAGATAAAGGAGCCTTCTTTTTTTGGATCGTCTTTAAAATAAGGGTAATACTTTAGGATAATACCATTCACTCCTAATTGAGCTAAGGGAGCAATAATTAGTGAAATATTGATCAATAAAGTAATTAAGCCAATTTCTTCAGGCTTTAAATATTTAGGATAAATCCAAAGTGTATTAACTATACCTATTAAGACTCCCAGATAGGTCACTATAGAGGCTTTTATGCCTTGACGTTTTATTACACCCACAGAAACATGTTCTTAGTTAAAATGAATTCATGAATCAGTTAATACCGAAGAGATGTTTTATTTTCATTCCTAAAGAAGCATTTTTACTTTCGTATTTTGGAAGTCTTGAATGTCCTCTCATCACCATTCGCTCGCCTTCTGAAACAATCCCTGCCTTGTGAAAAGTTTCTGAGGTGAAGATAATAAGTGTGCCAGCTGGACCTTCGATAGGAAAAACATCCTCTTCTTTATAATTCAGCTCTCGAGTATACTCCCTATTTTTAAAACTAATTTTTTTATCAGCTGATTCTCTAATTTTTTTTGTTTCCAAATGTGATTTTGGTACACAAGTAAACGCTCCATTTTTTGCAGTAGTAT
Organism: Vicingaceae bacterium; assembly: GCA_040218815.1. Taxonomy (GTDB): domain Bacteria; phylum Bacteroidota; class Bacteroidia; order Flavobacteriales_E; family Vicingaceae; genus JAVJQS01. The sequence goes on along the minus strand of JAVJQS010000012.1, from coordinate 65,830 downwards.
CTGTCAAGTAAATAAAAAACTTTAAAGTAGGAATCACATCAAAATGCATGTCATTAGCGATATGTTTCGAGCCTTTAACGTCTTTCACCACAAAAATTTCTTCATTTAAGGTGCTTTTTACTGTGAGATAGCTATTTTTAAACGACTCCATAAACTCGGAGTTAAAAGTCTTGCAGGTAACTGGGTAAGAATCCTTACTTAACTTTTTCTTCGTTATTCTTATGGCTCTGCCGTCTGAATATGGAGTTTCCTTTTTAGATGCATCATCAGGACTTGATAATAATAGTTCAAATTCTGACTTCAGATTGTTTAAATCATCTGAGTCTAAAAAGTCTGGAAGAATAACTACTCCAAAATCTTTTAAGAGTGTTAATATTTCATCAATTTTCTCTGTACTTCCTTGGAATGTAAAGTCTGATACTTCCATTTTTATTGATTTAAAACTTCTTCAATAGGTAAACTTTTTACCAACTTTTCTACAGCTTTGTATTTTTCATCATTCAAAGCTAACATCGGTAAACGCTCATGTCTTTTCATGGTTCCAACAGCTTCTAATGCTGCCTTTATTCCCAGATGCCAACTATACTTTTGAACTACCCCTTCAAAGAAAGGGATTTCTACTTTATTAATGATATTCATGTATGCTGCCTCATTTCCTGCTTTATAGTATTCGTAAAATTTTACACAAAGTCGAGGGTCAAATACTCCAATGCCGTTTAACCATGCTTGGCATCCAATATCCGCAAAGCGCAACCACTGTCGTTTACCTCCCCCTGAAATAACTATAGCAGCTCTGTCTCTTACCAATTCAATTACTTGCTTTGAAAATTCATCATTTTTGGCGTCTTCTTTTAGTGCCACAACGCTAGGAATATCTGCTAATCGATCTAATAATTCTAGCGTGTAATTTACAGCAGGGCCTCCGTAACCATTCAAGAATGGCATTTCGTGAATTAAAATTCCAATATCAGAAGCTTTAGATATGTATTCGAAGTGAGCGAATATTTGATCATCTGAATAGTATTTTTCCCTGCAAATGATAGAAATAATATCAGCACCGCAGCTTTTTGCATGTTGTGCAAATTCGGCTGAAATTTTTGTAGAGCAATGCAATGGATCAGCAACTATCATTATGTTTTCCGAATCAATGTCTTTTACTTTTTTTGTTACAAAAGCATTCAATTCTTTTATCTCTTCCCATGAAAGTTCACTATAACGTGAATTGTATCCCATCACGTAAAAGATTCGTCCACCACCATCATAAATTTTATGAATCGATTTTTCAAGGGAGCTGTAATCTATTTCGTCATTTTCCAAGAATGGAGTTACAATCGAGCAAACAGGTCCTTTTATTTTTTCTCTAAGTGCTGTATAGTTCATTGATAATATATTATAATGTAAGGTGTTTATTTTTAATTAAGTATTCTGCCCATTCAAAGTCTAAAGGCTCATCAATATCAACCATGTATTTTTGAGGAATTACATAGCCTTTAGTTTGACCCTGAAAAAAGTTTTCTACTGTTACAAATTTATCAATCCAAGCGGTATAAAACCCTCCATTTACTCGATATATTTTATCAAAATCTTGAGAACGTGTATTTCCGGTAATTAAAGGGGATGGGTTGATAATTGCGTTTGGATCAATAAGATTATTTTCATTCATAGTAGCTGTAAGTTGCACTGGGTCTTTCATTTCGCTTATACTTACTACGGAAAAATCATCCTCTTCTAATAATTCAACACCTTCCTTTATATGCTTTGCTGTTCTAAACGGACAAGTAGGAAGTAGAAGGCTTATCGTATCATACTTATCGGTGTAGCCAGGCCGATCAGCAATATTTTTGATTAATTCAATAACTTTTGAGGTATCTGTTGCAAACTTTGCTTCCCTCTTTTCCGCAGTTATTCCTTTTACTTTAGCACCAATTTCCAAAATTTCATCATCGTCTGAGGATAAAATTACATCTGTAAATACTCCAGAGTTAACTGCTGCTTCTAAGGAGTAATGAATTAAAGGCTTACCATTTAATAATTTAATATTTTTTCTAGGAAGTCTTTTTGAGCCTCCTCTAGCGGGAATTATTGCCAAGTTTTTCATGCTTTTCAAATATCTATTTTTATATAATTATTGTTTTGATTAAAGGATGGCCTCTAAGCGCTCTAATGCTATCCAGCCTCCTTCACCGCCATTCTCATGACCTTGCCAAATTTCTGGGATAAAAGAACTAGTTGGCGATTTTTCGTTGATCACTTTTGCGATAGAAATGAAATCAATTTCACCATCATTGATCTGCAAGCCTTCCCCACCAGTGCCTTTTGAGTCTGCAAAATGATAATGGGCTGAATACTCAGCTGTTTTTTCCATGAATTGATAAAAAGACTCTTGATAGTAATTAGTTGCTAATTTAGAGTGTGAGGTATCTAAGCAAATTCTGTAGTTATTCTTTTTACAGAATTCAACAATTTCATCTGCATGAACAAAAAGATTATGGTATTGCTGGCCTCCAAAATGCCAAGGAAAGGGTGGCATAGTTTGAGGAATAATTTCTACTCCCTCCTGATTTAACTGATTTAAACTTTCTAAAAGCAGTTTATAACGCTCGGTACGTTCATTTTTATTTAAAAAACCATCAGAAGTAAAGCCTCCTACATTAGTAACTATTAGGGGTTTTTTAGTTGAAGGGAAATAGGTATTTATTTTTTTAGTGATATCAATAACTCGTTGGAGTTCTTTGATTGAGTTTTTTCGATAGTTCTCATCCAAAGAACATAAATCTAAGGTATGATCATTTGCAAAAAGTTCAGGACTATGAACAACAAAATCTAACTCGTATTCACGATCAAAAAATGAGGATAAATCTAAATCTAAATCTTTATAACTCAAATGAAATTCCACCAAGCTAAGGTTGGTCTTATTTGCAAGTTTATCAAAATCATGATAGCGCACAGGAATGCCCCAAGGTCGGTTAAATTTATACTCTCTCGCTTCAACTATCTCGTCCTCTATATCTCGTGGGTAGAAAAAATCGCCTGCTTGAAAACTTCTTTTTGCTTCTGTGCCAATTAACTCTTCTAAATACATAGGTTGCAATCCTTTTCCCGGGCTTTTTATGCTCAGCATCTCTTCTTGAATAATTTCACCTTTATTTATCGGTTTTTCAGCAATTATACTTTTTGCTAAGCTTACTCTATTCATCATTTCACCTTGACTCAGCTCTCTCGATTCCCCAGAGCCTAAACTCTCTTCTACTTCTTTTATGCCCTTCACCATCTCTTTAAATTCGTGAGGAAGTAAACTCGCTTTATGGTCATTGCCCTCCATGCTCTTATCTAAAGTAATGTGTCGTTCAATCACCTTAGCACCCATCGCCACTGCTGCAATTGAAACACTTATTCCTCGCTCATGACCAGAATAACCAACTATACCATTGGCCATATCCTGAATTTTATTCATATAATTGAGATTAATGTCATTGAAAGGGGCAGGGTAGGTAGAGTTGCAATGTAAAAATATAAATGCTGCTCCACGCTCCTCTAAAAATGATGCAATTGACTTTATTTCATTTTCTGTGCTCATTCCAGTAGAGCAAATCATTACTTTTCCTGTTTTTGCTACTGCTGCAAGCAACTCTAAATTGGTAAAATCTGCTGAGGCAATTTTATAGGCGGGCATGCCATAATCTTCTAATAGTTGAAGACTAACTAAATCCCAAGGAGTGCATAGAGGAAGAATTCCTTTTTCCTTGCAATAATCAAACATTTCAAATAATTGCTCATTGGTCAATTGAAATTTGGAGAGCAGATCCAGGGTATATTGCGAGCCTAGATTTTCTGAAGCATCATTGGAATCACCAGCATTATGGTATAAGTGTTTGAGTTGTCGCATCTGAAATTTTGCGCAATCTGCTCCTGCTTCTATTGAAGCATCAACTAATTGCTTGGCAATTTCAATATCACCATTGTGATTATTGCCAATTTCAGAAATGATAAAAGCAGGTGCATTAGGACCAATTTGAAAATTATCGATTTTAAATCCTTCCTTTGGAGAATGACTAGAGGCCACTGCGAATAGATGCATATCTTCATCTACTAAAGGGATAAATAAAACTTTTTCTAATTTTTTGGCAATGCTTGAGGCATCTTCATTTTTATTGGAAAAAATGAAGTTTTTGTTTGCCATTTCCATAATGTTGGCAAATAAATTGGGTGTTTCACTTTGAACTAGCCATCGAATAATATCCCCGTTAGTAACAACACCTTCTAATTTATTTTTATCGGAAACAATAAATACGATTCTGCCATGAGTGCTTTCTATTTTTTTTAAGGCATCTAAAACAGAATTGTCTTTATGCATTAAAAACTTGTCAACTTCTTTATCTATGTACATAAGTAAAAGTGGAATCTGCTAAAAGGAAACACTTAAAAATGTAATTTATTCCGTTAGCATTTAAGGTGATTAAAATTACTCTATTATAACTGCCAAATTAAAGATTTCAAGCTATTATTACAATATCAAATGCTCTTTTGAATTTATACTTCTTTTTACTAGAAAGTTTATTAAAATGCCGAAATTTGAGAGATGTTCAATTTTTTAAAAAAGAAGAAAAAAGTAACTACAAATAAAGTTATTGTTCTGGGTGATAGTCACTGTAGAGCTTTTTCTTTTAATTCCAATTTCTTCCCTATTTTTTTGGGTGCAGGTAAAGAGATGAATTTCATTAGTGATAAAAACCTCAAAAAGCTCAAAAAAAATATTACTAGAGTTCTCAATACTTTCGAGCTTAATGAATCAAGTAAACTGGTATTATTTTTAGGAGAACCTGATACTCGATTTTATTTAGGAAAAGGCTGGTATCCATGGGATGAAACTTCTAAAAAGTCTAGTTTAGATTTCAAGTCTAATGTTGAGGCTTCCTTAGAAAGGTATGAAAGCCTAATTGAATATATTTTACAATATAACTTGAAGCCTATCATCATGAATGTAACACCATCAAGGCGTAAAGATCAGAATCAAATAGTGGCCTATTTTAATCAATTGTTGAATGAGCTTTCTAAAAAGAAGAGCTTGAATTTTTTAGATTTGAATGATCAAGTATTTTCGAATGATGAAAATATTATAAAAGATGATTTTTATTTAGATCAAGTCCATTTATCAACACGATTACAGCTAATAGCAGAAAAGGAATTAATAAAATTAGCTGTTCTTGAAAAGAGTGCTTTCTCTGAAACTTCGCTGACAAACGAAGAAATTCAGGAGAAATATGGCTACGATAAGCGTTTTGGATGTTATACTTTAAAAGGATAACATCAAACTTTTCTATTTTGATATAATTAGCTTTTTAAATTCAGAATGATTTTTAGCTTCAATATTTAAAAAGTAGATGCCTTCAGGTAAGTAAGACAAATCCAATTCATTTCTAGAATTTAAAATTGTCTTAATCTTTAAACCAGACAAAGAATAAATTTGGATATTCTTTAAAGTGGACTCACCCGAAAGAAGTATACGACCACTAGTTGGGTTCGGAGAAAGGCTAAACTTTTTTTCTTGGGATTGCTCGTTGATTCCAACAATGGTTAGGTTTATGCAGTTAGATGTATCTATACAAGAGTTTCTTATTTCAACTGCATATGAACCTGAATAAAAACTAGAAAAGCTTTGATTTGTGTCATTAGGTAGTCTTGCAAAATTATTATTGCAATCGAGCCATTGATATCTTGCATTATTCTGGTTGGCTATTAAATTATTGCCAATTTGAGTAACACCATTAGTGATAGAATCAATTGTTAGGTTAATTGTAATAATGCTATCACATCCATTTGAATTTACAATAGTGTCATTGTATGTTCCACTCTGATTATAAATTCTATTGCTTGGCGCTACATAAGCATCACATGCTGTAATTGTAAGTGAAGATGATGAATTATTATTTGAATTAATAGTTAAGAAGATTGATATTAAACTATCACATCCATTCACATTTGGAATTGTATCTTGATATAATCCACTTGATGAATATACCTTACCACTTGGCGAGATATATGTTCCGCAAGTAGTGTCGAAAATGAATACAGTGGTATTACTATCAATCAATAAATCTATTGTTACTATACTGTCACAACCGTTACTTAATTGAGTTGTATCATTATATATTCCACTGCTTGTCCATGTAAAATTTCCAAATGGTGAAGTATATGAATCACACTGCCTTTCTGATAAAGTATCGTAAACAGCTGAGCAAGGCTCTTGCTTTATAAGTCTTACTACATCATTAGACGCGTCTGTAAAAAAGACAGTATTACTGTCTATTACTTCAATATCAAATACTTCACCTATTCTAGAAGTATCGGCTGGACCATTGATTAAGCCAGTAATTCCGTCACCAGCAAAAGTAGAAACGATATTATTGGTGTTTATTTTCCGAATCCGGCGATTACTAAAGTCTGAAACGTAAATATTTCCATATTCATCTAAATCAGTATTAACAGGTCTGTTAAAACGAGCAATTGCCGAAGAGCCATTAGCGAATCCTGGAGATCCATTTCCAGCAATGGTTGAAACTACACCAGCGGTATCTATTTTTCTTATCGCGTGATTTTCCCGATCTGCAACATAGATATTTCCTTGATCATCAATATCAACACTAGCTGGAAAGTCAAAACGAGCAGTATCTGAAGATCCGTCAATATAACCTGCTACACCATCTCCAGCAAAAGTGCTTACTCTTGAATTACCCAACTCAAGTTTTCTTACCACATTATTTCGATCAACAAAATAGAGGAAATCGTAGGATGAATCAATACAAATATCGCGAGGAACATTTAAAACAGCATCTAATCCTGTACTATCAACATATCCTTGTGCGCCACTTCCTACAATTGTTGTTACGTTTCCAGTAGTATCTATTTTTCTAATGCGATTATTGAAATTATCTGTGACATAAATATTTCCAATGTTATCAAGACAAATGCCTCCAGGCTGATTAAATCTTGCTGCAGTTCCAACACCATTAGCGAAGCCGCTTATTCCTGGTGATCCAGCAATGGTAGAAACAGTACCTGCAGTATCAACTTTTCTGATACAATGGTTAGCAAAATCGCAGATATAGAGGTTATTTTCATTGTCACTCGCAATGCCCACGGGTCTATCAAAACGAGCTTGGAGCTTGCCGCCGTCCATGTGTCCAGTAATTCCACTACCAGAATAAGTAGAAACATTATACTGAGCGTAAGAAAAAGTAATGTAAAATAAACAAAAGGTAAAAAGTAGTTTTTTTAACATGGTTAGATTTTTTTTAAAAATACAAAGTCTAAATCAATTCATAACATCGTTCAGCCACTTTTCCATCAATTTTATATACTCGTTGCTCAATAAAGGCATCAGTTTTTGTCTTATTTACAGTTGAGCCTCTTTCAATTACTTGTTCTACAGCAATTTTAAGTTCTTGATAATTGGTGGCATTAATTGAAATTCCATCTTTTAGGTATCCCTGGGCATCAACTTGTAAGTAATCATTGGTAATTAGTGGTTTGTCAAAGTAAATTCCTTCAATACCAACTGTACTAAAATAAGTGAGCACCACATCTGATTCTGCTAATAAGTAATATAGGTTTCCAAAGTAGAATTCAAAATTCTTATGGTTTAATTGTTTTGAGTAACTTTCATATAAAGCTAGTGAACCTTCATTGGGATGAGGTTTTAGCACAAAATTATATTGTGGTAAGTCATTACATAATTTAAAGAAGTCTGCAGTGAGCTGATTTTTTAAGCTTTGTTCTTGAGGAGGGATTGGCTGCGTTGCATATAGAATTAAGGGCTTTTTATGCTTTTCATTGAATAGGCTTAGTTTGTTTTTTGAAGACTTGATAGCAGGAATTGCATCTGTTCGAATATGACCGACAATTTTAAGTTGATGTTGAGGATAGTTTTCTTTCAACAACATCTCTTGTGTATACTTTCCCCTCAAAAGCGTTAAATCGGGAAAAGGCTCATGCTTGGCATCAAGGGTAGAGAACTTATAAGCCATGTTACTATTACTTATAGCTCCATGTTGTATAGCTATAGTTTTAATCTTATTTCGCTTTAATCCATTAAAAATTGATTGATTTTGCAAGGCATGCTCATCTATTGCTACTATGGACTTTAGATTCAAGAAGTTACCAAGTTTTTGTGCTGCATTTTCACGCCAAGCAGCTAAGAATAGCTGCTTTTTTAAAGACTTTAGACTTTTGAGAAGGACTTTTTCGTTGTCGTCTAGTGTAGCCTTTTCAAATAAATTTATTGCTGCATTCCACTTTTTAAGGATTGCTTTGTATTCTTTGTAGAAAGTGGTAGAAAATAGACTTCTGAATAAAAAAGGCTCAAAGTAGATGGTTTTTTTTGAAAATTTATTTCTTTTGAGATAATCCTTCAAACCAAACCGGTGGTTTAATTCTAAAGCCGGAGGTTTAATTTGCGACAGGTATTGAATGCTTTCATCATCCAGGGTTTTTTCAAGTAAATAATGCAGATGAGGGTCGCCTTGAATAAGCTGAGTGCTCTTTAAATCAACTATTTCCTGTTGATTATAAGCATTAGTGATGATGAGCTTATTTGCCGTCTTTAATTTATTTTTTAAATTAATAATAGCACCCCAAATTGATCTGTAAATAAAGAGTAAGCCATATTTTAAGAGGTAATTGAATTGGGAAATAGATTTGGAAATATTTCTTTTGGGATGATTTCGAGAGGAGTTAGGAATAAACTCAATATTTTCAGCTATACCAGTAATAACATTTATATCATTTCCAAATACTCTAATTTCGGATATTAAAGACCCATTTTTTTCAATTATCTTTTGAATGAGATACTTTAATGTTAAAGCTTTTCTACTTCGGTGATAAAGACTAAACCTAAAGTAATACCAATAAGAGTTTGAATATATTTTTAGTTTAGTAGCTAGGGTTTCACCATTTAAATTAAAGTGCCCAAATGAATTTGATCGTAGAATTAAGTCATTTGTAAATTTATCTAAACTAATGTTTTCGCTATAGATCGACTTTAGATTTTGATGCTCAAAATCAATAAAACGATCATCCTCATAATAAACAACACTATTTTCTTTTAGAAAGTTATTTATGAGCTTATCTTTTTCATTTTTAGTTAATTTACGAAGAATGAAAACTAAACTCATTAGCTGTTTAGGACTTTAAAGTTTGAAAACTTCTATTTAACGATGTAAGAAGGAATATGATAGTACTTTGGCTTTGCAATATTGATTTTTTGCCCCTCAAAGAATTCATCAACGGCCTTAGTTTCACCTTCAACAGTTCCATAATCGTCTAGCATTAAAACACCACCATCTACTATTTTGTCCCACAAGTTTTCAAGAATAAGTTTAGTAGGTTCATAAACATCCACATCTATATGTAATAGAGCAATCTTTAGAGAAGGATTATCTTCTAAATACTTCGGTAATGTTTCTTTTATGTCTCCTTCAATCAATTTGAAATTGGTCGTTTTTTTATTGTCAAGATGTGTTTGAAGTTCTTCTTTGCTAACTCCGAATCCACCAGCCCCTTCAAATTTATTGACAAATTCTTTATCGCTATCAAGTTCTAAGTCATCAGGAAACTTTCCAAAAGCATCAAAACCAATCACTTTTCTTGAATTGTTATGTTCTAATAAGTCTCTAAAGGAGATCAATCGTACAAATGAGGTGCCTTTATACACTCCAAACTCAAGTATGTCGCCAGGCAGATTGATGATTTTTTTATAAATTTCTAAATGATTTAAAAATTTACCAATTCTACCTGTTTCACACGTTAAATAAAAACCATTTTCATAATCCCATTTCTTCGATAAATCAACTTTGTAATTTTCCATCTAAAATAATTTCCTCAATTAGTTCTTTATAATTTTAACAACTTTACGATTATCTTTTTGAATATATTCTAAAAAATATATTCCTTTAGCAATTGGTAAAAGCAGTTGAGTTTTAATTGAATTTGTTTCGATCTTATCTATAACTCGCCCATTTAAGTCTCTTAGATTCAAAGCTGTTTTTTTATTTACTAATTGCTCGAAAATAATATAATTTGTAGTTGGATTAGGATAAACCATAACTGCATTTTTTGATATATTTTCCTTTAATGAAGTGATAAGGAGATTGATACATTCTGAAGTATCAATGCAACTATTATTATTGATTTCAACTGCATAGTTTCCAGTAAAGAAAGAAGTAAATGATTGGTTTGTATCGTTGGAAAGTGCTGTATAATTATTATTGCAATCAAGCCATTGATAGCGGGCATTATTTTGGTTTGCAACAAGCTGATTTCCGTTTTGAACTACTCCAGTATCTACAGAAATAATTGTAAGATTTGTAGTAATAATACTATCACAACCCACGCTATTTTGCAAGCTGTCATAATAAATTCCTGATGTTGTGTAGGTTTTATTATCTGGAGAGAGGTAGCTTTTGCATGCTGAGACAGTTTGACTTGAAGCTGAGCTACTATCAAGAGTTAAGAAAATGGTTATTAGACTGTCACATCCTGCAGCATTAGGAATTGTATCGTAAAATAACCCGCCACTAGAATAAACTTTTCCGCTTGGGGCAATATAGCTATCGCATGCAAATTGATTAAGAAAGGAAGAGCTTGTAGAATTGAAGCTTAGATTTATGTTTAATACACTATCGCAACCTGCTGAGCTTAGGATTGTATCATTATATATCCCGGAGCTGTTCCATACCTTATTCCCACTTGGCGAAGTGTAGGTGGAATCACATGATATAATAGTTAATGAATCATATTTAATTGAATTGATAGTTAAGTCGATTCTAAGGATAGAATCACAGCCATCAAAAGTTTGAAGCGTGTCAAAATAAATTCCTGATGTGGTCCATATATAATTGCCGCTTGGAGAAGCAAAGCTGCCACAACTTATTTCAATTAAACTGTCTCTTAAGGTGTCACAAACACTTAAACTCAAAATATACATATCTCTTCCACCATTTGAAGTTTTATTAAGTATTGAGGAGGTAGGATCAAAATCAGCAGATTGCTCAAATGAACCAACTGTTTTTAAATGATTAATCGAGTTTAAGTTCATACCATTCCCACTTAGGGAACTAGAATTTTTTAGTTGAGCTACCCAAATAAAATTTCCAGCTGAATCAACTTTATGTACAAAACAATCTGAGGACCCTTGACTAGATAAATTAAAGGCAGCACTACTAGGGTCAAAATCAGCAGTACCAAAAAAATAACCAGTAGTATATATGTTTTCCCAACGATCAACTTCAACAGGACCAACTCCATCTGCCGATGCTCCACCATAACTAACAGCCCAGTTAAAACTTCCGCTAGAGCTTAATGATTGGATGAACATATCAACGCTGCTGCTAACTGAACTTATATTATTTATGCCACTTGTTGGATCAAAATCTGTAGTTCCAATATAATTTCCAACAGTTATTACATTATTGGTTTTAGTGACAAGAATGTCTCTTGAAACATCATCGGAAGAGCCTCCAAATGTTCTTACCCAATCCATATTACCCGAAGTATCTAATTTTAATACAAATACATCAAGTGCTCCATTTGAAGTTTTCGAATTAATCAATGTTCCCGGGTCGAAGTCTACTGCTCCTGTAAACTCTCCCGTTAAGTAAAGTTTATTATCATCACTTAAGTAGTTGCTGAGCCCTTTATCTGAGCTAGTTCCTCCAATTTTATGAACCCAGATTATTTTTCCAGTACTGTCGAGCTTTGCATTAAAAATATCATCACTGCCAGAAGAATTTAAAGTTGTATTTGTGCTGTTCAGTTGGTAGGTTAATGACCCAGAAAAGTTGCCAGTAAGATATATGTTATCTGCCTTATCAATAGTTATTGATCGTCCTTCTTCATTATTACTTCCTCCAAATTGTGTTACCCATAAAAAGGCACCTGATGAATCGTATTTTGCTACAAATGCATCAGCGCCCGTAGCTGTTAAATTAGTAGAACTCGTGCCAGGGTCAAAGTCAACAGTTCCTCCAAATGTGCCCGAAATGTAGATGTTGTTTTCACTATCAATAGCTAATGACCGCCCTAGATCAGAAGAAGTTGTTCCTCCAATTCCTTCAGCCCAAATAAGATCACCGTTGTCAGCATATTTTGCAATAAATATATCAGAACCTCCATTTGATTGCAAGTTGGTTGTTGAGGCACTTGGGTCAAAATCAACAGTTCCTTGAAACCTACCTGTGTTGTAAGTATTATTTGCATCATCAGAAGTTATAGAAACACTTTGGTCAAAACCCGTTGAACCATATGTGTTGGCCCAGTTAAAACTTTGTCCAACAGATAAATGATGAATTGTAATGAAAACAATAATGCAGTAGAACTTTCTCATGGTTTGAATTTTTATTTTTTCAAAAGTAATAAAATTGAGCCTAGACACCCCCTAAAAACTCACTGTCCTCTATTTCTTCTTCTATCTTTTCAATAGATCCTGCTTGCTGAATGCTCGCATTTAATTCAAATCCAATAAGTAATACGAATGCATTAAAGTAAATCCACAACATTATTACGATAATCGTTCCAATGGAGCCATAAATTTTATTGTAGTTGGCAAAATTATCTACATAAAATCCAAATCCTAAAGAAACGATTAAAACTAAGAAAGTAGCCAGGGTAGAACCAGCAGAAAAGAAGCGCCACTTCATTTTTCTATTGCCCCCTAAGTAGTAGATAAAGGAGATTCCAAAAAAGCATAAGGCTGCAATTATGAGCCACTTTCCTGTTAGAATAGCAAAAGAAGCAAAGCTGCCTTTATCAAATATGAAATAGATTAAGTATTCAGATAGGGCAATAGCAGTAATGGAAATGGCTAATAGTAGCGTTAAGATAAATAACAAGCTAACAGAGAGTAATTTTTGTTTTATCGCATTGCGTTTGAAATTACTATTGTAGCTGTCTTTAAAGGCTGTAAGCATTCCATCTAAACCATTGGTGGCTAAATAAAGTGCAAACAAAAAACCAAAAGACAGTAAGCCAGTATCAGTATCAGTCATTAAATTGAGCAAGGCTTTTTTAGCAAACTGATAAGCTGAGTCAGGTAATAGGTCTTGAAGTATATTTAAGAGCTCAATGTTAAAATCTTTTACCGGGATATAAGGAATCAAGGTTAACATGAAAATGATCGTAGGAAATAATGCCAAAAAAAACTTGAAAGCAATGGAGGAGGCCTTCGTTGCTATTAATCCCTCTTTAATTCCCTTGATAAAAAACTTTGCAACATAATAAATGGGCAATTTATCAAAACCTGGAAGGATAATTATTTTAGATAACCTTCTAGTTTTTCTTACAAATGCAGAAGAGAGAAGCTGTTGTTTTAAATGATCAAGCATAGGAAACGGCCTTTAAACTCATGTCTAAACTTTCAATTTGATGGGTAAGTGCGCCTACACTAATGTAATCAACTCCGCATTCTGCGTAGCTTCTTATGGTTTCTTTTGTTATACCACCTGAAGCTTCAGTTTCGGCATTATTACCGATCAATTCTACTGCTTTTCTTAAATCAGGATAGCTGAAATTATCTAACATGATGCGGTCTACTTTTTGAGCTGCTAAGATTTGATTGACTTCATTTAAGTCTCTTGCTTCGACTTCAATCTTTAATTGTAACTTATTTTTAGTTAAGTAGTGATGTGTTTTTTCAATGGCCTGCTTAATTCCCCCAGCATAGTCTATGTGATTATCTTTAATCATAATCATGTCGTATAAACCAAATCGATGATTTACACCTCCACCAATTTTTACAGCTTGCTTTTCAAATATTCGAAAATTAGGCGTTGTTTTTCGAGTATCTAAAATCTTAGTTGGCAGTCCATCAAGTAGCGATAATAAATAATTTGTGTGAGTTGCAATACCACTCATGCGTTGCATGAAATTTAGTGCTAAGCGTTCTGCTTTTAAAATAGATTGGGACTTGCCTTCAACTTCAAAAACTATATCGTTTGGCTTTATAGTGCTTCCATCTTGTAGGTGAATATGCAGTTTACATGAAGGGTCTACTCGTTTAAAAACTGCATTTGCTACTTCTACACCTGCCAAAATACCGTTATCTTTAACAAGTAGCTTCGCTTTTCCTTTGGCATCTTGAGGAATACATGCCAACCCACTATGGTCGCCACCCTTAATATCTTCTTCTAATGCCTGATCAATGAGTTGATTTATAGTATCCAAATTTTCTATTCTTCCAATTCGATGCGAAGTTCGATAATTTGAGGGGTATTGTCTACAAGATTGTAGAGTAAATATGTTCGATATTTTTTATCTTTAGATAATAAAGATCCAATTTCAAACAATGCCTTGTTATTCCCCCCGCCATTATGCTTTTGAAAATATTTGTTCGGAGGGTTTTTAGAAAAAAAGTCGTCCAATACAATAGAGGCTTGCTTTTTATTAAATAAGCCTTTGCTTCCAGGAATCTCTAACTCAACATTTTCTTTAAAAAAGCTAGTCAATTTTTCAGCATTCCCTGTTTCGAGTTGCTTTCCTATTTCAGATTGCTTTTGAGCAAAAGTGCTTAAAGTAAAACTGAAGCTTAATAAAACTAAAAATAGTCGCATTTTTTAAAAGTACTCAAAAAATTTATTCTAATAAATTAGTGCTAAAATTGTGATTCAGAAAAAGGAGAGGCAGTGAATATTCGATTAATTTGTATTGGTAAAACAGACGATAGTAGGATTGAAAGCTTATTTATTGAATATGAAAAGCGGTTAAAGCATTACATCAATTTTAAAAGTGAGTTTTTGGTTTTAAAAAAGAAATCAAAAGTTCTAAATCAAACAAAAATAGAGGAGGGGGAGCTGATCCTGCAGAAGATAGACAATAGCTCTTTTCTCGTGCTACTTGATGAACAGGGTAAGAGTTTTGATTCTATTAAATTCTCAGGTTTTTTACAAAAGCGAATGAACTCTGGCATTAAGGAGCTTGTATTTCTAATTGGTGGTGCTCATGGCTTTAGCTCAGCAGTTTATGATCGGGCTAACGCTAAGGTAGCGCTTTCAAGCATGACTTTTACTCATCAAATGGTACGTATACTTTTTATTGAACAACTCTACCGTGCTTTTACCATTTTGAGGGGTGAGAAATACCATCATTAGAAAAATATCTTTAGCTGATTCATTCTTTACTTTAATCTTATTTGAGAATATCTTCAATTATTTTTAAATGGTGCTTGGTATGAATTCGAATAAACTTTTTACTTTGTTTTAGATTTAATTGACCAAAGTAGGGGTGGGGAAAATGGGCATTATTAGGCAACTGGGTTAATTTTTCGATATTTTCTAAAGCATAATTGAGACGTTTCTTTAATTCTGAAAAATTAATTTGTTGTTCGGGTTTAACTTGTTGAGGTGCTTTAGCTTTCCCTCTTGGAATGTACTTAGTCGTAAAAAATACTATTCTCCAAAAATTGAAATTTCTTTTAAATTTTAATGGATCAGATTGTTCTAATGCTCTAGTAATTGAATTTATAACCCTTAAACTATGGTCTAAGTGCCAAATTATAGGAACTGATGAAACTTCCAGGTTTTTAGCATTGGACTGTGAGAAGTAGGAAGCTAGTAATTCAACTTGTCTATCTAAGCTCTTCATTTCGCCGAAATTAAATGATTTTATTCAAAAATTGATTTTACTTTCATGTTTAGCATGGACTGTCAATTGAAAAAGAAATTTTTATAGTTTAAACTTTCAACAGATGGTAAGGTAATTGATAAAAGCGTTTTTTTAATTAACTTGTAACTAAAAATGAAGCTTAATTAGTCATTATTTTGTAAAAAAAAACAGACAGTATGATTGTGGAAGGGCTGAGTGGAAGGGTTAAAGAAATTAGAAAGGGATTACGAAAAACTCAAGCGAGTTATGCAAAAGACTTGGGTATTACCCAGGGAAATCTCTCCTTAATTGAAAGGGGTAAAACTATTCTGAACCTAGCAACCTTGCAAAAAATGAAAAGTCTTTATGGTTTTTCATATTCATGGATAATAGAAGGCAAAAATGAGCTTCATGGTGGCGAGGACCTAATACCTCTAATAAGTAAGGCCTCAACGGTTGAATATCCACAAAGACATAATAATAAAGATTTTATTGATGGGCTTTCAATTTACCGCATACCTGGATTTAATGATGGGAATTATAGAATTTTTGAAATAGAAGGAGAAAGTATGCTTCCAACTCTCTTACCGCATGATTTTATTGTTTCACTTAAAATTGAAGACTTGAATAAAGTTGAGGATGGTGCGTTGTGTGTAATTGTTTTAAAGGATGCTATCTTAATTAAGCGAATCTATAAAAATGGGAGTTCTAAATTGACGCTTGAGAGCGATAACCACAACTACAAGTCTATTCAAATTTCTAAAAATGAAGTAAAAGAAGTATGGGCCATTCAAGCAAAATTGACTCAAATGATGCAGAGTAGTTCCCCCACCAGTGAACAAAAGTTAGAAGAAATGGAACAGAAATTAATTAAAATGCAAGAGCAGATAGATGCTTTTCAGAAGCAATAAGATTAAAACCAGGAGTACTTTTTAGCTAACTTTGAATTCCGAATACAAATTCCACTTAATGAGTAAAAACGATTCGCACCCATTATTTAAAGACCATATAAAAAAGGCTACGCGTTTTCAGCTTAGAAAACCAACCCCGAGTAAATCCAATTGGGACAAGTTTTATAAATTGTCATCGAATGAGAATCTTCTTGGAGCCTCTCCCTTGGCAACAGAAGCTATTCGCAAAGCCATTGATGGCATTTATGAATATGATTTTTATGATGATTTCCAGTTTCAAGATGTTTTGGCAGAATTTTATAATCAAGAGATTCAATCAGGACAGTTTATAACTGCAAATAGTGGAGTGGAAGTGCTTGAAATTATATGTAGGGGTTTAGTTTCTGTTGGCTCAGAATGCATTATCAGTAGCCCTACTTTTTCGCCTTACTCTAACATTATTGAGTTGGAAGGTGGTGTAGTAATAGATGTGCCTTTAAGTCTACCAAATTATCAAGTTGATATTAAAGCAATACTAGATGCTGTAAATGAAAATACAGCGCTCTTGTTTATTACTAATCCAAACAATCCAACTGGAACATATATCAACAAAACTGATTTTGATCAGTTATTAAATGCATTACCCGATCACGTGATTGTTGTGTATGACGAAGTATACCTACACTTTGTAGATGCTCCAGATTTCCCCTATGCAAAAGACTATGTAAAGGCTGGAAAGAATCTAATTGGCTTACATACCTTTTCCAAAATTTATGGTTTAGCTGGCTTAAGAGTGGGTTATGGATTTACAACTCCAGAAATAGGAGATTATTTGAATAAAATATTTCGTCCTTTCAGAATTGGTACACTTTCAACTATAGCTGCTTATGAAGCATTAAAAGATACGAAACATGTTAAGGAGTCTCAGGAAATGGTTTGGGAGGGCAAAAAGTGGCTTTACCAAAAGTTTGAAGAGAATGGAGTGCAATATTGGCCTAGCCAAGGAAACTTTATACTGTTTAAATCGCCAGTTGACTCCTTAGAATTAACTGCTAAGATGTTAGATGAAGGAGTTATGGTTCGCCCTGGTGATAATTTTGGAGCTCCTGGTTGTATTCGTGTGACAATTGGAACACCTGAAGCCAATAAACGATTTTGGGAAGTATTTAATCAGGTAGCTTAAGAATCAGTAAATATTAAACTAAAAAAAGCCCGATTGAAAGTTCAATCGGGCTTTTTATTTACCTGCTAATTCTACTTTACTTCACTAAGTTCATTTCTTCAATTAAATGCTTAGCACCAGCATATTTGTCAATAATAAATAAGGTATATCTAATATCTGCACCTATGGTTCTTTGCAAGTCTGGCTCAAAAGCAATGTCACCGCTCATGGCCTCCCAATTGCCGTCAAATGCTGTTCCAATAAGTTCACCTTTTCCATTTATCATCGGACTTCCAGAGTTACCTCCTGTAATATCATTATTTGTTATAAAGTTGACTACTAATTCACCTTCATCATTCGCATATTGACCAAAGTCTTTCTTCAATATCAAGGTTTTTAGTTTTTCAGGAACTACGAATTCAGGATTTGATGGATCCTCTTTTTCAAGTATTCCTTCAGCCGTAGTGTAATAATTGTACTTTACAGCATCTCTAGGTCTGTAACTTTTTACATTTCCATAAGAAACACGCATTGTTGAGTTAGCATCTGCTGCATATATTTTGTCACTATTCATCTCACGTAATCCTTTTACAAAAAGACGCTCAGATCGCTTTAATCCTTCATTTTCTTTAGCAATCACTGGGCTTACTTCTTGTCTGTAATGCATTAAAACTGTGTTCATCAAACTATAAATAGGATCTTTTTCAATTGATTTAGCTGAAGGCTTTTCTAAAAAGTCAGCTGTTGCTTCTTTGTCTGCAAAAATTGTTTTGTCATAAAACTTTTCAGCCATTTTATTAAAGTCTCCTTTGTATTTTTTTACCATTGACTTAAACCCTTCAGCTTGATTTTCATCTGGAATATCTTCACTATAAGCTTTAATCATGGCTGCAAACACCTTTTGGTCAATATTCTTGTTGTAATCCTTGTAATGGTTATCTAAACCGGCTTTTAAACCTTCCACACTTTGATTAATTTTTTCTTCATTATCATTTTCCAACGCATTTAAAAGACCTGAAAATTGATAAGAATAGGCAACTGCTTCAATTCTAAAAATGGCTTCATTTAAATAAACTCGAACACGATTCATTTCTCGCATATTTGAATAACCAGTAGCAAATCCCTCAATAACCCCGTTATATAGCTCTTTTCTATCTTCATCTTTTGCAATCCACTCTGCTAAAGCATCTTCTTGAGCCTTCTTTTTATCGTACACTTTTAAGCGCTTTAAACCAGCTTGTTGTCCAATGAAATATTTCCAATAATTGCTAATTCCTGCATATTTAGAAACGTATTGTAAACGAATCTTTTCGCTTTCTGCCATGCCTTCTTCATAAATGTCAAGTACTTTTCTTCTTAATTTCACAGAAGATGGTTGTCTAACTTCTAACTCATATTTAATTCCAGCAGAAGTTAAATACCTGTCAGTGCTTCCAGGGTAACCAAATATCATAGAGAAATCTCCTTCTTCAACTCCTTTTAATGAAATAGGTAAAGAGTGTTTTGGTGTGTAAGGCACATTTTCTTCACTGTACTCAGCAGGCTTATTGTCTTTGTCAGCATAAACTCTAAACAAGGTAAAGTCTCCTGTTTGACGGGGCCACATCCAATTGTCTGTATCTCCACCAAACTTGCCAATAGAAGAAGGAGGTGCTCCTACTAAGCGAACATCAGGGAAAGTTTCATAAACAAAAAGGTAGAACTCATTACCATTGTAAAAGCTTTTCACATTGGCATCATAATTCGTTTCACCAACAGCTATTTTTTCTAAGGAATCTGACATCATTTGAATCGCTTTGTTTCTTTCCTCTAAAGTCATTTCCTCATTCAACAACCCATTAATTTGCTCAGAAACATCTTCCATTCTCACCAAAAATGAAACTGAAAAGCCTGCTGGTAATTCCTCAGACTTGCTCATGGCCCAAAATCCATTGTCTACGTAGTTATTTTCTTCAGAACTTTGCTCTTGTATAACTCCAAAACCACAATGATGATTCGTCAACATTAAACCTTGATCAGATATAATCTCCCCAGTACAAAACCCGCGGCCCAATCTAACAATAGCATCTTTTACACTAGAATTATTTACACTATATATTTCTTCTGCCGTTAATTGTAAGCCATGCTTTTGCATGTCTACATAGTTTAATCGCTTAATTAACATAGGCAACCACATGCCTTCATCAGCTTTTGCTGGACTAAATGCAAGAATGAATCCTGCAATCAAAATTGAAATCTTCTTCATAATATATTTTTCTATTAGAATTTCAAAAGTAAAACTTAATACTGTGTATTAAAAGCATCGCGTTTAAAAGGAAATATTTTATGATGGACGGGTAACTACTAATTTCAATATTCGACTTTCTACAACCAAACTTTTCCAGGGTTCAATATGCCTTTTGGGTCGAAAACCTTTTTTATGTTTCGTTGTAAATCCATTTCTTGCTGACTAAACATCACGTCCATATATTCCTTTTGAACTAAGCCTATGCCATGCTCCCCTGATATTGTTCCTCCTAACTTTTTACACAATTTAAATATTTCACGAATCCCATTTTTTAAAAGACTTCCTGTCCAAGCGTCATCGCTCATTTCACCTTTCAAAATATTTACGTGTAAATTTCCATCGCCTGCATGGCCATAACAAACCGACTGAAACCCATACTTTTCCCCAATTTCTTTCACACCCAACAGTAATTGAGGTAATTCAGCACGTTTTACGACCGTATCTTCTTCCTTATAAATAGAGTTGGCCTTTACTGCTTCTCCCAGGCTGCGCCTTAACTTCCATAGCTTATCTTTTTGTGCATGTGAATCAGCCAATAGAATATCACCACAATCATATTTTTCTAAGAGAGTATATATTTGCTCCGCCTCTTCCATTAATATGTTCATGTCATTGCCATCCAATTCAATCAATAAGTGAGCAGCTATATCGTTCTCAATTTCTAGCTCAATTCCATCCACATACTTTTTCGCAAAATCTAAGGCATCCCTTTCCATAAATTCAAGACCACTTGGTGTAATTCCAAGTCGGAAAATAGAAGCAACAGCCTCGCATGCTTCAGCTGCTTTTCGAAAGGGTACCAGCATAAGGAGATCTTTTTTTGGCAACGGAATTAAACGAAATACTGCTTTGGTAATTACTCCTAATGTTCCCTCACTTCCTATCATTAGCTGTGTTAAGTTTAATCCAGTTGAATTTTTAAGGACATTCGCTCCAGTCCACATTAAACTTCCGTTTGCTAAAGCTACCTGTATATTGAGCACGTAATCTTTAGTTACTCCATACTTCACAGCTTTGGGCCCACCACTATTTTCAGCTAAATTCCCTCCAATAAAACAACTTCCTTTACTTGCTGGATCAGGCGGATAAAACAATCCTTTTTCTGCAACTAATTCCTGAAATACTTGTGTAATAACACCAGGTTCAACAGTAGCTTGAAAATTAGCTTCATCAATTTCCAAGACTCTGTTCATTTTTTCCATGCTCATGATCACACCTCCTTCTACTGCCAGAGCACCTCCACTAAGTCCTGTTCCTGCACCTCTAACGGTAACAGGAATTTCATGATCATTGCAAATAGCTAACAATTGAGCCACTTGTTTTGCTTCAGAAGGGATTAAGACAACATCTGGAGTAAAATGAAAATCCTCTGTATGGTCGTGATCATATGCT
Source organism: Vicingaceae bacterium (assembly GCA_040218815.1). Lineage (GTDB taxonomy): Bacteria > Bacteroidota > Bacteroidia > Flavobacteriales_E > Vicingaceae > JAVJQS01. The sequence continues at coordinate 44,469 of JAVJQS010000012.1, read as the reverse complement.
TGTTTTGCAGCTAATTCTGTTATTACTGCTTCCTCACCAACTATAGCTCGAAAACTGTCCAGCACATTTTTACTCACTTTTCCCCACTTAAATATTCCTTCCATCATGCAATATTTTGCTTCTGTATCTATTTCTGTAAATTCGACCTTCCAAATTTAGTAAACCAAGACATGCAAAATAAAATCAAAACACTTCAACTTTTATTATTGGCAGGAGCCCTTTCTTTCTCAAGCAACTTAAGCGCTCAAAACAACACTGAATTAAAGCAAGTAAGCCTAGCAGATATATGGTCAGATGGCACATTTCGGGCTGAAACGGTACGCGGCCTTCGTTCTATGAATGACGGAGTACACTATACCGTATTAGAGAGTAGCGAAAATGGAATCAGCCTTTCAAAGTACAATTATAAGGCTGGTAAAAGAGTAGAATCATTGCTCTCTTCAGATGAGTTAAAATTTGAAGGTAAAAACCTACAGATCGACGACTATGAGTTTTCTGCAGATGAGAAAAAAGTATTGATTGCTACAGAGGTGGAAGCCATTTATCGTCGTTCTAGCAAGGCTTACTTCTATGTTGTTGATTTAGAAACAAAAGAAGTAAAGCAACTTTCAAATAAAGGAAAGCAGCTATATGCTGACTTTTCTCCTTCAGGTGAGAAAGTAGCTTATGTTCAAGACAACAACTTATTTTACAAAGATTTTGAAAGTGGAAATGAAGTTCAAATAACCACTGATAGTGAAAAAAATAAAATCATAAATGGTGCATCTGACTGGGTGTATGAGGAAGAGTTAGAACTATCTCAAGCATTCGAATGGTCTGCTGATGGGAAAAAGATAGCATTTTATAAATTCAATGAAGAAGCTGTGAAGCAGTGGAACATGAAAATTTATGATGGCCTTTATCCAACCAATGAGCAATTCAAATACCCAAAGGCTGGTGAAGAAAATGCAAAAGTAGAAATTAAGCTTTTTGATATCTCTACAAACATCACTATACCAGTAAAACTTAACGTTGCATATGAGTATCTAACTTCTATACAGTGGACCAAGGATGCAAATCAATTGGCGGTTATGAGTAGTAATCGTCACCAAAATGAGTTGAATATTATTTTGGTTAATACAAAAGATGGATCCAGCAAGGTAATCTATACAGAGAAAAGCGAAACGTATATTGAAATGCCTTTTCATGTGCACTTTACTGATGATGAAAAGTCATTTATAATTTTGAGTGAAAAAAGTGGGTTTAGGCATTTGTATCTGCACGACATGAGCGGCAAATTAAAACAACAACTTACTAAAGGTAATTGGCCGGTAACTGAATTCTACGGCTTAGACTCGAAGAACAAAAAAGTTTTTTACCAATCTGCTGAAACTAGTCCAATGGATAGAAACATCTACTCGGTAGACCTCAAAGGAAAAAACAAAAAGCGACTAAGTGAAAAGGACGGAACAAACGATGCAGATTTTAGCTCTAGTTTTAGCTATTTTATTAATTATCACACTACGGCCAACACACCAAATTATATTACCTTAAATGACGCGACGGGTAAAGAAATTCGTGTATTAAAAGACAACAGTGAATTGAAAGAAAAGCTTTCTGAATATCAACTGTCTGAAAAAACATTCTTTGATTTTGAAACATCTGAAGGTATAAAATTAAATGCTTGGATGATTAAACCTGCCGATTTTGATGCATCAAAAGTTTATCCCGTATTTTTAACCATATATGGAGGTCCAGGTTCACAAACAGTAACAAACAGCTGGGGTGGTTCCAATTATTTTTGGCATCAGTTGCTCGCCCAAAAAGGTTACATTGTAGTGTCAGTAGATAATAGAGGCACTGGTGGTAGAGGTGTCGATTTTAAGAAATGCACCTACAAACAATTGGGAAAATATGAAACCATTGATCAAATTGAAGCAGCGAAGTACTTTGCTACATTGCCTTATGTTGATGCGAAGCGCATTGGAGTTCAAGGTTGGAGCTATGGTGGGTATATGTCTTCCTTGTGTATTTTAAAAGGTGCTGAGCAATTTAAGATGGCCATTGCAGTGGCTCCAGTTACCAATTGGCGATTTTATGACTCCATTTATACAGAGCGCTACATGCAAACGCCACAAGAAAATGAAAATGGATACGATGATAATTCACCAATCAATCACGTAGGAAAGTTAGAGGGCAATTATTTGTTGGTGCATGGTATGGCTGATGACAATGTGCACTTACAAAATACTACTGAAATGATTTCAGCAATGGTAAATGCTGATAAACAGTTCGACTTATTTGTATATCCCAATAAGAATCATGGGATATATGGCGGAAACACCAGGTATCATTTATTTAAAAAGATGACCAACTTTATTGAAAATAAGCTGTAGGCAATTTCAACGCCTATTGAACAATTTAATTTTCCTATTTTAGACCTCTTTAAAAATAAACTTAACACCATAAAATAAATATGCAAGCCAAAGAAGAATTGTGGGGCCACCCAAAAGGACTATATGTTTTATTTTTTACTGAATTATGGGAACGGTTCTCCTATTACGGAATGCGTGCTATCTTGGTGCTCTTCTTAATTTCTTCTGTTAATGGAGATAACCCTGGTTTTGGATGGAATGAAGGTGATGCCATTTCTTTATATGGAACCTACACATCATTGGTTTATATTCTCTCAATTTTAGGAGGCTGGGTTGCTGATAAATTTTGGGGACAAAAGAGAACTGTTTTGATAGGAGGAATATTGTTGTGTTTTGGCCACGGAATTTTAGCTGTAGAAGCTTTGTGGGCATTTTATACTGGATTAGGATTGATCATATTAGGAGTTGGAGGTTTAAAACCAAATATCTCTACCATGGTGGGTGGACTTTACCCTCCAGGTGATGATCGGAGAGATAAAGGCTTTACTATTTTTTATATTGGAATAAATTTAGGTGCCTTTTTATCTGCCCTTGTGGTGGGTTATGTTGGTGAAGTTCATGGCTGGCATTATGGTTTTGGGTTGGCTGGCATAGGTATGGTTATTGGACAAATTGTTTACATGTGGGGCCAAAAATTCCTTAAAGGAATTGGAGAAGCAACAAAAGACTTAACACCAGCCGAAGAAGCGGCAAAGAAAAGACCACTTACACAGATAGAAATGGATCGAATGAAGGTAATGGGGATTTCTTTTTTACTCATTGTTGTATTTTGGGGTTCATTTGAACAAGCTGGTGGTTTAATGAACATCTATACCGCACAGAAAACGGATTTGTATTTAGGCTTCATTGATTTTACGGTTCCTGCTTCTTGGTTTCAATCGGTAAATGCATTTTTTATTATTACACTTGGTGTGCCCATTGCTGGATTTTGGTATAATTGGAAAAGAAAAGGAAAAGAATCTTCTTCTATCTTTAAGATGGCAATTGGAGTTATCATAATGGGCTGGGGATTCCTATTCATGTCTGCGGCATCACTCCAATATGAAGCAGATGGATCTTCAGCTATGTATTGGTTAGTGTTGGCTTACTTGTTTCATACTGTTGGTGAGCTTTGTGCCTCGCCAGTAGCACTTTCATACATTACAAAACTAGCTCCATTAAAGTATGCATCTCTAATGATGGGACTTTACTTTGCCGCAACTGGTGTTGGAAACAAAGTAGCAGGCTGGGTTGGTGAATACTCACAATCTGCCGGAGAATTGGAAATTTTTACGGGCATAGCAGTTTTTTGTACGATAATAGGGTTATTAGTAATCGCTTTATTAAAACCTCTTAAACGTCTTGCTCATGGTGCTGAAGACATCAAAGAAGGATCTCATAATGAGGAAGCAGAAGGATTTGAATTAGCAGATAAGCCGGAGGTTTAATATAAATTAAATATTGTAAAACTATGAATATAGGGTTTTGGATCATGATAGTGGCCTGGGCGTTTGTGCTCATTTGGGTGCCATTTATAATTTATAGTAACCGAAAGCTTCATCCTAAGGCATTGTTTATCCTCTTCTTTGCCGAAATGTGGGAGCGCTTCTCCTATTATGGCATGCGTGCTCTGCTCACACTTTACATGGTGAAAGAGTTGTTTTCTGAGTTAGGACAAGCAGAAGCGGATACTAGAGCATTGGGAATTTATGGTTCATATACTGCTATGGTATATTTGTTTCCAGTTGTTGGTGGTATACTAGCAGATAAGGTTCTTGGTTTCAGAAAAGCCATTTTATTTGGTGGGGCGCTTATGATGGCTGGTCACTTTTCTCTCGCCTTGGAAGGAATGTACTTTGGCGGAAACATGCAATTGTTTTTCATATCATTGGCCTTTATAATTATTGGTAATGGATTTTTCAAACCCAATATCTCCAGCTTTTTAGGCAATTTCTATGGCTTAGATGACAGTAGAAAAGATGGGGCTTTTACCATTTTTTATATGGGCGTGAATATTGGTGCTCTACTTTCAATTGTCACTTGCGGTTACGTTGGAGAACAAATCTCTTGGCATTACGGATTTGGATTAGCTGGAATCGGAATGCTGTTAGGTCTATTGGTTTTTTGGGTTTTTGGTCCAAAAACTTTTGGCATGAAAGGAATCAACCCAAGTTCTGTAGAGGACTTTCCAGATGTTATTGAAAACGAAGATATTCAACTGTTAAATAGTAGTAAAGAAGTCCGTTCTAAGTCGTTAAGTTCTGAGGCAGAGGCTTTTACAAAAGTTGATGATCCTAAACTTAAACGCAACCAATTATTAACCATTATCGGAACCTTAATATTTATACCCATAAGTGCTCAGTTTCTAAACCTTAGTGATGTGGTAACTTGGATTTTAATTGCTCTAAGTATTGGGATTCTTGGTGTATTAATTTATATGGGCTCAAAACAGGAATCAAAAGCTGGTGAACAACGACTTTGGGTAGTTTCAGTATTGTTTGTATTCCATGCTGTATTTTGGGCACTATTTGAACAAGCGGGAGGATCAATTACTTTATTTACTGCTCGAAACGTTGACAGGATGGTGCTAGGTTCTGAAGTCCCAGCTTCTATTTTTCAATTTTTTAATGCTTTTTTCATCATGACTTTAGCTCCAGTTTTTTCTTGGATGTGGGTCAAGTTGCGCAATAGTGGTAAAGAGCCTTCTACCCCAATGAAGTTTTTCTTAGGTCTTTCCTTGCTTGCACTAGGTTTTGCATTTATTGTATTGGGATCTCAGTTTTTTGCTGTTGAAGGATTAGTTCCCGTTGTATTTTTGGTGTTAATGTACTTATTTCACACCATGGGTGAATTGAGTCTATCGCCAGTAGGTCTTTCAATGATTACTAAACTTTCCCCTAAAAAAGCTCTTGGTTTTGTAATGGGTGCGTGGTTCTTATCCATAGCATTAGCCAACAAAATGGCTGGCCTAATTGGCGAATTAACAGCAAGTGAAGACTTGGGGGAAAATGCCAGTAAAATAGAAACACTAGAAGTTTATTCTAACACTTATCTTATTTGGGGAGTTGCTGTTGTTGGTGGAGCGGCGCTAGTGCTATTAATGCTTGTTCCTACGCTTAAAAAATGGATGAACGGGATTAATTAGGCTAATCCTCTAATGCGGAAGCCGATCTTTAAGTCTTCCGTAAAGATAGGTTCCAAAGATTGCTGAAACTATTACAATAAGAATTGAAATATATCCAGAGCCAAGCAATACAAACATTGGTCCAGGGCAAGCTCCGGCAAGTGCCCATCCTAATCCAAATAAACTTCCTCCTATCAGGTACCTAGAGTAAGATTTCTTTTTTGGGTCAATAGTTATTTCCGCCCCATAAAATGATTTTAGCTTAAACTTTTTTATAAGTTGAATAGCTATAATACCAAGCACCACTGCTGAACCAATGATACCATACATGTGAAATGCTTTAAATTGAAACATTTCATAGATTCTAAACCAAGATGCAGCTTCAGATTTAAATAATACTATTCCGAAGAATATGCCAATGAGTAATAAGAAGATAGATCGCATAAGATTAAAAGATTAAAGGAAATAAAACATGTACCATAAAAAGCCCTCCGGCAAAAAATCCAATAACAGCGAGTAATGAAGGAAATTGCAGCGCGCTTAAGCCTGAAATAGCATGCCCTGACGTGCAACCTCCAGCATAACGTGTCCCAAATCCTACCAAAAGCCCTGCTATAATAAGTATTATCCAAGTTTTTACACTTGATAAGGCATCAATTGAATATAATTTACCTGGGAGATAAGCTGCATCTGTATCAGAAAAACCTAAAGCCTTTAATTCTTTAGTTACTTCATTATTTACATCAACAGCAGTATCTATAGTTAAGTAATTTTCAGCTAAAAATCCACCAATAATTACTCCTGCTACAACAATTAAATTCCATTTTTGAGCCTTCCAATCAAACTTAAAAAATTCAACTTTTTTACCTGCACCACAAATGGTACATAAGGTTCTCAAGTTGGAAGACATACCAAATCGTTTGCCCATCATAAGCAACAAAAAGAGAACTAATGCAATTGCTGGGCCTGAAACAAACCATGGCCAACTATCATAAATTGAATTCATATATCTATAATTTTTGCAAACGTAAACAGTAGAGTTTGAAACTAAAGTAACCTATGTTACATACAGAAGATCAAAACAAGATTACATTTGAAACGTTCAACAGTATCCTTAAATTTAGTATGATATATATTGATGCATTCCTTGAAAGTTTTTACAATACGCTTAATTGGACATGGAATTCTATTACATTTCAAACTCCATGGTACAGCAACTATTTCTGGGGCTTAGTGATTATTTCGCTATTTGTTTGGGGAATAGAGTTGATATTCCCTTGGAGGAAAAATCAAGCCACTTTTAGAAAAGATTTTGGGCTGGATACATTTTACATGTTTTTCAACTTCTTTCTCTTCGCTATTTTCATAAGTGGTTTTTATAGCATATTTGAACTATTTTTTCAAGATCTCGGAATTAGAATGGATAGCTTTACTTTGTTGCCTATTCAAGATTTACCTCCATGGCTTCAGTTGATTGTCTTTTTTATTCTTTCAGACTTTGTTCAGTGGTTGACACATATTTTATTGCATAAAGTTCCAGCATTTTGGAATTTTCACAAGGTCCACCACTCAGTTAAAGAAATGGGCTTTGCAGCTCACTTGCGCTACCATTGGATGGAAAATATTTTATACAAACCACTCAAGTTATTGGTTGTAATGATAATAGGTGGATTCGAGCCTGAACAAGCTTACATTGTGCATTTTATGGCTATAACTATAGGCCACTTGAACCATGCCAATGTCAAATTAACCTATGGGCCTTTGAAGTATATTTTTAATAATCCAGTAATGCACCTATACCATCATGCAAATCAATTACCTAAAGATAAGTATGGTGTAAATTTTGGGATCAGTTTAAGTCTTTGGGATTATCTTTTTAAAACGAATTACATTCCTGATGATCAAGGCACAATAGTACTAGGATTTGATGGAGATGAAGATTTTCCACAGGATTTTTTAGGTCAAAACACCTACGGTTTTAAACAAAAAAAGTAGCAACCCCTAAGATTGCTACTTCATCAATCTTATCTAATTCTATTTAGCTATTTGAACAAGCTTTTGCTCCTACCTCAGTTTCGATAGAAGTGTTTTTTATCTTGTCCATTCCTCCTTCAACATTGATTAAGTTATGAATTCCTCTATTCTTTAATATTGATGCAGCAATAACACTTCTATAACCACCTGCACAATGCACAAAAAAGTCGTCTTCAGTAGGAAACTCGGATAAATGTTCATTTAAAAAATCCAAAGGAGTGTTCTCGGCGTTCTTTACATGTTGTGATTCAAATTCTGCAGCTTTTCTAACATCAAAAGTAGGGTGCTCATTTATTGAATTTTCATAAGTCTCAACCGGAATACTTTTAATAGTATCAATTGGTTTATTAGCAGATTCCCAAGCCTTAAATCCTCCTTCTAAATATCCAATAGTGTTATCAAAACCGACTCTTGATAATCTAGTAATTGCCTCTTCAATTTTTTCTTCTGGAGCCACTAAAAGAATTGGTTGCTTTACGTCTGCAATTAATGCACCTACCCATGGAGCAAAACCTCCATCTAGTCCAATGAAAGTAGATCTCGGAATATGACCTTTGACAAATTTATCTTGATGACGAACATCTAGTACAACTGCGCCTGTTTCATTTGCTGCAAGTTCAAATGCGTCAGGAGAAAGTGCATTAGTACCTCTTGTTAGAATATCATCAATATCTTCATAACCTTCCTTATTTAACTTCACATTTAACGGAAAATAGGCTGGGGGAGGCAATAGTCCATCTGTTAATTCTTTTACAAACTCCTCTTTCGACATGTCTGCTCGCAACGCATAATTAATTTGCTTTTGATTGCCTAAGGTATCTACTGTTTCTTTCATCATATTTTTACCACAAGCTGATCCAGCTCCATGAGCAGGGTAAACAGTAACGTCATCTGCTAGTGGCATTATTTTATTTCTCAAACTATCGTATAAAAAGCCTGCAAGATCCTCGGTTGTAATGTCTCCTGCTTTTTGAGCTAAATCAGGTCGGCCAACATCGCCTAAAAATAAGGTGTCTCCAGTAAAAATTGCAGTATCCTTCCCGTGCTCATCTTTCAATAAATAGGTAGTGCTTTCCATCGTATGACCAGGAGTATGCAATGCAGTAATTGTAACATCACCTAGTTTAAATACTTGTTCATCTTTTGCAATTATTACTTCAAAATCTGGATTTGCATTTGGCCCATATACAATCGAAGCACCTGATTTTTTAGCTAAAGTAACATGTCCACTTACAAAATCAGCATGAAAATGGGTCTCAAAAATATATTTGATCGATGCATTATTTTCTCTAGCCTTTTTTAAGTATGGCTCTACTTCTCTCAAAGGGTCAATAATTGCTACTTCCCCATTACTTTCAATGTAATATGCTCCTTGCGCTAAACATCCAGTGTATATCTGTTCAATTTTCATCTCTTTTGTTTTTTCGTTAAAATCTAATTTATTTTATGTTAATTCTTTTAATATTATATAGATAGCCATAATTAAAACAAACCATCCAAATCCTTTTCTCAATTTTTTTCCATCAATCCAATGATTCAACTTCACACCAATAAATATTCCTATTACAGAGATTGCGGTAAATACCAATAAAAAGTACCAATTTATCTCAATATTTTGAACATCACCTATAAATCCAATTAATGAGTTTATTGCTATAATCAATAAACTTGTTGCAACCGCTTTTTTCATTGGTATTTTTGCAAATAGCACTAAAGCAGGAATGATTAAGAATCCCCCTCCAGCGCCGACCATCCCAGTTAAAAAACCAACAATTACTCCAATTAATATTAACCAATAAGTGTGTTTAGAACCAGTTGATTTACTCAATTGTTCAGCTCTATTCTTAATCATAGAAAAGGATGCTAATAGCATTAATAAAGCGAAAAAGAGCATGATTGCCATAGATTTACTCAGCTCAAGTGACCCAATACTAATGATCACTTCAGGAATGGCTTGAATTAGGAATCTCCTGGAAACATATACTGCAGAAAATGCAGGGACTGCAAAAAGAAAGGCAGTTTTAAAATCTACTAACTTTTTAGGTAAATTTCTTACTGTACCAACCAACGAAGCTGATCCTACAACAAACAGTGAATAAGCTGTTGCTATAACAGGAGATAATCCCATAAAATAAACGAGGATAGGAACAGTTAAAATTGATCCGCCACCACCAATTAAACCCAATACTAAGCCTATAAAAAGTGCTCCTATATATCCGAAAATTTCTAAACTTGTCACTTCCATTATTTAACAATTCAAAAGTAGATGATTTAGAAATTAGTTTTTGTAACAAGAGTTACAATGTAATTACCTCAATTTGGTTCCTGCTTAAATGAATATTGCCTTTATTTTCAAGTTTTTTCAAGAGCCGTGATATAACTACTCTCGAAGTGTTTAGTTCTATTGCAATATCTTGATGAGTAGCTGCTATGATATTGGCTTTATTCACTTTTGATTTACTTTTCAGGTAATTAATTAAGCGTTCATCCATGTTTAAAAAGGCCAAGTTGTCAATTGTTTCTAATAATTCGTTAAACCTAATGTGATAACTTTCCAATACAAATTTTCGCCAAGTCGCATATTTTGACATCCATAACTCCATTTTTTCAACGGGGATCATAATTAGTTTAGTTTCCGACTCTGCAACAGCGCGAATTTTACTAGTTGAATTTCCAAGACAGCAAGTCATTGTCATAGCGCAAGTATCACCTTCTTCGAGAAAGTATAATAACAATTCATCTCCATTTTCATCTTCTCGAAAAACCTTAATTGCACCAGAAAGTAGTATTGGGATACTTCGAATAGTTTTACCGTAATCCATCAAGATTTCATCATCTTGGATGTCTTTTTGCACGCCAATAGCTTTAATCTCATTAAGGAGATCTAGCTCAAAAAGAGCGTCTAATTTTTCATTTAAAACTTTCAAATTATTTCTTTTATTGGCGAAGTTAAACAAGCATATTCAACACCAAAGTTGTTTGATGTAACAATTAGAAAAAGATTTGAATTCATAAGTATTTCATTCAATTATTTTTTTAGGAACTTGCATGCATCTGCTTTTAGAATATGAAAAAAATCTTCAATTTAAAACCGTTTGGTTTGTGGTTACTAGCCTTTATCGTGTTCACCATCATTGGTACATTAACTCATGAGTTAGGTCATATTTATGTTGCTCATCAATTGGGTTTTGAAACAGAGTTGCATTACGCTAGTATGAATTGGGGTGGGAGAGAGGCTAGTAATATTGAAAATTTCTGGATAGCTTTTGGTGGACCATTGCAGACGATGCTAACAGGTTCTGTCGGTTTTTGGTATTGTTTGGGCAATAAGGAAATTAAAAAGTACGGTTTAAAATTTAGACATTGGCTAGGGATTTTTCTAGGACTTTTCTGGCTAAGACCAATATTTAATCTGTTGCAAGGTATTTACTTTAAATTAAATGGTACTCATGAAACATACTTTGCTGGCGATGAGGCTAAACTTTCAGAACTTCTCGGATGGCCTCAAGGTACTTTATCATTATTATTCTCTGCTATTGGAATTGTTATTTGTAGCTACCTCGTTTTTCGAGTTATCCCAAAACAATGGAGAATTAGCTTTATAATTGCTGGGTTCATAGGCAGCCTTGCTGGTTTTTGGCTGTGGATGAATTATTTAGGCCCGAACTTGTTGGCATGAATCAATAAATTGCAGCAAATTCATTAGGGTTTATATCCCGCATTATTTGATAACAAGCTTCCACCATGTCGTCAATGCTTGGTTTTGAAAAGTAATCTCCATCTGTGCCATAGGCAGGACGATGATTTTTGGAAGTCAGCGTTTTTGGTTCTACATCCAAATGATAATATCCATTTTGGATTTCTAAAACTTGTTGCATCATATATGCAGAGGCACCCCCATTTACATCTTCATCTAAAAACAACACTTTGTTTGTTTTCTTTAAAGATTCTAAAATAATTTGATTGACATCAAAAGGCATAAGTGTGCGAACATCTATTAATTCAACAGAAATTCCTAATTCTTTAAGTTCATATACAGCTTCTTCTGCTAAGTTACAGGTGGAACCATAGGTAACAATAGTAATGTCGTTCCCTTCACAAACTATTTCAGGAACACCAAGAGGAATCTGAAACTCACCTAAATTGCTAGGCATTTTTTCCTTACTTCTATATGCATTAAGAGGTTCTATTACCAAGGCTGGATCATCTCCTTTTAACAGGGTATTATAGAAACCTGCAGCTGTAGTAAGGTTGCGTGGCACGCAGACGTGAATACCTTTTAAGGAATTTATAATAGCTCCCATAGGAGAGCCAGAATGCCATATTCCTTCTAAACGATGACCTCTAGTACGGATAATTAATGGCGCCTTTTGTCCCCCAGCTGATCGGTATTGTAAAGTAGCTAAATCATCACTTAAAATTTGTAAGCAATACAATAAATAGTCTAAGTATTGAATTTCGGCAATTGGGCGTAAGCCTCTCATAGCCATTCCAATACCTTGACCTGCTATGGTAGCTTCTCTTATTCCAGTATCACTTACTCTTAATGAACCGTATTTTTCTTGCAAGCCTTCCAAACCTTGATTTACATCACCGATTTTTCCCGAATCTTCACCGAAAATGAGCACCTCCGGATATTTTTCAAGTAATTTATCAAAGTTATCTCTTAGCACTACACGACCATCGACTTCTTTTGCATCGTCTTCGTAAGTAATATTTACTTCACCTACATTTAAAGGGGAAGAGGAAGATTGACTGTATAAGTTGCTGCTAAATTTCTGAGCGTTTATTTCTTTTAAATCATTGTACCACTCTATTAATCCAATCTTTGCGTCTGAATGCTCTTCTCTGCAAAGTCGAAGTGCCTTCCTAATGCTGCTTACAACATCTTTACGAATTGGTTCTTTATTTTTAGTCAATTCATCAGCAATCGAACTAACTTCTTGCTGAAGATTAGACCCTTCAGCTAATTTATTAAGTAAAACCGCCGCTTGGTCTCTTTCTTCTTTTATAGCATTGGAGAAGTTATCCCATGCAGCCTTTTTTGCAGTTCTTACGGTTTTCTTTGCTTCTTCATGAATTTCAGTCAACTGTTCCTTTGTAGCAATTCCCTTTTCTACCATCCAATCGCCCATTTTTTTGATACAGTCGAAATCAGCTTCCCATTGCAAACGTTCTTCAGACTTATATCTTTCATGGGAACCAGAAGTAGAGTGCCCCTGTGGTTGGGTAACCTCTTCAACATGAATAAGAACAGGAATATGCTCTTCTCGCGCGATATGAACAGCCTTTTCATAAGTTTCAATAAGTGCTTGATAATTCCAAGCTTTTACTTTTAAAATTTCAAAGCCATTATTCTTTCCTTCGTCCCGTTGAAACCCTTTTAATACTTCAGAAATACTTTCTTTGGTGGTTTGATATTTTTTTGGAACTGAAATCCCGTGGCCATCATCCCAAACAGACATTACCATAGGCACTTGGAGAACACCTGCCGCATTTATGGTTTCCCAAAATAAACCTTCTGAAGTACTTGAATCACCAATAGTTCCAAAGGCCACTTCATTTCCTTTTCTTGAAAACAAATTGTCGCTAGGAATTAAATCATTGTTTCTATATACTTTAGATGCTTGTGCTAACCCAAGTAAACGAGGCATTTGTCCAGCAGTAGGAGAAATATCAGCTGAAGAGTTCTTGATGTCCTTAAGGGCTTTCCAATTTCCGTCTTCATCTAAACTTCTTGTAGCGTAGTGTCCATTCATTGACCTACCACCTGACATCGGTTCGTGATCGATGTTTGGATTAGCATACAATTGAGCAAAAAATTGTTCTACATTCAATTGATCAATCGCCATCATAAAAGTTTGATCTCGATAATAGCCTGATCTAAAGTCGCCAGGCTTGAAAAACTTTGCCATAGCTAATTGAGGCACTTCCTTACCATCTCCAAATATTCCAAATTTGGCTTTCCCTGTAAGAACTTCACGTCTTCCTAATAGAGAAGTTTCCCTGCTGATATTGGCTAGCTTATAGTCAGCAATTACTGCCGCTTTAAAATCTTCTTTTGTTATTTCAGTGGCTGCTTTATTCTCTTTTAAGGCTGTTTCGCTCATAGCTTCGGGTCTTAGAAATTGGATTACGAAATTAAGCAAAAAGAGCAGAAATTTGAAAAGTTAATTCCCTTCAACACCAATAGATATGAAGAAGCTGGGAAGTTTGAAAAGCAGTATTCTTTAGTGAAAGGATAAAGTAAGCGGGTTTAAGCGAGTCAATTTGAAAAGTAAAAGGGTACTCAAGAAATTGAAATTATAAATACTTTTTATAATATTTATTGAAGTTTGTTGCTAGCTAAAGTATTTCTTTCGAATTGATTATGAATTAAAATGATAAGCAATCCAAAAAGTACTGCAAAAACAATTAGTATAGTACTTACCAACCCACTTACACCAAATGACAATCGAATTAAAATAGTAGATACTATAAATCCAGAGTTTCTTATAATTTTATGAAATTCATTAGTATAAAAGAATGAAACCAACAAAATTACCACATCCACTAAAATTAAGATGGTAAAAAATTCATCAAAGAATAGGTTATTTATGGTTTTGAATGATGGTAACTCACTTGCTTTTAAATTAATAGCTGAAAGCCAATCTATAAAAGTGTATAAGGCTAAGGAGAAAAAAAGTGGAACTAAAATAGTAGCTATTACTCTTTTTCTTTTAATAAAGCGTTCAATTTTTGGATCAAGCTTATCATTCTCAATTAATTTTCTTTTCCCTTGTTTTTGGAATTGATAGATTAAATAAAATAATATCAATGAGGCCATTATGTCATAGGTGAATTGTAAATCACCTTTGATTTCAAACCAATTCGCGCTCATTTCTATAGCGGATAGGTCATTAAAAAGTTTACGTATTATTATTAGAGTAATGATCTCATACTGTTTGGTGATATAGGTTGTAAAAGACTTTGGTAAATAATAGATCAATAAATAAACTTCATAAATCAATATAAATGAAAATGGAGTATAAATTGCAGAAATTGGATTTCGGAGTAATTCTGAATCTGAGAAAATCTGTAACACGTCAAATTCTGAGAGATATATTAAAAGAAGATGAATAAAAAAACTGAAGAGAGCAATATACAGAATGGTCTTTTCAATTCGTGTTTTGACTTTTTCGGAGAGAAATAAATTATAAATTTTGGTTGACGCTTTCAATTTTAGTTTGTTTGACCTTAGCTTATCGTATTTTAAGACGTTGAATGTCAAATAGAAGAACTTGTTTCCCTTAACTTTTGTTCAATTTTGATTTACCTTTATTACTTCAAGACGGTAAAGGATAGTTAAATAGAAGGAAATCAAGTTTGATTATTTATTTAATGGATAGCACAACTCAATGAGATTATGCGCAGTCTCAAATAAAAAAACTCAATAAAGAATTACAAGGAATTGCATGTCGAATAAATAGTAACAGAAGTCGTTCAGCTACTATGGACTAACTAAATTAATGCTGAAGTTGAAAAATAGCGGATTGGTTAACTCGTTTTCCATTGCATATTCTTGATCTCCAAAGAAACCTCTAAAGAAGTCTTCGCCATTAGGAACGCGATCGACATTAAAGCTATAATTATAACGATATCCCACCTTTGCTGAGATCCAAATAAACCCAATTAGCTGTCGTTCATACCTCAAGCGAAAGCGCAGCTCACTTCTTCTCAGTTCTAAGTCGTTAGGAAATCCTACCAATTCACCGTTATTGCCAATTCTAAAGCTAGATCCCTCTAAATCAAAACCTGCAAAAAGCATACTTCTTGGACTAAAATTATAACGTAAATCACCTCTAGCAGGAAATAAGGTTTCAACTCCCCATTTTCTATTTACTGATGTCCAATTATACATTACCACTGGCAAGTAATTCAATTCACCTGCTCTATAGGTTCTTGATAATCCGACTGCCCATTGTTTATTGTCGTTTGGTTTCTTACCCCAAAGTAAAGCAACAGAATAGCGGTTGTATTTCATTGGTTGAAAATCTCCTAATTCATAATCTCCATTAGCTCCTGCCGCAACCCTTACTAAAAAAAAGCTGGTTTCATTGTAAGGCTTATAAACAGTAACTGATGCATCAACCGTGTTTAATCCATTGTCATTCAGAGTCTGGTGAAGCGGATGCTCAATAGTTTCAGGATTTGCATATTCATATTGGGAATTAAAGTAAGTTAGGCCTGCTTGCACTATGATGTTATTTTTAGATATAACAGGAATATTTGCACCAAATCGAATACCATGGGTTGAATTCACTTTTTGTGTAGACTCCTTGACATTATCGTTTCCAGCTGCAGTAATATCGTAAGCTCCCTGAAAGTCATAACCAATAGAAAATAACTGATCAGGGCTTTTACCGCTAACTTTTACTGGAGCAAAACGTTTAGCACTTTGATCTACAAACTCTAAGTCGTCGTATAAACTATAGTCTTCCTCATCCTCTTCAATTCCTGTCTGAGTAGTATCGTTTTGAGAGAATAGTGCTGCTGAACTAAATATAAATGAAAGTAAGAGTAAACAGGTTTTTAATTTAAGCATGGTTTATTTTTTCGATGGCATTTTTAACCTTTTCCAGATATCAGTTCTTCCCAATGCAGAAACTCCAATATATCCCCTTATATCTAGAGTATTTTCGTCAGTCATTTTAATCGTGCAACTGTATGTATTGCCATTTTCAGGATCATAAATAGTACCTTCTGTCCATTCGTCTTCATCCGTATAAACAAAATCTTTTAAAATTCTATAGCCTCTCAGTGGAGTTGAGCGAAGTTTTTCATCAGGGTTGTTTTTGTCTACTTTAGGTTTACCTGTTTCTGGATCATTTGGAGTTTTCAACCAAACAATTTTCCCATAGTACTTTTCGCCAATCTTATCTACTTTTACCTTTGCCTTGCCATGAGATGGCTCCCATACTCCAATCAAACGATCAGCCTCTTCACTGTCTTGAGCAAAACCAGTTGCAACAAGGATTATACTAAATATACTTGCTAATAAAATCTTTTTCATAATTAATTATTTGTGTTTAACAGTTAGCTCTAAATCAATAATTGCACCAATTTGCTCAGCAAAGGAGTCTTCCGCAAAATCAAGGTCAAGAACTAAACTAAATTGCTTGCCTTTTAAGTATTCTGATAGATCTACTTCGCTGCTCACATCCATCACTAATTCATTTCCTTTGGATTCTATTGGATTTTTAATAGCAATCGATTGCATTTCGGTATTTCCACTAACAATCTGAAGAGAAGCACTGTATATGTCTGATAAATCCAATTCTTCCTCATTAGCTAGATTTAGCTTAATGGAATTTACCTTAACTTCTTTAATCTGCTTAGCAGAAACGTTTTCTAGACCCTCTATAGTAGCCAAGTCTACTTCATACTCAGCAATTAAGCTGTTAGGACCAGCAAAGAAAGGACCCATAGCTGTTGCTTTAGTATTGAGATTAATCTTTGTTTCGGTTGAAGGTGTGCATGTCACAAAAAATGACACAATTAAGACAACTGAAAGGAGTTTAATAGGGAAATTAATTACTTTCTTCATCAGCTAAAAGTAATAAGGAAAGTTGAAAAAAACTTAATGTAAAAAAAAATATTATTTCATTAAGGCTTTCTGATTGCAGTTGTTTTAACAATTTTCTGATCTTCCACTTCATACATAAATATTAATTCAAATGGTTCATTTGTTCCATTTGAACCTGTAATGTATTCGTAATCAATCACCTTATTGCCAAAAACCATTCTATTTTTAATTTCTGAATGTAAATTAGGTGATTTATCAAAATAGTCTTGATAGCGTTTCCTTACTTCTTCCTTTCCTTTCAGGTAAGGTTCGCATTCTCCCAAATTATAAAATGCTATATCATCATCAATGTATTTCATGAATGTTTCAATATCCCTATTGTTGTATGCATCTAAATTTGCTTGCACCACTTTTTCTAGCTCAGAATCTTGGCTAAAAAGGCTGCATGAGATAAAAACAGTAATTAGTAGCGTGATTAATTTCATGTACTTATAAATAGTGTAGTTCTTTCACAATATACTGTTCTTTGAGTTAGATTTTTTCCTTTTATAATGAATTTGCGTCAACTGATTCAAAAATGTTTTAGTTCCAATGAGTTCAAATTTTAGTTCTTTTGGTAGCTCGCCAAACAATGGGGCGCCTCCACCCAATAAAATAGGAATTGTTGTCATTATAATTGCATCAATTAAATCCTCTTTTAGAAAATTCCTGATAGTTGTTCCGCCATCAATATATAATCTTTCATATCCTTTTTGGTGAATTTGTTTCAATATTCCCGTAAGAGTTCCTTTTACTAAAAAGGCTTTATTATTATAAGGTTTAGATATTTCTTTTAATTGATTACTCAATACAAAAACAGGTTTTTCATAAGGCCAAGGAACATCAAAATCAATTACTGTCTCGAAGGTTTTTCTTCCCATTACGAGCGCATCAATCCTATTGGTGAATTCGATATACCCCATATCGTCATTATCGGGGTTTGGAATCGAATGTAGCCAATCAAGTCCCCCATTTTTATCGGCTAAATAACCGTCTAAGCTGACTGCAATAAATACACTATTCTTCTTCATATGCAAATAGATTGTCGGTATTGGCGTACACTAGTCTGACTTTTTTCCCTTTAGCTAATTGACTGTTTTCTTGAACAACACGAATGAGGCGTTTACTTTGTCTACCCATAAACCTATTCCAAAAAACAACTACTATGTAGTCATACTTATCAGGTTTAATGGATTCTTCAGTCTGTAAGGGGTTAAGGTATTTTAATAGCCGTTTAAGCTGAACTATACTATCTACTGGCGCTTGCTGTTTTGGGGGAAAGGTGCTCATGAGCTCATCACTTTTCCAATCTAAATTTGGAAAACCGCCTGCATAGCTGTTGACTTGAAAGGATTTTAAACTTCCTGTATTATCGTAATAAAGTGTTTGCAGTGGTTGAGAATGATTTTTTATCTCTTCATTGCATCCATTAGTGTCGAGAGAAAATAAATAGGTGAAATAAGTAGTATCAAGCATAAAACTTTCAGTACTGGGGATGTTATATTTTTCAGCAAAGCGAACAATGGTTTTTTCTTCAAGGGGCTTTATTTTCTTAATTCCATAAAGACTTGAAAAAATTGGAGAGCAACTTATTAATCCAAAGCTGATCAAGAGTATTATTAATAAGGATTTAGTTTGTGTTTTCACTGATCTTTGTATTGTTACAAATCAAATACATCATTAATTTTTCCTACACGAAATCCTTTTTCAAGAACCGATTTGGTTTCAGGGCTAGTGGTATCAAGCAATGGATTGGTATGGTTAAAATGGATAAATATTACTTTGTTTTTATCTTTTTTACTTAAGCCGTTGAATTTCTCCAAACTTTCAACTACAAAGGGATGTGGTATTTCACTAATGTCTCGATTGTTAATTTCTTTACCACTGTAGAAAGTGGCATCTAAAAAAGCATAATCCACTTTCTGTATTTCGTCAATAATATTCTTTTCCCATTTCTCCCATTTATCAATATCGGGAATGAACAAAGCACTTTTACTAGGTCCTTTAATCTTGTAGCCAACAGTTTCTGAATATTCATCTCTATGAGGGATTAAAAAAGGCGTGACCTCAATGGAGTTTGATAAACGCACTGGTTCTTCATTTTTCATGCCTTTCAACACTATATTTTTTCTTTTTATCAATTGATCCCATGGTCCATTTTCAGAAAGAAAACTTTGCATTCTGGGCATTACATAAACAGGGGTATTGTTGGCGTCCACTGCTTCTTTACCTAAATACATCAAACCGGTATAATGGCCAATGTGGGCATGTGTCAAAAAAATTCCATCTACTAGTTCATTATTGCTATTTGGTTCACTTCGAGTAAGCATTTTTACCTGAGTGCTAATGTCAGGTGTAGCTTCAAACAGGTAGGTTTTTTCATTTTTAGCATCGATTAGCCCTAAGGAGATGACTCGCCTATCTTCATTAGGATTTTCAAATAAATGAGCGCAGCATTCCTTTTTACAGCCAATTTGAGGGGAGCCAGCGTCTTGAGTAGTTCCTAGAATTATGATTGATGTATTTTGTTTAGTTCCGTTTAGACTTGGTGTGGAGAATTGTTCTACATTAGATTTTTCAGAGCAAGAGCAGATGAAAAAAGCTAAAATACTTAATAGGCTTTTATTCATTTTTTTCTAATTATGGTGAACGGTTTATTTTACTCGCAAGGTATAAAAGCAAAGCCACCTTCTTGACTTAGCTGTCTTCTTATCGGTTGATATTTTCCATTTGTTGTGAAACTTAATTTCTTCTTCTGCAGGAATCAATACAACTGTATTTTTCTTAAGCATATAAGTGCCACTAAGCTTTATTTCTTTAGAGCTGACTGATAAATCTTGATAAGTGAATGTGTAGTTCTTGTTTAATTTAAGCTCAATTTTGGAAGGGTCGCTATCAGAAACACCATAAGTAATGTTTAGCCCATCATTCTTTATAGTTGTAAATGCAGAACAACATGAGATAATTAATAATACAAAACTTAGTTTAATGAAATTCTTCATACAATTACCTTTAAATTTTTGATTTTTTATTTGCTGCATCAATTACATCTCCCTTTAAGCCACAAGATAAAGATATTATTTACCTTGGTCATCCATTTTGCTTTTCAATCCCAGTATTTGTTTAAATAGGTTCAATTTTTTTTCAAACATTGATTGTAATTCCTTGTCAATGATCCCTTTATCTGCATCGAAATTTTTATGAAAAGAGGGGAGTGAATAGTTAACTAATGGTGCTTTATTTGAATGACTATAAATGCTAGATGCATGTTCTAATACACTGCTGGCTCCGCGTCCTCCAGGGGATGTTGCTAAAAGAAATAATGGTTTATGTTGAAATACATTTTTGTCAATCCTTGAAACCCAATCATAGGTGTTTTTATAGGCTGCAGTAAACGATCCGTTGTGCTCTGCTAGAGAAAGTACAATTCCATCTGATTGATCAATGAACTCTTTGAATTTATGCGCTTGCTCTGGAATACCCGAGTTATTCTCTAAATCAATGCTATACATTGGTAGCGGAAAGTCATTCAAATCGACAACAATAATTTTGGCCTCTGATAGAAGTCCTGCGGCATAGACCGCCAATTGTTTGTTGATTGAATTTTTACTGTTACTGCCTGCAAATGCTAAAATATTTTTCATCGGCTGTTGTGCCATATCATAATGAACTGACTTTTAATGATTACGCCACAATCACTATATTAGAATAGATATAGCGCCGACAAAATTTGTAGGTACTATTGATTCTTCTTCTTATTAGGGATAAACTAATCTTCTTTTTTCGTTGCACATGTACTTAGTCCAAAGGGTGCGTAAAGTGGACAAAAACTGATAAAACTTGTCAGCGCAAATACTGCTGCAAGAATCAAAAGAACAATTCCCAATGTACCTGAAATAATATTCATAAAATAAAGTGTTGCAATTATTGCAGCGATTATCACTCTGATAACCCGGTCTGCTGTGCCCATGTTTCTTTTCATAATTAGGTGTTTTTAATGTGACAAATATTGAAACAAGAGAACTATACCTGTGATAAACGCTATACAGGTTAAGCAAACGAATAGAAACTTTACTACTTTGTTCTGCATGTTTCTTGTATCAAAAATATACAAGATATATTTATTGAGCTAAACTAGCACATATATTGCAAAGTGATATTGTTTTGCCTAGTTAATCACATCCATTAGTTTTAGAAGCGGATAGAAAATCACTCATTTCTTTTCCCTCCCATTTACCGATAAGTCGATAAGGTAAAAAACGCGCAAACAGCTCTTCACTGTACCAATTTAATTTTCTCGTGAGCTGAATAACAGCTGTGTGTTTTTTATTCTTGTAGGCATAATCCATCATTTCTGCTTGACTGCTCCATAAACTTAAGGTAGCTTGTTGTATTAATGGCCATTCGCCTACTCCTATTGAGAAAAGAGCGCCTTCATACCCAAGTAAGCTTTTACTAACTGAATTTACACGGCTCCAGAAAGAAAGTAACTTTCTGAATCGGATGCGGGCGCGTGTTAGCACCATTACCGGCTGTTCACTATTTAATTTCGTTTGTTGGTCAAAGGGATTTCCTCCATCCCATGAACCATGTGCCTCTGCAGGCTGACTAAAAACGGTAAAGCTTTCTAGGCATCTAGCTCTATATTCTTGAAAGAAGGGATTTGCATTTAAAAAAGTTTCTGCTAGTTTTTCTGATTCCCAAACCCCCAATATCACATAGGTGCTGAAATTTGGCAATGCGCTAAAACCTCCTTGGGCTCCAGAACCAAAAATCTTGAAAAAACTTAAGCCTTGCACATCACGCAATTGCTTTTGGCCAAGCTGCATCTGTTTGAAGGCCCACCATTTGTTTTTTGCACTATGGAGTTTAAAAAAACTGGCTGTAACGACTTGACTATTTATTAAGACAGCCTTGCTCATGCTTTTTTATAATTGGTTTAGCTAAATATGAATAACATTAATTATAAGGTAATGTATTTATAACAGTAGGGCATGTGCTATGTTCTTTACTAATTAATTTGATTAGTATGTAGTAGTCATATTACTATCTACACAAATAATAAAATCGGCAACTCTTTTATTTTTATCCAACAATTTACCTATATTTTCCTGTGAAACTGTAGTAATAGAGGTATAACTTAAATCAGCTCTTTTTCTTTTTAAGTACCACAAAATTCCTTCGTAGTTGTCCGAATGGTATGCACCGTTAAAATGAATAAATATATAGTTTTCTTTAAAATTCATTAAGATAAAGTGAGCCATAGTGGCGTCCTTAGTAGCTTGTGCTTTAACTAATTTTGGACTGCCGTGATCTCCCATCATTACAAGTATATTTTTATATGTCTTGAGTTCGCTGTCAAAAGGAATTGGCAATGGGGCAACCCACTCTTTCTCCTTTGATGAAAGTGAATCAAGTGCCTCAAAACCAGATTTGTAAACTCTATTGGCATATCTTCGAGGTATATTAGTTGCTATAAAAGGAACTTGATTCATTTTTGCAAAATTCACTAAAGGTGCATAATCTGTTTTATAGTTTGGCCATAGTCTTGCTAATGAATCAAGTGCTTTAGCAGTAATTGAATCTTCCAGATAGGCATTTAAAACAGCTTGGTTATCAGCTTCAAACATCTCAGCTCCAAGAATAAGATTATTGCTTTTATTTAAATCTGAAGTGACTTCGTATTGGAGCCAATGAGCTATTGGGTTATTGTGTAATTCTCCGAATAGAACAACATCTTTTTGTGCCAATTCTTTGATCATCTTTTCATAAGACTGCTTTTTACCTTCGCTATTGTATATGATGTATGCTGGTTTTTGGCAGAATGATTTTCCTGCGATTAAGAATAGAATTAGGGCAATAGAATTTTTTAGCATTGGTTTATATATTTATTTAAGCAAGAGATGGTAAATGACTTGGGTCACGCTATGCATTTTGAAAACCGAAGATAGTGAAAAAGCCAAAAGCACTCTTTGTTCTCTGATTAAATATGATTTCCAAACTAAACTTTAAGAAAGAGGTGTGCAGCTAATTTGCAACGAATCAAATTTTAAAGAAGGGGGTTTTGGTAATTTCGCCCCCCGTGAAAAGCTTGTTTAACATATGGACTGTCACAATAGTTATATTTTCTATTTCAACCTTAAAGGCTCAGAATGTTGCACCTATTCTAGAATCATTAAGGTCTGAGAGCATTACTGCTTTACCCCTGAAAAATAACTTTGTTTTTGATGGGAAACTAGAAGAGCAAGAATGGAAATCCGCTCAAAAAATTACAAACTTCACACAGCGAGAGTTGGATTTGGGTCAGCCCGTCACAGAGAAAACAGAAGTAGCCATTTTGATTGATGATGAATATATGTACATCGGAGTTTGGTGTTACGATCGAGAGCCTGAAAAGATTATCGCAAAAGAAATGCGACGAGATTTTGCCTTTGATCTTGACGATAACTTCATTGTGATTATTGACACTTATTTAGATCGCCGAAATGGATTTCAATTTGTTATCAATCCAAATGGTGCTCGAGCCGATCTGCAAACCTTCAATAATGGGAGTTCTTCTAACCAGTTTTGGAATGGAGTATGGGATGTTAAGACCCAGATCACCGATAAAGGTTGGTTCGCTGAGATTAAAATTCCATTTTATACTTTGAAATACCGCCCTGGGGAAGAGGAGCAGGTGTGGGGAGTCAACTTTGAAAGAAATATTCGACGAAATCGGCAACAAGCCAGGTGGAAAGGATGGCAACGTAATTATGACATCTCTGATGTAGGTCAAGCAGGCTTATTAAAGGGATTAAGAAACCTAAGAGATAAGCGTTTCATTGAGGTAAAACCTTACGCTTTAGGTGGAGCTGAAAATGCTTCTGATGGAACTGAGGGTGTAGGAAATTTAGGAGGTGATATCAATGCCTTACTGAGCCCTACCTATCGTTTAAACCTCACATTTAATACTGATTTTGCTCAGGTAGAAGCAGACAGACAACAGATCAATCTAACTCGATTTCCACTTTTTTTTCCAGAATTAAGAGAGTTTTTTCTTGAAGGTGAGGACTTCTTCGATTTTGGTCTGGGAGGAAATAGAATTATTCCATTCTATTCTAGAAGGATCGGTTTAAGTGAAACAAGAGAAACTGTTCCCATTATTGCCGGTGCGAGAATACTAGGCAAAGAAGAGAAAGCTACACTTGGAGCGATGAGCATACAAACTGCCGAAGCTAATGGAGATCCCTCTACAAACTTCTCTACTTTAAGTTGGAGGCAAGATGTTGGTGATCAAAGTGTTATTGGGGCTATGACCACCAATAAAATAACCCAAGGGAGGTGGCACACTACGACAGGAGTTAATGGAAGGTATAGTACAGCCAACTTTATTGGTAAGAGTAATTTGGATGCTGGTGGGGCTCTCATTCAAACCTATAATACGGATCAAGGCTATGAGTCGGAGGCAATCGCATACAGGGCCTTTATGAGCCTTCCGAATGATTTTCTGAATATTTTTGCTTCTACTCAGCGGGGACCTGAGGAATTTAATCCGGAGGTTGGTTTAATGCGTAGAAGAAATTTCCGGGAGAGTTTTGGCCAGGTTTTCTTTCAACCTCGGCCAAAAAATAGCTTCAAATGGATTAGGCAATTTTATTTTTCACCTCTCGCCCTCACTTATGTGCAATTTGACGACACGAAAGCGCTTCAATCATTATCTTATAAAGTAAGGCTTTTGGGCTTTGAAACAAGATCTGGAGAAGGATTCTTTTTTGACGTAGAGCGTGTTGCAGAAGGCTTAATAGAAGATTTTGAAATTTTTCCAAATGTGTTGATCCCTAAAGGGGAGTATTGGTGGAACCGATATAATTTTTTCTTCGAGACTTTTGAAGCTAGAGAGTTATCATTTACAACATCTGGAAGTTTTGGTGAATTTTTTGGAGGCCAAAGCTTTTCGATGGAAGGCACCTTGCTGTGGCGTGCTACTAAAAACTTCAATATCAATTTAAATTATGAAAAGAACATTGTTGACCTTCCTCAGGGAAATTTTGAAACAGATTTAATCGGTTCACGAATCGAATATGCCTTTCACCCTCAGGCTTTTGGTTCGGTATTGGGTCAATGGAATTCAGCACAACAAGAGATGAATATCAACTTTAGGTTGCAACTTATACCTAAGATTGGCACCGACTTTTTCCTCATTTATAATCAACTTGTTGATACTCAGTCAGGGGAGTTTGATTCAGAGCGCAGCACACTATTGGCAAAGTTGGTGTGGCGATTTTTGCTATAGCTGATATTGTAGTTAGTTTTGGTTTAAATAGCCACAACGCGCAGCGTGAGTTATTGCTTTAACGCATATTATTAGACCTTATGCCGATTTTTTGGCAAACACTTTCAGTTCGTGAAAGAACAACTTTCTAATCCCAATAAAAATAAAAATCATAACCGTAGAACCTGCAAAGAAGGGAAGTATTACCTCTTTAAGATCTAAAACAAGCAGAACTGCAATAATGAGCAATTGGAAA
This sequence comes from Vicingaceae bacterium, assembly GCA_040218815.1. GTDB lineage: Bacteria > Bacteroidota > Bacteroidia > Flavobacteriales_E > Vicingaceae > JAVJQS01. The sequence goes on along the minus strand of JAVJQS010000012.1, from coordinate 18,807 downwards.
CCCAAACCAAACATAGAAAGACTTGTCATCAGCCAGTTTGGATAAACCGAACCTTTAGCTGCACTACTATCGAAGGCATAAATGGTCCTATCAAAAGCACCATACAACAGCTTATATAAACCAAAAAGGAAATTAACATGCTTTTGTTTTTCACCTTTTAAGGCAATTGGTGTTTTGTTTTCAAACACACGACTAGTAGTATCTCCTTCAAAATTGGTTCTTAAAATTACATAGTAGTAATTGTAAAGTGTGCCTTGTAATTGCATTCCCAGGAATGCAAGTAAGCATATGCCTAAAGAAGCATCTGAAATATACCAGATAGAAATAAGAAATAATCCATTTAATATAAAGTCTGCTACCGAATCTAGATAACGACCCGTATAAGATGGTATTTGTTTCACACGAGCCAATTCACCGTCTGCAGCATCTAAAATAGATTTACAAACTAAAAAGAATGCCGCTAACCAGTAATAGCCTTGAATAATACAATAAATGGCAATAAATCCAGCTATTATAAAAGCAATGGTAAGGTGAATAGGAGTGAAGGAAGTGTTCTTTAATGCGTTCGCAATAACTTTAGCTATTGGTCTTCCATAGTCTGAAAGATCGACAAACTTATGTTCCTTTGGAAGTTTAGACATGAAATAATAGAGCAATCTGTAAAGTGGAATATACCACATTTTAAGGATGTAAAGATACTGCTAAACCATAGCTAATGAGTCAGGATTAAGAAGCAACTCTAATGCTAAAGAAGCATGTTATTTAGATGGGTGTAAATTGGCAGCTTTTTGTATATCGTAAGTAGGGCAGTAGAAAGAGATAAACTTTCGAGTTTGCATTGAGCCAAAGCGTTTTATCTTATTCATTTTAAAGGCCAAACGTAAGTTCATGAGCTCCTTTAAAAATAGATAACTCGCAAACTAAATCAACGATTTGGCGGAGTTTTTAATTATCATTAAACTTTCTTAGTCCACAGAAATCCTAATTGCTAAATACAAGTAAAGCACGTCTTTATTATTTGATTAATAATTCTTTCTTTCTATAAACTACCATTCGTTTAATCAGTTCTTTTGGCAAAGGTTTGTTAAATGGGAATTTTACAGTCCCTTTTCCCAATTCAAAGTTTCTTAACTCATCTGAAAAATGGTCTATAACGGTTTGAAAAGGATAAAAGCTGACGTATTTAGTATAAGCAACTATCATTATTTGTTGTTCCGGTTTTGTTTCTGGAATAAGGGTAAATGAGGGAACTTTATAATTCTTAAGCTCAACAGCTTCAGGAACTACCTCTTTTATTAGACTTCTTAGTTCACGTAAAATTGTTTGTGCTTCTTCCGTTTGGTTGGCGATATAATCGTCAACAGATTTGAAGTTTGGCATTGCTCTTTTTTTCCCCATTTTATTATTTTATAGATTATCAGCCTTATGTTTCGTTCAAATTATTCGAGCTGTAACGAGTGGTTAAGCAGACTAGTGTAAGTTACCCATATTAAAGTCCTTTAAAATTTTAATTTCTATTGTTCAATGCTATTGCGAGTTTAAAGAATCTTTGCATTATTTTACACGTACGTTAAGTGGTTAATAAACTTTTTATTTTATAGGTAATTCTTGAATTAGAGAATGCAAACTTAAAACCGAATTCCCATCATACAAACGTCATCGATTTGTTCATTTTGTCCTCGCCACTTTTCAAACTTATCTTCTAATAAAGCTTGTTGTACACCCATTTCTTCTTGACTTATAGACGCCAAATACGTTTTTAATGCATTTTTCTTTAGTTTTTTGCCATTTTCTCCTCCAAATTGATCTGGGTAACCATCGGTCAATAAATAGATGCTGTCACCTTCAATTACAGTTACTTTTTCTTGAGTGAATGGCAGGATTTGCTCTTGCCATCCTACTGGCTGTCGGTTGGCCTTAAATTCTTTGATTTCACCATTTGACTTTAGTAACCACATGCCGTTGTTTGCACCAGAAAACTTGATGGTGTTATTTTTTATAGCACAAACACTGATATCCATTCCATCTCTAACATCTTTTCCTGTCTTGGTAAATGTTTTGATCACTATTTCTCGAGTTTTCGACAAAATTTCTGCTGGTTCAAGAATGCCTAATTCCTTTACTACCTTGTTAAGGGCATTTGAGCAAACGATACTTACTAGTGCTCCTGGTACTCCATGTCCTGTGCAATCAGCAACGGCAATTATTTTTGTTTCACTTGCTTCATTAAAATCAAACCAATAGAAATCTCCACTAACTACATCTTTTGGTTTGAATAAAATAAAATAGCTTTCAAAATGCTTACTCAATAGTTTTTCTGAAGGAAGAAATACATCTTGGAGCCGTTTAGAATAGTGAATACTTTGCTGTATTTCATGATGACTTTCTTTTAAATTTTGATGCTGTAGAGTGATTAGTGCATGATCTCGTTTTTTTCTTTGATAGGTTCTAAGAGCGAAGGCTCCAAAAACTAACATGAGGCCAATTCCTCCAAATAAGGCATATTTTTGTATTCTATCTTTTTTTATTTGGGCTTCTTGTTCACTTATTCGTAAAACATTTAGTTGTTGGGCGTTTGCAAATTCAACACTATCTGCAAAGGCTTGTTTCTCATATTCTTGCGAAAATTTTAAACTTAAGATGTCTTCCTTTTGATTGATGTTGTTTATGCTGTCTTTTAAAAGGTGGTATTCCTCGCGAAAGAAGAAAGCTCTTTTAAAGTCATTTTTATTCCGATACAATTCAGCTAACAGTTTTGAGGCTTCCATGTAACTGGCAAAAAATTGTAGTTTCTTTGCCTTTTCATAAGCAGCAAGAAGTTCTTGTTCGGCTAATTCATTCTTTTTAAGCCTAATATAAACACCAGCTAGATGAACTTTTGTTGTGACAATATTTTGCAAATCATCCACTTCTTGAAAAACTTCAAGTGCCTGCTGATATAAACCAAGACTTTTTTTAAGTTGATAATTAATAAAGTTTATGTGTCCCATATTTAGGTAATAATTTCCTAAAGACCTTTTATCGTTTGCTTTTACTATATAGTCATAGGCTTTTTGATAATATTTTTCTGAATTTTCAAAATCTTTCATATCACCATATACTGCACCAATATTCAAATAGGCTACGCCGATTTCTTGTGGGTCGTTTAATGCCTTTTTGATGTTTAAACTCTTCTCATGGTATTCTAAGGACAAGGAGAATAATTTCTGTTCAGAATATAATACTCCTAAATTGTTGTAAACTGAAGGTAAATGCAGAGTATCATTAATTTGCTCAAAAATAGTTAAGGCTTTAAAGTAATATTCTGCTGCCGCTTTTTTGTTTCCCATGCTGCTGTACTCTGCTCCTATATTGGAGTATACTACTGCAGCTTTTTTATCAAATCCATGTTCTAAATACAATTGAATGGCTTCTTGGTATTTACTTATAGCTAGAGTTGTATTTCCTGTAATACTATTTGCAACCGCTTGGTGATTTAGTGCTCCAGCCATAAAGCTTGGCTGTTTCATTTTTTCAGCTTCCTGATAAAAATCTTTTGAGAGTAATAAGGCAGAATCTGGTTGATAAAACATGTAGTTTTCCCAGATATATACTTTATATGCTTCTAAACGAATCGTGTCGTGTTCAGCGGTATTCTGCCATACTTTCAATAAACTATCAGGCTGTTGAGCCATTAAGAAATGACCGAATAGCAAGCAACTAAATAGGAGCAAAGAGTTCTTTTTGAGCATAATGTGGAATATTTGCTAAGGATTAAAAGTAGATAAATTATCTATTTTCTTGCTTGCTCTTTTAGTTATTCAGTAGCCATGAAAATACAAACAGTTTTAAAATACTACACCTATACCTTAAACAAGCGATTTTTGTCTTACTGTTACACGATCTCTAAATGTTTAGGTGTTGTTTGCCAAAGGATCTAAATTGCTCTTTAAGGAATTCAGAAAAATCATTTTGCTCTGTGCAAATCATCGTCAGGTCTATAGCTTTATTTTACCAACTCAAGAGCCTTTTTCAGTCTATATTTTCTATACCACAGTCAACTAACCTTAATTCCATAAGCATGTAAGGCAGTTTATTTGCTAAAGCAATTGCACGGCTATCTCCTCATTTTTTGTTGTTGCTGAACTAATCGGTAGTAGTTTTTTGGCTTGACTTAGACATGCTGAAATAGTGAGCTCATCTGGAGAGCTGAAATTTAGAGTGCGCAACTGAGCAATTTCTCGATTTAATGCTGCTGCTTTTTTTAACAATCGGCGCTTCCAATCCCTCTTAATATTTGTGCTATTAGATTGTTTTTCTGAGTAGTCATTTATTGCTTTGAATTTTTTTAGTTTAACTCCACCTCGTCTTCAAGTAAGGCCTTTTCTTGATTCTCTTTTTCCCACTTCTTAATAATTATAAACCACAGGCTAACAGCTACACCCAAAATAATAAGCTTTTCGTTTCCATCAATTCCTTTTTTAATTAAAGCATTAAACATCATAATTTGTATGATCAAATGAAAACAAGCACAAGCCAAAATCGATTTGGTTGATTCAGCAACTTGGCCAATTCCCCAACTTCCAAAAATCATCATGGCTAAAAAGAAGAGGTTATCACCAACAGAAGCATCAGTTAAGAATGTTAGGTGCCACAAATACCACAAAATACCAATAATCAGATATTTTTGCCAATTCTTTAACGAAGAAAGTTCTTCTTGTAAATAGCCACGCCACCCATACTCTTCCATAACACAATAAATGAAAGTTCCTGTGATGGCCATTAGTCCATAAAGGTGTAAGTTCATTTCAAAATCATTATTTACACCGATTAGTGTCAAAATTATTATTGGAATTGCAGCCATCAATAAACTTTTCTTTTTCGAAGTACCAAAGAATGAAATTTGTGTTTCTCTCTTTTTTTTCAATAAGGTCAATGCAATTAATCCACCAATTATCACTCCGCTCCCTTCGAGAAGGACAGTAATTAATATGTAAATCCAAGTGGGGAATTTTTCTAATTCTGACTTAAGTTCAAAAATATCAAATCGAAAAATAGATGAAATCGCAGTTGCAATAATAAAAAATACGATTATCCTTTTCCAACTGATTTTGTTTCGTTTCATTCAGTTTATATTTTTGTCACAGTCCATAACTGTATAAAATGTCCCGAAGAGCTTGCTTTTTTGGCGATTGTTAGGCATTTAATTTTATTAGCTTTAATATATTAATTGCCCTTTTCATTTGGTATCGGAACATCCTCACTGCTTACGTTTTTTTCATCTGCAATCTCATTTGCCCTCTCATAGTCCTCACTTTCCACTTCAATTCCTTTTTGATTTGCTCCTACTGCAGGAGTAAGTGATAGTGTTGTGAATAATGGAAAATGATCTGAACCGATAGAAGGTAATCGCTGAATAGAATTTAATGTGAAATGATCACTATGGAACAAATGATCCAGTGGCCACCTGAGCAATGGATATTTCACATGGAAGGTATTGAACATTCCTCGTCCTATACGTGGATCTAACAAAGCACTTATTTTACGGAATAAGCGCGTGGTTGATGACCATGCCACGTCATTTAGATCCCCCGTCACTATAACGGGTTGATTACTTTTGTCAACGCTTCGCGCCACAATAATTAATTCTGCATCCCGCTCAGCTGATTCGGTGTTTTCAGTTGGGCTAGGGGGAGCTGGATGGACAAAATGAGCACGAACTCTATCTCCATTTCTCAATTCGATAGAAGCGTGAATTGAAGGTACACCCTTCTCTACTAAAAAAGAAATTTCTTGGTCATGCAATGGCAATTTTGAAAAGAGATGCATGCCATAAAGGTTATCAAGCGGACATTTAACAGTAAACGGCATATCTAATTCCAAAACCTTGAGTTGCTCTTGCCACCATTGGTCTGACTCTAAAGTTACAAGAATATCTGGCTGGTGTTTATTTACCAAATTTATTAAGGCTTCAGCATTTCGATTTGAAGCAAGCACATTAGCTGTAATGATGCTAAGCCTTCTTTCAGGCTTAATTCCATTAGATGATTTGACCTCTGTTGGCCATAAGGGGGTGTATGGCAATATCCACCACAAATGCCAAATTAAACAGAGTGCAGTTAAAGAAATCAGTAGTAAAGTAAGGACCATTCTTTCATCGAGAAAGAAGATAATGGCAATCAATAAGGCTGTTGTAAAGACCAAAATTTGCAGACGGGGAAAGTCCATTGCTCTTACAATCCAATGTGGATGTTTCGAAAGAGGTAAAGCCGTAGCTAGTAAAGTCAGAACTGTGCATGCAGAAAGGATAATTAGCATATTAGTTTCAGTATTATCTCCATATTATCTATTATTTTATGTTTGCCAATCCTTTTTGTATGTGGCTATTGCCACTGCAGTTGTTTTGAAAACCGAAGATAGTGAAAAAGCTATGAACACTTAATGCTCCTCGCTAAAAGATGAGTTTCTTACTCAATGTTATAAATATGAATAGCTCCCAGAACTATGAAAAACTAAGCCTATAAGCTTTTACAAGACTAATTTCCACGAAATATCTTTTAAACTATTCTAGTACAAGCCCAATAAATAGTGTTGTAAAGAGTTATTTTGCTCATAGTCAAGCTATCAAGTCTTGTATTCGAGTCAAGTTGTGAGTATGCCTACACCTACACAGAGGATAAGCACAGCACTTGTTAGCTGAAGTCTACAATTTTGTTATACATAGAAAAAATAGTTGATTTTAGTAAAGTTGCCAATGCTATAATTTAGAATAATGGCGGATTAAAATCACTTTCTCCAAACCCAAAATAAGGTATTAGAAAGCTATTACTTTTCATCTCCCTGAAAAAGCGTCATTTTTTAAAGTTGATGTTAGCATAAGTTTCTATCCTCTTAAGATCTTATCCATTTTGCGGCCTTTTGCTAATTCATCTACTAATTTGTCTAAATATCTTGTTTGTCGGGTTAACGAATTGTCGATTTCTTCAATTCGATATCCACAAATTACTCCTTTTATTTGATTTGCATTGGCGTTCAAATCTGCTTGCTTGAAGAATTCTTCAAACGTAACTTTTTCATCTATTAGTTGTTGAATTTTGACTTCGTCAAATCCTGTCAACCATTCTATCACTTGATGCAATTCTTCCTTTGTTCTGCCTTTTTTCTCCACCTTGGTCACGTAATGAGGGTAGACTGAGAAAAACTTCATTTTTGCTATTCGTTCATTATGTTCAGCTGTTACTTTCATAGTATAGTTCTGTGAATTAAGTGTAATGAATTTTATTTTGCTCTCATAAAGTCAAACGCACCTTCTCGAAGATTTATATTATACTCTAAATAGGCCTTCATACTGGCGAGGAAATTTGCCCATCCTCCTGAATTTTCTAAAGCCCATTTCAGGTTTTGATCATTAAGTTCCTTTCCGTTTTCATTTACTCGAACAATTGTGTTTTTGTTAGGCAGTTTTTCAAGTGTTATTTTAACAACAGTTTCAGGATCCCAAACAAAGGAAATTGAACGTTTTGCATCTATCTTAACTTTTGTTATAGGGAACTCATCAGGAAATTCAGGAAATTTCCAAATAAGGTCTTTTCCCGATTCAAGCCGACCACTACTTTCTGAAATAAAATAGTTAGTCATTTTCTCAGGATTTACAATCCCTTCAAACACTTCTTCTATAGATTTTTGAATTTGTATTGATGCATTTGATACTAGTTTCATTTTGAATTCCTTTAGTCATTGAATTTTTTTACTATAGTCTTTTCTCATTTTGTAACTATGAAATGTAGGCCTTTTCGGGGTGATTTCCAATTCACTGAGAAGAAAAGTAGCTGATAGAAGCAAACTGCGGCAAACCAAGGAACAGCCCTCTATTTTTTCGGTTGCTCTTGTGCTTTCGTTATATTATTCTGATTTATAAAATTTTGTAGTACTTATTGCTACCAAAAGCACATGACAAATACAGCGTGTTGTAAAGAGTTATTTTTCTCATTGTCAAGCACTTATGATAAAGCAATCGTGTCAGTAATTTAGTCGAAAATGTTGTCTAAGTCTTGACTTCCTACTATTGCAACAATTTCAACAATATCATTTAAATAGGTGTATTAAATACTGTCAGAACCACAAGGACATCATCTGCAGTCTTTGCTAATCTCATCACCTGATTTAAAAGCTAAAGGCTTTGAGTAATTAATTCAAAATATTCAAAACAAGATATTGAAATACTTATCTGCTTGCGCCATGCCAAAACGCCTAATTCCAAATTGGTGAATTCTAATTAGATCAGATTCTGCTTCGTTGGTTATCCTATATTTAGCCATTATATGAGGCTTTGGATTTAGCTAAAATTTCAGGTGCAGAATTTTTTGAAATACCGCTCCTTTTTGCTCTATCCAACTTAGCAGCAAGCCAATCTATCTTTTGTTGTTGACCTCTTGCTTGTCTAATTAAATCGTTTACTAGTTCGCTTTTACTTGCGTATTCTTTGCTTGTAACTTGCGATTTTACCCAATTATCATTTGGTTCAGTGAATGAAATGCTTTGACGTCCCATAACTTATAGTTTGATGTAAATTTTCATTTTAAATGTTGAAATTTATGTAGAGAAGTTCTTTTTTAGAAATTCCTTACAACGGTCAATAATGAGAGCAGTTGGGGATTAAAAACACTTTTACTTTACGGATAGCAAAATACTGAATTATAAGCAAAAACGGTTCGAGTTTATACCCGAACCGTTTTTGCTTTTCTACAATGTTGGCAGTCGTATTTATTTCAAGAATGAGATTTCGTGGTTGCCGCAAATTTTGGCAACTTTCTCAAAGTCAGGTGGTCCTGGAGGTAATTCAGCCAATTCATTGAACATAATTTCAATTCCTGCTGGAAATGCACTAGTGATCATTTTTGCCTTTTCTGTTCCAACAACTGTCCAGGCGTGTGGAATGTTTTTAGGAGCAAAAGCAGTATCTCCAGATTTTAATACAGTTGTTTTTCCATCTACCATTATTTCGATTTGTCCTTTGATAACCCTGAAAACCTCGTCTTCTTTCGTGTGAATATGTGGTGGTATACCAACACCCGGTTCAACATCATCGATCCATTCAACAATTTGATTATCAGTGTCGCTACCTACTAATTTGTGGGTTTGAATGTCTCCGAGCACATTTAATACGTTACCTTCATTGTCTCTAATAATTTTAGATTCCAGATTAGCAGTTGATGTTTCTTGATTTAATAAACCTTTGCCAATAGCAGCGCCGGGAATCAAGGCAACACCTATTCCTAACCCGGTAGTTTTTATGAAGTTTTTTCTATCCATAATAATTATCTTTTATGAACAAAGGTATAGGGTAAGAGTACTATGAAAAATGTGAAAAAGTCGGTTAAACCCTAGAATTTCAGAAAATCAATTTTTTCTTACCTGAGAAGGGGATGATTTGGTCTGCTTTTTTAGAAAATAACTGAAATAATCAGGAGAAGAAAAACCAAGTTCATAGGCTATTTCTTTGATGGGCTTATCTGTGAATTTTAGTTCGTGACGGGCAGTCATTATAAGTTTTTCGTCAATGAGTCTTTTGGCGTTGGTTCCCAATACTTCTTTCACACATTCGTTTAAGTATTTGTCTGAAACGTTCAGTAGTTGTGCATAAGCGGAAACCTGGTGATACTCAGAAAATTGTTTATCAATCCTTTTTTTGAACTTATAGACTAAGGTGGCTTTATGGTTGTTGTCGGAAATAAACGTTTTGATATTGCATTTCCCGTCACAATAAACAAAAAGGGTGTTTAGAAGCGACAATATAGCTTCTTCTCTGTGGGGTAAGTTTGTACTAAGGAGTTCGTCTAGCATTTCAAGAATAGACTGTACTCTTTTTTCAATACCTGGCGTAAGATTTATCTTGGGAATTTCATCAATAGACTTGAAAAAACGCACCTGGGTAATGTGAAGGTTTTTGAAAGCAGGATACTCCAAAACACTTTTAGGCAAATAAAGCAGGTATCCTGAGGATGCTGAAGATTCACTTTTATGAATTTTCCAACCAAAGTCTGGGGTAAGGAAGAAAACCGAATTTGAGACGTTTTTGTATTTTATTTTGTTTATTTCTATATGGTTAATACCGTTTTGAATCCAACACAATGTATAATAATCTTCTTCTCTTCGCTTTGAAGTGACCTTTTTGAGTATTGGTGATATTTTTATCTTTTGGAGTATCATTCTATTTGTCAGTAAAGATACATGGTTACAAAGTTAAATGCACTTACTTTTTGGATGGCAAGATACCTAATTAAACGCAAAACGGCTTGAGTTCCAACCCAAGCCGTTATTGCTTTTACATCGTGTTAGGGCAAGTTATTTTTTTCTCAGTAAATTTATCAAGTATTGTAATCAGTCAATCCGCTAAAAACAAAAATATTAAATGAAGGTAAGTAATGAATGCTTACTTGTGATTAAAAGTCTTGTCGACCAATAATAGCCATTATTTCAACTGTGCTATCTGTGATTTTATAGTAAATGCTATCTGATCCACAAGGACAACGTCTATATCCCTTTTTTATATAGTCAACTGCTTGAAAAGATAATGGTCTTTGTGATATAATTTCGAAATGGTCAAACAATGAATGAAAGTGTTTGTCCGCTTGAACAGTTCCGAATTTTTTTACACCGTAATTGTAAATTCTTTGTAAGTCGTCTTTGGCTTGATTACTAATTTTATAATTAGTCATTCAAACTTGCTTTAAACTCTGCAAGGATCTCCGATTTGCTTTGAGTTGTAAAACCACTTTTTTCAGCTTTTTCTAATTTGTTAGCAATCCAATCAATTTTGGCTTGCGCCCCTCGAGCTTGTCTTACAAGGTCATTTATTAATTCACTCTTTGTTGAGTATTCATTATTCTTGACTTGTGATTTTAGCCAATTATCATTTGGCTCAGTAAAAGAAATGCTTTGACGTCCCATAGTAATCATTTTGATGTAAAAATACACCAAATTCACATCATTTAAGTCAAATAGTTAGAATTTTTTCTAATTTGCCCTAACGGTCTCGGGTATGAAATGAAGGGCATTTCGAAGCACTTAACTGTCAGCCCGAAACGGAGTTTGCTAAGTGCTAAAAAACTTGTGTAAACCAATATCCGCCTTATGTTTTAGACCCATTGTTGTACTGCTTTTTATTTATTTTATAATATACTGCGTTTTCAATTCCATTACAACTATCATTTTTCCAAAAGTTCATTCGCAATTTCTCTAAAACTTTGACTGATGCCTTATTATCAGCGGAGGCACGGCCTATGATTTCGTTAATCTTTAAATTATTGAATCCGTATTTTAAAGAAGCTAGCGAAGATTCAGTTGCATATCCCTTGTTCCATTGATTTTTAAAGAAACGAAAACCTAAATCGATTAATTTTTCTTCATTCAGTTTTAATCCACACCAACCTAGAAAGTCATTAGAATCCTTTGAAACTACTGCCCAACGCCCAAATCCATTTTTATTATAATCATCGTAGTTTATCAAAAATGATTCAGCTTCAGAAATTGATAAAAAAGCTTTGTCTCCTGTATACTTTAAAACTTCAGGATCAGAATTTAGATTATAAAAGTCTTCTGAATCCGAAATATCTAATTCACGCAGCAAAAGTCTTTTTGTTTCAATTGTTTTTTTCATTTCCAATTTCCGTAAAGATACATGGGTTACAAAGTTAAAGATACATGAGTTACAACATATTTTGACTTAACCTGATTATCATTTCTTTCTTATGACTTTCTTGCTCAATTTTAAGGGTGTGTGAGCTGTCCGAGCTATGGAATAGTGAGTTTAGCTGCTTTTGAACGACTTACTTTAATAGAATGATTTATTGAACTGGCTTTGCACATGACATATACATCGTGTTAGCAGGTCCTTTTTATATTTTCAGCTTTGTTCTCAGTCTATCAATTTTGAGTCTTGTAATCAGTCAAGGCGATAATATTATGCAGCCGGCATAGAATTAATATGCAACTGACCACCAACAGCTTTTAAAACTTTAAAAATAGTGTCAAACTGTGGCTTTGAATCTTGATTAAGAGCCTTATAAAGGCTTGGTCTACTAAGCCCTGTTTCTTCAGCAATTTTAGTCATTCCGATGGCCTTAGCAATATGTCCGATTGCAGCAATTACATCTGATGCGTCTCCATCTTCTAAAACTGTGTTTAAGTATTCAGCTACCATTTCATTATCATCTAGATAATCTGCGATGTCAAATTTTGTAGTTTTCATAATTAGTCTTTTTTATATTTAGTCCACAGTAATTTAGCTTTTTCAATATCTGCTTGTTGTGTGGCTTTGTCACCACCAAATAACAGAATAGTCACAATTCCTGCATGTTCTTTTAAATATACTCTATAACCTTTTCCTTCAGGAATTCTTAGCTCAGTTAACCCATCTCCAATTGGTTTGCAGTCCCCAAAATTTCCTTTATCTTCAATCCGCTGAATTCTAAATAAGATTTTAGCCTTTGCCCGTCTGTCTTTTAGCTTGCGAAGCCATTTATCAAATTCAGAAGTTTTTTCAATTAGGTACATAAATAAGTGTATTCACTTGGATACAAATTTAAGAAATAATTTTGAGTTTTGTAATCTATCAAACTGATAAAGCGAAGTGGAGTAGAAGCTAGTTTGTCGAGTTGGAATATCAGTATTTTAGTCCGACAAATATGTTTATTTTAGAATTGAAAGATGTGAAATTGAAAATTAGCAATTGGCTGATTTTATTTGATTAGAATCTAAATCATTTTTCAATTAGGTCGTAATTATCGATTAATCCGTGAAAGTTTTCCTCCATTTCTGCAGTTGGAAAGTACATTTTCAAATCTTCATCGTATTCGATCAGATTTTCAAATCCAAACTCTTTTGCAAATGAGAATATATATTGCTCTGCTTTTTCTGTTTCCGATTGAATCTTATCAACTTTTGTCTTATGAGAGTTGATTCAAATTGCAATCTAAAAAAGTGTAAACGATGTTTCTATAACTCTGTAAAGGATGTTTATATATCGTACCCAATTTGCTACAACGGTTAGTATATGAAAAGTAGGCGATTACGAAGCACGAAACTTTCGTTTAAGCACAAACTTTGATACGAGCCGAAACCCTTGATATTATTACTATTTCGCCTATTTTTTATATACATTGTTACCTGCTGGCTTTATTTTTTCGTTCGTCTTTCAGCGTTGGCAAAGACATACTCTTTTGCAATTTTTGGCTGGTGCGAATTGCAAATGTGTATGGCTTTTAGCGTTGGCTTTATGTGCAAAATGGTTTCATTAAATCAAATAGTATTAAATAACAATACTTTATTATTTCGTGAACGTCATCTGTCGGTTCAAGGTCTCCGTGAACAAGTAAGCAACGCACTTGATAAATTATCTCAAACAAACCAGCAAACACAATTCTAGAATCGTTTATCAAAACTATATCGCCTAAATCAACTCCGTTTACAGAAGCTTTCAGTTTTCCCGTTATTGTTTTAGCATTATCAACTGTTATTTGAGTATATGCTGTCGGGTCATTTTTCAGGGAATAATCAACTAAAACATTCTCAAAATTTAGAGGTTTTATTAAACTCGGTGCAGTTAGCGTTTTTCTATTCAGTGAATAATGCAACAACTCAATATTCGCAAATAGGCTTTTTTGCTCTTTGGTATATGAACCAGTAAACAATTTGTCAAATTCCTTGAAAAGTTTGTTAGTGTTTGTGAAGTCCGTTTTTACTTTGTTTATATGTGCTCTGTCATTTGCTAATGAATAATGAAAATTATACCAACTATTACAAGACAACCATAAACTCACAAAAGAGGAAAAATAATCCACTTGCGATTTTGTAAACCATTCTTTTTTATAATCTGCCATATTTATGAATTGTTTTTAATGTAATTCATAGCTGTTTCCTCATTTTCTTCGATGGCAATTTCAACTGCTCTTTTAGCGACTTCTAGCAGATGTTCGCTTTGCTTTTTAAGTGAAAAACTTTCCTCAATTAGTTCTGCGATTTTTTCCTGTTTTGCGTAATCAATGATTGGTACAACTACATTTTCAATTTCACTAACTCTCCAATGTAAAATAATAGAGCCACCAGCATCACGTTCAGCCTGCATTTGTACCAATTTTGAATTTAAGGCAAGTGTTAAATATTCTGGTATCACACGCTTTTCATCTCTAATTTTTAAATGAAGTATTGCACCAGAAGTTATCCCATTAAAATCTTGGCGTAATTGATAAGCAATGCCTACACTACCATCTTTTGAAAATAGAATTGTATCTTTTTTAGGTTTTAAATCCTTTATCTTTTCTTTATTTTCTTTAACAAAGTAATCATTCAAGAATTTTTGAGGTTCCGTTAAACCAGTTTTTGAAAAATCTGCAACTCGCATAAATGGTAGACCTTCTACATCATAATATGCCGAACCAGGTTCGATTGATTTAGTAATATTTACAATGTTTGCCAATGAATCAAATCGTTGCTGAGTTATCTTATTCATCACCTGTTCGTATTTAGGTTGATAATACTCTGCATCTAATCTTCCTGTAGTTTTAAAACTTTCCGAAAATGGTTTTATGTTAATAGCTTCTTTGCTTTCGTCAAAATCTAGAAATTGAATCTCTTGTAGTAGAAAATTTTCAGCATCATTATAATTTTTTTTGTAGGCTAAATTTTTACCATGAGCGTCATTAAAAATTGAAGAAATGGTTAGTTGAAACTGTTCGCTAAGCAGAGGCACTTTAACCTTTCTTAAAAGGGATAAATTTAACCAAGGTTGTACATTTCCTGTCGATGATTTTTCAAATTGAATAATACCAAACTTAGAATTTAAGAAGACGGTTAAATAGAATGGGTTTATATAGTTAACGTCTCTAATTCTTATGTTTACAACATTTTGATTTGAATTGCAATTAATCCAATTGTCTGTTATCACCGATGCTCCGCCAACTTTTCCGGTTCTTGCTGTAAGAATGTCCCCAAGTTTTGTTTTTGTTTTTGGTAAATGATTATGAGCATAGTTCGAGATATAATCTAAATTGCCTTCAATAAAATATTCACCAACATTCTCAGAGCGGATATATCTAATATCTCTTGCATCATTATTGTGAAGTATATCAAAAACATCCTTGAATGCACCATTAGAATGTAATTCAAAAGTATCTGTAAATTGACCCAATTCAATTCCATCTTTAACTTTACTCATAGCATCTAAGTATGATTTGGAATAATACTCTGAGTCAGTTCTTTTGTCATGGCTATTAAGAACAAAATTAAAGTCAACGATGGATATTTCTAGCCCTTCTAATAAACCCTTAAAGCGAGTTTCATTAAAAGGGCTTAAAGCTTTCCCACAAATGACAGTTTTTCTCTTTTAGCAAATTCTAAAAACGCTTCTGCGATTCCATCTTGGGTTAAATTGTCGTGATTGAATAAATCGTGCTTTACAATTAAATGTCCGTGAGTGTCTAGCAAGTATTCATCCAAGTTTTCAGGAGCAGAATCATAGTGGTCTATTGGTTCAGCTACTTGTTGTTCATTTGCAGTTTCCAATGCTGATTTTGGAAAGTCTTTTTTCTTTACAAATATTTTTTCCCCACTACTATCTTTACTTGGTTCTTGCATTGTAGCAAAGAAGATAGGATAATCATCAACTTTAGGACATAATTTATCATCCCATTTTTGAACAAAAAGCACCGAAGTTTTTGTTCCTGTATGCGGTTTAAACACATTTCCGTGCAAACCAACTACACCTAAAATTCTACATTTTTCAGCTATAAAATCTCGTATATTTTTATCACTACTGTTATTGAATCTACCTTGTGGCAATACAACTGCCATACGACCACCAGGTTTTAAAAAATCAAGATTACGTTCGATAAATAATATATCTCTTCCAACTTTTGTTTGATATTTTCCGTTTGGTTTTTTACCTAATTCGTATTTTGATAGGATTCTACTTTCTTTAATATCTCCTGCAAATGGAGGATTAGCCATTAAAACATCAAAGTCAAAATCTCTATTACTGTTTTTATCTTCTCGTAATTTTTTTAGTTTTTTCCATCCTTCAAAATAGGTGTCTTGCCAATCTTCATCTTCTGTTTTTTCGTCCCAACGTTCCCAATCCAATGTGTTTAAATGCAAAACATTGGTTTGCCCATCTCCTGCAATTAAATTTAAAGTTCTAGCAACACGAACAGCTTTTTCATCAAAATCTATTGCAAAAACATTGTTTTGAACATAGTCGATACATTCCGTTGGTTTTTCCTCTGTAGTAAACAAGTGGCTTTTTGGTATTCCTTTTTCTTTAAGAATTTGTTCCCAAACATGAAAAATTGAGTGAACGGGAAAGCCACAACTTCCAGCCGCTGTATCAATTACTTTTTCTTCTACTTGAGGATTCATCATTTTTACACACATATCTATCACATATCTTGGTGTAAAATATTGCCCTTTTTCTCCTTTACTACTTTTGTTAATTAAGTATTCAAATGCTTCATCAACTACATCTAAATTGGAGTTGAAGAGTTTAACATCTTGTAATGAAGAAACACAAACAGAAAGGTGAGAAGGAGTGAGCATAATTTTAGTGTCTTCATTAAAAACACCTTCCCATTTATCTTTTGCCTTTTCAAAAAGAGCTTGAATTTTCTCTTTTAATTCGTTCTCCGTATCTCCATAATTTCTAAATGCCAAGTGACGAGTTTTATTTCGTCCACTTTCCATTTCGTCAAATAATTTTGTGAAAATCAGTTTGAAAAGTTCCTCAAAAACATCAACTCCTGCATTTGCCAAAACTTCATCTTCCATTTCCAAAATCAAATCTTTAAGCGATTTTTTTTCGGTAACTAATTTGTCTTTTGAAATCAGGTCTTCAATTGTCCAACGTTCAGTTAATACATCAGATAGTTTTTCAGTCGCTTTTGGAATGTCTGGAATATCTTCAAAATAATTTGGGTCTTTTCGATTGTAAAAGGATATGGAATCTCCATTACTCCAAATTCCAATTGGAGCTCCAGTTGCATTACAGTAAGATTTAAGTTGCTCTTTTCCGTCTTTTAGTTTTGGCTTTTTTAATTCTACCATTATGTAAACAGCACGAGTATCTTGCTTATCGAAAATTACAATGTCTGCTCTTTTCTTTTCACGACCAAAACTAACAGAATATTCAATTTCCATTCTCTCAAATGGATAGCCATATTCTTCATTTAAAACCATTAAATATAATTGTCTAACCGTTTCTTCAGGTGTCAGTTTAATATCTTTTCTTCGCACCAAGCAATTGAAGTAAGGCATTTCAGTTCCTCTAACGTCTTTTAGAAAAATTTCACTTTCTAATTTTTCAATTTGCTCTTGTGAGAACTGTGTTAACTTGTAATTTGAGTCTCTTAATATTTCGGTTAGCTTCATTATTTAGTGCTGTTTTTTCGTTCTATTAGTAAATCTTTGACTTCTACGTTTAATATTTCCGCAATCTTGTACAAGTCTTCCAAACTCGGTTGTCTTTTGTTTTGGGCATAAGAGTGAACCATATTGTAACTCTTTTCCAATTGTTCAGCCAACCAGATTTGCTTTATTCCTTTTTGTTCTAAAACCTCTTTTATTCGGTTCATTTTGAATTTTTTTAATTCAGTCTACTAAAGTAGAGAACATTTATAATATACTCACTAAATGAGTATTAAAATTATCATTCAGTTTGGGTGGCGGTGGGGAAGGGCAAGCTCTTTTGGTTTTTCAGTGTTGGGTTTTAGCGTTGGCAAAACCAAATGTGCTTGACCCTGCGGTGGCTCTTTTTTCAGCTTGCAGGTAACGGATTTCGCTATGAAATGTAGGGCTTTACGAAGAACATTCCTCTCCGCCCGTGATAAAGTAAACAAGAACTAACAAACACAAGATGACCGATGGTCGCCCTATATTTTATAGCGGTTGTTGGCATCAGTATTTTTTAAAATTTTCATAATTATGTCAGCACCTTCAAGTCGTTTTATAGCAGAAAAGCTTCTGGAACAGATAGAGAATAAAAGTCCTGAAAGTTCTTTTTGGTTAATGTCATCAGTCAATAGATTGTTAGTCGATAATCCAAACATGTCTCTTCGTGATTTTCTTGGTTTAATTGAGCGTCTTAACATCCAAACACTTTCTAGTTACGAGCAACAGAAGTTAATCAAGTCAAAATAGTTTGGTTGGGTCTTGATACTTGTGAAAGTAAAAACCCTGTTGGTTTAAAAGTTTTTGAAACTTATCATCTGGTGAAACTATGATATACTCATTTCTTAAGTGTCTAGGCTCATATGCTTGGTATGCTCGCATTTGTCTGATTAATTCACCCAAACTTTTAATCTGGGTTTTTACTTCAATAAATACATTGATTTCAGTTTCAAACCACTCTTTATCTTCTTTATCGAATAATTTGCACTGAATCTTTGTCCATAGGTCAATAAACCCAACAACTTGTTTAAAATCACGATTAACATTCATAACTTGATCCTCCCATACTGGCTGTCGAACTTTAAAGTCATGAGGGTTATTGTGCATGACCGTCTTAGAAATAATTTCCCTAATGTTCTCAGCTGTCCAAATTTGAATTGTGTCATGGTCAGCGTTCATTTTATCCGAGTCTTTAAATCCAAGTTTTTCAAGATGAGTTTTAGCTTTGATGTGTCCCATGAGTTTTTTATATGTTTGATAAGGCACATAGTTTACAAAGTTAAAGGCACATCCTTTACACTAAATTTTGACTTAACCTTATTATCATTTCTTTATTTCTAATATCTTTTTCATTGAAGAAACCTAAAAATACGTTTCTATAAAATACTCTCC
>JAVJQS010000011.1:0-92110 GCA_040218815.1 Vicingaceae bacterium | reverse complement strand
GATAATTCAGACGGTTAGTAGGGTTTTCAGACTTTCCTACATAGTATTTATCAATCCTTCCAGAATATAAGATGTAAACAAAGTAAGGCATGGGCTAAAATAAAAAAGGCTTCGCATAATGCGAAGCCTTTTGCTCCTCCTCTTGGGCTCGAACCAAGGACCCTCTGATTAACAGTCAGATGCTCTAACCAACTGAGCTAAGGAGGAATATAATTCCTTTATTTCAATATTTCAAATTCCCCCTCTTGGTTTTAGTTGCTAGGAAACTTCCCGATAAATCGGGATCAGATGCTCTAACCATCACGACAATTCGTGAGAGCTAAGGAGGAATATAATTCCTTTATTTCAATATTTTCAAATTCCCCCTCTTGGTTTTAGTTGCAAGGACCCTTCCCGATAAATCGGGATCAGATGCTCTAACCAACTGAGCTAAGGAGGAATTTCACAGTTTCATAAACTGGGGTGCAATATTAGCCCAAAGTTTTGAATTAAACAATATCTTTGCGCAAAAATTAAAAGACAATATTTATGAGTTTACTTGCAATTGGCACAGTTGCCTTTGACGCCATTGAAACACCTTTTGGGAAAACAGATAAGATCCTCGGAGGAGCTGCAACCTATATCGGATTAGCAGCTTCAAATTTTTTAAAAAAATCAAACATTGTTTCTGTAGTTGGAGAAGATTTTCCTGAAGAGTACATTAAAATGCTAGAAAAGCATGGAGTAGACACTAAAGGCTTACAAGTAAAAAAAGGAGGAAAAACTTTCTTTTGGTCTGGGAAATATCACAACGATATGAACAGCCGAGATACTATCGATACCCAATTAAATGTATTGGAAAATTTTGATCCGATTATTCCAGATGAATATCAAGATTGTACTTATTTGATGTTGGGAAATTTAGCTCCTGCAGTTCAAAAAACAGTGATAGAACGTTTGAATAAACGTCCTAAATTAATTGTAATGGACACCATGAATTTCTGGATGGACATTGCTATGGATGAGCTAAAAGAAACCATAAAATTGATTGATGTTCTTTCTATTAATGATGAGGAAGCGAGACAACTTTCAGGGGAATATTCTTTGGTAAAAGCAGCCCAAAAAATAATGGGAATGGGCCCAAAGTACTTGGTTATTAAAAAAGGGGAGCATGGAGCTTTATTGTTTCATAAAAACGAGGTATTTTTTGCTCCGGCATTGCCTCTAGAAGATGTATTTGATCCAACTGGTGCTGGTGATACTTTCGCTGGAGGGTTTATTGGATTTTTAGCTCAAACTGATGACATTTCTTTTGAAAACATGAAAAGAGCAATTATACATGGCAGTGCATTGGCTTCATTTTCTGTAGAAAAATTTGGCACTGAACGTTTGGTTGATTTAGATCAAGAAGAAGTTTCAAGACGGCTTCAAGAGTTTGTTAACCTTTCTCAATTTGATATAGAATTGGAGAATACCTTATAATCAACAGTAACATAAAAGGACTAAAGCTCATGAATTTTCATGAGCTTTTTTTATATAACTATTTGTTTAATGCGATTAATCAAGTGGCAGCTTGCCTTAAAAATTAGTGTTCTTTATTTAAAAAAATACATTTGGATATAAATTTCAGTTTTTCTTTCTCTTTTTCGATTATTCTCTATATTTGAAGAGCATAACAAAAACAATCAAAAAATGGATGACACTTACAAGGTTTTAGTTCCTCATGATTTTAGTGATGTTGCAGATAACGCAATTTCACACGCTGCCACTGTTGCAAAAAGTTTTAAAGGTAAAGTTGTTTTATTGCATGTTGTTTCCAGCGATAAAGCAAAAGAAAGTGCCGATAAAAGATTAACTGAATTAGCAGATGTAGCTTCAAAAACTTACAGTATTGAAGTAGAATTCGAAATTAGAAAAGGAAGTATTTTTGATCGAATTCCCGAGGTTGCGGAAGAAATTAATGCGATGTTGATTGTAATGGGTACTCACGGTTTAAAAGGTATACAGCACTTAACTGGAAGCCATGCACTCAAAGTAATCGGTCAATCGAAAATCCCTTTTATTGTAAATCAAGCAAAAAAATCTTCTGGAAAAATAACAGATGTTGTTTTACCTATTAAATTTTCACAAGAAACAAAGTCAAAGTTATCGGTAACCTCTAGTTTAGGTAAGCATTTCGGAGCTATTATTCACATTTTCATTTCCAATGAATCTGATGAGTTTATAAAAACTAAAGTAAGTCGTGAGTTGACCTTTGCAAAGCACTACTTTGATGAAAGAGGCGTAAAATATGAAGTTGAGATGGCTCCAGAACACGGGAATTTCATTCCTCAAATGCTAGATTATTCAAGTGATATCAATGCTGATCTTATAGCGATTGTAAATTCAGGAGAATCTGGCATCGTTCCAGGTGTTTTTAAAGGAGGGAATGAAGTGGATGTTCTGAGTAATAAATATAATATTCCAGTGATAGTTATGAATCCTGCTCAGAGTTTTGTTCCAGAGCATTTCGGATAACAAAAGAAAAGAATAGACAAAACAATAAAAGCCTCAATTTGAGGCTTTTATTGTTTATGGTTGGAGTAGAATTTAGGCGTCTACTTTTTGACTTAATGTTTTGGCAGAATTTATCATAGCTTCTACTTGCTTTTTAGTAAAGGTTTGATCTCCAGCAGATTTTACTTCAACAAGCTCTCCATTAATTTCTGTTGTCATAAAAAAGTGAAACTCTGGATCTACATCACTTTCAGCGATTGTTTTTTTATACATGATAAGGTTTTCTTCTTCGGTTAAATACTCTACCGAATAAACTAAATCTGCTGTCAATTCAGCTTTTTTTTCTTCAATTGATATCCCAAATGGGACAATTTCAATACCATACCAATCCGAAATACTTATTACAATACTTCCCCAATCTGTGGCAACAACTTCAGCTTCTCCTTTTGATTCATCAGGAACTGAAATGGTAGCATTTAGTTCATATTCGCTGAGATCAATTTGTTTCATTCCCTCAGTTTGTAAATTATTCTCACTAAGCTTTTCATCTTCAGATTCATTTGTTGACCCATTGCCGCAGGCAAAGGCTAGTGATACAACTGTTGCTATAATTAGCTGATTCAATAATTTCATGAAGTTAGGTTTGTTAATTATAAAGCAAATATATATTGAGTAAGTGGTATTGACAATAGATATTCAATAAATATAAACGAAACGAAGCTATTCCTCTACTGTCAAATGCTTAGCCATATATTTTCTGCTCACTTGATGTTGATGAGGCTAGTAATTTCTTAGCTGCAGAAACAATGCTTTCCACATCATAGTTGCATTCTTTATATAGTTGATCTTGCGTGCCATGCTCTACAATTCGATCAGGCATACCCAATCGAATTACTTTCGAATTATATCCATGATCGGACATAAATTCAAGAATAGCACTACCTAAGCCACCCATAATACAACCATCTTCAACGGTAATAATTTTATCGAATTTGCTAAACACTTCATGAAGTAAAATTTCATCAATTGGCTTCACAAAACGCATATCATAATGAGCAGCATCAATATTTTCTATTTCTTCAAGATCTTGAGCAGCTTTTAACGCGTAATTTCCAATATGTCCGATGGATAATATAGCAATATCATTTCCAGATCTGATTTTTCTTCCCTCACCAATCTTAATTGACTTAAATGGAGTTTTCCAATTAGGCATAACACCTTGTCCCCTTGGATAACGAATTACAAATGGACCGTGATTCTTTTCTTGAGCAGTAAACATTAAATTTCTAAGCTCTTCTTCGTTCATCGGAGCTGAAACAATCATGTTTGGTATACAACGCATATATGCTAAGTCATAAGCTCCGTGATGAGTTGGACCATCTGCTCCAGCAACACCAGCTCTATCCAAACAAAAAATGACATGCAATTTTTGAAGTGCTACATCGTGAATGACTTGATCATATGCACGTTGCATAAAGGAAGAGTAAATGTTGCAAAATGGCACTATCCCAGAAGTTGCTAAGCCTGCCGAAAAGGTTACCGCATGTTGTTCAGCAATTCCAACGTCAAAGGAGCGATCTGGCATTGCTTCCATCATAATATTTAAGGAGCTACCAGAAGGCATTGCAGGAGTTACACCTACAATCTTATCGTTTTTTTCAGCTAACTCTACAATTGAATGACCAAAAACATTCTGGTATTTAGGCGGTTGCGGACTTTTAGGAGTTACCTTGATAATTTCACCTGTTTCTCTATTAAAAATCCCAGGAGCATGCCACTTTGTTTGATCTTTTTCTGCTAACTCATACCCTTTGCCCTTAGTGGTGAGAATATGAAGAATTTTAGGACCTGGAATTTCTTTTAGATCTTTTAAAACCTCTACTAAATGCGTAACATCATGACCATCAATTGGGCCAAAATATCTAAAGTTTAAGGACTCAAACATATTGCTTTGTTTAAGCATAGCAGATTTAATTCCGCTTTCAACTTTTTGCACAATTGCTTGAGCATTAGGTCCAAATTTTGAAATTTTACCTAATAAACTCCATACTTCGTCCTTCACTTTGTTATAAGTTGGAGAGGTGGTGATATCAGTTAGGTATTCTTTTAGGGCTCCAACGTTTGGATCAATTGACATGCAGTTGTCGTTAAGCACCACTAGCATGTTGGAGTCTTCAACACCTCCATGGTTTAGCCCTTCAAAAGCTAAGCCTGCAGTCATGGCGCCATCACCAATTACTGCGATATGTTGTTTATCTTTTTGACCATTAAGCCTTGAACCCACAGCCATTCCCAACGCTGCTGAGATAGAAGTAGAACTATGTCCAACACCGAAAGTATCGTAATCACTTTCGCTCCGCTTTGGAAAACCGCTTAACCCTTTATATACTCTATTGGTGTGAAATTCTGCCCTTCTTCCTGTAAGTAATTTATGACCATATGCTTGATGTCCGACATCCCATACTAATTGATCGTAAGGAGTATTAAAAACATAATGCAGGGCTACAGTTAATTCAACAACCCCCAAACTAGCGCCAAAATGACCTCCCTTAACTGAAACTACATCTATAATATAATCTCTTAGCTCTTTAGTTAATTCGGGTAAATCTGAAACCTCAAGCTTTTCTCTTAAATCTTGGGGAATCTCAATTTGCGAAAGAAATTTTCCTGCTTTAAAATCCATGTTTTTCTGCCTTATGAAGGGAAACAAATATAGGTTAAATTAGTTCTTAGTATCCTTATAACTAGCAAAAACGTGAAGAAGTAGTAGCTATTATTTTATTATAGTTATTTATGATTCAAACTCTGATTAGTATGCCCGTTCATTTCTTCCTTCGAAATAATAAATAAAACTTTTATTTACTACTCTATTGCCACCAGGAGTAGGATAATTTCCTGTAAAATACCAATCACCTTTATGGTTTGGAATTGCTTTATGCAGGCCTTCAATGGTTTGATAAATTATTTGAACTTCAGCATTTATTTCTTTGGGAGTCAATAACTCAGAAATTTTCGCTGAAATATCACTAGCACTAAAAGGAGCATAAATATCTTTTACATAATTTCTAATTTGATCTTTTGGAAGCATTTCCTGCGCTTTACATCTTTTGTAAACGTCTTCAATAAGGGATTCTTTCCCTTGTTCTTTAATTAACTCGATTGCAGCTTGGAAAGCAATAAAATCACCTAGTTTAGCCATATCGATTCCATAACAATCCGGGAATCGAATTTGAGGTGCTGATGAGGCGATAACTATCTTTTTTGGTCCTAGCCGATCTAAAATTCTTAAAATACTTTGTTTTAAAGTAGTTCCTCGTACTATAGAATCATCTATGACTACCAAGTTGTCAACTCCTTTTCTAACAGTACCATAGGTAATATCGTAGATATGTGTTACTAAATCATCTCTTGCTTCATCTTGCGTAATAAATGTCCTCAATTTCGCATCTTTAATCGCAATTTTTTCAACTCGAGCACCAATATGCAAGATATCAGAAAGTTGCTTTTGAGTGGGATTATCTAAGGATTGAATTTTATTAATTTTTACTCCATTCAAATAGTCCTCAACCCCTTTTACCATTCCATAGAAAGAGGTTTCAGCTGTGTTTGGTATGAATGAGAATACCGAATTTTTTACATCATTGTCTATCCCTTTTAATATTTCAGGCACAATGGACTTTCCGAGTGATTTTCTTTCCTTGTAAATATCTTTATCACTTCCTCTTGAAAAATAAATTCGCTCGAAAGAGCAGGCTTTTTTCTCTAGTGGTTCCTTGATTTTTTTAAATTGAACAGTGCTATCCTTCTTTATAATTATTGCATGACCAGGATCTAACTCATGAACGTCTTCAATATCTACGTTAAAAGCAGTTTGTATAGCTGGTCGTTCAGAAGTGACTACCACAACTTCATCATCTTGATAATAAAATGCTGGCCTTATGCCCGAGGGGTCTCTTAATACAAATGCGTCACCATGTCCCATCATTCCAGCCATAGTGTAACCCCCATCCCAATCTTCTGCAGCATTTCTCAAAATTCGATGAATCTTCATGTTCTTGGCAATCAAGTCAGACATTTCATTCTTTGCATAGCCAGATGATTTATATTTTTTATAGAGTTTTTGATTCTCCATATCTAAGAAGTGTCCAATCTTTTCAAGAACTGTTACTGTATCAGAATGCTCTTTTGGGTGCTGTCCTAGGTCTACCAATAAGTCAAATAATTCATCTACATTGGTTAGGTTAAAGTTTCCTGCGACAACTAAATTCCTAGTCATCCAATTGTTTTGTCTTAAAAAAGGATGACAATTCTCAATGCTGTTTCTTCCAAAAGTTCCATAACGTAGGTGCCCTAATAAAACTTCACCAGTAAATCCAACATTCTTTTTCAGATAGTTTACATCTTTCAGCAGAGCAGGGTCTTTTCTCTCGACTTCTAATAATTTTTCATTGATCTTTTCAAAAATCTCTTTTATGGGTTGGTTTCCGTTTGATCGGTGCCGACTAATATACCTTTCGCCCGGTTCAACATCTAGCTTTATGTTCGCTACTCCTGCTCCATCTTGACCTCGATTATGTTGCTTTTCCATCAAGAGGTAAAGCTTATTTAAACCGTAGGCTGCAGTACCATATTTTTCAATATAATATTCAAGCGGTTTTTTTAAGCGAATAAATGCAATTCCGCACTCGTGTTTTATCTGGTCGCTCATAGTTTAAAAGAGGGGTGTAGTTCTATCTATTTTGATAGCCGCAAAGGTAATTATAAGTTTTAGCATAAAATTTCTGAACTTGCTAAATTAGATGCTCACTCTTATTTTATAATCAATAAAAAAAGGAAGCAATAGTGCTTCCTTCTAGGTGTTTAAAATAAGGTGTAAAAATGCTTATAGTGTTTGTTTTACTTCTACTTCTTCAAAAGCTTCAACAATATCTCCTTCTTTAATGTCATTAAAGTTAGCGATGTTTAATCCACACTCATAGCCTTTAGCTACTTCTTTCACATCATCTTTAAAACGTTTTAAAGAGCCTAATTCGCCTGTGTATACTACAATACCATCTCGGATAACTCGAACCTTATTGTGTCGGTTGACTTTACCGTCTAATACCATACAACCAGCAATGGTTCCAACTTTAGAAATTTTAAAGGTTTCTCTAATTTCTATAGATGCTGTTACTTTTTCTTCAATTTTAGCCTTTAACATGCCTTCCATTGCAGATTTAAGCTCCTCAATTGCATCATAAATGATAGAATATAATCTAATATCAATTTCTTCCTGCTCCGCTATTTTCCGTGCATTTACAGATGGTCGAACTTGGAAACCAATTACAATTGCATCAGATGCAGCAGCTAGCATTATGTCCGATTCAGTAATCTGACCAACTGACTTGTGAATAATATTTACTTGAATTTGTTCTGTAGAGAGTTTCAATAATGAATCAGAAAGTGCTTCAATAGAACCATCAACATCACCTTTAACAATCACATTCAATTCTTGGAAATCACCAATAGCAATTCTTCGTCCAATCTCATCCAAGGTAATGTGTTTCTTAGTTCTAGTACCTTGCTCTCTTTGTAATTGCAATCGTTTAGTTGCAATGTTTCGAGCTTCACGCTCATCGTCCATAATGTTAAAGCGATCACCTGCATTAGGAGCACCGCTTAATCCAAGCACAGATACTGGAATTGATGGCCCTGCTGACTCAACATCTTGACCTCTTTCGTTAAACATTGCTTTTACACGTCCACTGTGCGGTCCGGCCAAAATTACATCACCCACCTTCATTGTTCCTTTTTGAACAATTAAAGTGGTAACATAACCTCTACCTTTATCTAATTCGGATTCTATAACAACACCTTTAGCGTTGCGGTTAGGATTGGCTTTTAATTCTAGAATTTCAGCCTCTAATAATACTTTCTCTAACAGGTCTTCTACACCTGCTCCAGTTTTTGCAGACACTTCCTGACTTTGAAATTTACCACCCCAGTCTTCTACCAAGATATCCATTTGAGATAATTCTTCTCTCAGCTTATCAGCATTAGCGCCTTCTCTGTCAATTTTATTGAAAGCAAATATAATTGGAACACCTGCTGCTTGAGCGTGATTAATGGCCTCTTTAGTTTGAGGCATTACATTATCATCTGCTGCGATTACAATAATTGCAACATCAGTTACTTGTGCACCCCTGGCACGCATAGCTGTAAAAGCTTCGTGACCTGGTGTATCTAAAAATGTTATGCGCTTATCATTTGATAATTCAACATTGTAGGCGCCTATGTGCTGAGTAATTCCTCCAGCCTCTCCAGCAATTACATTTGCTTTACGAATGTGATCTAATAATGAAGTTTTACCGTGGTCAACGTGTCCCATTACGGTTACTATAGGGTAACGTTCTACTAAATCTTCAGGATTATCTTCTTCTTCTTCAACATCGTTTTGAGACTCAGCCTTAACAAATTCAATTTCAAAACCAAACTCTTCAGCTACAATACTTAAGGTTTCGGCATCAAGTCGTTGATTTATTGAAACGAACATACCTAAAGTCATACATGCTGAGATAACTTCGTTTACATTGACATTCATCAACGAAGCTAATTCATTAGCCGTAACAAATTCTGTTACTTTTAATACACTTTTTTGCAATTCAGCTTCTTCAGCTTCTTTGATTGCCTGCTCACTAGCTGCATCTCTTTTTTGCTTTCTGTATTTTGAGCCTTTGGATTTTCCTCCACCGCCAGTAAGACGTGCAAGCGTTTCTTTAATTTGTTCTTGAATTTGCTTGTCAGTTAACTCCGGATCAGCTGCTTTTCTTCCGCCTGGTTTTCCTGCTGCTGGACTTCCTCTTCTTTTGCCTTTTGTCGGTTCGGCAATTCGTCTTCTTTTGCGTTTCGGTTTTTGAGTTTCTTTATCTTGCGATGATGAAGCTACTGGCTTTTTCTCTTTTGGTAAATCAATTTTTCCCAACACCTTAACACCTTCAAGTTTATTTACTGAAGTTTTGTGTTCTTTAGGTTTATTGTCTTCTTTTTCAGCTGCTGCCTTTTCTTCTTTAGCTTTTTCAGCTTCTTCTTTTGTTTTTTCTTCTTTTGAAGCTTTTTCTTTTGCTTCAGCAGCTTCTTTTTCCTTAGTTGCTTCCGCTTTTTTCTTTTCGTCTGCTGCTTTTTTTGATTTGTTGTCAGGTCGACTTTTTAGGTTCATTGAATCTAAATCAATTTTACCTAAAACCTTTACTTTCCCATCATCATCTTTCTCAACAGCTTCAATCTTTGGCTTATTGTCAGCTTCTTCAGCCTGTACTTCTTTTGCCTTATCTTTTGCTTCAACTTCTTCTTCAGCTGACTTTTCTTCTGTCTTTTCTGCTTTTGGTGCAGTATCTTCTTCCGTTTTTTCTTCAGCAGCAGGCGCTTCAATTACTTCCTCAGCTTCTTCTTTTTGATCAGCAGGAATATTTTTTATAAGTATGCTATCCCCATCGTCTTCGTCAGTTGGCTTTCGCTCAGCAGGTTTTTCAATGGAAACACTCTCCCGGTCAGAAGAAGGCATGCTTACGTTCTTAGATTCTTCTTTAGCACTCTTTTCTTCTTGAAACTCGTCGCTTAAAACATCATATACCTCAGGCTCAATTTTGGTATTTGGCTTCGCATCAATCTCAATTCCTTTAGAATCTAAGAATTCTACGATGGTACTAATACCAACATTAAGCTCTCTGGCAACTTTACTTAATCTTTGTACAGGCATAAATTTGCGTCCTCTTATTGTATAAAATTTTGTCCGAATTTACTCAAACTCAGCTAAAAATATTTTTCTAACTTCTTTAATGGTTTCTTCTTCCAGGTCTGTTCGTTTCATTAACTCTTCTTCTGAAAGTTCTAACACGTTTTTGGCAGTATCACAACCTATTGCTTTCAATTCGTCAATTACCCAAGCATCAATCTCATCTGAAAACTCATCAAGAGCAACATCATCTTCAACGCTTGAAGCAACATCTTCACGGTAAACATCAATTTCAAAACCAGTTAATTTACCAGCTAGCTTGATGTTGTGACCACCTCTACCAATAGCCAGTGAAACTTGATCAGAAGCTAAGAATACTTCAGCTTTATCATTTTCTTCATCTAGTTTAATAGACGAAACTTTGGCAGGACTTAAAGCCCTTGAGATATATAATTGAAGGTTAGTGGTGTAATTGATTACGTCAATATTCTCGTTACGTAACTCTCTTACAATACCATGAATTCGTGAACCTTTCATTCCAACGCAAGCTCCAACTGGGTCAATTCGATCATCGTAAGATTCTACAGCTACTTTTGCTCTTTCTCCTGGTTCTCTTACGATATTTTTTATGGTGATTAATCCATCAAAAATTTCAGGAACTTCCATTTCAAATAAACGCTCTAAGAAAACTGGTGAAGTTCTAGATAAGGTAATTAATGGCTTATTGTTACGCATTTCAACTTGCTTAACAACTGCGCGCATGCTATCGCCCTTTTTAAAGTAATCATTTGGAATTTGCTCTGTCTTTGGCAAAATCAATTCATTGTCTTCATCATCTAAAATCAACAATTCTCTTTTCCAAACCTGATAAACCTCTCCTGTTATAATGTCACCAACTCGGTCTTCGTATTTTTTAAATACATTGTCTTTCTCAAGTTCCAACACTTTGGAAATCAAATTTTGTCTTAAAGCCAATACAGCTCTTCGGCCAAAATCGTTAAGTTTTACTTCCTCTGATGCTTCTTCGCCAACCTCAAAATCAGGCTCAATTTTAACAGCCTCAGAAAGTTCAATCTGGCTGTTTTCATCTTCTACCTGTCCATCTTCAACAATCTCTCTGTTTCTCCATACCTCTAAGTCACCCTTGTCAATGTTAAGAATGATGTCAAAGTTTTCATCTGATCCGTATTTTTTGATGATCATGTTTCTGAAAACACCTTCCAAGATGTTCATCATTGTTGGACGGTCAATGTCCTTAAACTCTTTAAACTCTGCGAATGATTCAGTTAAATTTATCTTTTCCATTATTTTTATTTGAAAGATATTACCACTTTAGTTTCTTTTACCTCCTCCATAGGGATTTGGTGTTCTTTAATTATTATTTGTTTTTTCTTTTTACCCTCAACTTTTTCTTTATTTGCTATTTCCAATGTCACCTCGGTTTCATTGGCGCCTTTTAAAAGCCCTTTCATTTTTTCGCCTCCAGTAGTTTTTAATTCTACTTCTCGGCCAATGTATCGTTGATACTGTCTTAAAATTTTAAATGGCTGGTCCATCCCTGCAGAACTCACCGTTAATTCAAAATCTTCTTCCTCTCGATCAAAAGTGTCTTCAATATGTCGGCTTATTGCCACACAATCTTGGATTTTCACACCTCGGTCTCCATCAATTTCTACTCGAATTTGGTTCGAAGGGCTTACTGCGACGTCAACAATGAAATATTCCGTGTCGGCAATTTTTTCCTTCACTAATGTTTCTATTTGTTGTTTACTAATCATCCCAAAAACTAATTACTAAAAGAGGGGACGACTGTCCCCTCTTTCTTTCCTTCTTAATTCGCTGCAAAAGTAGCAATAATTAATTAATATGTAAAGTGTTTTATTTTTCTTCTTGCTCCACTTTTATGCCTTCCTTAAACTTTACAACTCTTTTTACTTTATCGGCCTGTTTTTCATAAAATATAAACGTCCCGTTTGGCACTCCTTCTGAGTAAAACTTTTCACTCTCCTTTGTGCCAATTTCGTACCAGCTAGTTACTTTGCCGTTTATTCTGCTTTCATTATAAGAGGCTTCCATCATTTTGTTGCCATTTTCATGATAATAGATCCACAACCCATCTTGTTTTCCATTTTTAAAATTGCCTTCATCTCGTAACGTACCGTTAAGATACCAGCTTTTCCGAGGTCCATTTAAAACGCCATCAGCATAAGTTTCACTTAATTCCTTTTTACCATCCTCATCCCAATAGGTCCAAAGTCCAGTTTTTAGACCCTCCTCATAGCTTCCTTCATAGCGCAGCTGGCCATCGGGATACCAACCTTGCCATTCACCGCTCATTTCTCCATTGGAATAATACCCAACATCTTGCTTCTGACCTGTAGAATAAAATGTTTCCCATTTTCCTTCTTCTAGTCCAAGTTTATATTTGCCAGTGATTAATAGTGTGCCATTTTCATGATAAATGTTCCATAAGCTATCTTTTTTACCCTCGACGTAATAACCTACTTTCCACTTCTTGCCGTCTTCATAATAATACTGCCATTTACCATCTTGCTCGCCAGCTAAATAGGTTCCTTCAGAAAGCAGTTGATCAGCATTGTTGTAAAAATATTTCCATTCTCCTCTTTGCTTGCCCGCTTCAAAATGACCGAGCATGTCTTTTTTCCCACTTTCTAAAAACCATTCCCATTTTCCAATTTTTTTACCTTTTTCATAGCTTCCTTTCTCTGAAAGTGTTCCATCCTCGAACCAGGCTGAATAAGCTCCCGTTTGTTCTCCCATTAAATAGTTAGATGCACTTTTTTTATTGCCATTTTCATAAAAAATAGTCCATTCTCCATTTTTTTCGCCCTTCTCATATACTCCAGATACCTTTAACGTTCCTGTTTCATAAAATTCTTTCCATGTTCCAGATCTCTCTCCATTTTGGAAACTATGGTCAAATTGTTTAGTTCCATCCTCTAACCATGCTTCCCACTTCCCAGACTTCAAACTATCTTCATAGCTTCCTTTTTCCTTAAGTTGGCCATTTTCATAATAGGTTTTTACCTCTCCTGTGCCATTATTCACCAATTGATTGCCATCTTTGCTATAAAAAGCACCCACTTTAGCTTTTGATGCTTCATAGCTTGTAATCTGTTTTTCTTGAGTGTTATCATACCATGATGACCAAACGCCTACCCTTAAATCGTTTTCATAGGTCCCTTTGAGTTTTAAATTGCCATTTTCGTAGTAAAAAGTCCAAACACTGTCTTTATATCCATTTTCATAATGGCCGATTAGTTCTGGCTTGCCATTTTGGAAATATGTTTTAAAAAAACCATCTCTTTTTGCGTTTACAAAGGTTCCTTCTTCACTTAATTTTCCATTTTCAAAATAATGTTCATAAGGGCCTTCAAACTCCCCAAACTCATAATTGACTACCTGGACTAAATTACCTTGCTGGTCATAGTATTTCCATTCACCGTCTTCAATTCCTCCTTGCAACAAGGTGCCTTCAGCTTTTACTTTATCGTTTGCCCACTTGTATTGCACTTCTTGCTGAGCCATAAGTGTGGTTGAGCACAACAAAAGGAAGATACTTATGATTTTTTGCATATTCAATTGAGATATTTATAGGAGATAGATGTGATAACCATGCTTGTTTTATAGAAACAAATGTAATTTTATCCGTTGTTTGATTCACAGAAGCAAACGAACAGTTTTTAACAGTCTTTTTTTATTCAATTTATGCTATGGTAGATTCTTTAGAAAATAAAATAATTGTAAGAAATTTTTTACTGAGCGATTTTGATGACCTCATTGAAACAATGCGCAATGCGTACCCAACAATTAATGACGATTGGGAAAGAAGTGATATTCGACACTTGCTAAAAGCTTTTCCAGAGGGCCAGTTCTGTGTTGAAGTTAATGGAGTTGTTGTAGCTTGTGCTTTCTCCATAATAGTTGACTATAAAAAATTTGGTGATCAGCATAACTTTGATCAAATTACCGACTTTGGTAAATTTTCAACTCACAACGAAAAAGGAGATATTCTTTATGGGATAGAGGTGTTAGTTCACCCAGATTACCAAGGAATGCGGCTCGGCCGAAGGTTGTATGACAAACGCAAAGAGTTCTGCGAAAGTATGAACTTGAAATCGATAATTGCCGGAGGAAGAATACCCAATTATAAAGACTATAAAAAGGAATTAAGCCCTCGCCAGTATATTGAAAAGGTGAAGGCGAGAGAAATTTACGATCCTATCTTAAATTTTCAGCTATCCAATGATTTTCATGTTCGGAAGGTGCTTAAAAATTATTTACCCCAAGATAGTGACTCCGACTCATACGCTGCATTAATTGAGTGGAATAATATTTACTATGAAGCTAATGAAGATGATATTGGGCAACGAAAGGTGGTAAGAATCGGATTGGTGCAATGGCAAATGCGTAGTCTCAGTTCAATGGAAGGCCTAATAGAGCAAATCGAGTTTTTTGTAGACGCTGTGAGCGATTACCAGTCGGACTTTATCCTTTTTCCTGAACTGTTCAATGCCCCATTGATGGCGCAGTTCAATCACCTTTCGACACCAGATGCCATTCGTTCTTTAGCAGGCTTTACCGAAGAATTAAAAAACAAGTTTAGCGAATTTGCAGTCAATTATAACATTAATATAATTGCTGGTAGTATGCCGATTTATGAAGAAGATGAAAAGCTTTACAATGGCTGTTATTTATGTCGAAGAGATGGTTCAATTGAATTGCAGAAAAAGATTCATGTAACGCCTGACGAAAATTATTATTGGGGAACAATTGGTGGCGATAAGGTTCAAACCTTTGATACGGATTGTGGAAAAATTGGAATTTTAATTTGTTACGATTCTGAATTTCCCGAATTAGCTCGCTTGTTAGCTTTGGAGGGTATAAATATTTTATTTGTGCCGTTTCTAACTGATACTCCTAATGGTTATCATCGTATTCGGCATTGTGCTCAAGCTCGAGCGATAGAAAATGAATGTTTTGTGGCCATTGCTGGCTGTGTAGGTAATTTGCCCAAGGTGAATAACATGGATATACAGTATGCACAATCTGCCGTTTTTTCACCTTGCGATTTTGCCTTTCCAACAAATGGGGTAGTGGCTGAAGCAACTCCCAATACTGAAATGACGCTGGTAGCAGATGTCGACTTAAACCTATTAAAAGAGCTGAATTTAAAGGGTAGTGTTCGAAACTTGAAAGATCGGCGGACAGACTTGTTTGAATTGAAGTGGAAATAAGCTTTTTGTTCTAAGGCTAACTTCCAAAAATCAAAATAATACATCTACCATTATATTTACATTTGTATTAAATGAATAACCGACCATTAATTATTGCCCATCGTGGGGCATCGGGTTTAGCCCCTGAAAACACCTTGGCTGCTTTTGCTAAAGCAATTGAGTTGGGGGTAGATCGTATTGAGATGGATTTGAGGCAAACCATTGATGGTGAGGTAGTGGTGTTACATGATAAAACCATCAATAGAACGAGCAACGGCTGGGGAAGTGTTCGCAAATTAAGTTTAAAAAAATGCAAGAGCTATTCAGCAGGTTCATGGTTTCATCACGATTTCAGTGCCGAACGCATCCCTACTTTTAGAGAAGTATTAGAACTAGTAAACGGTAGAGCAACACTTCTGTTAGAAATAAAAAATGGCAGTCCTTACCACCACGGTATAGAAAAAAACATTATTGATTTAGTAAATGAGTTTGATGCCCACGAATGGTGTATTGTACAGTCATTTAACGATCGCATTTTGAAAAATTTTCGTGAACTGCCAGACTTGCATAGTAACATTCAAAAACTATTTGCCGCTTTTATTCCTGTAGCTCCTTTTTATGGGGGTAGTCGTTTTAGTTACAAAAGAGTTCGTCGATATGATTTTGCCGATGAAATCAACATCAACTATAAATATGTTAACCCAAGAGTGGTAAGAAAAATGCACCAAATGGGGAAAAAGGTGAATGTATGGACAGTAAATCAGCCTGAAAACCTTAAAAAATACATGGAAATCGGGGTAGATGGGATTATTACTGACTACCCCGATC
Source organism: Vicingaceae bacterium (assembly GCA_040218815.1). Taxonomy (GTDB): domain Bacteria; phylum Bacteroidota; class Bacteroidia; order Flavobacteriales_E; family Vicingaceae; genus JAVJQS01. The sequence goes on along the minus strand of JAVJQS010000011.1, from coordinate 75,859 downwards.
GTTTGATCAAATTATTATAGAACATTTCCTTATTCCACAATACTCTTCTTTAAGTAAATTATTTTTGCGAGTAGACGTAATAGTCTTTTATCGCATCTTCAAAGAAACCCGAAATACAGTCTACTATGAAAAATTTACAACAAGCAATTCTGTTAGTAACAGCAATCTTCTTTCAATCAATACTATTCGCACAAGTCAATCCAAAAAACTATTGGGAAGGGATAGATAGCCTTTCTGGTTTAGTAAGTAATGATGTTAATGATGTATTGATTGAAAATAAATCTAAAGTATGGATTGGGACTTCAAGAGGGTTATCGCTTTATGATGGCAATACAATTACAAATTTTACGAGTTCCAATTCAGATCTAGCTCAAAACAATGTAAGAGAACTAACACTTGCACAAGGGAAATTATGGATGGTAACCGATAGTGGGTTAAGCAGTTTTAACGACACTGTTTTTAAAAACTTCACTACTACTCAAGGATTAATAAGCAACTCAATTGCTGGACTGACTGCAACTTCAACCGACACCTTGTGGATAGGAACGCTAAACGGAACAAGTAAATTTGATGGGACTTCTTTTACCAATTATAGTAGTATGACAGGAAGAAGTATTGCTGTCGATAGTTTAGATCGAGTGTATTTACTCAGAGGTCCGATTGATTCTCGTTACCCTTATGTTCGTTTGTATGAAAATGGTACTTGGGCAAGCCCAAGCCCTTCAGGAGATTCTTTAAGAATTGTACCTGCAAAATTATTTTTAGCAAAAGATGGTAAACTTTATGGAGCACCTGAACAACAACAAGATTCATATGTGGAAATTAATTATCCATTAGATATCAAAAGACACGATGTGTTGGTTAATGGAAAGCCAGCGCCATTCAACTTTTACTCAACGTATATGAAGGCTTTTGAAAAGCAAGATGGAAAGCTTTGGGTTGGTTCGTCTAATGTGTTAGGCTCTTTTTTACTTTCAGGATCTGATTCCATGGTAACTAAGCATTTTGTGTCTAAATTGAGAATTTTTGCTTCTTCTATTGATATTTTTAAGGACCTAATAGTGGTTGGGACCAATAACGGAGTCTATTTTGCAAATACTGCAGTAAAAGGGTCAATTGCAGAAGGAGAAAGTATTTCTATAAATCAAATAAAGACTAGTGTTAAGGCCACAGAACCTTTATTCTCAAGTTCTTCTCTAAACGCTGCAAGGAATTTTGAGTTTCCAAAAGACAGCATGCGTCAAGGTATATACTCTTCAAATTTTATCGTTGCAGCAAAAAAAACAAATCAATCGAACTTTGACGTCTATCCCTTACGAGCGTATTATACAGCCTTTATTCCAGGGCCAATTAGAAATACTGCGGGGGTTACTAAAGAATATATCGTAAAAGTAAGTCAAGAAGAGATAAATGTTCACAAGCTAAATTATAATCTGCCTTCTTATACTATCCCAAATGGTATAAAAAATTGGCCAGCTTATGGTGATTCTACCCTTGGGATAGCCAAAGATTTAGCCCCTTTTGTAGATGCAAACAGCAACGGTTGTTATGACCCTGAAAATGGTGATTACCCAATAATAAAAGGAGATGAAGCCATTTACTGGATTAATCACCCTGAAAATAAAGACCTAAAACTTGAGTATCATTGGATGATGTATGCTTTTAATGATCCTGCAAGACAGTATTTGAATCAAAGCTTATTTGTTCAATACACCATTGTAAATAGAGATGTTTCGGCCTATGATTCAGTTAAAGTTGGAATGCAAGTTGATGGAGATTTGGGAAACCCTTCTGATGATTTCGTTGGTTGTGATAGTATAAATAATATATTTTACACTTATAATGGAGACTTGTTTGATGAAGCCTTTCGTGGAAATACAGGCTATGGCAACAACACTCCAGCACTTGGAGTTAAGTTTTTATCAGATTCAATGACAAATGCCTTGTACTATAATAATGGGAGCGCTACAAACGGTGACCCTACAAATGCCCAAGAATGGTTAAACTACATGAATTCTCGTTGGAGAAATGGTCAACAAGTAAAATACGGTGGCAATGGCTTTAACACTGCAGATGTTACCACAATCCCAACTAACTATATGTTTAGCGGAAATCCATACACCCAAGTTGGGTGGTCAGAGGTTAACCCTGGTCCAACTGAGCATAGAAACAATGAAGGAGATAGAAGGTTTTTCGGAAGTATGCCATACTTTGCCCTACAACCCAATGAACGTAAAACTATTGAAGTGGTTGTTGGCTATGGAATGACACCAGATACTACCATACAAGTTGGTCAAAACATCGCTGAAATGATTTCAGTGTTGAATGCATCTGGAAGTTTTAATGATACCATTTCTTTGCCCGTTTCGGATTTTGCTACAACTGATAGCTGCAATGCCACAACATCAATAAATGAGCTTTCAAATCAAGAACAACAAAACCTGAAGTTTTTTCCAAATCCAACTGAGGGTGTAATAAACATTTTGGCTACTGAAAGTATGGTGCGCATAGAACTGTATGACATGAAAGGCTCAAAGCTAGTTTCAGTAAACCCTGCTTCTAAGGCTTATAGATTAAATCTTGATGGATTAAATGAGGGAGTTTATATTGTCAGAGTATTGTATGCAGATAATAAATGGGTGAATGAAAAAATTATATTGCGCTAGAAGGATTTACCGAAGGTTTTGCTACTTTTAAAACATGCTAAACCGCCTTCAAACTGAATTTCAAAATTATTGGGAAAATATTCTAGATCGATCCCCTTCCATCATCATTGGAGTAGTTCTTCTATTGCTGTTTATTTTTCTTGGAAGATTGGCAAAAAGAATTTTCATAAACCGATTTGCCAGAAAGGCCACCGACAAGCTGCTCACTAACTTTTTAGGTAATCTCGTCTTTTGGATTTTTACAACAATAGGATTGGTGTTTTTATTAAATGCCGTTGGTTTGGGAAAAGCAGCAGCTGGAATGCTCGCTGGAGCAGGGTTAACTGCAGTAATTTTAGGATTTGCCTTTAAAGACATTGGTGAGAATTTACTCTCAGGAGTTATGATGGCTTTTAGCAGACCATTTAATATAGGTGATGTCATAGAGATTGACACCTTCGTTGGAACGGTGAAATTTTTGAATTTAAGAAATACTCATTTGCGGACTTTTAATGGCAGAGACATCTATATTCCCAACTCCAACATGATTAAAAACCCATTGATTAATTATACTCAAGATGGTCTTTTACGTCATGATTTTATCGTGGGCTTGGATTATGGTGAAGCCATTCCCGAAGTTGTGAGAGTGATAAATGAAACAATGCTGTCCATTGATAAAATTGTGCATGTTGATGACTTAAAACCATTTGTAACCGTTCACGAATTTGCAACAAGCACAATTAATTTAAAAGTCCATTTTTGGATTAACTCGAAAGACTATATTGGTTCAACAGTAGTATTGAAGTCTGAGGTAATGGGCAAAGTTATTTCAGCCTTAGTTGAAAAAGATTTTGGAATGCCAGCAGATATCTTAGAGTTGAAAATTTATCAAGAAGGGCGACCTATTCCAATTTCTTTAAAGAAAGAATAGAGAGCTTAAATTTTTGACTTTAGAAATTCCTTAAATGAGTATTATCTATCAATAATTGCATGACTTAAGGAAAAAAATTCATTAAGTACTGGAGCCATACTAAGGTCTAAATTCTAAAATCTTATAGTTACATCAATCTAGCAGCTTCTTTTGCATGATAGCTCAAAATGATATCTGCACCAGCTCTTTTCATTGAAATCAATTTCTCTAGCATCACTTTTTCTCCATCAATCCAACCTTTTGCAGCTGCAGCTTTAATCATAGCATACTCTCCACTTACATTGTAGGCGGCCAGTGGTAAATCATGTAATTCTTTTAATTCTCTTACGATGTCTAAAAAGGATAAGGCTGGTTTTACCATTAATATGTCTGCTCCTTCTTCCACATCTAAACTTGCTTCTTTTAAGGCTTCGATTCTATTGGCAGGGTCCATCTGGTAGGTTCTCCTATCACCAAAGCTTGGGCTAGAGTCAGCTGCATCGCGGAAAGGACCATAAAATGCTGAAGCATATTTCACAGCATAAGACATGATGGGCATGTCACCGTAATCATTTAAGTCTAACGCATCACGCATGGTGGCTACCATTCCGTCCATCATTCCAGATGGTGCCAATAAATCGGCTCCGGCTTTAGCCATTGAAAGACTTTGTTTTTCTAAATTGATAAGTGTTTTGTCGTTGTCTACATCATGATCTTCAATAACTCCACAGTGACCATGGTCGGTGTATTCACAAAAACAAACATCAGCTATAACATATAATGAAGGGTAATTCTTTTTAATATATCGAATGGCTTGTTGAACAATGGCCTCATCATTCCACGACTCACTCCCAATGGCATCTTTCTTAGTTGGAATGCCAAATAACATGATAGAAGGGATGCCCAAGTCGACAATTTCTTTTAATTCAGTATCTAATTGATCTAAAGAGTAGCGAAAAATCCCAGGCATGGAAGAAATTTCAGTTTTGATGTTTTCTCCCTCCTCTACAAAAAGAGGAAATATAAAATCCTTTACACTTAAGTGATTTTCACGAACCATGCTCCTGATGGCTTCATTTTTTCTTAATCTACGTGGTCTGAACATACTCTTCAAGTTTTTTAATAGCTGTTACCATACCTTCTGTGGTGTGCGGCTCTGCAATAGCTGCAACTTCATAGCCTAAATTTTCAGCAACTTTTGCAGTGCTTGGGCCAATGCAAATTACTTTCTCTTGCTTTAGCTTAATCTGAGATAACTTTAAGTTATTGTCAAATGCAATCACTGCTGAGCCGCTTGCAAATGTAAGGTAATCAAAACCTTGATTCATTATTTCAGCAAACTCCGCAGCTTTATAAATGATTGATTTGTTCTCATAAACTGTTACCGCAGTTGGCGTTGCTCCCCGGCTGGTGAAAACTTCTAAGTAATGATTAGAAGCTTTTGAGGATCGGGGAATTAGTATTTGCTTTCCGTTAACATCGTCCATGTTATCGGCCAACACTTCAGCAGTATATTTTATGGGCACAAAATTGGTTCTGTAGCCTAATTGTTCCAATTGTAATTTTGTTTTTTCACCAACTGTGGCAATCTTTAAATCAGGGTAAAAATAAAATTTAACACCATGCTTTTCTGCAGCTTCAAAAAAATAAGTGACTGCATTTACACTTGTAAAAACCAACCAGTCGAAACGTTCTAAATTTTCAAAGGCTTCTTTTAATTTGTGGTTTTCAGCAATTGAGCTCAATTGGATTAAAGGCATTTGGCTTACCTTGAACTTTTCTTTTTCTAATTGTTCACGAAAACTTTTACTCTGATTCTCTGGACGAGTAATTAAAACACTTTTGCCGCTCATCTGCTTCTGATTAAGAGTTGATAGAGGACCTTTCTGACCTGCTTCGTTGCTTTACACGTTCATTTAAATTATTGGCAAGTTGTGTAGCGAGCTGTGTAGCCAAGCGCTTATGTCCTTCAATAGTATCTACTTCTACAATGTGTCCATCAGCAGAAGAATAAAGCCCTTTTAAGATGAGTGCCTCTCCATTTGTTTTAGCATAGGCGGCTATTGGATAATTACATCCTCCGCCTAAGGCTGTTAAAAACACACGTTCTGCTTGGGTAGCAATTTCAGTGTCTAGGTCATTTACTTTCGCAACCAACTTAGCTGTTTCTTTATCGGTTTGACGAACTTCTAACGCCAAAGCACCTTGACAGACTGCAGGAATCATTTCATCCTCGGTTAAGGTTTCTGTTACCTGTCCAAGCATTCCCAAGCGTTTTAATCCGGCATAAGCTAAAATAATCGCATCATAATCGCCTTCCTTCATCTTTTTAATTCGGCTGTCTAAGTTGCCTTGAATAAACTTGATGTTTAAGTCAGGGCGCATTTTTTTTAATTGAATCTCTCGGCGTAAACTTCCTGTTCCAATGATGGCTCCTTTTGGAAGGTCGGCAATTTTTTTACCTGACTTTGATATGATAATGTCACGTACATCTTCCCGCTCTGAAATGGCCATTATTCTCAGGTCAGGGGCTTGTTCGATGGGTAAATCTTTATAACTGTGCACAGCAATGTCTACTTCACCACGCTGTAATGCTCGCTGTATGGCTGTAGTGAAAGCACCCATGACCTCAATGTTTCCATCGTCTCCACTTGTGCGAATTACTTTCGTAACGTATTCATTTTGAGGCTCCTGTTCACGCAACTTCTCAATCATGTAATGTGTTTGAGTAAGTGCCAGCTTGCTTCCTCGGGTGCCAATAATCACTCTTCGTTTAGGCACAAATAAGTCAATTTCTTGTAAGTCAAAAACCTTTTTTACAGTATTAATTGGGTTGTCTTGATGATGCAAGTTTTGAGAAAACCGATTGACTTCTTCAATTGGTTTTTTTGATATTCTACGAATTAATCGATGAGCGAACTTCTTAATTAATTCTTCTTGATCTCCACTTAGTTCGCCCATTTTTGGGAGTAGCCATTTTAGCTCTTCTTCTTTCGCATCTTGCAATCCATTCCAATACGCTTCAATAATTGGTGAAGTTTTACGGTGGTAGAACCATTCAGTGAATTTCTCGACTTCTTCCTCTATGATCTCCTTAACCATTGGAATTTCTTCGTAGCGTTTGAGCAATCCATCAAAAGTCATTTTTTTGATGTCGTCTAAATCATAAAGTGCTACATTTTCGAATTCCTTTAATGCAGGGTTGAAATTTCGTGGTAAGCCAAAATCAATTAAGAGCTTTGGCTTTTTCGCATTTAGAGCAAACTGAGCTCTAGTGCATTTGCTATCTTCAACATCTTGTTCACTCAGTAAGTTTACTTCTCCTTGTGTTCCACCTACTATAATATCTACCTCTGCTAGCAAATGATGCATTTTAGAGATATGAACCGCTTCACCTTGCCATTCTTTTGCCAATTTATTGGCGCGTTTTAAATCATGGCTTGCGATTAGCAGTCGTTTAACCGAAGAACGATCCAAAACTGTATTTACCAAATTGGCCATATTACCAGTACCAACTACAAGAATGGTGCTTTCGCTTAAGTCATATTTATGGTGGCCAATAAGTTCAAAGCCAACTGTAGCTAATGAAGCAGAGTGCTTTCCAATGTTAGTCTCTAAGCGTGCTCTTTTGCCAACATACACTGATTGACGAATAAATTCATCCAACACTGGGCCAATGGTTTTTTCTTTTCGAGCCAACTCGAGTGCATCTCTAATTTGTCCTACGATTTGATGTTCACCAATTGCTTGTGATTCCAAACCTGCAGCAGTAGAAAAAAGATTCTGAATGGCAATTGTGGTATCGGGCAATACTGTTAAATACTGACTGTAATTTCCGAATTGCTCTAAATAATCTTGAAGGTGTAAATAACTTCCACCAAACGCATAAAGCGATAGCCGGTTGCAGGTAGAGATAATAAATACCTCATCATAATGCTCTCTTAATGCCTTTAATGCCGTTGAGGTCTGTTCCTGGTTAAATGCTAGTTTCTCTCTAACTGCGATGGGGGCGTAACGGTGACTTAATTCAATTCCTACAATTCGATTCATTCGTTGCTTTCCGTCTTTATACTACTTGTGATTACTCAATATTGCAATCATACTTTAGTAAATACCGAAGCTGTATGAAAATAGTCGAATAACATTATACTATATTGAATGTGCTATCGGTATGGGGCACAAATTTAATCACAATCAATCGCAATCTTTATTAAAAACTAATGTTTATTAAAAGCGTTCTTTTAAAGTGATTAATATTTAGATAACATTTAATTAACTAATAAAATAACCTTGCCAAAAATTGAATTGTTGAAAAAAATAGATTGAAATTGTCTTGAGCTCCTATCAAATCTAAGTCAAAAAAATAATACTTTTTGTTAATAAAAACGAAGGAGGTGATATTGGTAAAAGGGGCATGACTTCCTACCTTGGCATCGTTAAATTACTATTAATTTTCTCTTCAGAGACACATCCCAATTAATTGAAAATGAAAGAAACAGCCACAAAAGCAGAAAACGACGTGAAAGTCAAAACGGAAAATCAAACTGGTAATGCTGCCACAACTAAAAAGGCATATACCTACGAAGAAGTAGTTAAAAGTTCCACTGAGTATTTTAAAGGTGATGAACTTGCTGCTAATGTATGGGTAAATAAATATGCCTTGAAAGATTCAGCAGGAAATATCTATGAAAGGACTCCTGATGATATGCACAGAAGGATGGCGAGCGAGATTGCCAGAATTGAAGAAAAATACCCTAATTCACTGAGTGAGTCAGAAGTATATGATCTATTAAAGGACTTTAAATACATTGTTCCTCAAGGGGGTCCAATGACAGGAATTGGGAATAAATTTCAAATAGCATCTTTATCAAACTGCTTTGTTATTGGCAATAAGGGCGTGGCTGACTCTTATGGCGGAGTAATGAAAATTGATGAAGAGCAAGTTCAATTAATGAAGAGAAGAGGTGGTGTTGGACATGATTTATCTCACATACGTCCGAAAGGGAGTCCAGTAATGAATAGTGCTTTAACATCTACAGGTATCGTACCTTTTATGGAAAGATATTCAAATTCAACTCGTGAAGTAGCACAAGATGGAAGAAGAGGAGCATTGATGTTGAGCGTCTCTGTAAAGCATCCTGATGCTGAAAATTTTATTGATGCAAAAATGGATGGCACTAAAGTAACTGGTGCTAATGTATCGGTGAAAATAACTGATGATTTTATGAAGTCAGTTTTAAATGATACTTCATTTCCTCAACAATACCCTATTGATAGTGATAACCCAAGTTTTGAAACAGAAACAAACGCAAAGAAGTTGTGGGGAAAAGTAGTTCATAATGCATGGAAGTCTGCTGAGCCCGGGATTTTGTTTTGGGATACGGTGATTAATGAGTCTATTCCTGACTGTTATGCTGATTTAGGTTTTAAAACAGTTTCTACAAATCCTTGTGGTGAAATTCCTTTATGTCCTTATGATAGTTGCAGGTTATTAGCGATTAACTTATTTAGTTATGTAGAAAACCCATTTACTCCAGAGGCAAGTTTTAACATGCAAAAGTTTAAAAAGCATGCTGGCTATGCACAACGTATTATGGATGATATCGTTGATCTAGAAATGGAAAAAATCGATGCCATCATCAAAAAAATTGAGGATGACCCAGAAGGTTTAGATGTAAAAAGAACTGAATTAACCCTTTGGAAAAAAATCAAACAAAAGTGTATTGAAGGCCGAAGAACTGGTGTTGGAATTACTGCAGAAGGGGATATGTTGGCAGGCTTAAATAAGGTGTACGGAACTGATGAAGCATTAGACTTTTCAGTAAAAGTGCATAAAACATTAGCAATGGAGGCCTACCGTTCTTCAGTTGAAATGGCAAAAGATAGAGGTTCTTTCCCTATTTACGATTCTATTCGTGAAGAAAAGAATCCAATGATCAATAGAATTAAAGATGCTGACCCTGCACTTTATGATGATATGGTTAAATATGGTCGAAGAAACATTGCATTATTGACCATTGCTCCAACAGGCACTACGAGTATAATGACTCAAACCACATCAGGAATTGAGCCAGTGTTTATGGTTTCTTATAAGCGAAGAAGAAAAGTAAACCCAAATGACAAAAGCTCTCGAGTAGATTTTGTTGACGAAGTAGGAGATGCTTGGGAAGAATACCATGTGTTTCACCACAACTTTAAAACATGGCTAAAAGTAAAAGGCTATGATGTAGAGGCGGTAGCGACTTATGAGGAAGCAGAATTGAATGAAATCATCAAAGAATCACCTTATTATCAAGCAACTGCCAATGATGTAAATTGGGTGAATAAAGTGAAAATGCAGGGTGCTATCCAAAAATGGGTAGACCACTCTATAAGTGTAACGGTGAATGTTCCAGAAAGTATTTCAGAAGAGAAAGTAGGTGAAATATATGTTACTGGTTGGGAAAGTGGTTGTAAAGGAATTACTGTTTATCGCGATGGTTCGCGTTCAGGAGTACTTGTTAGCAACGATGACAAAGGCAAGAAAGAAGAAACTGTAACCTTTATGGAAACGCAGGCACCTGTTCGTCCAAAAGTTATTGAGGCTGACATTGTAAAGTTTAACAACAATCATGAAAAGTGGATTGCCGTTGTTGGAACGATCGATGGCAGACCTTATGAGATCTTTACTGGTAGAGCAGAAGACTCTTTCTCAATTTTGGGCCATGTTGATAAAGGTTGGGTTATTCGAAATAAGACTGAAGATGGTAGAGCGCGTTATGATTTTCAATATGAAGATAAAGATGGCTACAAAACAACCATTGAAGGGTTATCTAGAACTTTTACTCAGGAATATTGGAATTATGCCAAATTGATTTCAGGCGTATTAAGACATGGAATGCCAATTAATTTTGTAGTTGACATGGTAAATAACCTTCACCTAAGTGATGAGAGCTTGAATACTTGGAAAAATGGTGTACAACGTGCATTGAAAAAATACATTCCAGATGGCACTAAGGTTAACGGACAAGAATGTCCTGAGTGTAGCTCAAACGAAGGCTTGATGTTTAAAGAAGGCTGTTTGACCTGCTCAGATTGTGGCTACAGTAAATGTGGTTAATAGATTATTTTTTAGTTGAGTAAATTGCGTAAATCCCTACTTCTTTTGAAGTGGGGATTTTTTATATAAAGGGTTAGAATTTCTTGAAATATGAAAACTTTAACTTTGTGACTAGAATTACATTTTAGCAGATCAAGTTTATTTTAGTAATTTAAGTGAGTTCGGTTTAATAGAGGTTAGCAATTAGATATTTGAGTTAGAAGATTGGTTGAATTTAAATCGAATTCTTACTTATGTTGAATGGCCTTTTTCAGGTTTTAAGTTTGGAGCAACTAAATGGAGCTAATGATTGAAGAAGCTCCAATTTTTTAATTCCCTTTTTGCTTCGCCAAAAAGGAAAGCAAAAAGGCGAGCCTGGATTCAATCCTACTTTTTACTTCACAAGACTTAATTTCGGCCGGATGATCTCCTTCATTCCTCAGGAGCTTTCCGGTCTCTCTAAAGCCTTGTTTTGAAAAAAGATAGCATTACCTCCAAGGGCACTTTTCAGTTCTTCGAACTGAATTGTAAGTAATTTTTTACTGAAGGATTGAAGAGCTATAGAAAATGCTATTCTATACAGTTTTATTGAAGCAGAATGTCAACCCAAGATTTTGAAAAAAATCTACTTTGTCCCTTGAAGAATTTTAGAAGAAAATTCTCGAAGATGTTGTACAAAAAATCAACTGTATGAGTTGCGCTTTGGCGCAATGAGTTTTGATTTTTTCAACAGTCGAGGGATAAATTTTCACTAAAATTTTTCACTGGACGAGGTTTTTGGGTTCGTTTTTCCCGGGGAAAAAGGAACAACAGTTGTATCAAATTGCTGGAATTATTAATAGTGTGTTATCTTCAGGCTGCAAAACAGAATAGAATTAAATTTTATCCCGAATTTACGTTAATTTAATAATAGCTTAATCTTAAAAGTCAGTTTTTTGCAAATAGAGAACTAGTAAAGTACAAAAATGAAACTAACCTTGATTGCCTTACTTTTTCTTTTATTTGCAGGCTATGCTTCCTCTTGTGGCGATGATGATGAAACTGCCTGCATTGACTGCCCCAACCCCAATGCCGATACCCTTTTTGTAAACGATACTTTTTTGACTTACTGGCACTTTCCGGTGGGCAGTTGGTGGGTGTATAAAAGAATAGATACCTCTGCTGAAGTTTATGATACTGCCACTGTAGTTAGAAGCGTTTACGAAGTCATCAACAATAGTTTCAGTGAATTTGCCAGAGAAAACTATGAAATGAATATAGAGCATACTTACTATAGGTCAGCCTATGATGGAGGTAAAGGGAATCAATTTGTAAATACTGATTTTCCGGGGGATCGTATTTCTTCTACTGCAAATACTAAAGCAGGATTCAATTATACCTATTTTTTTTCATGGTCCATTGACTCAACTTCAATTAAAGACAAAAGCTTTGGGGGGGGAGGGGATAGCTTCCTTGTTGTAAGAAAGGATACGACTATTAGAAATGTTAAAAATACTGATTATATCACAATTGAATTCAATGTTGGCAATGCTTCAACTTACATTTCCTTAGCAAAAGAAATAGGTTTTGTTAAGTATGTTCATTTACACGATAATAGCCAATGGAAATTAGTCAACTTTAATATTAATAATTAAATCGCATAATAAAAGCAAATACGAAAAAATTACTCCAATTAATGTAAACACATTAAGAACTGGTTTTTCCACTAATAGTAAATTAATTTATCTAGAATGGTGTAATAAAGATTATCCAATTTGAGATTTGCCACCATTGCTTTATCCTTAACTTTGTTAAATGCGGAGGCGAAGACTATTACTTCTTTTTTTATCACTCCTTTTTATAGGGGCTTGCTCAAGTGGATATAACTCTTATAAAAAACGTAAGCACAAAAAGAAAAAATGTGATTGCCCAACAATAGGGGAGTTAAAATCTATCAAGGAAAACCAATTTCAAACATGGCCTGTTTAGGTTATGTATATTCTTTTATTAGCTGTATTTTTGCTATTTAGAACTAGTCTAAATAATGGGTGATATTTTAACACTAGCGGACTGTAAAGCAGGGCAAGTTGTAAGTTTGAAAAAGGTTAATGATAGACAATTAACAATTCAGCTTTATAGCATGGGCTGCATCTTGGGTGAAACCATACGTGTAGAGCGAATAGCTCCTTTTGGCGACCCCATGATTATTAATATAGAAGATAGTTTCATCAGCTTGAGAAGAGATGATGCTAAAAAAATGGAGATTTCAAATATATAGTCCTTGGAAGCAGAACTGCTAAATCACAATAAACCTTTTGAAATTAAAGATAAGTTAAGACTTGTTTTGGTGGGTAACCCCAATTCTGGTAAGTCGACCCTCTTCAATGCACTTACAGGATTGAACCAACGCATTGGGAATTTTCCTGGTGTTACTGTAGAAAAGAAAATTGGACAGAGCAAAATATCAGATAATCTTAAAGCTGAGGTAATTGATTTGCCAGGAACCTATAGCCTAAGTCCTCGATCGGAAGATGAAAAAGTAACTTTTGACTATCTCAATGACAGTGAACGAACCGATCTTCCAGAGTTGATTGTTGTGGTGGCAGATGCCTCAAACCTAAAGCGTAATCTACTCCTTGCAACGCAGCTGATAGATTCAGAGCAGCCCACGATCTTGGTGCTCAACATGATGGATGTTGTTCAGCGCAATAAACAAGAAATCAATGTTGAGCTGCTTGAAAAAGAATTAGGTATTCCTGTTATTCCCATGAATGCACGACTGAGTAAGGGTGTAGAGGAATTAAAAGAAAAAATCACCACTTACAATTATAAAAAAGCAACAAAGTTTATTGAGAATCATGAATCAAAAGATGCGCTTGATAATACAATCGTAAGGTTTGATAAGATTAAAAAAATCATAGCAAAGACCTTAGTTTCTGAAGGTCAATCACCTATCGCCAAACTGACACGAAAGATTGACAATGTACTAACACATTCTGTTTGGGGTTTTGTGATTTTTCTCATCATACTGTTTCTAATTTTTCAGGCAATTTTCTCTTGGTCAGCTTATCCTATGGATTGGATAGAAAATGGCTTCTTAGTTTTTGGAAATTGGCTTGGGGATACACTCCCTCAGGGCGTTTTAAATGATTTATTGGTTGATGGGATTTTAGCAGGTTTAGGTGGAATTGTGATATTCATTCCTCAGATAGCCATGTTGTTTATGTTTATTGCCATTTTAGAAGACAGTGGTTATTTATCGCGTGTAAGTTATCTCACTGATACTTTATTAAAACGATTTGGTCTCAATGGTAGATCAATAATACCATTACTAGGAGGGGCAGCATGTGCAGTGCCTGCCATAATGAGTGCACGAACAATCAGCAACAAGAAAGAACGCTTGCTTACCATTTTTGTGACTCCTTTGATTAGTTGTTCTGCTCGTATTCCGGTTTATACCTTATTAATTGCTTTGGTAATCCCTGCTGATAAACAAATGGCGGGCTTTAATTTGCAAGGTGTAGTTATGATGGGGCTTTATTTACTGGGGTTTGCAGCAGCCTTGGTAACTGCATTGGCTATGAAATATTGGGTAAAATCTACAGAGCGCAGTCATTTTATTATGGAATTGCCCATTTATCGGATGCCAAGATGGAGAAATGTAGGCTTTACAATTCTAAATAAAGTAAAAGTCTTTTTATTTGAGGCGGGGAAAATAATTATAGCAGTTTCTATTGTGCTATGGGTGCTATCTTCTTATGGGCCTGGCAATGAAATGGCACAAGTGGAACAAAAATATGAAGCAATAAAAGCTGACCCTAATAAGGAGTTAAGCATATCAGAAGATCAAATTGCAAGTGAAAAATTAGAGGTTTCCTATGCAGGACACATCGGAAAATTTATTGAGCCAGCGATTCGTCCGCTGGGTTTCGACTGGAAAATAGGAATTGCAGTAATTACCTCTTTTGCAGCAAGAGAAGTATTTGTTGGCACCATGGCAACACTTTACAGTGTTGGTGACGCAGAAAACACTGCATCTATTAAAGAGAAAATGGACCGTGCAGTAAACCCGACTACTGGAGAAAAAGTATATACAAAAGCTACAGGCTATTCCTTATTGGTGTTCTACGCCTTTGCATTACAATGCATGGCTACAGTAGCTATTGTTGTGAAAGAAACAGGTGGGTGGAAGTGGCCTATTTTGCAACTAATATATATGGGTGCATTGGCTTATTTCTCCAGCTTATTGGTCTACTCTATTTTTGCATAAATGTCAAAAGTGCTTTTAAAATATATTCCTGAGGAAGCTATTCCTTTAGTTTCTCATTGGTTTAAAGCGTATCAATTTCATTTGAGAATAACAAAGAGTAGAACCTCCAAGTTTGGAGATTTTCGTCCAGCATTTAATGGTAAACCGAATCGTATTTCTGTTAATGGAGACTTAAATAGGTTCCATTTTTTAATCACTTTAACGCATGAAGCTGCTCATGCTGCATGTTGGGAAAAATACAAAGGGAAAGTACTTCCACATGGTGTAGAATGGCAAACTATTTATGCTCAACTGTTAAAGGATCTCATAAATCAAGTTTCTTTTCCTAAAGACTTACTAATTGCCTTAAAGCGTCATTTGAATAAGCCCAAAGCATCTAGTTGCAGTGATCCTGAATTATATAAGGCCATAAAAATATTTGATGACAATCCAAAAGAAACTATTTACTTAGATAGTCTGGCTTTAGGTGAGTTGTTTACAGTGAATGGTAAAAAAGTATTTAAAAAAGGAAATAAGCGAAGAAGAAGGTATGAGTGTGAAGAAATAAATTCAAAAAGGATGTATTTAGTGAGTGGACATGCTGAAGTAAAAGTAATTGGGGAAACTTAAAATTGTATAAACGGTAAGTTAAAGCTGAAAAGCTATAATTACCTTTATGAACTGAAAAATAAACTAATGGAGAAAAAAAACAATTACTGCGTAATTATGGCTGGAGGCATAGGAAGTCGATTTTGGCCCATGAGTCGATCCTCTTTTCCAAAGCAATTTATCGATATTTTAGGAACAGGTCAAACACTAATTCAACAAACCTTTGATCGATTACAGGCACTAGCTCCAAAAGAAAACATTTACATTGTTACCAACGAGCAGTATAAAAGCCTATGCTTAGAGCAGTTAGACATTAAGGAAGATAGAATATTATGTGAGCCAAGCAGAAGAAACACTGCTCCCTGTATTGCTTATGCTAATTATAAGATTGCTGCTGAAAATGAAAACGCTAATATTATAGTAGCACCAGCTGATCACCTGATTCTAAAAGAATTAAAATTTGTTGAGGTGATGGAAAAGGCACTGGATTTCACAGCAAATAACGACGCATTGGTAACCTTGGGCATCAAGCCAAGCAGACCTGATACTGGTTATGGTTACATACAATTTGACGATAGCAGTGAGGGAGAAATTAAAAAAGTGAAGACCTTCACTGAAAAACCTAACTTAGAATTAGCTCAACAATTTTTAGAAAGTGGTGACTTTAGCTGGAATTCAGGCATGTTTATTTGGAGCTTAAAAGCAATAAATAAAGCATTTAGAGATTTATTGCCAGACATTGACAGCCTGTTCCAAGAACAGCTTGAACAATTAAATACATCCAATGAAAAACAAGCAATAGAACAGATTTACTCCGTTTCAAAAAGTGTTAGTATTGATTATGGTATAATGGAAAAGGCTTCGAATGTATTTGTAATTAGCGCCGATATTGGTTGGTCCGACTTAGGTACATGGGGGTCCATTTATACTCACTTAAAGCATGATGAAGCTGATAATGCTTTAGTAGGAAAAAACATAATGATGTATGACTCTGAAGGTTGCATTGTAAGCGTACCTAATGAAAAGTTAGTTGTTCTGCAAGGTTTAAAAGACTATATAGTAGTTGAATCAAACGATACCTTGTTGGTTTGTAAAAAAGAAGAGGAGCAGAAAATAAAAGAGTTTGTCACCGATATCAAGTTAAATAAAGGCGAGAAGTTTGTTTAATATCACTTTTTGATGAAACTAGAAAAGGCATTGAATTGGATTTCAATGCCTTTTTATTGCTGATTATCTAGTGTTAATAATCAGCTATATTTATTTCTTGATTACTTTTTAAGTGGATAGTAATATTTCTGTCCTTGGCAGTATTGCGCATGAAATTTGCAATAATTTCATATACATCATAGTCTACTCGAACAGAGTTTCTAACATCAATGGTTACTTCACTGCCTTCCTTTAGATTATTAAGTTCTTGCTGAATTGCAGCTTTATTCAAAAAGGTCACTTCTTCAGCTAATGTCATCATAATTTTGTTATCATCATTTGAGGCTTCTTTTTTATGCAAAAAGTGAGAGTTTTTAAAATTATTTCTCAAAATAATAAAAACAGCAACGGCCACACCTAATCCAATACCGGTTAGCAAGTCAGAAAACACTATCCCTACAATAGTTACTATAAAGGGCAGAAATTGCTTGTAACCTAATTGATACATTCGTCTAAATAGGCTTGGTTTCGCCAACTTGAAACCAACTACAAACAATATGGCAGCTAATACTGATAAGGGTATAAAATTCAATACTTTAGGTATAAATATTACACTAATGAGCAATAGAAAACCATGAATGATTGCTGACATTTTTGTTTTACCACCGGACTGTATATTTGCTGAGCTCCTTACAATTACTTGTGTAATAGGTAAACCACCAATAAAACCAGAAACAACATTTCCTGTTCCTTGAGCAATCAACTCTCGATTGGTAGGGGTAACTCTTTTCTTTGGGTCCAGTTTGTCTGTAGCATCAACACTCAGTAAGGTTTCTAAACTTGCCACCACGGCCATAGTAGCACCAATAACATAAACTTGGGGATTTGTTATGGCAGAGAAATCAGGCAAGCTAAATTGCCCTACGAATGAGTTAAAGTCATCTGCTACAGGTACATTTACCAAATGTTGATTGTCAAATGCCCAAGCAGATCCATTACCTGAAAGAATTACCTGATATAAGATACCAAATGTAACTGCCACAAATGGCCCTTGAATAATTTCAAAAAACTTTCCTTTATTTTTTAGCACGTTATCCCAAAATATCATGATAAACAAGGACACTATTGATACCAAAACAGCTTGTGGTTCAATATAGTCAAGCATGTTTATAAGTTCTGTAAAGGTATTTTCGCCATCTTTTTGGCTAAAGTTTAAATCACCCTCATAGTCGCCATCGTATCCAAAGGCATGTGGAATTTGCTTTAGAATAATAATAAGGCCAATGCCAGTAAGCA
This sequence comes from Vicingaceae bacterium, assembly GCA_040218815.1. Lineage (GTDB taxonomy): Bacteria > Bacteroidota > Bacteroidia > Flavobacteriales_E > Vicingaceae > JAVJQS01. Next base: position 57,947 of record JAVJQS010000011.1, on the reverse strand, counting down.
TACCTTTAATTACGGATGAGGGGAAAAAATAGCCTATAATACCAGCTTTTGCTAGACCTAAAATAAGTTGGATGATACCAGCCACCATAACGGCAACCAAAAAAACTTGATAACTATCCAATTCTTGAATAGCGGACAAAACAATTACTGCTAACCCAGCAGCTGGACCACTTACTCCTAAAGAAGACCCACTTAAGGACCCTACTACAATCCCACCTACAATTCCGGCGATTAATCCTGAAAATAATGGAGCTCCGCTGGCAAGTGCAATTCCAAGACATAATGGAATGGCTACAAAAAATACAACAACACTAGCGGGAATGTCATGCTTAAGTTGACTAAAAATATTCATCGGTAAAAAAGTTTAATGAAGTTTTGCAATGCCAAAAGCCTTGCAATAATATATTGGTTGGTTGAATCTTAAACGACGAACGATTCGGGAGGGGGAGTGGCCACTTCTAATATTGTTGTAGAGTGCCTTAATAGGTGTTTTTGAATGGCTATGGAACTAAGTCTATTCGTATGGTTAATAGAGAGGCTGCCTAAACCATTGCCATTTTTACATTTCGATTCTTTTGATTCCTCATTATTAGAATTCGTAGTTTCATTCTCCTCTTCTTGGGTAGTAATATTTACTGTGATTTTAATATCACCAAAAAAATCCGTGAAGTAGGAAATGTTTTGCAAAGCCGATAAACCAAAGAAGGTAAAGGCTGAAACAAACAACATGAAGTATGTTTTCTTTTTCAACAAAGGCATTATCATTTTTGCAAATATAACAGTTTAAGCACCGCTTCAAAGAATTGTTAACGTAATGCTTGTGTTAATCTTTACTAAGTTCAATGCGATAGATCTTGCCTAGACTATTCGCAGCAAAACCATGCTTACCACTTGGAGTAAACTGTAAGGTATTTAGATTTAAACTGTCAATTTTTTCCCACTTCTCACCATGATTATATGAAAGATCAACGCCGTTGGTACCAGCACTCAACCAACAACCGCAGGCTTTAGAAAAATCAACTACCGAGCGGTAACCTGATACTTTTGCTTTTGTCTTTATCCAAGATTTACCATTATTAAAAGAGATGATAGGGAAATGACTGGAATCCGGATAAGTGTAGTCGCCTCCAACTGCCATAATCTGTCCTAAACCAGAACTAGCAATTGAATAAATACCACTTGAAGCAGCACCATGAACCATCGGCGTAGTCTTCGCCTTCCATTTATATCCATTCACAGAAGAAAATATTCGCGAATCTTCTCCTCCAAAACCAATAAAATATCGGCCTGTTCTACTTATAGCAATACAGGATCCACTTGCAGCAAAGCCGTTTTCTACTTCTAATGGTTTGGGTACATCAATAGAGTCAATTCTATTCCAAGTTTCTCCTCCATTTCCAGTTCTTAGAATAACATGTCGACCTTTTAACTGGTCTCCCATGATAATACCCTCCTTCTGATTTTTAAAAGCTATTGAATTCAAAAATGCTGCTGAGTCATTGTTCTCATAAACCAATTTCCAAGTTCTTCCTGAATTAGCTGTTTTATAAACTCTTGCAGGAAAACCAGCACTAACAACAATTGCAGTGCTTTTCGAAAAGGCATGAACTGAACGGAAATCCAAAGAGTCGAAATCTGGAGGGTTTAATTGTAACCAGTTGATTCCGCCGTCAATCGTTTTTAAAATGGTTTCATTGGCTCCGGTAAGCCATGCAGTAGAAGAGTCTACTACCGAAATTCCACGAATAGATGTGCTAACAGGAGACGCTAAGTTTTCAAAAACAAGCTGTGGTGCTTTTATGACCTCTTTTTTATGCTTCTCACTTTTACAAGAGAATAACACCACTAGCAATATAATTGAAAAGTATTTCATTTTAAATATTAAAGTGAACCAATCATGTTTAACGGATTAACCCACTCATCAAATTCATCAGAAGTTAGATATCCTAAGTTTATGGCCTCTTCTTTTAATTTTGTTCCATTTTCATGAGCAGTTTTCGCAATTTTTGAAGCTTTATCGTAACCAATATGAGTATTTAAAGCGGTAACTAACATTAGAGAATTATTGAGATTTTCTTTGATGTTTTTCTCATTTGGTTCAATTCCAACAGCGCAGTTTTCATCAAATGAAACACACGCATCACCAATTAAACGAGCTGACTCTAATAGGTTTTGTGCCATCATTGGTTTGAAAACATTCAATTCAAAATGACCATTCATGCCACCAGCTGCCACTGCCATATCATTGCCCACTACCTGAGCACAAACCATAGTTAACGCTTCAGCCTGGGTTGGGTTTACTTTTCCTGGCATTATTGAAGAGCCTGGTTCATTTGCGGGGATATCAATTTCACCAATTCCACATCGTGGTCCTGAAGCTAATAAACGAATGTCATTTCCAATTTTCATTAAACTAACTGCTAACTGCTTTAATGCCCCATGTGTTTCCACTATAGCATCGTGAGCTGCCAATGCTTCAAACTTGTTTTTTGCAGTAACAAAAGGAAAACCAGTAAACTCCGCAATTTTTTTAGCAACCAATTCTGAATAACCTTTTGGAGTATTAATTCCTGTACCCACAGCAGTTCCTCCTAAAGCTAATTCAGATAAGTGATCTAATGTATTTTCCAATGCTTTAATTCCATGATCTAGTTGAGAAACATAACCTGAAAATTCTTGTCCAACCGTCAATGGAGTAGCGTCCATTAAGTGCGTACGTCCAATTTTTACCACTTTCATAAATTCATCCGACTTTCTTTTTAAAGTATCTCTTAGTTGAGTAACTCCAGGAATAGTCGTTTCCAACACCATTTTATAGCAAGCAATGTGCATTCCTGTTGGGAATGTATCATTTGAAGATTGCGACTTATTTACATCATCATTCGGGTGGATTAGTCGCTCACCTTCACCAAGCTTATTTCCCAAGTTAACATGAGAACGATTGGCAATAACTTCATTGGTGTTCATATTAGATTGTGTTCCTGAACCTGTTTGCCAAATAACTAATGGAAACTGATCATCAAGTTGACCGTCCAAAATTTCATCACAAACAGTTGAAATGGCATCCCTTTTTTCTTCTGAAAGTACTCCTAGTTCACAATTTGTGTGTGCAGCAGCTTTTTTTAGATATGCAAAACCTTTAATAATCTCCAAAGGCATTTGTTGTTTTTCTCCGCCTATTTTAAAATTATTTCTTGAACGCTCTGTTTGCGCTCCCCAATATTTATCAGCAGGTACTTTCACCTCGCCCATTGTGTCTTTTTCTATTCGGTATTCCATTATATATTTATTAGTTCTTGTTTGCTTAAGCTAAATTTTGTGTAAAATTGCAGAGAATTATTAATAGATACTATGTTTACAGCAGGTTTTTTATTGTTTGTGGCCATTTTTTCATTGGCATTTTGGGTGTTGATTTTCTTATCAGCTTTTGCATTGCCTTATGCAATTACCATGTATTTTGTTGAAAAAATGAAAACTAAAAAAGCAGCTAAAGCTTAAAAAAGCTGTTCCACGTTTTCAGGTGGTCTGCCAATTACAGCCTTGTTGTTACGAACAACGATAGGTCTTTCAATTAATTTAGGGTTTTCGACCATAACTTGTATCCATTCTTCCTCTGAAAATTCTTTTCCTTTAAACTTTTCTTTAAATATTGCCTCAGACTTTCTAATAAGACCTGAAGCCGGCATATTCAGCTTCATCAATACATCTTTAAGTTCAGCATAACTCGGAGGAGTTTTTAAATATTCGATAATTTCAATATCGCTGGAATTTTCTTCGAGTAATTTTAAAGTCTCTCTGCTTTTACGACAACGTGGATTGTGATAGATTTTCATAAGTATTTTTTAGTCTTTGAACCAACTGGAGTAAGTTAAATAATTGTTTGCGATTCTAGCAATTTCACCATTTTTAAGCTCCTCACTAACAGCTTTTATCTTTTTCGCTGGTGTTCCTGCATAAATGAAACCACCTTCCAAACGTTGATTTTGGGTAACAACTGCTCCAGCAGCAATAATACAATTGCTCTCTACAATGACATTATCCATAATAATGGCACCCATGCCAACCAATACATCATCTTCAATGGTGCATCCATGCACAATTGCATTGTGGCCTACTGAGACATTATTCCCAATTATAGTTTTAGTTTTTTCAAATGTGCAGTGAATCACCGCCCCGTCCTGAATATTGACTTTATTTCCAATTGTGATGTCATTGACGTCACCTCTAACTACAGCGTTAAACCAAATACTGCAGTCATCACCAGTTTTTACAGCTCCAACTATAGTAGCATTTTCAGCTAAAAAGCAATTCCTACCAAATTCAGGTGTACAATTTCTGACTGTTTTAAGTAAAGCCATGTGAATTTTTTTAAGTCTGTGAACTGACAAAGCTAAACATCAATTGATATTCAAATCTAAATAAAGAGGAAAATGCTGAATCTTCATGGAAATAGTCTAATTCTTTTTAGAGGATATTGAATGAGCAATCGGTATTAACTAACTTTGTAAAAAATTTAGCAATGGAAAAAACAGTAGTCCCACATAATATTTATGCTGAAAGCACTCCAAATCCTGCCACAATGAAATTTGTTTCAAACCGCTATTTAGTGGTTGACGGACAAGTGTATGAATATGGCTTAGATGATAATCTTGACAATTCACCACTAGCAGCTAAGTTGCTGAATTTTCCATTTATTTCAAAAGTGTTTATCGCAAGTAATTTTGTAGCCATTACCAAAACGGATATTATTGAGTGGCAAGATGTTATTCATCAATTGCGTGATTTTTTAGGCGACTTTTTAAACAACGATGGAGTTGTGGTAAAGGTATCTTCAATAGAAATGGAAAATGCTGAAGAAAAGAAAAGCACTATTTCCACTCCGAAGAGAGATGACTTAGAAGGCATCGATGCGAAGATTTCAGATATTTTAGATGAATATATTCGTCCAGCTGTAGAAAGTGATGGTGGTGCCATACATTTTCATTCTTTTAATGAAGGGAAAGTTAGTGTGGTATTGAAAGGGGCATGTAGTGGTTGCCCTTCATCCACCATGACATTAAAAGCTGGAATTGAAAACATGCTTAAAGAAATGTTACCAAATCAGATTACTGAGGTTGAAGCAATTAATGGTTAAGTTTGAGGTAAAACTAACTTTATGAAGAATTTTTCAGTTTTACTTTTACTGCTTTTCAGTTTTACATTAAGTAGTCAAATTACGATTGATGATAGCCATATGCCAAGCAATGGAGATAGCCTTCGATTTAGTCTTGGTGCTTTTGATACTTCTGTGGTCTCAAATTATCAAACATCTGGAGCAAACCTGACATGGAATTATGATAGCTTAACACCTATTCGACAAGGTGTAAGAGAATTTATCGCTTCCTCACAATCTCCATATAATGTTTCAAATCGAATTGCAGAAAAATTAGCAGATACTATTGATTTTTCAGGAACTGAATTTTATGATGCTTATAATTTTTATTCCTCAGATACTTTGAGCTTTTCTCTTACTGATCGTGCAGCAACAGTGCCCACTGGATTAGGATTTCCTTTTCCTTCAACCTTAAATGTCATACAATCATCAACAGATAAAGATGAAATTTACCAGTTTCCTTTAAATTATTTAGATAGAGATAGTTCTACATATAATTTGGAGTATTCTAATGTTTTTGTTGGAGCCTATGTAGGTAGCTCAGGATACAGAATAAACGATGTTGATGCCTGGGGGAGCTTAACTACTCCTTACGGTACATTTAATTGTATTCGGGTAGTGACTGATATTGTTGGTTATGATACAGTTGATGCTGGCTCAACTACAACAGGAATAAATAGCCACCAGCGTGAATATAAGTGGTTAACAACACAATTTGAGATTCCTGCGCTTACTATAAGTGGAACGGTAGATAGTGGTGTTTTTATTCCTTCTGCGATTCAATATCGAGATAGTGTTAGAAACGTTCCTTCATTATTTGTTCCGGTTCCTCAATTCTCAACAAATGATACAGTCGTTGGAATCGGCGATACTGTTACTATTTCAAACTCAAGTATCACTTTGCTTTCTACAAATTATCAGTGGGATATTCAGCCTACTACATTTCAATATATAAACGGCACCTCATCAACCACAGATTCGATTATAATTGTCATTAATGGTACTGGCTCTTATGATGTTAAACTAATTGCGACCAACTCAAGTGGTAGCGATTCATTATTAAGGGAAGATTATATTCGTGTAGATATCCCTATTCCATTTTTTACTGCAAGTGACACCATTGTTGCTAATGGGGATACTGTAAATTTTTCGAATTCTAGTAGAAGTTTTCTTCCCGCAAATTATCAATGGGATATTCAGCCTGCTACTTTTCAGTATATAAATGGAACTTCAGCAATTACAGATTCCATAACAGTTGTGTTTAATGATACGGGTTATTATGATGTTAAATTACTTGCGACAAGTTCTGGTGGAAGTGATTCACTTTTAAGAGAGGATTATATTCGGGTTGATATTCCTGTTGGAATAGAAGAAGACAAAAATCAATCTAATTTATTTTCTATTTTCCCAAATCCTGTGAAAAAAGGAGAAAGTATTACTATTTCAAATGAAACAGATGATGAGCTAGAAATCGTTAGAATCTATGACATAAGGGGTCAACTTTTTCAGCAAAAAATTGTTGGTCAACAGAAAAACAATGTTCGATTTAAAGTACCAGAAATTACAGGTGTTTTCATTATTCAATTTGAAACACGAAAAGGAGTAGTCAATAAACGTCTGTTAATAGACTAATTCCAAGCCACTATTTTTATTTTTGCAAATCAATAAATTTTAAGAGTAAAGAAAATCGTTTAAATGCCAGAAGAAAACAAGGAACAATCTATTAGAGAAAAGATTTATCCTATTGAAAAAATACTTGCCCCAGTTGATAATTTATTGAGAAACAAACCTGTTTCTGGAGTTATACTTTTTCTGGCAGTAGTCATTGCCCTTATCTGGGTCAACTCTCCTTTTGCTGAAAGCTACCATCATCTTTGGGAAACTCATTTTAAAATTGGTTTTGGAGACCATATCATTGATAAAGATTTGCACCATTGGATTAATGATGGTCTAATGGCGATTTTCTTTTTTGTCGTTGGCCTTGAAATCAAGCGTGAAATTATGGCTGGTGATTTATCAAGCTGGAAAAAAGCATCTTTACCAATTGCAGCAGCAGTTGGAGGAATGATTTTTCCTGCAATAATTTTTGCCATTTTCAACTTTAATACTCCAACTGAATCTGGTTGGGGTGTTCCAATGGCTACTGATATCGCTTTTACTTTAGGAGTTTTATCTTTATTGGGAAATAAAGTTCCTTTGAGTTTAAAAATATTTTTAACTGCATTAGCTATTGTAGACGATTTGGGTGCGGTGTTAGTAATTGCATTTTTTTATACTGATAATTTACTTTTGCTTTATTTAGAATATGGACTAGGGTTTTTTCTTTTTCTAAGTCTTGGAAATGCCTTGGGAATAAGGAATACCGCATTTTATGCCATCATAGGAATTTGTGGGTTATGGGTTGCCTTTTTACTTTCTGGTGTCCACGCTACTATTGCTGGAGTACTTTTAGCAATGACAATTCCTAGTAAGGCAAAAATTAACAAGTTTGGATTTATTCGCAGGGTGGATACATTATTAAACAAGCTGCAAAAAACAAAAGCGCTCAGTGGAGCATATATCAGCGATGAACAACAAGAAATTATTGAAGACATAAAAGAAGAGCGATCTAAAGTAGAAACGCCCTTACAAAAATTGGAATATGCCTTGAACCCAATTGTTTCCTTTTTGATTTTGCCGCTTTTTGCATTGGCTAATTCTGGAGTTGAAATTCATGCAGAAGTATGGTCTGAGCTATTACAACCAGTTTCTATAGGTATTATTCTTGGCTTATTATTGGGTAAGTTTTTGGGAATTGTGAGTTTTTCTGCACTCTTTGTAAAGTTGGGAATTTCAGAATTACCTAAAAATGTAAATTGGGGAACCTTGGCAGGAGCGGCAATCATGGCCGGTATAGGCTTTACCATGTCTATTTTTATTTCAGAATTGGCTTTTCAAGACCCCATGGTAAAGTCGCAAGCTAAGTTGGCTATTTTACTTGCTTCTACCTTGGCGGGTATTGTTGGTATGTTGATCATTAAGGCTAATGTAGCTAAGAATAAAGAGGCTTAAATCTTTAATGCTATTTTAGTTTTCTTCAATCGAAATTCAAATATGCCTCTAATCCATGCATCCCACCTTCTCGACCAAAACCGCTTTCCTTATAGCCACCAAATGGTGAAGTAGGATCAAATTTGTTAAAGGTGTTTGCCCAAACAACTCCAGCCTTAAGTTGGCTACTGAGGTTAAAAGCTTTAGAGCCTTTATCTGTCCAAACACCGGCTGATAGACCATAAGGTGTATTATTAGCTTTTTCAATGGCTTCGTCAACTGTTCTAAAAGTTTGAATAGCTAAGACAGGCCCAAAAATTTCTTCTTGTGCTAAACGACTAGCCTGCGAAACATCAAAAAATAGAGTAGGAGCGCAAAAAAATCCTTTTTTGGGAAACTTATGTTTTACTTGGTAGCTGTCTAGTCCTTCTTCCTTCCCAATTTTAAGATATTTATTGATTGTATCAAGTTGATTTTTAGAATTAATAGCTCCAACATCGGTGTTTTTATCTAGTGGGTCTCCAACAATCAGCGTTTCAAGACGTGCTTTTAGCTTTTGTTGCACTACTTTGTAAATATTTTCTTGAACTAACAAGCGAGATCCTGCACAACACACGTGTCCTTGATTAAAGAAAATGCCATTGATAATGCCTTCTATAGCCTGATCAATGGGCGCATCGTCAAAAATGATATTAGCAGCTTTCCCTCCGAGTTCTAAGGTAGCTTTCTTTTTGGTGCCCGAAATTGCTTTTTGAATCTTTTTGCCAACTTCAGTTGAGCCCGTGAAGGCAATTTTATCAATATCAGAGTGATTAACTAAAGCTTCTCCTGTTTTTCCTGCACCTGTTATAATGTTAACAACACCATCAGGTAGTCCAGCCTCTTGAATGATTCCAGCTAGTTTTAAGGCAGTTAATGAAGTGGTTTCAGCAGGTTTTAAAACAATGCAATTTCCACATGCTAAAGCTGGAGCAATTTTCCAAGCCGCCATTAAAAGAGGAAAATTCCAAGGAATAATTTGTGCAGCTACTCCTAAAGGACTTACTTTTCTATTGGGGAATGCATAGTCTAATTTATCTGCCCAACCTGCATAATAAAAAAAGTGAGCAGCCGCTAAAGGAATGTCGATATCCCTAGATTCACGAATGGGTTTTCCTCCATCCATTGATTCAATTACGGCAAACTCTCTTGATTTCTCCTGAATCAATCTAGCAATTCTAAATAAATACTTTCCCCGTTCTTTAGCTTCCAATTTCGACCAAATAGGGAATGCTTTGCGTGCAGCCTTTACAGCTTTATCTACATCTTTTTCATTCGCTTCTGCAACTTTTGCAATGGGTTTTTCTGTAGCTGGATTTATAGAGTCAAAATATTTTTGAGACTGGGGAGCTACAAATTTACCGTCAATAAAAAGCTCATATTTTTCCTTTAGCAAAATATGGTCAGTGCTTTCAGGTGCAGCTGAATACTTCCAGTTACTATCAAATTTTAATGAAAAACTATTTTCTTTTGCCATGTAGTTTATGATCAGTTATCAGTGTCTTGTATTCAAAATTTAGTTTTCTCCATTTTCTATGAATCTCTTTCATAGTTAATTGTGTTAGCTCTTCGAAAAGTAATCAGCTGATTGATAAATTCCAGTTTCTTGCTTTTTCAACTGCATTAAAATATCATTAGCCAACCTGCTCGCCCCAAAACGAAACCACTCATTACTCATCCAGTCGTTTCCCAAGGTTTCTTGTAACATAACTAAATAATGTAAGGCTGTTTTAGCATCTGAGATGCCTCCAGCAGGTTTCATTCCAACCATTTTACCGGTTTTTAAATAATGATCTTTTATTGCCTCAAGCATCAATAAGGTTACTGGCATCGTGGCAGCAGGTGAAATTTTTCCGGTAGAGGTTTTAATAAAATCTGCTCCTGCTTTTATCGCAATATCACTGGCTAGTCTAACTTGATCTGCTGTTCCCAATTCACCAGTTTCTAAAATAACCTTTAAGCGAGCTTTTCCACACGCCTTTTTTATTGCAGCAATTTCATCAAAAACATATTGGTACTCCCCTTCATGAAACTTTCCTCGAGAAATTACCATGTCAATTTCGTCAGCACCACTTTCAACAGCCATTTTTGTGTCTTCCAATTTTACTGTTCTACTTGACATTCCACTTGGAAATGCAGTTGCTACTGATGCCACTTTTACGGCTGATGTTCCCAAGGCTTTTTTTGCGGTTGCAACCATGTTTGGGTAAACGCAAACTGCAGCTACATTTGGTGTACTTAAGCCGGTGGCTAAATGTGTTGCTTTATAACATAGTTGTTTTACTTTTCCAATGGTGTCTTTCCCCTCCAAGGTGGTAAGGTCAATCATGCTCAAGGCAAGCTTCAAACCTTCTATTTTTGCTTCTTTTTTAATGCTGCGTGTTTTAAATCTTGCAGCACGCTCAACTAAGCCAACTTGATCTATTTTAGGACTGTTTTTAAAATCCAATAATTTTCTTTTTCGTGAAATTCAAAGATAGTTGAATTTGTTGTGAATTTATAGTGAAGTGGAATTGAAAATAAGTTCAAGTTTCCTCTGTCAGAATAACTTTTTAGCCACTTCAATATTCATTAAATTTGTCGGCTTGATGAAAGACGAAGGGAAAAATATATTTTCAGTTTTTGATGAAATTCTTCCGAAAGAAGAAAAAGAAAAACTGTTGAATCAGAATGCAAAGGTGATTTGGTTAACAGGCTTAAGTGGATCAGGAAAAACTAGCATCGCAAAAGTGTTGGAGAAAATATTACATCAACAAGGCTATCTAACCCAATTGTTAGATGGCGATAACATTAGGTCTGGCATCAACAATAATCTTGGCTTTTCTGATGCTGATCGCTCAGAGAATATACGTCGAATTGCCGAGGTTTCAAAACTGTTCCTCCATTGTGGAGTGATTACAATCAATTGTTTTGTTAGTCCAACAAAAGTAATTCGCCAAAAGGCAAAAGAAATTATTGGTGCGGACAACTTCTTAGAAATATTTATTGATACACCACTAGAGATTTGTGAGGAGCGTGATACTAAGGGGCTTTATGCTAAAGCTCGAAAAGGGGAGATAAAAGATTTTACTGGAATTAGTGCACCTTTTGAGGCACCTAAAAATGCAGCTTTGATAGTTAAAACTGAAAATATAACTGCAGAGGCATCAGCTCAAGATATTATAGAATTTATTACACCATTGATAAAATACAAAGCATAATTATGCAGACTTATAACTTAACGCATCTCAAAGAATTAGAATCTGAAGCTATATATGTTGTTCGAGAAGTAGCCTCTCAATTTGAAAATCCAGTCCTACTTTTTTCTGGAGGAAAAGATTCGATTGTTTGCGCTCATATTGCTCGTAAAGCATTTTACCCGGCTAAAATTCCCTTTCCATTAATGCATGTAGATACAGGGCATAACTTTCCAGAAACGATTGAGTTTAGAGATCAATTTATAGAGAAAATTGGTGCTAACTTAATTGTTGCATCCGTTCAAGATGCTATTGATCAGGGAAAAGTTGTGGAGGAAAAAGGCTACAATGCCAGTAGAAATGGCTTGCAAACAGTACCACTTTTAGATGCTATTGAGCGTAATAAATTTGATGCAGCAATGGGCGGTGCTAGAAGAGATGAGGAAAAGGCGCGCGCTAAAGAACGTTTCTTCTCTCATCGTGATGAATTTGGGCAATGGGATCCAAAAAACCAGCGACCTGAGTTATGGAATATTTTCAATGGAATGAAACATTTTGGAGAGAATTTCCGTGTTTTCCCCATCAGTAATTGGACTGAAATGGATGTATGGCAATATGTGCTAGCGGAAGGAATTGAGTTGCCATCACTTTATTTTTCTCATCAACGCGATTGCTTTATTCGCGATGGTGTTGTGATGTCGAAAAGTGACTTTATTGAACAAAAAGACGAAGAAGTTACAAAAGAGATGACGGTGAGATTTAGAACAATCGGTGATATGACCTGCACAGGAGCAGTAAAGTCTGAAGCTGATTCTTTAGAAAAAATTATTGAAGAAGTTGCTGCTACACGAACTACTGAGCGAGGTACAAGGTCTGATGATAAACGATCAGAGGCGGCTATGGAAGACAGGAAAAAGCAAGGTTATTTTTGAAAAATGAAACTTGAAGGCTGAAACTTGAAAAGGTGGAATGCTAAAAGTTGAAAATAGAGAAAATTAGTAGAAATGAATGCCACTAACCAACATACAGACCTTAAAGATAGAACAAAAAAGTTTGCATTAAGAATAATAAAAATAACTAAAACATTAACAAATAATACAGCTGAGAGAGAAATAGCAAGACAATTAATACGAAGTGGAATGTCGGTTGGAGCAAATACTAGATCCGCTTTTCGAGGAAGATCAAACAAAGAGTTTAAAGCTAAGCTAGGGATTGTTATTGAAGAAGCAGATGAGTGTGGTTATTGGCTAGAACTGCTGATGGAGGAGTCTTTAAAATTATCAAGCATATTAGATGAATTAAAAAGTCTTCACCTTGAAGCTGACGAACTAACCTCGATCTTTGTCTCTATTGTAAAAAAATCATGAAGTATATTTTTTTCTACTTTCAGCCTTCAACTTTCTAATTTATGAAAAAAACAAAATCTTACCTCGATATGGAGTTACTACGCTTTTCAACAGCTGGTAGTGTAGACGATGGAAAAAGTACCTTGATTGGTCGTTTATTATATGACAGTAAATCAATTTTTGAAGATCAATACGAGGCCATTGAGCAAACAAGTAAAAAGAAAGGAGAAAAGAGTGTAAACCTAGCACTTTTAACTGACGGCTTGAGGTCAGAACGGGAGCAAGGGATAACGATTGATGTGGCATACCGATATTTTGCGACACCAAAACGAAAATTTATTATTGCTGACACACCAGGTCATATTCAGTACACCCGAAACATGGTTACTGGTGCTTCCACATCAAACCTTTCTATTATTTTAATTGACGCTCGAAAAGGAATTATTGAACAAACGTACAGACATACTTTTATTGCTTCATTATTAGGAATACCACATGTTGTATTTTGTATCAATAAAATGGACTTAGTGGATTATGACGAGGACACCTTTGAACGAATAAAAAAGGAAACAGAAGCATTTGCATCAAAACTGGATGTAAAAGATGTACACTTTATACCAATAAGTGCATTGCATGGTGATAATGTGGTAAACCCTTCAGAAAAAATGCCCTGGTATAGAGGCGGAACATTACTTTATTTACTAGAAAATATTCACATTGGAAGTGACCACAACCACATTGATTGTCGCTTCCCAGTGCAATATGTAATTCGACCCCAATCAGATGAATTTCATGACTATAGAGGGTATGCTGGAAGGATTTCAGGAGGAGTCTTTAAACCGGGCGATAAAGTAGTGGCATTGCCTTCTGGTTTTAGTTCAACAATTAAATCTATTGACACCTTGGATGGGCCAATCGAAGAAGCTTTTGCGCCTATGTCAGTTACCATAACCTTAGAAGACGAAATTGATATTAGCCGAGGGGACATGATTGTTCGAGAAAATAATCAGCCTGAAGTAAGCCAGGATATTGATGTGATGCTATGCTGGATGAGTGATAAGGAATTACAACTTGGTGGGAAATATGCTATAAAGCATACTTCTAATGACGCACGTTGTGTGATAAAAGATATTAAATACAAGGTTGACATTAATACCCTACATAGGCTAGAAGAGGATAAGAAAATTGATATGAATGACATTGGACGTGTTTCCTTACGTACGACAAAGCCGTTATTTTTTGACAGTTATAAGCGCAATAGAAACACTGGGAGTTTAATTTTAATAGATGAAACTACCAACGAAACAGTTGGTGCCGGAATGATTTTGAATAAATAGCAGCCCAACTTAGTACGCGTCTGGAAATTGTTTTTTGACTGCTTTGTTTAGTTTTTTAATGATAAGTTTTCCGTCGTAAATCTTCATTTCGTCTAATTCAAAAACCTTGTAAGCAACATTCGTAGTGAGGTCTCGAATAAAAAACTCATAAATAATCAACTCATCTTCCGCAGGTTGAACAGCGAGGTTATCATAATTATAAGCTCTACTATCTAATAAGTATTTGTAGCCTGCCTTTACTAAAGGTTCATAATTTGATTTATTGGCAATAATATAGGGAAACGGATATTCTAAGGCAGCAACTTTCAATTTAGAATTAGACTCTTTGATTATATCATTGTGATTGGTTTGTCTAAGATGTAAATAGTCTTGCTGTTCACTGGAATCTTTAACAGCAGTTACTCTAATCTTCCCATGTTTTAAGAAAATAATTTTGTTTTTATCTAAATCACTAGGGACACCCTCTTTTATTAGATAATTTTGAGCATTACACAAGAAAGGTAAAGCAAGTAATAGGAAGAGTAAACCTCTCATTTTTATTTTTTTTGCTAATGTATTACTTTAATTTATTAGACTTATTCTTATTCATCAGAAAAATCTTGTAATACCTTTCTGTAAGCGTTAAATAACTTTGACTTTGAAACAAAACCAATGTATTTACCATCATCAATTACTGGAAGATTCCATGCTCCAGTACTATTGAATTTTCGCATAACTGAGTCCATTGAATCAGTTGAGGAAACGGAAGTGGGAAAATCAATCATTAATTCTTCAACTATAACTTTAGAATATTGCTCTGGCTCAAACATAATTTGCCTTACATCATCCAAAAGCACAACACCGACTAAACCTTCTTCCTTATCAATCACTGGGAAGATATTCCGTTTTGAGTTTGAAACCACTTTTACTAAATCCCCTAAATTATCATCAGGCGAAACAGTTGAAAAGTCCTTCTCTACTTCAGAGTGCAATTTCATTAAGGTAAGCACTGCTTTGTCTTTATTATGTGTAATTAATTCACCACGTTTGGCCAGTTGCATTGTATATAAAGAATGCTGATTAAAATATTTTGAAGTCATAAATGCGAAGCCTGCAGTGATCATTAATGGAATAATTAACTCATAGCCACGGGTGATTTCGGCAATTAAGAATAACCCGGTTAAGGGAGCATGAATTACTCCTGCAATTAAACCAGCCATGCCTACTAAAGTGAAATTTCTTTCTGAAAGACCTACGAAGTCAAGAATGTTTACAATTTTGGCAAATACATAACCCGTTATTGAACCTAAAAATAGAGAAGGGGCAAAAATCCCACCTACACCCCCTGCTCCAAGAGTTACTGAAGTAGCAATTGCCTTAGTAAGCACTATTAGCACAAGGAATATTATGATAACCCAAATATTATCAGTGAATACATTGAGATAGGTGCCATTTAAGACTTGCGTGATGTTACCATCAAGTAAGAGCTTGATAAATCCAAATCCCTCTCCATAAAGTGGTGGGATAAAAAAGAGCATTAAGCCTAAAATTATAGACCCAATAATCATTCGTTTGTAAGCTCCTTTTACTGCTTCAAAACGATTTTCAATTGACCAATAAATTTTACAGAAATAAACAGACACTAAACCAGTTAAGCCTCCCAATAGCATGTAAAAGGGAACATCCCCTAGGGTGAATGTTTCTGATACTTTTACATTGAATAAAATCTCATCGCCCAAAATAAACGAAGAGGTAAGTGCTGCAGAAACAGATGCCATTAAAAGTGGAATAAGAGAAGCAGCTGTAAGGTCTAGCATTATCACTTCTAACGCAAATACTATAGCAGCAATTGGGGCATTAAAAATTCCTGACATGGCTCCAGCTGCGCCACAACCGAGCATTAATGTAGTGACTTTATAATTGCTCCTAGCCAATCGTGCAAAATTCGAACCGATGGCACTACTTGTTCCTACAGTTGGACCCTCCAATCCAACAGAACCACCAAAGCCAACCGTTATCATACTTGTAATAATTGAGGCATAAGTTGACCTACCAGGCATTTGAGATCGTTTTTTCGAAATGGCATAAAGGGTGGCAGGTATTCCATGATTTATTCGATGTCGTATGACATATTTTACAATTAAAACTGTAATGGCAATACCAATTCCAGGATATATGAAATACAAGTAATTTTCATAATTGGCAACACTTTCAGACTTCAAGAGCACTTGAATAAAATGCACCATATTTTTCAGAATTACTGCTACAATTCCTGAAGAAAATCCAATTAGGATACTTAAAAACAAGACAAATTGTCGTTCATTAAGATTCTTGTGACGCCAAATAAGAAAATGGCGAATGGCCAAGCGCAAACGCTTGGGAACTTTAATATAAGAATTTGTAGTTGAAGTGCTCAAAAAATAGTATTTCTTATTTTAAGTCAACATTTGACGATTTAAAATGCATGTCACGTTGCGGAAACGGAATGGTTACACCGTTTGTTCTAAATTTTTTGTCAATGGCAAAGCGCAGCCTACTTTTTACATATTCAATTCTCCAAACATGTTCTGACCAAAAGTAAAGCTCAAAGTCAAGCGAAGAATTACCAAAGTCTGCAAATCGAACAAAAGGCTTTACGCGATCAGAAGTTTGATCGTCTTCAGTAGCTGCTTCTAATAAAATTTTTTCTACTAATTCTACATCAGAACCATAAGCCACTCCAACTTCGACTTTAAATCGAGTTAAGATATTGCTATTACTCCAATTGATTACTCTATTGTTAATTAATTGAGAGTTGGGGACTAAAATGACAATCCCATCTCTGGTTCTCACTTTTGATGTTCTCAATTTTATTCGTTTCACAACAGCCACTAAACCAGTTTCAAATTCTATCACATCGCCGATCACAACATCACCTTCGAATAAAAGAATAATCCCTGAAATAAAATCGCGAAAAGCTTCTTGCAAGCCAAACCCTAAACCGACAAATAAGGCTGAAGAACCAATTAATATTGGTGTAATATCAAAACCAATAGTTTTGATTGCAAATACAAATCCAAGTACATAAATGATGTATTTTCCTATCTGAACAATCGCATGTTGCTTCCCTTCGGTAATCCATTTTTTACCACTAACCTTTCTTTTAACTAGTCGTTCTAACCCTTTTACAATCAGACGGATAACAAATATGATAATGATTACAACTAAAATGTTATAAATTGATAAGTGGTAATCTTTTACCGAGATTAACTCAAATTGCAGGAACTCTTTGAAGGTCTGCCACAAGTCTTTTATTTCATCCCAGAAAGTTGTCAATTCTTCATTCATGGTTTAGCGTAATATTATTCTTCCCAATTCATTTGCTAAGGCTTTTTTTGCTTCCAGCAATTTTGATAACTGTAAAACTACTTCTTCATAATCTTCTGCATTATTTTTTAGCAACTCTTGCTGGTCTAGAATCATTTGTTGCACTTTATTTAATCGCCAAGAGCAAATTCCTTTATGAACTGCCTTTGGCAGCACTTGGTCTTCTGATATGGTTAATATTTTGTGCTTTTCTTCCCAATTCAAACTTAGAGCATATTTTTCAAGTAAGCACTCAATTACAAAACTGCTCACTTCCTTATCTTGATGACTAACTAAATCGTTCTCAGTTACACTGCTCTTGTCTTCTATAGCCGATTTGAATAAATCATATATTTTAGTGTAAAGCGGATTGCTAAAAGATAAATCATCTTCTTCTACCTCATGAATCAAGTATTCTGCTACTGTTGCCTCAATTAATTCAGGTGTTTTATTCTTGTCTGGTTCACTTTCATCTTCCTCAGCAGGTAATTGAATTTCATGATTTCCATATTTTATCAAGGTTCTGATGATGTCCTTTTCTTGATAATCTAATAAGACAGCTGGTGAGGCAAACTCTTTTTTAATTTCGGGCTCTTGGATATCCTCAATATTGGCTTGATTTTCAGCACGTTCTTTTACTTGAATTTGCTTGCTAAGCTTATTTCTGCGCACTTTATTTAGTTCACTTAGCAAGGCCTTTTCCTCAATATCCATTAAGTTGCTGCACTCTTGGAGGTAAACTGAGCGAGCTATGGGGTCAGGAATGAGGGCAATAGATCCAACTATTTCTTTAATTAATCCAGCTCGTTTTATGGGGTCATCTCCTGTGTCCTTTAATAGTAAACTGGTTTTAAATCGAATAAAGTCAACGGCCTTTTCTTTCAAAAACGCTTCTAACTCAGCGTTGCTGTGCGACTTGGCATAGGAGTCAGGATCTTCTCCCTCAGGAAACGCTAGTACTTTAACATTTAAGCCTTCTTCCAAAATCATATCAATTCCTCTGAAGGCGGCTTTTATTCCTGCGGCATCACCATCAAATAAAATGGTAATGCTATTTGTGTAGCGTTTTATTAAACGAATCTGATCAATAGTTAAAGAAGTTCCCGATGATGAAACCACATTTTCTACACCATTTTGATGAAATGAAATGACATCGGTATAGCCTTCAACTAAAAAACAATTTTCGGTTTCAATGATCTTCTTCTTAGCCAAGTTTAAACCATAAAGTACCTTGCTTTTATGATAAATATCAGACTCAGGGGAGTTGAGGTATTTTGCTGTTTTTTTATCTGCTGAAAGTGTGCGCCCCCCAAAACCAATTACTCTCCCTGAAATATTTTGTATGGGAAACATTACCCGACTCTTGAATCGATCGAATTGCTTTTCACCTTTTACTATAGTTAATCCTGTTTCCTCTAAAAAATCAAGTTTGTATTTTTCTTTAAGTGCTTCTGAAGTAAATGCATCCCACTCGTCAGGACTGTATCCTAATTTGAATTTTTTTATCGTTTCTTCTCTAAAACCACGTTCTTTAAAATAACTTAAGCCAATAGCTCTGCCTTGCTCCGTTTCATGCAATTGCTTTTCAAAGTAATCTGCAGCAAATTGTGAAACGATAAAAAGGCTTTCTTTCGCATTTAATTCTTGAATTTGCTCCGCAGTTTGCTCTTCTTCCTCAATCTCAATATTATACTTATTGGCTAAAAACTTTAAGGCTTCGGGGTAGCTATAATGCTCATGGTCCATAATGAAGTTAACTGCTCCACCGGCTTTTCCACAACCAAAGCACTTATAAATTCCCTTGGAAGGAGAAACGGTAAATGAAGGCGTTTTCTCGTTGTGAAATGGACACAGACCCAATAAATTTGCGCCTCTTTTTTTAAGGGTAACATATTCGCCTACCACCTCGTCAACACGAGCAGTTTCAATAATTGTATCAACTGTTTCCTTTGGAATCAAAAGCTTTAAAATTTGAATTCTAAGTTACAAAATTAGCGGATGTCCCTTCATTTTAATTCTAAGAGCACCGAATCTTTAGAAGTCAACATTTCATTGATGTCTATAGCTTTTACTAAACTACCATCTTGCTCATAGACTTTCCATTCACCGTAGCGCAAGTTCTTTTTATACTGTCCAGAGATTTTTTTCTTGCCATTTTTATAATACACGAAGGAATATCCCTCTCGAATTCCATGTCGGTATTGCCCTTCACTCCAAATAAAGCCATTGTCGTAGTAAAAAATCCATTTTCCATGGCGCTTACCATCAATCAGCTCACCCTCCACCTTCTTAATTCCTGATGGATAATGTTCTACATATTGCTCTCTAGTCGGTGGAGTATATTCTTTTGATTCTGCATTTTTCTGCTGCTTCGATTCAGTATCACAAGCATAATGTGTGACAACAAATATGATTAGAATAAAGTATTTCATGAGTTTCTATTTCTTTCTTTCCGTAGTATAAATTACCAAATCTTTTAAGCTTTGCTTTGCAGCATTATCTGAGAATTCATCTAAAATATTCAATGCTTTTTCGCGGTAACTGTACATTTTTTTTGTTGCGTAATCAATTCCTTCTGAATCAATTACAAAGTCTATTACTTCTTGTACTTTCTTTTGGTTGTTGTTATTATTTTTTACCGTTTTTATGATTCTTCTGCGTGTTGAACGGTCTGTTTGACTCAAGGCATAGATTAGCGGCAAAGTCATTTTCTTCTCCTTTATATCAATTCCAGTTGGTTTTCCTAGTTTGTCACCACTGCCGTAGTCAAACAAATCATCTTTAAGTTGAAAACAAATGCCAACTAGCTCGCCAAATAGGCGCATTTTTTCAATTACTTCTGGAGATTGGTTAACAGAGCGAGCTCCTGTAGCACAGCAAGAGGCAATTAAAGTTGCTGTCTTTTTTGTGATGATATCAAAATACACCGCCTCTTCGATGTCTAATTTTCTTGCTTTTTCAATTTGTAAGAGCTCGCCTTCACTCATTAATTGAACAGACTGACTTACAATTTTCAACAGGTCAAACTCTCCTTTTTCAACTGATAACAATAAGCCTTTCGACAATAAATAATCGCCAACTAAAACGGCAATCTTGTTTTTCCAAAGTGCATTAATGCTAAAGAACCCTCTACGTTTATAGGACTCATCTACTACGTCATCGTGCACTAAGGTTGCAGTGTGCAGTAACTCAATTAATGATGCAGCAGTGTAAGTTGAATCAGTTGTATCAGCAAATAGCTTAGCCGACAAGAAAACAAACATAGGCCGCATCTGCTTGCCTTTTCTCTTTACAATGTAGTGGGTGATTTTATCTAATAGCGGAACAGTGCTCTTCATGCTGTTTCGAAAGTGTTTTTCGAAAGCATGCATTTCATCGCTAATTGGAGCCTTTATGTTCTTAATTGTAATGCCGCTCATTAAAAGTCAAAAATAAAGGTTTAGGCAACAACTGCCCCATTTTTATTTGCTAATTGTCCACAGGCAGCATCAATGTCTTTACCACGACTTCGGCGAACGTTAACAATAAGGTTTTTATTTTCTAAATAGGCGGCAAAATTATCCACCTTTTGTGAATCAGCTTGTTGAAACTCACCATCATCAATCGGATTGTATTCAATAATGTTGATTTTACAAGGCACATGTTTGCAAAACTCTGCTAACTCTTGAGCATCTTCAATTTCATCGTTGAAGTCACGAAAAATAATGTATTCGAAGGTTACTCTAGATTGAGTTTTCTCATGAAAATGTTTCAGTGCCTCAGCTAAAATTTCCAGATTATTCTGATCATTGATGGGCATAATCTTACTGCGCTTTTCATCGTTGGCAGCATGCAAAGAGAGTGCGAGGTTGAATTTCACCTCATCGTCGCCCAATCGTTTTATCATTTTTGCTATACCAGCAGTTGATACAGTAATTCGTTTTGGAGACATTCCCAATCCATCCTCAGCAGTAATTCGCTCAATCGACTTCATCATCTGACTGTAATTGAGCAATGGCTCACCCATTCCCATATAAACAATATTGGAGAGTGGTCGATTGTAATGCTTTTCGGCCTGTTCTTTAATGATGGCTACTTGATCATAAATTTCATCGAAGTGAATGTTTCGCATTAATTTAAGCTTGCCAGTAGCGCAAAATTTGCAGCTTAAGCTACACCCAATTTGCGAAGAAATACAAGCAGTCATTCGTCTTGGAGTTGGAATTAGAACACCCTCCGTAATTTTTCCATCGGCTAAACGAAATGCATTCTTTATGGTACGATCGCTGCTCACTTGCTCTTCTGCAACAGTAACTGCAGGAATTTCAAAATGAGTTTCTAATAGTTCACGTAGTGGTTTCGATAGGTTAGTCATGCTCTCAAAAGAGCGAGCAGACTTTTGCCAAAGCCATTCGTATAGCTGTTTAGCTCGAAATGGCTTTTCTCCCTGTTCAGCGAGAAAATCTTTCATTTCTTGCAAACTCAGATTTCTAATATTTCTTTTTGAACTTAGCATAGCTAGTGCAAAGGTAAACTATATTTTTGCCCTAGCTAAAAGGAATAGACTTGATTAAACGACTTTTAAAAACCGATACCTTATATACCTCAATTGGCAAGCCAGTTGAAGGTGGAATGTTAGCCATTGATGAAAAGAATCGAATAGCTGCTGTTGGAGCCAACTTGCAGGCTGATGGGGTAGAGGTAGAATATTTCGAAGGAGCACTCTGTCCAGGATTTGTGAATACTCATTGTCATTTAGAGTTATCACATTTAAAAGATAAGGTGAAGCAAGCAACGGGATTGCATGGATTTATTCAAGAGTTGCAACAAATTCGATCAGCGGATGAACTAGAAATTGAAAATGCAATAAATGGTGCTGATGAATTAATGTATGAAAACGGAATTGTAGCTGTTGGAGATATTTCTAATGGAAGTGCCACTTTTAAAAGAAAGCAACAATCAGCCATTTATTACCATAGCTTCATCGAGTTATTTGGATTTGACCCGATAAAAGCGAACACTGTTTATGAAAGAGGGATTGAGTTAAAGCAGAAAGCTGAGCAACAAAATCTCTCTGCATCAGTAGTACCGCATAGTCCGTACTCTGTTTCTGAATCGCTTTTTAATCTAATTTCAACAACCCAATCAAATGCTCCATTAAGCATTCACAACCAAGAAACTGCGGCTGAAAATGAGTTGTATAAAAGTGGGGGAGGAAAAATAGCAGAGATGCTTGAAGGTTTTGGCAACGACTTAAACGACTTCAAGGTCACGCAGAGAAATTCTCTACCAAGCTTTTTGCAGCATTTGCCTAAAGATCAAAAGCTGTTATTAGTACACAACACATATACATCACCAGATGATATTGATGCAGCTTTAATCCTGCACAACAATTTATTCTGGTGTTTTTGTCCTAAGGCTAACTTATACATTGAGGACCGCTTGCCAAACATAAAGGAGTTTGCAAAAAGAGGGCTAAAGTGTACATTAGGAACTGATAGTTTAGCTTCAAATGATAGCTTGAGTATTTGGGAGGAAATAAAAACCATTCAAGGTTATTTCCCCAAAATTGAATTGAATACATTAATTCAGTGGGCAACCATAAATGGAGCTGAATTTTTGGGAATTGAAGGGGAGTATGGCAGTTTTGAGGTAGGAAAGCAGGCCACGATTAATTGGTTAAAGAATAATGAACTTAAGCACTTGAGCTAATTTCTTTTGTACGAAGCTTTTCAAAACCAAATGTGGCCAACAAGCCAAGTAAAGCAAAACCAGCTACCACTAAAAACAACTGTTGGTGCCCGTCTGCACCTGGGGAATTATCTAAAATCAACCCCATTAAAGGACCAAAGAACACATCAGGCGTGTAACCAATAAAAGAGATGAAACCTGCAGCGCTACCGGTGAAAACAAAAGGAATATTGTTGTCTTCTAAGAGAGCAAAATAAAGTCCCCGTAAGCCATATATGCCTAGGCTAGTAACAGCTAAGGTTAGCACAACAAAAATACTTTCAACAGATGTAAAGCCATTGCTGGCAATTAATACTCCACCGACCAGCATTATAATAAAACAATAGCGTATCATTTTTGAATGGCTCAACCGATCACCTAATAAACCTGCAGCTAAGGCTCCCACTGGTCGAAGCCAAAAAGAAATGGTACCAATGTGCGCAGCATCTACATCATTATATCCTAAAACATCACTGGCATATAAGGAAAAGTCATCGGTGCACTTATATCCAACATAGGCACATAAAACAATGAGAGCGTTTAACCAAACGGCTTTATTTTTTATTACCGTTCTTAAACCTTCTAAACTTATTTTATTGTGCTTTTCTTCAACTTGATTTGAACATGAAGGAATAACCACACAAACCAAAAGGCTAGTGAGAAGGGTAATGGTAGAAAAAATTAAAATAATACCGCTCAAGGCTGTTGAAAGTTGATCTCGGCTAGCGATACTTGCATCTACGGGTATAAAGTAATCGAATAGATATACGCCGAGTGACGCCAATATTGCTGCAAAAAGCCCACGACCAGCATCAATTGACCCAAAAGCAAAGCCTTGCGTTGTTGCACCACCATAAGCTCTAGTAGCCTTTATAAAGGCAGCCCAAAAAAGTAAAATAGTAGTAATGCCCCAAAATCCGTAGAGAAATGTTAGCCCTAAGAGTGAGGGAATGCTAGACATAAAAACTCCTCCAATGGCGGTGATAAATAAGGAAAAGCTCATCAATTTTTTTGCTGAAAAGCGATCTGCAAGTGGCCCTCCTAAAAAATAAGATATCAATGCTAAAACTCCATAAACTGAGAATGCACTGCCCAATTGAAAGTTGTTGATTTCAAAAACAGCTAAAAAAGTAGGACGAAAAATTCGAGCAACAACAAAGGGTAAGAGGAAGATACTTTCTCCAGCGATGAAAAGAGTAATAAGGGTGAAAGCCTTTTTTGATTTCATGGACTGCTAAGGTAGGGTTTAGCTATGTCAAAATAAAAACTCAAGTTATCGCTTGTGTATCAATCATTCGTAAACAAAAAATGAGCAAGCTCTTTTTGCTTACTCATTCTTGCCACTCTCGTGTTTTACTCTCTAGTACCCAGGGCCGGAGTCGAACCGGCACGCCCGAAGGCATTGGTGTTTGAGACCAACGCGTCTACCAATTCCGCCACCTGGGCAAGTGTCTTCTTTTTTAACTGTGGTAGTACAGTTGCCGGCATATTCCGCGTTGGTACTCAACGCGCCTGCCTGCCGGCAGGCAGGTCTACCAATTCCGCCACCTGGGCAAGTGTCTTCTTTTTTAACTGTGGTAGTACAGTTGCCGGCATATTCCGCGTTGGTACTCAACGCGCCTGCCTGCCGGCAGGCAGGTCTACCATCCCGAAACCTCGGGACTGCCACCTAGGCATTTGTTTGCTCCAAGTCGGTCTTCCCGAAGTTTCGGGACCGCCACTTGAGCAATTGATATCTGAGGAATTGGAGGGCAAAATTATTCATTGTTTTCGACAACTAGAAATTTATTTTTACTTTTAATGCAAGAATTGCTCTATGCGTTTGGCTACGATAAGATTAATTGATAAATTTGCACCCCTTTTTAAGAGAGGTATAGAATCATGCCAGACGAAGTAAAAATATTTTCCGGTTCAAGTAATACAACACTTGCTGAAGCAATTGCCAAAAGTTTTGGTAAATCACTTGGTAAGTCAACTGTTAGCCGTTTTTCAGATGGAGAGTTTCAACCTTCTTTTGAAGAGTCGGTTCGTGGTTGTGATGTGTTTATTGTGCAGTCAACTTATCCGCCAACAGATAATTTATTTGAATTGCTATTGATGGTTGATGCTGCAAAACGCGCTTCAGCAAAAAGAATTGTAGCAGTTATTCCATATTTTGGCTTTGCACGACAAGATCGAAAAGATCAACCAAGGGTGCCTATTGGCTCTAAATTGGTTGCAAATATGTTAACTGCAGCTGGTGTAAGTAGAGTAATGACAATGGATTTACACGCCGATCAGATTCAAGGATTTTTTGAGGTGCCAGTAGATCATTTATACGCGTCAGCAGTATTCACTAAGGCGATTGAGGAGTTGAACTTGCCTAACCTGGTAATGGCTTCTCCTGATATGGGTGGGTCAAAAAGAGCTTATGCTTATGCCAAGCACTTTGAAACGGAAGTGGTTGTTTGTTACAAACAAAGAAAGAAAGCCAACAAGATTGATAAAATGTTCTTGATTGGTGAAGTGGAAGGAAAAGATGTGCTATTGGTAGATGACATGATTGATACTGCAGGCACATTGACAAAAGCAGCCGATATCATGGTGGAAAAAGGAGCGAATTCAGTTCGAGCCATTTGTACACATGCCATCTTATCAGGCGATGCATACAATAAAATAGAAAATTCAGCTTTAACGGAATTAATTGTTACAGATTCAATTCCATTGAAACAAAAAAGCGATAAAATAAAAGTAATTTCTGTAGGTGACCTTTTTGCGAAAGTGATCTACAAAGTACATAATTATGAATCTATCAGTTCATATTTTATATTTTAATATTGATTAACACCTAAAAATAGATTAGAATGAAGTCTGTTGAATTAAAAGCTACCGAGCGTAAAGACGTTAGAAGTAAGAGTCGCTTGAACACCTTAAGAAAGGAAGGTAGAATACCTGCTATCATGTATGGCGGAAAAGATAACATCAATTTTCACATTGACGAAGTTGCATTTGAGAAGTTGATAAATACTTCTGAAATACACTTGGTTGATTTGAATTTCGGCGACAAAACGATTAATGCTGTTATTCGTGAAGTGCAATTTCACCCTGTAACTGATCAGCCAATTCACGTTGACTTCATGGAAGTTTCAGGAAATGTGCCAATTCTAATGGGAGTACCTGTTCGTTTCGAAGGAACTCCAATCGGTGTTTTGAACGGTGGTAAGAAAAGAGAAAAGCTTAGAAAGCTTGTTTTAAAAGCACTTCCTAAGGATATTCCAGATGAAATTAGAGTTGATATTTCTAAAATTCGAATCGGTCACGGTATTAAAGTGGAAGAAATCGAATTGGAGAATGTTGAATTTATGGATCACCCTAAAGCAGTAGTTGTTGCTGTTAAAACGGCGCGTGCGGCAGTTGAAGAAACCATTGAAGATGAAGATGAAGATCTTGAAGGTGAAGAAGGAGCAGAAGGAGAAGATGGAGAAACTTCAGGTGAAGCTAAAGAAGAAGGAGCAGAAAAAGAAGCTGCTGCAACTGAATAAGTTGCCGATTAACTCTCAAATGGCGCAAAACTTCGTTTTTTGCTTGTTTGAAAGTAGCTCGGAATAATACCAATGATTAGCTTATACGGCAATCTTCAAATTATTAATTAAATTGGTATAAAAACATGAAGTACCTGATTGTAGGACTCGGAAACATTGGATCCGATTACGAAAATACCAGGCACAACATAGGATTTAACACATTGGATGCTTTTGCTAAAGCATCCAATGTTGTTTTTGAACCTAACCGCTTGGCTGATACTGCCACAACAAAACACAAGGGCAGAACCTTGTTATTGATTAAGCCGACCACTTTTATGAATCTGAGTGGTAAAGCAGTAAATTACTGGATGCAGGCTGAAAAAATTCCCCTAGAACGCGTATTAATTATCACCGATGATATTGCATTGCCATTCGGTTCTCTCCGCTTAAAAGGAAAAGGAAGTGATGGAGGACATAACGGGCTAAAAAACATTCAAGAAATTTTAGGAACTCAAAACTATGCCCGACTGCGATTTGGGGTAGGAAGTGAATTTTCAAAGGGCACTCAAGTGCAATATGTTTTAGGGAAATGGGATGAAGAAGAGGCCATGAAACTTCCTGAACGAATTGAAAAATGCGTTCAAATCATAGCAGCTTTTACTACCAACCCTTTGGCTAGGGTGATGAGTGATTTTAATGGAAAGTAAGAGTTTCTAAACTAGAAAGTTGAGGGTTGAAAGCTGAAAGTCTTTTGAATAAAATTCAAGCTAACTTATACTTGATATAAATTCATTATCTAAATCTTAGCTCATCATTTAGATAAAATTATTTTATTTTTTCAACTCAATCTTTATCAATGGAAAACTTACATCTACGTTATTTTGATTAAAGCGATATTCATTCCATTCATTGGTCTCATAGTTTTTTATAAAACATTTGTAATAGAGCTTATTCCTATCATAAATACAATTTGTCAAGGTGGCTCCGTATACCTGAAGCTCTTCTCTCATTAACTTCATTTCGTGGTAATAGTCGTCGCCCATAAAAACTACTTCAAAAGCAACAAATATTTTCTCTTTTTGAACAAAGATGTTCTCATCTTGCAAATTTATTTTTGCCCAACCCTTTCTCTTTTCTAATTTACCTAACACTCTTCTTTTGGTAACTTCCGTTGACGGTTTATTAGTTATTGTATCATATTTATATACTCTAACTCTAAACGGAGTTTTAGAATATTTTGTTTTTTTGATATAATAATGAGCTGATTTTAACTTAGCTTGAAAAGGCACATCTATCACGATTCCGATTTGAAATGGGATGGAGGATAAAAAATAAAGAGGAAGTTGTCCAGACGCATAGTCTGGTCCTAGAACCACTGTTTCTTCTAAAGGAGTGATTTGAACCTCATTTAATTGGTAATCCTTTTTACTTAATTTAATAATCAACGTATCTTCCGAAAATAGACCAGCTAGAGAAATTTTCTTTTCATGAAACCCTATAGCGCTAAATATAGCGGAGTCTTTATTATTTTGGCGTGAGTCAAGTTTTACTCTAAAGAATCCTTTTTCATTGCAAGTAGTTCCAAAATTTCCCAGAGAATATACATGCACAAAAGGGATAGGCTGATTTTGATCATTTTCATCAACAACAATTCCTGATATTATGCTTGATTGGCTAAAAACTTCAACGCAACTGAAAAATAGTGTGAAGATTGAAATTAAAATAGACCATTTCAAATTTCTCATTTCAAGTTTCTCATCTCAAACTCATCCCCATCCATGCCTAATGGAAATTTTTTTCGAAAGGCTTCTAACTCCGTTTTTGAAAACTTCATGGTTTGAACTGCTGCTTTATTGTCTTCAGCCTTCCAAAGGAGTTCGCCTTTAGCATCAATAGCCATGCTGTTGCCAGAGTAATTTATTTCCTTTCCATCTTCACCAATTCGATTAACGGCTGCTACATAGCACTGATTTTCAATCGCTCTGGCATATAATAGTTTCTCCCAGGCTTTTACTCTTGGCTCAGGCCAATTGGCAATGTAGATCAAAACATCATACTCCCAATTTGCATAACTCTCCCGATCTGTTTCAGCAATATTTCTGCTCCATACAGGGAAACGCAAATCATAACAAACTAGTGGGCAAATTTTCCAATCCTTCAGTTCAACTACTAGTTTTGAAGTGCCGGGAGAAAAGTGCTCATTTTCATTGGCCATCCGGAATAAGTGCCGCTTGTCATAAGTTTCAAAAGAACCATTTGGGCGCATCCATATAAGTCGGTTAAAGAATTTGTTTTCTTCTTGAATAATTAGACTTCCACAGATCACAGCATTTTTTTTTGCAGCTTGCGACTGCATCCATTTCACCGTTTCTCCATCCATTGTTTCTGCTAGTTCAGCAGACTTCATCGTAAATCCTGTGCTGAACATCTCAGGGAGAAGAATCAGGTCTGTTTCAGAAATACCATCAATAAGCGCTGAAAAATGATTGCGATTAGCAGCAGGATTTTCCCATTCTAACTCGCTTTGCAGAAGACTGATCTTTAAGTCTTGCATTGGCTTACAGTTTATGTAATATTTCTGCTGCTTTTTCTAGGGTATCGTTCTCTTTAGCAAAACAAAAACGCAAGACTTTATTGTCAATAGGTCGATTATAAAAAACTGACGTAGGGATGGAGGCAATCTTAATTTCCTTGGTTAAACGAATAGCAAAGTCGGTGTCTTTTTCTTCGCTTATTTTTTCATAGCCCAACAGCTGAAAATAGCTTCCTGCCGTATGTTTTATAGTAAAATTACTTCCATGGAGTAGCTTTTTAAAAAGGTCTCTTTTTTCTTGGTAGAAGTTTCTCAACTCCAAGTATTCTTCGGGATAGTTTAAAAACTCAGCATAAGCAACTTGCGTTGGAGTATGCACTGAAAAAACATTGTATTGATGGGTTTTTCGAAACTCCTTCATCAAGTTTTTAGGGGCTAAACAATAGCCCACTTTCCATCCAGTTGTATGATAGGTTTTACCAAAGGATGAAATCACAAAACTTCGTGCAGCCAACTTAGGAAATCGCGCTACACTTTGGTGCTCATAACCATCAAAAATAATGTGCTCATACACTTCATCACTCAGCACCAAAATGTCAGAATTGTCCAATAATTTTTCCAGCTGAACCATGTCTTGACTATTTAGAACACTTCCCGTTGGATTGTGAGGAGTGTTTAGAATAATCATCTTAGTCCGCTGATTAATTACCTTCTTTACTTCTTCCCAGTTTATAGTGTACTCAGGATCTTTCAGTTGAACATAAACCGCTTTACCACCAACTAGGTCAATAGCAGGTTCGTAACAATCATAAGCAGGCGTAAATAGAATTACTTCATCTCCTTCATTTACTGTTGCAGCAATAGCTGTGAAGATTGCCTGAGTGGCACCTGCAGTAACCGTTATTTCAGTTTCAGGGTCATATTTTCCAGAATAAAGTGATTCTGTTTTCTCTGCAATTTTTTCTCTCAATGGCAGGTGACCAGCCATAGGGGCATATTGATTGTAGCCATCTTTCATTGCTTGGCTTAACAATTCAATCAGTTTTGGGGAGCAATTAAAATCAGGAAAACCTTGTGATAAATTAATCGCATTTTCAGCTTTAGCTAAAGCCGACATCTCAGAAAAGATGGTCTGTCCTACTTTAGGCAACTTCGAATGCAGCTGAAATAAATTGGAAGTTCTTGAACTTATTTCGGTCGATTGAGTTGGCATAACTATAAAGGTAGCAATCTATTTTGAGATAGATGCCGCTAAAAACTCACGATTCATTCGTGCAATGTTTTCAAGAGAGATACCTTTTGGGCATTCCACTTCACACGCACCAGTATTTGAGCAAGGTCCGAATCCTTCTTTTTCTGCTTGTTTTACCATATTTAGTACTCGGTCTTTTGCTTCTACTTCTCCTTGAGGTAATAGTGCATATTGAGATACTTTAGCTGATACAAACAAGGAAGCAGATGCGTTTTTACAAGCTGCTACACATGCTCCACAACCAATACAAGCTGCAGAATAAAATGCTTCATCGGCAGCTTCTTTGTTAATTGGAATAGCGTTAGCATCTTGGGTATTACCTGAAGTATTTACAGAAATATAGCCCCCTGCATGTTGAATGCGATCAAAAGAGCTACGGTCTACCACTAAATCTTTAATAATCGGAAATGCTGCTGCTCTAAAAGGTTCAATATAAATGGTCTCTCCATCTTTAAAACTTCGCATGTGCAACTGACAAGTAGTGATTCTTTTTCCTGGTCCGTGTGGTTCGCCATTTATGTGCAGTGCACAAGAACCGCAAATCCCTTCTCGGCAGTCATGGTCAAACTCAACTGGTGAATCATTCTTCTGAACCAAGTCATCATTTAAAATGTCGAGCATCTCTAAAAATGAGCTGTCCGGGGAAACGTCCTTCATTTCGTAGGTTTCCAATTTCCCTTTAGCCTTGGCATTTTTTTGACGCCACACTTTCAATGTTAAATTTAATCCTTTAGCTGTTGCCATAGTTTTCTATTTATAGGAACGTGTTTTAAGTTCCACATTCTCAAATACTAAATCTTCTTTATGTAAAATTGCCTCAGAAGGCTTGCCTGTATATTCCCAAGCAGAAACATAGGCAAATTCATCGTCTCTTCTTAGGGCTTCACCTTCTTCTGTTTTAAATTCTTCTCTAAAGTGACCACCTGCAGACTCATCTCTTTCCAGTGCATCACGAGCAAATAATTCTCCTAATTCTAAAAAGTCAGCTACACGGCCGGCCTTCTCCAATTCTTTATTTAATTCATCAGCATCACCAGTTACTCTCACATCTTTATGAAACTCTTCTCTTAAAGCTGCAATTTCATCAATAGCAGTTTTTAAACCTTCAGTAGTTCTCGACATCCCTACTTTATTCCACATGATTAATCCTAACTTTTTGTGGAAGTAGTCAACTGGCTTAGTACCGTTGTTGTTTATAAAACGGCTGATTTCATCAGTCACTTTTTTCTCTGCTTCATCAAATTCTGGAGTATCAGTAGGAATTTTTCCAGTTCTGATATCACTTGCTAAATAATCGCCAATTGTATAAGGTAAAACAAAATAACCATCAGCTAATCCTTGCATCAATGCAGATGCACCAAGTCTGTTGGCTCCATGATCGGAGAAGTTAGCCTCACCGATAGCATATAGGCCTGGAACAGTGGTCATTAGATTATAGTCTACCCAAATACCGCCCATAGTGTAATGCACTGCAGGGTAAATCTTCATTGGCATTTTGTAGGGATTTTCAGCGGTAATCTGCTCATACATTTCGAACAAGTTACCGTATTTTGCTTCAATCGCTTTTTCACCTAATTTTTTTATTTCGTTGTCGCTTGGATTCTCTAGACCCCTAACATGGGCTTCTTCTTTGCCATAACGCATAATGGCTGAAGCAAAATCTAAGAATACTCCTTCGTTGGTATCATTGGCAACAACCCCGTATCCAGCATCACAACGTTCTTTCGCTGCTCTAGAAGCTACATCACGTGGGACTAGGTTTCCAAAAGAAGGATACCTTCTCTCTAAGTAGTAATCTCGATCTTCTTCATTAATTTCAACAGCCTTTAATTTACCTGCTCGAATTGCTTCGGCATCTTCTTTTTTCTTTGGAACCCAAATTCTCCCATCATTTCTGAGTGACTCAGACATCAGTGTTAACTTGGATTGCTGAGTGCCATGAACTGGAATACAAGTTGGGTGAATTTGCGTGTAACAAGGGTTGGCAAAATGTGCTCCTTTTTTATGTGCTTTCCATGCAGCAGTTACGTTAGAACCCATTGCATTGGTTGACAGAAAGAAAACATTCCCATATCCTCCAGAAGCTAAAACCACTGCATGTGCAGAGTGACGTTCAATTTCTCCTGTAATTAGGTTACGAGCTATAATTCCTCTTGCTTTTCCGTCAACTACTACAACATCTAGCATTTCGTGGCGATTGAACATTTCAATTTTGCCCTTCGCTATTTGTCGGTTCATTGCTGAGTAAGCACCCAATAACAATTGCTGACCTGTTTGGCCTTTTGCATAAAAGGTTCTTGAAACCAATACTCCACCAAAAGAACGATTGTCCAATAGACCGCCATAATCTCTTGCAAATGGCACACCTTGAGCAACACACTGATCAATAATACTAGCTGAAACTTCTGCTAGTCGGTAAGTGTTTGCTTCTCTTGAACGGTAATCGCCACCTTTAATCGTGTCGTAAAATAATCGATAAACAGAGTCACCATCACCCTGATAATTTTTTGCAGCATTAATTCCTCCTTGCGCAGCAATAGAGTGCGCTCTTCTTGGAGAATCTTGAAAGCAAAATGACTTCACATTATAACCCAATTCAGCTAAACTTGCTGATGCTGAGCCGCCTGCTAAACCTGTGCCTACAACAATTACGTCAATATTTCTTTTGTTGGCCGGATTAACCAGATTAATGTTGTTCTTATGATTTGTCCACTTATCCTTTAAAGGACCAGCTGGAATTTTTGAATCTAAACTCATATTGTTAAAATTTGACGTTTATGCCTTAGCTAAAAGCATGTAAACAGGAATAATGGCGAATAGTGTTGGAACAATAATCGCAAAAGCATAACCAAGCTTGGTAATGATTGGAGAATACTTTTTATTTCTTAAACCCAAAGATTGAAAACCACTTTGAAAACCATGTACAAGGTGAAATGCAATAGCAATCATTCCTAAAACATAAAATGCAACTAAAATAGGGTTCTGAAAACCGTCTAATACTACGGTATATAAATCTCTCATGGCATCACCTAAAACTTGTCCTTCAAAAACAACTTCTCCGTTTTCAATTGCTCCACCTTGAACCACTGTTCCATCTTTTAATAATGGATCAACTCCGTTTTCACCATACATGAATGGTGTTTTTCCAAACTTGTATTCGTACCAAAAGTTTTGCATGTGGACGACAATGTAAACTAAGATAACAGTACCTAAAATTCCCATGTTTCTAGATGACCATAAAGAGTTAGCACTCGGTTTGTTGTAAGCATAGTTTTTTGGCCGAGCTTTTCGATTGGCAATAGTTAGCATCAATCCATCAACTGCATGAAATAAAATGCTGAAGTAGGTTAAATAGGATAAAATTTGAACAGCAGGATTTGTGGTCATGAAAACGGCATATTCATTAAACTGAAGCCTGCCTTCATAGCCTGAGCCAAATAGCTGCAAGTTTCCGAGCAAGTGGCCAACTAAAAAAAGACATAGGAATAAGCCGGTTAAAGCCATCCAATATTTTTTGACCACATGTGATTTAATTAATCCTTTTGATTCGCTCATGGCGGAGTATTTTTAGATATTTATTAGGTGTGCAAAGATAATTCTAGAATCGTTGTGAAACAAAATCTACTCAAGCAATCCTGCTATTTAGATACATTCTTAATAAAGCCTGAAATCGCTTATAAATTTAAGTCACAAAGCATAACAGTAATGCTCTAAAAGTGTTTTTACTTCTTGGGGTTTTCACAAAATTTTAAAACAATTTTAGAAATTAAGAATTGGATCAGGAAAGTTTATTCATGAAAACCACTGAGTTGTTAAAGCTTTCTAATTACGTGCATTCACTTGGGGGCTGCTAATCATCTTTGTATCTTTGGCCATCTCAAAATAATCAACATGAAATATTTACCAATAGACGCTAAGCTTTTTATTAAAAATCGAGAAAAATTGACCAAAAAAATGGCTGCAAATTCCCTTGCCATTTTCAATTCTAACGATACAATGCCTACCAATGCTGATGGCACAATGCCTTTTCGTCAAAACAACGACTTGTTCTACCTGACAGGGGTTGATCAAGAAGAGTCTATTTTGTTATTATTTCCCGACGCTCCTCTAGAGAAATATAAAGAGATTCTATTCTTAAAGGAAACCAACGATGAAATTGCAATTTGGGAGGGAGCAAAACTGACCAAAGAGGCTGCCACAAAAAACACAGGAATAAAAAATGTGGTGTGGTTAAAAGATTTTGAGAAAACATTGAATGCCATTGTTTATGAAGCCTCCATTATTTATCTAAGTGATAACGAGCATTTACGGGCCGACACAACTGTTCAAACGCGCAACGATCGATTTAGAAATTGGTGTAAAAACGAATATCCATTGCATAATTACGAACGTATTTCACCTATGGTGGACAGCTTAAGAGCGGTGAAAGAACCTCAAGAAATTGAGCAAATGCAAACTGCATGCAACATTACTGGAAAGGCAATAGACAGGGTTTTAAAATTTGTAAAACCAGGTGTTATGGAGTTTGAAATTGAAGCTGAAATTATGCACGAGTTTATGAGAAATAGGTCTCGGGGATTTGCCTACACTCCAATTATTGCCTCGGGTTTTAATGCTTGTGTATTGCACTACATTGAGAATAACCAAGAATGTAAGGATGGAGATTTAATATTGATGGACGTAGGAGCTGAATATGCGAATTATGCATCAGATTTAACCAGAACCATTCCGGTAAACGGGAAGTTTACGGATAGACAAAAGGAAGTTTACACTGCTGTTTTAACAGTTATGAAGCAAGCCATTAAAATTCTCCGTCCAGGGATTACCCTAAATGATTACCACAAACAAGTTGGTGATTTCATGACTACTCAATTATTAAAACTCGGCTTGTTAAAACAAGAAGAAGTAGATAATGAAAATCCTGATTGGCCAGCTTATAAAAAGTACTTTATGCACGGTACTTCTCACTATATTGGATTAGATGTGCATGATGTGGGAAGCTGGTATCAGCCAATCGAAGAAGGAATGGTCTTTACTGTTGAACCAGGAATTTATATTCGTGAGGAAAATATGGGGATTCGATTAGAAAACGATTTGCTAATTACTAAAGATGGCCATAAAGATTTGATGGGGCACATTCCTATTGAAATTGAGGATATTGAGGCGGCAATGAATGGCTAAAATTAATCGAACCCTGAACTTCCGAGGAAGTCAATTTGCCTATAAAGTAAAAGGAAGCGGCAGAGCAATCTTACTAATTCACGGATTTTTAGGTACACAAGAGGTTTGGAATACTTATTTTGATCGTTTGTCAACCCATTTTAAGGTGATCTCCTTGGATTTGCCTGGTCATGGTAAGTCTCAAAATTTGGGTTATGTCCATGAGATGGGATTAATGGCAAACTTGGTTTATGCCCTACTTAAGGAGTTAAACATTAGAAAAGCCGTGATCGCCGGTCACTCTCTCGGAGGCTATGTTGGATTAGCATTTGCTGAACTTTTTCCAGATCATGTACTTGGATTAATTCTTGTCAATAGCACAGCAAAAGGGGATAGTAAAGCTAAAATTAATAGTCGAAATCAATTAATTAGCTTGTTGAAGAAAGACCAAAAGCGACCACTTGAGTTGCTGGTGCCTAACTTTTTCAATGTCATTAATAGGAAAACTGGCTATTTTAGGAGACGCTATTTAAACATGGCCTTCAAAGCCAATCATGCTGGAATTCTTGCAACTATTGAAGGAATGAAGATTAGGAAGGAGCGAGAAATCGTATTGAAATTTGCTCCATTTCCTTATTTGCATCTTATTGGAGAACATGATAAACTACTGGCAACAAAAGATTTAATGGAAGAGGCTGAATTAAATGACAAAGGATATGCGATTTTATTTAAAGAATCGAGTCACATGTTACTTTGGGAGGAAGAAGAAAAGTGCTATAAACAGATAAAGCATTTTACAAAAAACTTATACCGATCAAACCATTAAATGATACGGATTTCTCGGCACTAAGCGCATACTTTGTCTGCTTGTTTATTGGTAATTCGGCATTCACAAGTTAATTAAAACGACAATAACATCTAGTTGATGTTAGTTCCTAAAGGATAGCAGTTTTTTAAAAATCATTCCTTCATTAATAATGAATAAATGATAATCTCCTTTTGGAACTTTTTCTAAGGAAATATTAGTAGTAGACTCTTCTTTTGAAAGTTTACCACTTACATGAATTTTTCCATCCAAGTCACATAGATCATATAATATACTATGGGAATATGGTGGATGCTCAATCAAAAGGTGATCATCCTTAAATTGGGTTTTATATGAAAAAATTGTTCCGATTAAGAGAGTAGTTGATTACAGCGTTAAATGTAATGTGATTTTATTAGTTTTAATAATTTAATAGACAAGCGATTAGATTCTACCTATTAAAGTAATTTAACTATCTACGGACATCGAATTATCATAGATTTAATTCCTTCCAAAAAGAAGTTGTAGACAGCATTTTAACCCTTAAGTTTGTAAAAAAAAGCAATGTTGAGGTATTGTAGCAGCTTAACCAGCTACCAGCGGAATGAAACTAAAGAAGTAAAAATTGGCAATAAAGTGATAGGAGGAGAAGCTCCTATTTTATTGCAATCGATGACGACTACTGACACAATGGACACGGAAGGTTCGGTTCAGCAATCTATCCGAATGATTGAGGCTGGTTGTGAATTAGTACGAATAACCGCACCAAGCAAGAAAGAGGCAAACAACCTTCAATTAATAAAGGACAAATTGAGAGCATTAGGTTACGATACGCCAATAGTAGCTGATATTCACTTTACACCAAATGCTGCTGAAATTGCTGCTCGAATAGTTGAAAAAGTTCGAGTTAATCCAGGGAATTATGCCGACAAAAAGAAATTCGAAGAGATTGAATACACAGATGAAGCATATGCTGCTGAACTAGAAAGAATTAGAGAAAAATTTACCCCCCTAGTAAAAATATGTAAAGAAGAAAAAGTGGCTATGCGTATTGGCACTAATCATGGATCACTATCCGACCGTATTCTCAGTCGTTATGGTGACACTCCGCTTGGAATGGTGGAGTCAGCATTAGAATTTTTGCGGATATGTGAAGATAATGATTACCATGAGATAGTGCTCTCCATGAAGGCAAGTAATACCTTGGTTATGGTTCAAGCCTATCGTCTTTTAGTTGCAAAAATGAAAGCGGCAGGGATGAATTATCCGCTTCATTTAGGAGTTACCGAAGCTGGTGATGGAGAAGATGGACGAATTAAATCTGCTGTTGGAATAGGTGCCTTATTGGAAGATGGTTTAGGAGATACCATTCGTGTTTCATTAACAGAAGAGCCTGAGGCAGAGATTCCTGTGGCTAGAAAACTAGCAGAGCGATATGTTGGTAGAGAGAATCATGAAGCTATAAAGTCAATTGACTTAAACCCACTTGATCCCTTTGAGTCGACTAAAAGAGAAAGCACAACTGTTGGAAATATTGGAGGTGGAAATGTGCCAGTGGTAGTTGGTGATTTAGCTCAAGCTGAACAAATCAAAGCTAGCTCCTTCTTTCCATTTGGATATAATTATTCCGTTCCATTAGATAAGTGGAACATTATGGACCAATCAGCGGATTTTATTTTTGTTGGAAAACATACCATTGATTTTGAGATTCCTGGTACTTTGGGGATTATTCAGGATGTTGAAACGTGGAAAAAGCAAGCAGACAAAGAACAACACTATCCGCTTATTCAAGCAAGTGATTTGAATGATAAAATTTTGGAGCAAGCTAAAATAATTTTCCTTTCACTAGACGCAAAAGCGCTTATTACTCAAGAAAACTTAATTGCAGACCTGATTAAAAGTCCAAAGTTAGTTGTGGTGCTTTCTACCACTAATTTGCATGGAATGGCTGAACAGCGCAGAGCACTGATAGAGTTGATCAACAAAAAAGTGAAGACACCAGTTATTTTTAAGCGCAGTTACAGTGATTTGGATGGTGAAACATTTCAATTACACGCAGCTGCAGATTTAGGTGTTCTCTTACTTGATGGCTTTCATGATGGTATTTGGATTGATGCCAAAAATTGTGGTGGAAGTAAGTTAAACTTGTCAACTGCGTTTGGAATTTTACAAGCAAGTAGAACTAGAATTTCTAAGACAGAATATATTTCTTGCCCATCATGTGGAAGGACATTATTTGACTTACAAGAAACCACAGCAAAAATTAGAGCGGTAACTTCTCACTTGAAAGGAGTGAAAATTGGAATTATGGGCTGTATTGTCAATGGACCCGGTGAAATGGCTGACGCCGATTATGGTTATGTTGGAACAGGTCCAGGAAAAATTACCTTATACAAAGAAAAAGAGGTTGTTCGGCGAAATGTTCCGGAGGCTGAGGCTGTAGAAGCGCTTATCGATTTAATTACAGAAAATGGCGACTGGGTAGAGGCTATTG
Organism: Vicingaceae bacterium; assembly: GCA_040218815.1. Lineage (GTDB taxonomy): Bacteria > Bacteroidota > Bacteroidia > Flavobacteriales_E > Vicingaceae > JAVJQS01. The sequence goes on along the minus strand of JAVJQS010000011.1, from coordinate 19,087 downwards.
AATCTTAATTGCATTAGATTTTTGATCTTTCCTTATATTATATCTTGCTATTATTTACCAAGCTATTACACAAAGTTCCACGAAGAATACACGAAGGTCCGCAGAGGGATTTCAGTTATTACAGATTATTCTGTAAAAAGAGGTGCATTTATTAATAGTATCTCTTGGTGTAACTCTGTGACAGCCATCGGCTGCTTTGTGTAGCTCTGTGATACAGTTTTGCAAATCATTCAATAACTTTAATTAATGGAAAAGTAAATTCATGATCCGCGTCATTCGACATAGCGTTTGGTTTTTCTAATAAATTACATATGCTTTATTATATTCCTACTAATACTTATTAAGCTATTACACAAAGTTCCACGAAGAAATATACAAAGGACCAAAGAGGGGTTTCAGTTATTACGGATTATTCTGTAAAAAGAGGTGCATTTATTAATAGTATCTCTCGGTGTAACTCTGTGACAGCCATCGGCTGCTTTGTGTAACGCTGTGTTACAGTTTTGCAAATCATACAATAACTTAATTGATGGAAAAGTAATTCACTGTTCTCATCATTATACATATCGTTAAATCTTTCTAATAAATAATTAAAAGCTTTATTATATTCTTGCTAACTTTCAACAAAAATATACCAAACCATGAAAATCTTTAAGATCATCTGTCTTTTAACAATTAGTGTATTTTTTCTTTCATCTTGTAATCAGGACAAAATAGCTGAATTAGAAAAAGAAAATCAAAGTTTAAAGGCGTCTGCTGCTAAGAAGGACTCTTCAATTAATAAGATGCTCGCCTCTTTTAATCAAATTCAGAGCAATTTACGAGAAATAAAAAAACGGGAAGGGTTTATTGAACTGAATGCTTCAGATGAAGATAGGTCTTCAGAGGATATAGGAAAGATTATTGATGAAGACGTGAAGTCAATAAGTAATTTGATGAAGCAAAACCAGGCTTTAGTGCAAGAGCTGAATAGAGACTTAAACCAATCACAAATAAAAATTGAAGGTTTTAAGAGCATTGTTGCAAATCTAAATGATCGTGTGCAAAGTAAAAACAAAGAAATTGCTTCACTGAATGAGCAACTTAAGGATAAGAAAATAAAAATAGGACAGCTTTACTACTCTGTTGACTCTCTAACTTTTGAAAACAAAGCAAAGGAAGAAGTAATTGAGGAAAAGATCGATGAACTAAATACAGGCTATTATGCCATTGGCACCTTTAAAGAATTACGAGATAAAAATGTGATTACCAAAGAAGGTGGATTTTTAGGCTTCGGTAAAACAGAAGACTTAAAAGATGATTTTAATACCAACTATTTTAGTAAGGTGGACATTAGAAAGCAACAGTCTTTTTTAATTTATGCCGACAAAGCTGAAGTAGTAACCAACCATCCAAAAGGTTCCTATGAAATAAAGGGTGCTGATGGGAAAGCCGATAGTTTAATCGTTACAAACCCTGAAGCTTTCTGGAAGGCCACGAAGTATTTGGTGATTAAAGTTGATTAAGCAAGAGCTTTCAACTGTTCAACGGCAATAAAGCTCATCAAACCCATACCTATTTCCAGCGCTTTTTCATCAATATTAAATTGAGGGTGGTGCACACTGTGCTTGATGCCTTCTTGCTGATTGCCGACTCCTAATCGATAGAAGCAAACAGGGCTGTGTTGCGAGAAATAAGCAAAGTCTTCAGCTGTCATTCTAAGATCAAGTTCCTCCACATTATCATCACCTAAATAGCTTTTTGCGGCATTTCTAGAGCTATCCGTGACAAGTTCATCATTTACTAAAAAGGGGTATCCTTTCTTAATGTCAACTTCACAAGTGGCACCATGTGCAGCAGTCACTTTTTCACAAATCTCTTCTATTTTTTCGTGGTATCTACCTCGCCACTCCTCGTTCATGGTTCTTAAAGTACCTTCTAGTTTTACTTCATCCGGAATTACATTGGTAGCTCCATTTGCAATAACCTTTCCAAAAGAAAGTACAGTTGGAATAGTGGGAGGAGCCACCCGACTAGTAATTTGTTGTAGGGCAATAAGCAGTTCTGCTGAAATCACGACAGGGTCGATGTTTTTATGTGGTAAGGCACCATGGCCACCTTTGCCTTTCACAGTTATATAAATTTCATCTGCTGATGCCATATACATTCCTGATCGGAAACCCACTTTGCCCACCTCCATTTCGGGATAAACATGTTGGGCTATCATACGCTGTGGCTGATATTTTTGCATGATACCTTCTTCAATCATCAAGGAAGCGCCTCCAGGTAATTTTTCTTCACCAGCTTGAAAAAATAGCACTACCTTACCGTTCCACTCACTTTTTGTTTCGCTTAAAATTTTAGCAGTTCCCATTAAACAACTGGCATGTACATCATGTCCACATGCGTGCATTACACCATCATTTTTTGAACGGTAATCTAATTCATTTTTCTCTTGAATTGGCAATGCATCTAAATCTGCTCTTAAGGCAATAGTTGGTCCTGTTTTTTCAGAATCAATCACAACGGAAAAACCAGTTGTAACCCAAGTTTGGTCAATTTTAATTCCCCAACTTTCAAGCTTTTGTTGCAGGTATTTTGATGTTTCATGCTCTTGAAATGAAAGTTCAGGGTTTTGATGTAAATGCCTTCGTATAACTTGAATTTCTTCAAAATTATTCTTAGCTAAAGCAGAAATATGTTCTTTTAGATTATTACTCATTTTGAAAAGAAAACCATTTTAACTGAAACAAATAATAAGATGATGCCAAACACCCTTTTCATATTTTCTTCGCTGATATAAGAAATGGAAAGCTTAGAACCAAAGTAACCTCCAATAATAAAAGCCAATGAAATGATGATGGCATACTTGACATTTAATGCCCCAGCTTTGTAATAATTCATTGCTGCTAAAATTCCTATTGGAGGAAGCATTAACGCTAGACTAGTTCCTTGCGCACTGTGCTGAGTTAAACCTAATAAATAAACCAAAGCGGGTACAATAATAATTCCACCTCCAACGCCTATTAAGCCGCTTAATACACCTGCCATTAAGCCAATGACAACTAAAATTAATATAGTTATTGCTCCCATAGTTGTAAAAATTAAATATCTAAACTAAGTGAAAACATGAATAAACTTTTATCATTTACCTCGCCATTTTCAACACCCCAGCCCCAATCTGCTCTCACAAAATAGCCTAATAAAGTGGTGCGCAGTCCAAATCCAAACCCTCCTACAACAGGATCATTTATGTTTTCATAAGTCACTGTAATTGGCCCTCTTGTTATGGTTTCATTATTTAAGGGATTATCATCAGCAAAAGGTGATTCTCCAGCCCAAGCAGTGCCAATATCTCCAAATCCAATTACCTGAAAGTTACGCACAAAATCAGACTGGATTGGTCGATTAATAAGGTAAGAGAAAACTGGAAGCCTCAATTCATTATTAATAACAACAAAGTTATTTCCATTACGCACATTTTGAAAAAACCCACGCATATTAGCCGCTAATGCTTGGAATCCATAGTTTTGAGTTTGGCTGATTGGTGTTGACTCATCAAAAATATCGGATCGCCACCATTCATCAACACCACCTAGATAGTAGACTAGGGGATTGCTTCCAAATGAACTGCTTCCTGCAACCCTGCCAACATAAATAAACTCACGATGAATTTTTTGATAATGTCTAAAGTCAAAACCAACTACAGTTAAGTCGGAAGAACCTATCTCATCAGATTCACTATAAAGGAGTTGATATTGCTCTGCAAAAATCTTAAAACGAGTACCATATCGGATATTTAGAGCCACATTTCTTGTGTTATCATACACATATGCAGCTTTTACTGAACCCCAATATTCATTAAAAATGTCAAGCTCTAAATTTATTCGATCTCCTGAGAGAGGCACTACCTTATCATTTCTCACAGAAGCCACTCCTCTAATACTAGTGACTTCACTAAAAGGCCAAATAAAACTGGCTACTCCTCTGAGTGTTTTCACATCATAGGGTGCTAGGCTCAGAACTTTACCGTTTCTAACAAGTGGTCTTCCTGTTACACGCTCTCTAGTTCGAGATATTATATACTCTTTATCTAATCTTCGCTTCAAATTTTGATAACTTAAAGAGTATTCTATTAAGTCTCCTGCATACCTGAAACCGCCATAAATTCGATGGTCCTCCATTAAATCAATAATACCAATTTTGGTATTTACCCCAATACCTGAATTAATATATGGTCCCCCATTATATAATTGATATTGACCGTTAATAAAGGTGTTGTTTAATTGAAGAACTGATTGATCGGGTCTAAAGTTTAAGCGATAAATTCGTTGTGTGGGAAAATCAAGTGTTTCAATTTCCTCACTTTTTTGCAGGCCAGTTATTGTTGGTTTGGGAGCTTTTTTAGTAAAAGTTGAACTTGATGAGTTAAATTCATAATTATAAATATCAACTTTTCTTTCAGGTTCAACTTTATCAAACACCAAAAATGATTCTTTTTCAATTTCTTTATTAGTCGTATTAGAATTCTTTCTAGGAGATTGAGAGGAGTTTAATGTAGGTTCCCCAATCATGTTTTTTTGGTATAAAGTATATCGATTGTCATTATAGCTCATTTGACTAATCGTGTTTCCAGGGCCCGAAGCATGGCCAAGAATATTGCTTGAATATTTTCCTTTTTGTTCAGTACTATAAAAGAAGTTGTAATGTATCGTTGTATCTATTCTTGCAATTGAACTGTCAAAAGTTGCTTCATACCTAATTGAGTTTATTCCATCATGCACTAAATAATAAATTTCATCATTAAGCACTAAGGGATTAGTTTCACTTTTTTCATCGGTATCTGTAACTGAGCTAATTGGATTTTCATCTTTTAATAAGTCAAAAACAAAAACATCTTTTTCATGAGAAGAAATTGTTTCAAGTTCCCCTTCTTGATTTAAACTGTCGTTGATTCGATTGGAAATAAAAAATATCTTATTATCATCATCACTTACAACAGGTCCTAGGTCATCATATACATCATCAGTTAATTTTTGTTGGGTGTTGCCCAAAACATTATAAATGTAAAGGTCTGATTGACCCTTGTTAACTCCTGAAAAAACAAATTGTCTGCCATCGCTTAAGTAATCATAACTCAATACTTTTTCCATTTTAAAAATGGGCTTTACCGATAAGTCTTCTTCTTCAATATTGTAGGAATGAAAAAGAATATCTCCCTTTTCTTCAGTAATAAAGGTTAATAAACTCCCAGATGGATGCCATGCCATTGTTGGATAGGAATAATCTTGAATTCGATCTAATTTATGCTCATCTTTAAAAAGTTTCTTGGTTTTATCTGCTTCAATATCGTAAAGATATATTTTATATTGCCCCATTTTATTAGTAGAATAGGCAATGTATTTGCCTTTTGGGTCGATTATAAAGTTTTGATATTTTCGATTTTTTCGAACCTTAAAGTCTACCTTTTTGCCAAAATCACTGTAATTAGAGTTATTATTATTTAGGTAAATACTTCTGTAGAAGGTAATCCAATCATTATAAAGATCATCGAAAGGAACCCCAATTACATAAAGAAAGCCATCTTCAATTTCACGACTAATCCTAGTCATGTATAAGATATTTGAAATCACATTATTGCCATACGTTTCGGCGATGTATTTCCACATAGCATGACCCGCAATAGTTGCTTCATCATTGGCTAAGGCATTAAAATGTTTAAAATCCTCATTAATAATACCATCTTTTATTTTGGTATTTATTAAGGGATCATTTGGCTTCGAGAGGTATGAAATTAACCCGTTGATGTACCAATCGGGAAGGTGAAGTAGAGCAGAATTACGAAGTACTTCACGCCAATTGCCTCCATAAATCATTTGATAAGTTAGCACACGGAGAATTCCAGCATCAATTTGTTGATTAAACATTTCATAATCACCTTCAAAGTAAATAAACACTTTACTTCCAACAATATTGGTAACTCCCCCGATATTATAGTTTTCATTAGTTGATAAACCAATATTACTTTGTCTGAAGTGGGATTGTTTATTATAAACGACAAATTGAATGCGTTCATCTAAGTAAAAGTCTAGGAATTTTTCAATTTCTTTAATTCTAGTATTGGCATAATTTGCTGTGTGTACTGCTAAATCTTTGCCACCTGTGTAGAAGTAAGTTTCAAAATTTTCAAAGCGATAAAATTGCCATTCGAAATTATCATATTGCACTCTATTTTTCCCAAATGGAGTTTGAGTGCCGTTATAAAACTGAGCATGGCTAGCTTTATTAATTAGGAGGACGCCCATGAGGCAGATAAAAAAATATAGGTGTTTTGGAAGTTTCAAAAGCAAATTAAAAGGACAATAAAATTAAGAAATTAAAGGCATTACCAGTACTTTAGCAATCAATGATTACACTATTATGAAAATTAAAAAATTCACTTTTAACCCATTTCAAGAAAATACATACGTGCTATATGACGAAAGTAATGAAGCAATTATTGTAGACCCTGGTTGTTTTAATTCTTTAGAAGAAAAAGAGTTGTCGACATTTATAAGTGAAAAAAGCCTAATACCAGTAAGGCTAGTTAATACACATGCTCATATAGATCATGTGTTAGGCAATAAATTCGTAGCTGATAAATACAAAATCGGATTAGAGCTATTTCAATCAGAATACCCGATGTTAAAAATGGCAAAAACTTCTGCTGAATTGTATGGTGTGCCTTATAATGAATCACCAGAGCCAAGTAATTTTTTAAAAGAAGGAGACCTCCTAAAATTTGGAACTACTGCATTAGAAATTATTTTCGTCCCAGGCCATTCGCCTGATCATTTGGTGTTCTTGAACAAGTCTCAAAAAATATTAATAGGAGGGGATACTCTTTTTAAGGGCAGTATTGGTAGAACTGATTTGCCTGGAGGAAACCATGATCAATTGATCGAGAATATCAAGAAAAAATTATTTTCATTAGATCAAGAGGTAATTGTTTATTCTGGTCATGGCGATGAAACAACCATAGGAGAGGAGAAAGCAAATAATCCATTTTTTTAATAAAAATCCCCTTAAAGTATGTTATAACCTTAAGGGGACTTTCTATATATAGTCTTTAAACTATTTGGTGATCATTAGTTTGCTCAATTGACGTTGTCCTTTATTATTTCTTATTTCCAATAAGTAAATGCCAGGATTTAAGTCACTAACATTAATTTGAGTGTTTTTATTAACAGTAGTTTCTTCTCTAATTAATTTCCCATCAATACTCATTAATTTTAGTTGAGTAGAAGAACTTTCATTGAATTGAATGTTCAATATATTTCTAGCTGGATTTGGGAAAATCGTTGCAAATTGACTTGACTGGCCGCCAATTGATTTTATACTAACCAGTTTCGCATCAATTACATTTAGGGTTCTTGGTGTTAATACTGGCGGATTATAATCAAAATAAATCGCCGCACCATTTCTAATTACTGTTCCATTTGGCAGACTTGGCTGTTGCTGAATAGTATAAGTTACCCAACCATGACTCTCAGGTTCATTTGTTGTGCTATCGGGAAGATTAATGTTATCAAATCTAAACTTTATCACATTTTGACTTGGAGAAATCATATTAACTACCATGGGGTCGCTTGCTCCACTTATGTTGATAGTACTTTCATCTAAAACACCAGTATCTATGGTATCTAAAATGTATACATTGTAGGCAGGTGCTGTTCCAGTGTTTTGAAAGTGAATAGTGTAGGTCAAGTCTGTATTTGGTAAAACTTTGCCTGAATCACCAACACCGATGGGTTGAACTTCTTTGATATTTGGGTCATAAGAAGTCCTTACAGGAATACAAACCTGCACATTGTTGTTTGCCATGTTTGAATCACCAATGATTGGCGTAACCATGTATGTAAAACAGACAGTGTCCCCAATCATTGCTGTTGTATCTGTATAGGTATTGAAAGAGATATCAAATGAATTATATCCATTATTATTTAATCCAGTAAAATTCCATTCTACCGTATCGCCATTTACCACGCTCGGAGTAAGGCTAGGGCTTCCAGCATAAGAGAATAAACTATCGGTAAAAATAATTTTTACTGTTCCACTAGTGTCTTGACAGAAAGAGTTGAAAGTATTTACATATAATCGTCGTGTTTGTCCTGGAACACTTCCGCCAAACGCGTTTCCGTAAAGGTCAAACCCTGGAGTGCAATCCAAAGCAAAATCATTTCCTGACGAAGGAACACTTGTAACATTGTGGCTGCCTCCCGAAGGACAAATATAGGTGAACCCGTTATCATAATTCAATTCTACAGAATAGCTTCCTGTGGCAGGAACTAGTATGGAATAATTTCCACTCGAATCTGTCCAATCTGAAGCAATTATGCTACCTCCTTGAATAGCATCTACTCGTTTCCCATAAATTGCTTCATCACTTCCATTAAAAATACAGTCGCTATTTTCATCCAAATAGACTTGACCATTGATATTTCCGCAAGTGTCTGCATAAACAATTGCATTAGGTAAGACTAAGGTGTCTTTTACACCATCGGAAGCTGTAGCAATAAACTGTAAAGTATATAAACCTGCACTTGAATAGGTGTGAGAGAAGAATGCGAAATAAGTATCGTTTGAATCTATAAGAGATAAGGTGGTATCAAAAGTTCCATCACCATATGCTATCTGCACAGTCATGGTGTCGAATAAGGGATAGCCTGTAGCTGTTCCGTTTAAAGATATTCGCACTCCTTGTGCAAAATTACAAGGACCTGCAAATTGAGATTGATTTGTTGTGTCTATTGATACTGTTCCTGCATTTGCAGTATTGGAAAAGAAGGCTAAGCAGAATGCTAAGAAACTTATTTGTAATACTTTTTTCATAATGTATTTGGTTTTGGGTTTGATACAAATGTAGACGTTTTTACAAATATTAGGTTGCATTTGACCTAATATATTTATTTTGAGCCTCTTAAAATCAAACCTAGAAATGAAAAAAGTAAATTTAGTTCATTATGCCATCATAAACTGGAGCATTACAATTCATGGGGTCTTCACGAATGAACATAAAACGCAAACCAATAATGATGGGTTGGTAATTGGCGCTAAAAAATGGAAAGGCGGGATTTAAGTTGTCAAAAGGTAGAGCTGTTATTAATGGAGTTTCAATGGTTGGCATCAAGATTAATTGTCGACTCACTCTGAATCCAACGCCCATTTGCAAATGCAATTGCAAGCTAGTTTCATTTAAAAACGCTTCATCATCTAAAGGATAAAAGTCTGATCGATCGTAGCTTTCAGCTATTTCATAATTAAAATTAACACCTAAAGCGGTACTTAAAAACGACTTTTTACCCAACTGCTTGGCATTAACCGCTCGAATGGCTGCACTTAGGTGTTGACTGCTAAATGTATTGTCAGATTTATAAAAAGAGCTTGTTAGTTGATTATCTAAAGTGCCTTCATGTTCCGCTGCACCCCTAAAAACTCGATATGAAACCCCCGCTTCTAAATAATGGATGAAGTAAGGCTCCTTAAACGAATGATACCAGCCGAGTTCAATTCCATATCCCCATTTTCCTCTGCCAATTACTTCATAGCTATAGGTAGTATCAACATCTGAATAAAAGTCTTCCTCTTTATTTCCAATTGAAACAGTGGCTAGAGGGGCGATATAAAAACCGCCCTTTTTAAACTCTCGAGTTAAAGGAAATACATCTTTTGCTAGCTGAGCAAACCCACCTGTTGAAAAAGCAATAAATAAAAGGGATAGGCTAATTTTTTTAAGCATTTGAAGCCATTTTTAATATTTCTGACTCAATTTCTTCAGAGTCCCATTTTGCAGCAATATTTGGTATAGCCATGATAGTATCCATTATTTTTTCTTGATTTTTGCCTGCAGCTAATGCCTCAGAGTATGGAATATGACTGAAGGTTACCTGAGAATATAGCGGCATCCATTTGTCGGGATGCTTTTCAAATATTCTTTTTTCAATCTTTTTTCTCAATAGAAAATCTTCATCACCAACCAAGTCTCTCATTTCAATAAAGTTTTGTAATGCCAAGTCCGATATGGCATCTGCATCTTTTTTACGTGTATCAGAGAATTTAGTAAACGACTTTTCCCAATTTTTATTTGAATCTTCAAAAATATTATTGAATACAGTGCAATCTTCGAAGCCAGAATTCATTCCTTGACCGTAGAATGGCACTATCGCATGAGAAGAGTCTCCCATTAGCAGTATTTGATCTTTATAATTCCAAGGAGAACATTTTATAGTTACCAATGAGGCTGTTGGGTTTGAAAAATATTCTTCTCCAATAGCGGGCATCATTTTTAATGCATCTGGAAAAACTTCTTCAAAAAATTCAATAACTTCTTTCTCGGTTTTTAAACTTTCAAAAGATTGCTTTCCTTCAAAAGGGAAAAAAAGTGTGCAAGTAAAACTACCGTCTTCGTTAGCTAATGCAATTAACATAAACTCCCCCCTTGGCCAAATATGCAATGCATTTTTATCCATTAAAAAGCCTCCACCTTTTGCTGCTGGTATTGTTAATTCCTTATATCCATGAGCTAAAAATTTTTGCTCATAGTTGAAGCGATCTGTTTTTTGAAGTCGAGTTCTAATTGCAGAAAATGCCCCATCAGTAGCAAAAATATGATCTGCTTTTACAGATACAGCTTTACCCGACATTCTATCTTCAAAATGCAAGGTATTGGTTTTTAAGTCAATGTCTTCACATTTATAATTGAAGAAGAAAGTTACATTATTAAAGGCATCTGCAGAATTCATCAATTGCCGATTCAAGCCACCTCTACTTACAGAGTAAATGGCTTCTCCATCTTTTCCATAGGGCTGAAAGGTTGTATTTCCCTTTACATCATGCATCATTCTGCCATTCATCGGAATAGCCATCTTTTCGATTTCAGGTTTTATTCCTGCCACTTCGATTGCTTTCCAGCCTCTATTTGATAGTGCTAGGTTGATAGATCTACCAGCTGAAAGTGCAGCCTTTCGCATGTCGTCTCTACCTTCATAAACACTAACTTGAAATCCTTTTTTTGCCATGTATATAGCCTGTAGTGAACCTACTAGACCTGCACCTACAATTGCGATTTTTTCCATTTTTATTTTTTTGCTAATGATTCACTGATAATTTGTCCAAAACGGAAAACATCCAAGTATGAATTATAAATTGGGACAGGAGCTACCCGAATGACATTTGGCTCTCTCCAATCTGCAACTACTCCTTTTTCAGAAATCGAATTAAATAATTTTTTCCCACTTCCATGAGTTAAAATTGAAAGCTGTGAACCTCTAGATTTAGGAGTAATAATCTCAAAATTTACACCTTCTGTTTCATTCGAAATCTCTGCCAATACAAACTCCAAATATGCAGTTAATGTTCTTTGTTTTTCTAATAAATTATCTATCCCAGCTTTTAAGTGAAGGTCAATGGCTACTTTGTGCACTGCCATGGCTAAAACAGGTGCGTTACTCAATTGCCAACCATCTGCACCCTCAGCAGGCTCAAAACTTTCTTTCATTAAAAATCGATCTTCAGGAGGAGTTCCCCACCATCCTGCAAAGCGATTTAACTTGTTATTTTTTCCATGTTTTTGGTGCACATAGATTCCAGCAACGCTGCCAGGACCAGAATTTAAATACTTATAAGAGCACCATGCAGCAAAATCTACTTCCCAATCGTGTAGTTCAAGTTTTACATTTCCAGCCGCATGGGCTAAGTCAAAACCAACAATTGCGCCATATTGATGACCTAATTCGGTTATTTTTTTCATGGGCATCAACTGTCCAGTATAATAATTTACACCTCCAATCATTATTAAGGCTAGCTCATCCCCAATAGCTTCAATTTCTTTGTAAATATCTTCCTCTCTTAAATGATGTTCACCCTCTCTGGGAAAAATTTCAACGATGGCTTCCTCTTTTGTAAAACCATGAAATTTCACTTGACTTTCTAGTGCATATTGGTCGGAAGGGAAAGCTTTACCTTCACAGAGTATTTTTATACGTTTACCTTTTGGTTGATAAAATGAAACCATTAAAAAATGAAGGTTTCCAGTAAGTCCGCCTAAAGCAGTTACTTCTTTTTCTTTTGCACCGACTATTTTTGCTAAGGGTGCTTTAAACATTTCATGATAAGCAACCCAAGGATTTTTAGCCTCGAAATGGCCATCAACCCCATACAATCCCCAGTCCTCTAGTTCTTGATTTAAAGCTGATTGAGCTTCCTTAGGCATTAAACCTAATGAATTGCCTGTAAAATAAATTTTGTTTTTTCCTTCGTGTTGCGGGAAAACATATTGATTTCTAAAACTGCTGAGCTTGTCATTTTCATCAGTTTTTGCAGCAAATTGTTCTGTGTTTGAGAATATCATTCTAGTATTTTAAATGCGGACTTGAAGCCTTAAGCTTCTGCTTTGCAAATTAAGTAAGAAAAGAGAGAAAGGCGTAACAAATAATTGGAAAAGCCAAACTACTTTCAATTAATAAAGAATAGTATAATTCTTTTTTTAAGGTATCCACCCTTAAAATTATGAGGTAGGATAACAGTAAACTAAATCCAAAGGAAGAAGCAAAAATAAATGGTTTGCTATAGATTATAATGTCGGAAATAAAAAGGGCTCCTGACAGAACATAGAGCATGAGGCATAGCAATTTACTTTTCTTTAGCCCAATTTTTAAAGGAATTGTTTTAAGTTTTGTTGCTCGATCTTCGCTGAGGTCACGAATGTCAAATGGGATGGTTTCACCAAAAACAAAAAGCGCAATAGCAATAGCTAATAGTTGTGTTTCAAGGGTAAAAATTCGGTCACTTTCACCAGCTGATAAAATAGGAAGTAAGACCATTACTCCTCCCCACACAAAAGCAATTATAAAAATTTTGAGGAAAGGAATACTTCTCAATGCAGGTATTTTGCTTATTTGTATAATATACAGTACTGATAAGAGAGCTAAAGGAAAAACAATTACTAAAGATATTTTAGGAAGAAGATAAAGTAAAATGAGGCTTAAACAGAACGAAAGCACAATGAACCAATCAGTCAGTGCTTTATTCCCCTTTATCCACTTTTCTTTTGTCTCAAAAGAAATAGTCTTTTTAAGTTTCAGAGCGCTGTTTTTTTGGTAAATGAGTCCAATACGGCGATGAAAGTTATAGGCAAATAAAGTGGATGAGAAAACGAAGCCCACCAGCACCCAGCTGGGAAAATTGTTATACGTAATTAAGTGACAAAAAGAGCAAAGAGAAGCAGCGCACAGTGCAATAAAGATATTGCTATAACTTAGAAAGTAAAGTGCTTTCATCTACTAATTTTAATTGTCGATGAGTTTAAATACACCAAAAGAAGCTAACATAGAAACTCCGCTAAATGTTAAGCAATTGAAGAATTTTTTACTTCTTGCAACTCGTTTATAACCAGCCACATAAGCTTCGTCGTTTAAGTAGTCAGTATTGTAAGGCCGCTTCTTAACTTTTGCGCCAGGAATAATTAAAATAGAAGAATATACCAATGGGAGAGCCACAAATGCAAGATCTCCTTGGGCTAAAAAATATCCTGCTGCTGTGCCAGTGGCTATAGATATTGCATTTAGAAATCCAGAGCTATAATTAGCGTCGGCATGCTGTTCTCCTAAAATATAATTCCTCATTTCATCTATTTGATAGAAATTACCAACTTCAGGTTGATATTCATAAACTATCACTTCTGGCTTATTGAGTTCTTGATAAGAAAAAATGGTACTTAACTGTCGATGCCTGAAGTTTGCCTTACCTTTATAGGTTTCAACAAAAGTGATTGAATTTTCATTTATCTCTTGTATACTAACATCCATTATTTTACCATTCAATAACCTCAAGGTGTCCTGCCCTTTAATGATTATGGGCGTTGATATAAGAAAAATAAACAGTAAAGAATTGAATATGCTTGGTTTCATCATAACAAATTATTTTGAGCCGCAAATGGACAAAACTTTATGAAATTAGAACTGTTGTTTAAGGGCAATTTTAACGCTAACATAAGACTTTAAATTATATTTGCACCCTCAAAAATAGAAGTATATATGACATCAGCACCTTTTAGTTCACGACATATTGGTTTAAGTGAAGCAGATATCAAGCAAATGCTTAAAGTTATCGGCGAATCAAGTGTAGACAGTTTAATTGAAAAAACTGTTCCTCAATCCATTCGACTAGATCAGCCATTGCAACTTTCAGCTCCCATGAGTGAATATCAATACCTGAATCACTTGAAAGAAATTGCAAGCAAAAATGAGGTTTTTAAAAGTTATTTGGGTTTAGGCTATTACAATACTAAGGTGCCAGCAGTAATCCAACGAAATATATTAGAAAATCCAGGTTGGTACACCGCCTATACACCATATCAAGCAGAAATTGCTCAGGGGCGATTAGAGGCGCTCTTGAATTTTCAAACCATGGTAACGGATTTGACTGCCATGGATATTGCCAATGCTTCATTGTTAGATGAGCCAACCGCTGCTGCAGAAGCTATGGCCTTGATGTTCCATGCACGCTCAAAAGAATTAAAAAAGGGAGAGGTAAAAAAATTATTTGTGGCTGAGGACTGTTTTCCGCAGACCATCGATGTACTTAAAAATAGGAGTGAGCCACTTGGTATAGAATTAATTATTGGTGACCCGGCAGATTTTGACTTTAATGAAGAAGTTTTTGGTGCTGTTGTTCAATATCCTTCTTTAAACGGGGAGGTAAAAGATTATAGTGGATTTGTTAAGAAAATTCATGATAAAGGAGCCTTAGTTACTGTTACTGCTGACTTATTAAGTTTGGCACTACTAACACCTCCAGGTGAGTGGGGAGCTGATATTGTTTGTGGAACTACACAACGATTCGGAATTCCTATGGGTTTTGGAGGGCCCCATGCAGCTTATTTTGCAACGCGCGACGAATTTAAAAGAAGTGTTCCAGGAAGGATTATAGGCCTTTCAGTAGATGCTGATGGTAAAGCGGCTTTAAGGATGGCATTGCAAACTAGGGAGCAACACATTAAGAGAGATAGAGCTACATCTAATATATGTACTGCACAGGTATTGCTTGCTGTAATGGCGGGAATGTATGCCGTTTATCATGGAAAAGAAGGCATTAAAACCATTGCAAAAGGAACGCATCAATATACAGTTCAATTGGCACAATCGTTAAGTAAATTAGAGTATGTAATAAAAAACAAAAACTATTTTGATACCCTACATATTGAATTGGGAAAAGGTGAAGCGGATAAATTAATTCAATATGCTGCAAACCATAAAATCAATTTAAGAAAGATTGACGAAGATCACTTAGGAGTTAGTTTAAATGAGGCAGTTGAGTTGCATGAGTTGAATGCATTAATAAATGTTTTTGCTCTATACAAAGGGGAGGAGCATGAAGAAATAGAGGAAGTAGTTTCAGCATCCCCTCTCGATAAAAATTTAGTTCGAAAAAGCAATTATTTAACCCATCCAGTTTTTAATCGCTATCATTCAGAAACTGAAATGATGCGATACATCAAACGCTTAGAAAATAAAGATTTTTCTTTAATGCATGGTATGATTCCTTTGGGGTCTTGTACAATGAAATTGAATGCAGCAAGTGAATTAATGCCATTGACATGGCCTGAGTTTGCTAACATACATCCATTTGCTCCAACAAGTCAAGTGGGTGGATACTCAGAAATGTTGCATGGTTTAGAACGAGATCTTTCTGAAATTACAGGTTTCTTTAAAACATCTTTGCAACCTAACTCTGGAGCACAGGGGGAATATGCTGGTCTAATGGTTATTCGAGCATATCATTTAAGTCGTGGAGATAAGAATAGAAACGTAGCCCTTATACCTTCATCAGCTCATGGAACAAACCCTGCAAGTGCAGTAATGGCAGGCATGAAAGTAGTAGTTGTAAAATGCGATAAACACGGTAATATTGACTTAGATGACTTAAAGGCCAAAGCTGAACAGCACAGTGAAAATTTAGCTGCGTTAATGATAACTTACCCTTCTACGCATGGTGTTTTCGAAGCTTCAGTAAAAGAAATTACTTCGATTATTCATAATCACGGAGGTCAAGTGTACATGGATGGTGCCAATATGAATGCACAAGTGGGCTTAACCAACCCAGCTCAGATTGGGGCAGATGTGTGTCATTTGAATCTACATAAAACTTTTGCCATTCCACATGGAGGTGGTGGACCAGGGATGGGCCCCATTGGAGTAGTAGAGCATTTAGCTCCATTTTTACCTTCCAACCCACTTGTAAATACAGGTGGAGAGCATGCTATTCCTTCGATTTCAGCAGCACCTTACGGGAGTGCTTTGGTGTTATTAATTTCTTATGGTTACATAAAAATGTTAGGTGAAAATGGCTTAACAAACTCTACAAAAGCAGCTATTTTAAGTGCCAATTATTTAAAGAAAAAATTGGAAAATAGCTACCCAGTATTGTACCAAGGAATACAAAAAACAGTTGCGCATGAAATGATTTTAGACTGTAGGGCATTCAAGCAATCTGCCAATATTGAGGTAGTTGATATAGCTAAGCGATTAATCGACTATGGATTTCATGCACCAACAGTTTCTTTTCCAGTTAATGGTACCTTAATGGTTGAGCCAACAGAAAGTGAAAGCTTGGTAGAGTTGGACCGGTTTGTTGATGCTATGATTAGCATTAGAAAAGAAATTGAAGCCATTGAAAATAAAAATGCTCCACGTGAAGGAAACGTCTTAAAAAATGCTCCTCATCCTGAGTATTTGTGTATTGCTGATAGTTGGACCTTTGATTATACTAGAAGACAAGCCGCCTATCCAGTAGAAACCAATGTTGGAAATAAGTTTTGGCCGTCTGTTAGAAGAGTGGATGATGCCTATGGTGATCGTAATTTAATTTGCAGCTGTCCTCCTTTAACTGAATATGAAGAATCCTCACTTGGTTAATTTGGTCTTTTTTGAGACAATTGACTGTAAAAGTTAACTGAGTGTTAAAAAATGCTTACATTTATATTTCTATATATTGTTTAACTAAAAATAAAAAAATGAAGAAGAATTACGTTCTATTATCTGGTTTGATATTAGCGTCTGCAATTGGGTTTTCTCAAAACTTATTACCTGATGAGGTATATGAAGCTCAAGCTAAATCTGTTTTGAGTGTTCAATCAGATGGCGATATGGATCCAGACTTAATTAAGAAAAAAACAACGACATCAAAAGCTTATAATGATACACTTTATTATGAAGACTTTGATTCAACTGGTACTGGCGGTCTTCCAGCTGATTGGACTGTTGTAAACAATAGCCAGAATAACTTTGTTTGGAAATGGGATGATCAGTATGATCAAGGACCTTTTTCTGGAAATACTGACTCTATAAAGTCAACAACCACTGCAAACGGTTTCTTGAGCTTGCCAAGTGATTTTTACAATATTGGTACAGGCGGAGTTTCCATGGATACTTATGCTGAAACTGGGAACATTACAAATGGAGCTAATCCAATGCCTAATGCTGTATTAGTTACTTTTCAACAGTATTATAGATTTTGTTGTTCAGGTGCTGATGAGCAAACGCTTCAAGTAAGTACGGATAATTTTGCATCTTTCGATGAGTACGATATGACTCCTGGTGAAGTTGGGAATGCAGCAAATACTTCAAATGCAATAGGTGGTGAAATAACAGTAATCAATATTAGTTGTACAGCAGCGGGAGCAGATTCTATAAGAATGAGAATCTACGCCAATGGCCATTCAAACTATTTTTGGATGATTGATGATTTTGCAGTTGTTGAAGGACCTGAAAATGATATTTCAATAGATGATCCTTATTTAGAATTTAACGAAGCAAATTATACCTATTACCCATTTTACGGTCAAATTCCTTATGAATTGTTTCCACCCCTACCATTGTTTGCAAGACTAACCAACGAGGGAAGTGTAGATCAAACAAATGTAAGATTGGTAGGAAATATTGATCACCTTTCTTTTCCTGGTGGAGCTACAGGAGTAGGAAACCAGTATAATATTGCTACTTTAACGCCTGGAGGAGGAACAATTGTTGGTCCACTTTGTGATTCAACTGTTGATGTATTGACAGGAACTCCTCGATTTGTTCCTACTATTTTAGGGACATTTGAAGCATCATGGGATGTTTCTGCAGATAGTGTTGATCAAGTACCTTCAAACAATGTAGCTTCTAGAACTTTTACAACTACAGATACAGTTTTTGCAAGAGATGATAATGGAATTGGTGGTGGAATTGGTCCTGCAAGTTTTGTTGATGGAGCCACAGGAACACCTGGAGGAACAACTGTTGGAGACCGTTTTGCTACATTATATATTTTAGAAAACAGATCTGGAAATGGAGTTGATAATATTCCTACAAGTGTTTCTTTTGCAGTATCAACTGATACAAGAAATACTGGAGTAGAAATAGTTCCTAAAATTTGGGAATACAACGAAGATTCTCTATTTATAAATGGTGCTAACTTTAGTATTGATCGTGCATTTATAAGAGAGGTGGCTTCATCGTTTTCTACTTATACAGTAGCTGCAGGTGATCTTGGAAACTTTATCTCTTTGCCATTAACCACTGGCCCTGCAATGACAGGTGGATTGGATTCTGGTCAATATGCTGTTGGTTGGGAAGTAACTAACTTGCCTACAGGATCAACTTTTGAAGTACAAAATGATGGCTCTTCTGCACCATTTCAGGTACCAGTTGCTACTTTCCTTTACTTAGCGCATGCTCCTGCTGCAGGCTGGGGTTGGGTTCAAGGTAATCCTGCAATTCGTTTGAATATGGGTAACCTACCTCTTTCAACTGGGGTAAAATCAACTGGTGTAGCTTCTGCTGCGTTTGAGGTTTCTCCAAACCCTAGTAATGGTGAGTTCAAATTAACCATTACGTCAGAAGCACAAGCTAATTACAACTTAAACGTTCGAAACATGTTAGGTCAACTAGTTTATTCAACTCAAGTTCAAGTAAACGGAACTAAAATTGAGCGAATGAATTTATCTAACTTAGATAAAGGTGTTTATTTTGTGACTTTAGAGAATGATAGTGAAAAATTATTGAAGAAAGTAGTTCTTAAATAATTGACA
>JAVJQS010000010.1:0-54841 GCA_040218815.1 Vicingaceae bacterium | reverse complement strand
CGCATTGTCGCCATCACATATCGTTTGGTCTAAACCAGCATCGGCAGTGGGTAATGGATCTACGGTAATGGTCACTTGGTCTGTTGCTGTACAGTTAACTCCGCTTGTTACTGTTACACTATAGGTTGTTGTTGCTGTTGGAGTAGCTGTTGGGTTGGCTGCTGTACCACTACTCAAGCTTGCTACATTGTCCCACTGGTATGTCGCGCCTACTGGACCTGTTGGACTGCCGCCTAAACTCGCATTGTCGCCACTACAGATGGTTTGATCTAAACCAGCGTCAGCGGTGGGAATACTATTTACAGTAACGGTAATTTGGTCAGTATTACTGCATCCAGAAGGTTCAGTAACTGTAACCGTGTATGTTGTAGTTGTTGTAGGAGTGGCAGTTGGGTTGGCAACCGATGTACTTGATAGGCCTGTTGCAGGTGACCATGTTATTGTATTTCCTGCAGTGGTGGTTGGACTGCCGCCTATTTGAGTTGAACCTGCAGTGCAAATAGCTATGTCTGTGCCAGCATCAGCATCAGGAAAATCAACATCGAGCGTTTGTATAAAAATGGAATCACAACCTAAGCTCGAAGTAGCCGTTAAGGTCACATCATATGAGCCAGGTAAAGTAAAAGTATGACTTGGATTCTCAGTTGTTGAAACCGGTGAACCATCATCAAAGTCCCAACTGTATGTAATCGTACCACTAGAGATCGTTGTAAGGTTGGTAAAAGCTATAGAAGTATTAGGGCAAGGATTTGCAGGGAAGCTAAAATTTGTTTGTGGTTGTGCAAATTCAAATCGAAAACCTGCCAAGTTAGATCTAGAGGTACACGCTTCTGCCGTATTTACAAGTTCCACTCTATATTGAACTGTATCCGAGCAGACTGCAAAAGTTTCATTTATAGTGGTGTCCATTGTGTTTTGGTAAAAACTCAACCCACCAGTAACTGGGTATGCCTTTGAAACTCGATATTGATTTGATGAACCAACAGGATTTGGATCACCCAATGGATTCCAGATGACATCTAAATCAGCATTATTTTCTTGGAAGTCTACAAAAATTGTAGATACCGTATCTCTAGAAACATTCTGTATTTGCCCTTTACAACCAGAGCGACTTCTCATAAAATACCATCTTTGTTGATCATCAGCATTTGCACCAACATGAGTATAAGTGGTAGTATTATATGTTTTTACACTATCAACCAAGCTATACGGTCCGTTTTTGTTGGTAGCTGAATAAATCATCCACGCGGTAAATGAATTGCCAATATTTGGTGTAGTATTCCAATCCAATTCAACATCACCATTATTTTTAACATCCAAACAATTAATTAGAGGAGATTGAATAACAGAATCAGCCAAAACTGTTACTGAAATAGTAGCAATATTTTGAGCTGGAATAGGGCAAGAGTTATCAGTTGCTCTAACAACAAAAGTATAGGTATTGGATAAAGAAACACAGCCATCTGAAAAAGCAACATGGTTGCAATCTGTTTGCCACCTAAAGGAGGAATTTACACCCGATTGAGAAGACTGTGGCAGTGAACTAGTTAATGTGGCACAAGGAGGATTTGGACATCCAGTTGTGGAGCTAGTATAATTTGTGCCAAATTGCAAACCTGAAGCCTCCAATGTAACTGTATCGAACCTAATGACTGGTGGAATAACTGAAGAGTCCGTTATAAAATCAAAATCTGTTACTTGAATATTAAAAGTGACTAAATCACCGGCGTTTACAGTATCATTAAACAAGGTGAAATTATTTGAAGGGTCTAAAAACGGTGGACGAATGGTTGGCTCATTGTTCAAAGTAGCACAATTTGCATTTATGTTAGATTGTAACTCTCGATAAATTTCAGCTACTTTTTCTCCACATTTATAGGCAGAAACTTTTACAACAGAAACATATTTGCCGCTAGTATAACACTCCAGTGAAATCTCTCCAGTATTTTGATCTAAAACTGCAGCTACATTTCGAACATCTTGAGATGAATTGGGAAAAGGCGAATCAAAGGTATATCTACCGGTTCCACCAGTCCTGAAATCAAAGCCTACATTTGAAGGAGTAGATCCCTCAACAAATAAGCTTGGAAGTGGGTCAGGATTTCCAAAAAAACCATCACGATTGCTATTAAATAAGTCACCTAACGGTCTGGCCCACTCGTAAACCAAAGAATCCAATTCTGCATCAGATGCATTATGATTGTAGGTAAAGGCAGAACCTAAACACAATAAACTCGTAGCTTCTTCACGAAAAACAGGAGAGTTGTCAACACAAGTATCATTTACTGTTGCTGAACTAGAGAACATTTTAGCTCTTAATGTAATTCCAGGCTGACCAGAAATATTATCATTTGGATTTCTTGCAACATCGGAGTAGGTAATAATCCAACCACCTAGAGGTGGCCTTCCATTGAGTTTTACATTATTAACTTCAATATTTTCAACAAACACAGCTTCAGGATCTCCTCCTCCGTTACCACAAATATAAGTCGCTCCAGTTCTGCAATTTGGTTTTATCGTATCTCCGACTACAGAGGAATATATGTCTGAAGTATTCGTCGCACCTGCGGGATTGTTATTTTTAGCAATTAAAGTTACAACTCCTACACTGGGGTAATTATGGATATACAAGTGACCTCTTACTGGCACAGCATTTCCACTACAATCTCTGTAAACGGAAACTCTAAAGTCGTAACGACCATTGGCATCGCATTCCCAGGTTATCTCACCGCCCATAATGTGGGTAGCATTTGAGGCATTGGGAACCAATAAAATTGATAGGAACAGTAGACTTAAAAAGAAGATTTTTCTCATTGAAAAAAGAGTAAGAATTCTAGGTTACTAAAATAACCATTTATATAATTTAACAAAGACGCAACTAAGCTACTTTTAGTTGCGCTTTTTAACAATTTAGTTTCCTCGATAAATCCTTACTTTTACGGCCTTAATTTTTCAATAACTTACATGGAACTATCAGGCATTATTTCTATTTCAGGCAAGCCAGGTTTGTCAAAAATTGTTTCGCAAACTAGAACTGGTCTTATCGTTGAATCACTACAAGATGGCAAACGCAGCGCTGTGCATGGCGCAGAGCGTGTAAGCTCATTAGAAGACATTAGTATTTACACCTATGAAGAAGACTTGTTGCTTTCTGAAGTATTTACTTCTATGCTAAAAGCTGCTGATCACAAGCCAATTTTATCGCACAAATCATCTGCAGTGGAGCTAAAAAACTACCTACAAAGTGTTATTCCTAATTACGATCAAGACAGGGTTTATGTATCAGACATTAAAAAATTGGTGCAATGGTATAACATATTACTCGAAAAAGATCTTTTAAAATTAGATTCAGAAGAGAAAGCTGACACTAAAAAAACAGCGGATAAAAAAGAATCAAAAGCAAAATCTCCAGCTAAAAAAACAACTACAAAAAAGACAGGTCAATCTGCTACTAAAAACAAAGCCAATAAGCCAAGCGGAAAGGCAGCTCCATCTAAAAAGAGCAGCACAAAAGCTTCTTCAAAAGGAAAGTAGTTTTATGAGCTTAAATACCTTAAAAAAATCGAGAAATTTTGTTGATGAGCATCTTGTTTTTGAATGGTCAACTATAGTCCCTTATTTTGAAAATCTTAGTAATAGACAACTTGAATCAGCAAATCAATTAAAACAATGGTTGATAGATAGAAGTGAACTTTCAGCTGTTTTGGAAGAAGAATTTGCTTGGCGATACATCCGTATGAATGTTGATACTGAAAATGAAACTCTTCAAAAAAGCTTTCAGCATTTTATTCAAGAAATTAATCCCAAAATTGCTCCTTTTGAGAATAAACTCAATCAGAAATTATACAACTCACCATTAAAAAATGAGCTCAAGGGTGATGATTACTATGTAATGCTCAGAACCATAAAAAATAAAATAGAGCTCTTTCGAGAAGAAAACATTCCCTTATTCACAAAATTAGAAGAAGAGGCACAAAAATACGGTTCAATCGCCGCTAAAATGTCAATTGAGTACGCTGGAAAAGAGTATACCTTGCAGCAGGCTGCTAAATTCTTAAAAAGCACTGATCGCTCCGTTCGTGAAGAAGTCTTCAAGCTTATAATAGAAAGACGTAATAAGGACATTGATCCCCTCAATAAATTATTTAATGATTTGATTGAGCTTCGCCAAAAAGTGGCTAAAAATGCTGATTTTGATAATTATAGAGACTACATGTTTAAGGCTATGGGAAGATTTGACTATTCTCCTAGCGATTGTGTTGAGTTTCATAATTCTATTCGAAAAACAGTTGTTCCACTAAACACCAAGATGACGGAAAAAAGAAAGGAACTATTAAGCATCGACACCCTAAAACCATGGGATTTATCAGTTGATATTACTGGAAAGGCTCCGCTTATGCCTTTTGAAAATGGTAATGAGTTACTTGAAAAAACGATTGTCTGCTTCGATAAAATAGATCCTTTTTTCGGAGACTGCCTCCGAGAGATGAAAACTCATCAACACCTTGATTTGGAGTCAAAAAAGGGAAAAGCTCCTGGAGGCTTTAATTATCCATTATATGAATCTGGGTATCCATTTATTTTCATGAATGCTGTTGGTTCAATGCGCGATGTAACTACTATGGTTCATGAAGGTGGTCATGCCGTGCATTCTGTGCTAAGCCATTCACTTGAACTGGTAGAATTTAAAAGTCTTACTTCTGAAATTGCAGAGTTAGCCTCGATGAGCATGGAGCTCTTTAGTATGGATTATTGGGACACCTTTTTTGACAATGAAGCTGACTTGAAGAGGGCAAAGCGAGATCAGCTGCTCGACACCTTAGGCACACTTTCTTGGGTGGCCACCATCGACAAATTTCAACATTGGATTTATACCCATAAAAATCATACCACTGAAGAACGATATAACTATTGGTTAGAATTAACCGAAGAGTTTGGCAGTGGCAAAGTAGATTGGAGCGGCCTAGAGGATGCTCAAAAAAATCAATGGCAAAAGCAGCTGCATTTATATGAAGTTCCCTTCTATTATATTGAATATGGGATGGCTCAGTTAGGGGCAATTGCTATGTGGAGAAATTATAGAGAAAACCCGCAAAAAACGATACAACAATACAAAGAAGCATTGGCTTTGGGCTACACCAAACCAATTGATAAAATATATGAGACAGCAGGAATAAAATTTGATTTTTCAACTGATTACGTTTCTGAATTAAGTTCATTTATTCATGCTGAAATTATAAAAACATTTGACGATGAGTGATTTTTCATTAAATGCGATTTCTCCAATTGACGGTCGATATCGATCAAAAGTAGAGCAACTGAGCACCTATTTTTCCGAGTCTGCTTTAATCAGCTATCGAGTTAGGGTTGAAATCGAGTATTATATTTCTTTATGTAAAATTCCTTTAGCACAGCTTGAAGGAATTACTGAAGAACAATTTAAAACACTACGCAAAATTTATGTGGACTTTTCCGAATCAGATGCCTTGCGCGTTAAGGAAATTGAAAAAACCACCAACCACGATGTTAAGGCAGTAGAATACTTCATAAAAGAAAAATTAGAGCAGTCTGGACTTGGCGAAAAATTGGAGTTCATTCACTTTGGATTAACTTCTCAAGACATTAACAACACAGCTGTTCCACTTTCATTGCGCGATGCAACCGAAGAAGTTTATATTCCAGAGTTGAATGAAGTTATTTCAGAACTTAATGCATTTGCTATAGAATGGAAAAACATTCCCATGTTGGCAAGAACTCACGGACAGCCAGCCTCCCCTACTCGTTTGGGAAAAGAGATTATGGTTTACGCAGAACGTTTAAAAGAACAGTATAACTCTTTAATTGATACTCCCTTTTCAGCAAAATTTGGCGGAGCTACTGGTAATTTTAATGCTCATTTTGTAGCTTATCCTGAGGTAAACTGGGTTGACTTTGCCAACGAATTTGTAAATGACACCTTAGGACTCTATAGAACGCAAACTACCACTCAAATTGAGCACTACGACAATCTTGCTCGCTTGTTTGATGCCATGAAACGCATCAACACGATTTTGATTGACTTGAATCGGGATTTATGGACTTATATCTCCATGGATTACTTCAAGCAAAAAATTAAAGAAGGAGAAATTGGTTCATCAGCAATGCCACACAAAGTAAACCCTATTGACTTTGAAAACTCAGAAGGAAATTTGGGAATTGCCAATGCCTTATTTGAACACCTGGCAGCCAAATTACCTTTGAGCCGATTGCAACGCGATTTAACTGATTCCACCGTAATGCGAAATATAGGAGTCCCAATAGCACACACCGTTTTAGCTATAAAGTCAATGCAAAAAGGCTTAGGTAAACTGTTGATCAATGAAGCAAAAATTAAGCAAGACCTCGAGGACAACTGGGCGGTTGTAGCTGAAGCAATACAGACCGTTTTGCGAAGAGAAAACTATCCAAAACCATACGAGGCTTTGAAAGATTTAACTCGAAAAAACGAAAAAGTTACAGAGAAGTCTATCCAAGAATTTATTGATCAATTGGAAGTTTCAGCAGAAATTAAAAAAGAATTGAAGCAAATTACTCCTTATAATTATACAGGAGTCGAACTCTTTTAAATTATGAAATTTAGTCACATCATTCAATTAATACTCTTTGTATTGATTGGAAATTTTGCACACGCACAATTCAACGAGACTATTGTAACCGGTAGACCTGGGCAATCCAATGGGCCATTTGGTGTTGGTAAGGGAATATACCAGGTTCAGAGTGGAATAGATTTTAACGATGTTAGCTCAGATTTTGGGATGCGGGAGTCAGAAGCTAAAAGCTGGAATCATAATTCAATCTTCCGTATTGGTCTGTTTGAAAAAACAGAATTCAGAGTAGGTTATGGTTATGCCCTTAAAGAGACCTTTAGCTCCAATATTACATCAGAGTTTGCAGAAGAACAATCTGGTTTTAGCACCTTTCAATTAGGTTTACGACAGCACTTGTTGAAGCAATATGGTATTATACCTGCTATTGGCTTTCAAGTAACCGCAAAATTTGGAGGATTGGATCGTTATAAACGTGATAAATTCAACTACGAAGGCAAGTTGATCATGCAGCATCGTTTTTCGGACAACTTAATTTTGAATTCTAATTTTTCAATAGAGCATAATGATGAAATCGATTATACTTTCGGCCGTTATGTTTTTAGTTTTGGATACAGTTTAACTGATCGCTTAGTGATGGTGGTGGAAGCTTATGGAACAGTAGATGATGTAGATACCCAAGTTTTTTTTGATGGAGGTTTGGGCTATCGACTCAGTGATAATTTACAACTAGACCTATACGGAGGATATGGTCAAAACACGCTTAGCGAATTTGATGTAGAAGTAAAGGCTTATTTTATTTCAGCAGGAGTTTCCTTTAGAATAAATACGAGAGATTAACATTTTAATAATTTTCTAATTTTTTAGTAGAATAAATATTGATTCTAATTTTGGTTATCTTGGTGGACATTAAACAGCATTAATTGAAAGCAAAAAACCCAATACAGTTAACCGATATTCAAGAAGTAATCACTTCTAGCTACTTTGCTCCTATTGAGTCGAAGCTCAATCATCAAAAAGAACTTATTGAAAAAACAAAATCCATATACCAGGAGTATTTGGATCGCCTACAGCGCATAGAAAGCTCTGCAAATAAAACAAAGTTCATTAACGAAACTACCTGGCTAAAAGGAGAGCTGTATGATGTATTAAATGCTGAATTTCCTGAAATTGGAGAATTAAATTGCGAAGATACTTTTAGCAGTTTTTACCAAAAACTCCACGAATTTATAGAAGACCTTCCTCTTCATATTACAAAAGAACAAAACGAAGAACGTTTTAAAGTGAGCAAAGTTGACTCCTTTCAAATGAGTTTTAAAAAAGGTGTTAAAGCAATATTGTTCAAGTTTAGCAGACTTCCCCAACATTTTACCAACCTTTTCCGAAAGGAAAAAAAGCCAATACATTTCTGGAAGCATAGAATTCCTTTACGCTCATTGTGTCATCATTTTTTCCAAAATGAAATTATGTTCGCCGGGCTTCCATTTTTTGAAGAATTACAAGGTATTAAGTGCGATACGTTAAATGTCAGCTGGGAAATAGACAAGGAGCTGAATAAGGAATTTATTGAATTCCTAGATGAAGAAAATATTGAGCGAAATGAGTTCTTGGAACATATAGTTGAATTATCGAAATCCGACCGAGCATCAAAAATGCTCGAAAATTTGGATCAAAAATACAAGGATTGGAAAGATCAACTCAATCAGAAAGTAGGTGAAATTTATTCCACCTACCTAGTCGCTTATGAAAAAGTTGGCACTATTGAATTAAGTGCAAGCGCTTTTTCAAATAATAAGTTAGTGCTAGGTGAAAAACTTGCAAACAAGCGATTTCAAAAAATTTACAATGGTTGGCGAAACACGCTTTTTGCTCAAATTGATGATTTTCAAATTGACTTAGAGCTATACCTCATAAAATATAACGCATTAATGCATTATGATCTAACTCAAAAAAGTTGTAGAAGCAGAATTTCAAGCACGATTGACAGTCATCTAGAGGCAATAAGGCAAGAGCTTGATAAAGTAATAAAACCACTTAGAGATAAAACAAAAAGCAAAGAGTTACCTGAGAAGCTACAAGCAGAACGTAAACGAATCAACTTAAAACTAAAACAAGAGATAATACCTCAAAGCATAGATAAGCTTTACAACCAAAACTTACCAAACTTAATTGAACGTTTGGAAGTAAGGATCAAAAAGCAAATTGCTTTGATGAAAACCCGTCGAATAATCTATGCAAAAGAATTTTATCATGCACCTATCAACAAATCTGAACTAAATCACTTCAACCCACGTGAATTAGTTGAGATTGATTTATTTAGTAAGTTTTCAGCTGCTGCTCGAGAATTAAAAACAGAAGTAATTAAGCAACTTGAAAATGTTGAGCTTAGTCTTAATGAATTAATTGGAATTGTAGATTATAATCTTGATGCCGCCATCAATTCGGTAAAAGAACAACAATCTGAAGAAAATATTCATGAGCTTGCAATAGAAGGTTTGGAGCGAACACAAGCCAAGTCAGATGACATAAGTGAAAAGTTAAATGAAATTGAATCCCTTATTACCAAAAATTTAAAAGCTGCTGTAGACACCTTAAACTCAGGCTTACTTAAACTTACAGTTAATGAGAACATAACAGATCTACGTCTGCGCTTAGCAAAAGCGAAAGCAGTAGAAAAAACTGAAGACTACAAAAAAAAGATACTCTTAAAAATTAAAAATTCCTTACCTATTCTATTTAGGTACGTTCGACAAAAAAGCACTATTACCAAAACTATATTTAGATCTTATGCTAAAAAGCTAGGACTCATCGAAGAGCCTGCTGAACTTTCAGCTGAACTAAGTGACTTTCTTACCCAAACTCAAGATGCAATAGAACAGTTACCCTATGTATACAAAAGGTTATACAGTATTAAGCCAACTGAAGAAGAAGTATTTTTTGTAGGCAGAGAGCATGAATTAAAAAAGCTAAAAAATGCATATGAAAACTGGAAAAAAGGAAATTATTCTGCAACAGCAATAAATGGAGAAAAGGGAAGCGGTGCTAGCAGCTTATTGAATTTCTTTTTAAAAGAAATCAAGGAAGAAAAAATCTTGAGAAAAAAGCTTATTGCTAATTATTCCTCTGAAAAGGACTTTTTCAATTTATTTAAAGACTTATTAAAAAATGATAAACTCGACACTTTTGATCAATTAGTAGAAGAACTGAACAACGGAAATTACGCTATAATAATTCTTGAAGATATGCAGCATTTCTTCATGAAAAAGATTCAAGGATTTGACGCAATCAACTTATTATTTGAGCTTATTTCACGAACTGATGATAAGATTTTTTGGATTCAGGAATACACTTCTTACGCTTGGAAATATTTAGAAAAAGCGGTTAATATTAATCGGTTTTTCAAATTTATTGTTCAACTTGAAACCTTTAATGATAAGCAAATCATTGAGGTGATCATGAAAAGACATAGGGTAAGTGGATACAATATAAAATATTCTGAATCCCTTATATCAAAGCAAGAAAAGCGAAAATTTGCTCGATTAAATGATAAAGAAAAGGGTCTACTTCTGGAAAAATCCTACTTTGATAGCCTAAATCGCTTTGCCCATAGTAATATTAGTTTGGCTTTATTATACTGGTTGCGTTCTACTCAACATGTTGAAAAGAACTACATAACCATTGGGCAATTGAAAAATGTTAATTTTGATTTTTTATCAAAGCTACCTCAAGAAAGCAGCTATACCCTTCATGCGTTATTGCTTCACGATAGCTTAAGCATAGATGAACATGCCCTGCTCTTTAATCAATCAGAAATAAAAAGCAGACTTGATTTAATGGTTTTAGAAGATCAAGGCATTTTAAACTCAACCAAAGGCAGGTATACAATTAACCGATTGCTATTCAGACAGATTGTTAATGTACTAACCAATAAAAATATAATTCATTAGGTCATGAGAGCATTTTTATTAAGTCTTTTCTTTTACCTCTCATTTTTTATAAACGGACAAGTTGACACTGCTCCTGCTAGAGATTATTCTAGCACTCAAGCTTTATCAGCTACTATTCCTGACATTAAAAATCAAAAAGAAAAGGTGGTGCATGACACCATTCAAGTGATAAAAAGAGATACTATTTATGTTGAGCAAACAAAAGATTCAATAAAAGTCTCAAAAAAAACTGCTTTAGAAAACTTAAAAGAAGAGGAGCCCAACCCTTTTAAAAATATTGGCGAAATATTCTCATTTTGGAAAATCTTATGGGCCATAATTATTTGTATCATAGCCTATTATTTCCTTAAGTTTTTAATTCTAATTATTGGTAGTTTTAATAAAAGAACTAACAACTCCTATAAATTTCTTAAAAATATTGGTCCATTCATCCGAATTGCAGGGTGGATAACTGTGGTTTTCATTATCATTGAAGGAGTGTTTAACCCGCCTCGAGAAACGGTTTTTGCTGTATTAGCTTCAGCAGGCATTGCAGTAGGATTTGCAGCTCAAGATATTTTAAAAAATATATTTGGAGGGATCATGATCCTTTTTGATCAACCATTTCAGATTGGAGATAAAATTGAAGTTGGCGAATACTATGGAGAAGTAGTAGGCATTGGATTGCGCTCTACAAGAATAGTTACCAAAGATGACTCCTTGGTATCAATTCCCAATTCAGAAGTGGTTAATACGGCTGTATCGAATTCAAATGCTGGTGAAAACAATTGTCAGGTGGTGTCGGAAATTTACCTACCCATTAACATTGATACAGCTTTAGTACGGAAAATCGCAACCGAAACTGCCCAAACATCAAGATATATTTATCTCAATAAGCCGATAACAGTTTTGTTTTTTAATGAGGTAAAAGAGAGAAGATCATATTTGAAAATGCGCTTAAAAGCTTACGTATCAGACTTAAAATATGAATTTGCTTTTAAAAGTGACATGACTGAGATATTTTTAAAAGAGTTATTAGAAAAAGAAATTATTTCTTATGATGATATGAAATGGTAATGAAATTTTTATTTTACATTAGAAATCTACTCTGATCCTAATTGCTAAGCCTTCTATTTTGTAAGTTTCTTTTAAAAGTAATACTCTTTAACAGTAAACTGACAATTGAATGATAAAAACATAAGACTTTACAATGGACATTGATTTTAAAAAATATATTCCAACAGACTGGCCCTTGATTCATGATGTGTATTACATCTTAAATACACTCATCATCATTTTAGTGATGTTTCTTTTTGCAAAACTGGTAAGAAGAGGACTTAGAAAACATTTCGAGCGCACAAAAACAAAAGGGACATTTGACAAAACCAATTACCAGTTTTTAAGCAATGGAATTAGCTTCTTTTTCTTTTTACTTGGAGCACTTTTAATATTCTACACCATTCCTTCTTTAAAAGCACTTGGACTCACCTTGTTTGCCGGTGCTGGAATATTTGCAGCAATAGTTGGTTTTGCCTCACAAGCAGCTCTTTCTAATCTTATCAGCGGTATTTTCATTGTTCTATTTAAGCCTTTCCGCGTAGGTGATATCATTAAGATAGGAAGTCTCAATTGGGGAACTGTAGAAGACATCACTTTGAGACATACAGTAATACGAAGTTTTCAAAACGAAAGGTATGTGATACCTAACTCTGTAGTAAGCGCAGAGACTATATTAAATGCTTCCATTGGTGACTCAAAAACATGTGTGTTTTTAGAGATGGGAATAAGCTACGATAGCGATATTGACCTCGCTATGAAAATTATGCGTGAGGAGGCAGAAAAACATCAAAGTTGCATCGACAACAGGTCTGAAGAAGACCGGATGAGCAAAATAGAAAAAGTCATTACACGAGTTATTGGTTTTGGAGATTCATCTGTCAATATACGAGCTTATGTATGGGCTATTGATTTTAATGCCGGTTTTGAAATGAAAACTGATTTATACAAAAGCGTCAAATACCGTTTTGATGCTGAGGGAATTGAGATCCCTTTTCCTTACCGAACTATAGTTTACAAAAATGCTGAACCAGTTAAAAAAGAACATGAGAAATAAGCTAAAAATTCCACTTCCAGCTGTTCCTAAAATAAACTTCAGACGATTTTCTATAAGGGAAGAAGCCTCTAAAATGATTGGACAATCACCAGGAACACTAATTTATACTGGTCGAAAAAATACTGAGAAAGTAACACTTGAAGTATATGCTTTTAATCAACATGAGATTGAGCAAAAGGCTGCCGACAATATCGAGGAATTAAGCACCATCCTCAGTGATAAAAGTACATTTAAATGGATAAACATTAATGGTCTCCATGATATTGAATTAATCAATAAGGTAGGTGACTTTTTTAAATTAGATCCCTTAATGTTAGAGGATGTGCTGCATGTTGATCAACGACCAAAAACTGAAGATTTTGGAGATTATATATTCTTTACCATAAAAATGTTTCACGAAGTAAAAAGTGAAGGAATTGAATACGAACACCTAAGTTTTGTTTTAGGCAATAACACCGTAATATCATTTCAAGAACAACCCAAAGATCTTTTTGATTTATTGCGTGAACGGCTGATGAAGGGCTATGGTAAAATAAGGCAGAAAAAACCTGATTATCTTTTCTATCGTTTCATTGACACTATTGTAGATAATTACTTTCTAGTTCTTGACCGCTTAGCAGAAAAAATTGAAGAGTTGGAGGATGAAGTGATGGAGCGACCAAAAAGCAATACCCTTCAAAAAATGCAAGTGGTCCGAAAAGAGTTAATTTACTTACGACGAACGATTTACCCTTTACGCGAATCTATCAATAGCTTATTAAAAAGTGAGAGTAAGCTCATTAATAAAGAAACGGAGCGCTTTTTAACTGATTTATACGACCATACTATACAAGTCATTGAATCATTAGAAACCTATCGTGATTTATTAAGCGGTATTATGGACCTTTTTATGAATACAGCCAGTAACCGCATGAATGAGATCATGAAAGTTTTGACAATAATGTCTACCATTTTCATACCACTCACCTTTATTGCTGGTATTTATGGAATGAACTTTGAACATATGCCAGAACTTGGGTTTGAATGGAGCTATCCAATTGTTTGGGGATTAATGGTATTAGTTGCAATTGGTATGTTACTTTTTTTTAGAAAGAAAAAGTGGATATAGCAGCCTTGATAAGGTGTTGAAAAGCACTTGTTAAGCTCTATTCAAACTACTAATAGATAAGCAGTACCTACCTCTAAGACTTACTCAGACTCATTCATCTCACTCTTAGCTTTTCAACAGCTAGTTTATTAACAATTTTCAAAAAACGTTAATAACTTTGTTGATAAGCATTTCCCTAGGCTTTCAGTAGGTGATTCAATCGCTACTACTTTTGAGCAAACTAGTTTCCAACTAATTAGACTATGTTATCAAAATTATTTGGCAAGAAAAAACTGAAGGAAGATGCACTGGCAAATTTATTTGTAAATGCTACTTTAGAAACAGTTGAAGCAGCCTATGCAGACATTGTAGGTTTAATTAACGAAGCCCCTGAATTTGCTCAATCACCAGGCTTAAGCGAAGACAACGACAGTAAGTTTTTGTTGATTGTACTAGCAGCCAACTTAAAAGAAATTCCCAATCATCTCCCCGCGCATCAAGACAACCGATTGATCAGCCAGATTATTGGAAAACTCTCTGCAGTTTTTGATGTCTCAGAAAGCAAGTTGGAAGGTATTTTGAGAGAATATCAAAGTTACTTAGGGCGCGTAAACCATCCTTCAAATAATAATCTATATGCTATGTCTAAGGCAGTTTTCTTTAAATATGAATTAGGGCAATTTCAAGAGGATTACTTTAAAAACATGAATTCTCCTAACCCCTTATTTTTAAAAAGATTAGATGAAGCAATGATGCTTTTCTTATTTAACTGGGAGGCTGCAAAAAACGATTACAATATTGTTGAGTAATCTGGTTTAATTTTCTCTGAGGAGGTTGGAAGTATTCGCTTGAGCTGTAGGCATAATCAACAAATCATTAATGGTTACATGAGCTGGTCTGCTGCACACAAAAAGTACTGCTTCTGCAATATCTTCCGCCTTCAGTGGCTGGTACCCATCATAAACAGATTTTGCTCTACTTTTATCACCTTCAAAACGAACCTCTGAAAACTCAGTTTCTACTGCTCCTGGACAAACAGCTGAAACTCTAATTTTGTGCGCTAACAAATCCATTCGCATTGCCTTGGTAATGGCCTCAACGGCATGTTTGGTCGAACAATAAACATTCCCTTTTGCATATACTTCTTTACCAGCAATTGAACCTATATTCACAATTTGCCCTTTCTTATTGGCGATCATAATTGGCATAATAGCTCTCGATACATACAACAAGCCTTTAATATTTGTATCTATCATCACATCCCAATCATCCGTATCGCCTTCTTGAATGTCTGAAAAACCTTTAGCGAGCCCAGCATTATTTAATAATACGTCAATCTTTTTCCATCTTTCGGACAAGCTATTAATTGCCTCTTTCACCTCAGCTTTATTTCGGACATCAAAATCAAGCATCAATACTTCAACAGCATGCGACTTTTCTAAACTTTCCTTCAATTTAGCTAAACGGTTAACCCTTCTCCCGGTAATAATTAAATCATACCCTTCTTTGGCAAATAAAGCTGCTGTAGCTTTTCCAATGCCTGCTGTTGCACCCGTAATCATTGCTATTTTTCTACTCATACTCTTCTAGTTTGGTTAGCATAAGTTGTATAATCCAATTGTGATGGGTTGCTGATCATAAACAACTTGCTTGCATTTTTAACTTCAAAAGTTAACTCTTTGGCTTCACTTGCGACTAAGAAGTCATCCTTTTCTAGTTCATTTTTTTCAATGTCCAACTCTCCTTCAATTAAATAATAGGAATGGGTCTTATCCTCATCTAACTGAATTTTTTGTGTTCCCTCCTCCAGCTCAAGCAGCTTTATTTCAACTCCTGGACTATCCATTTTTAGTGGTGAACCTTCACCTTTATAAATTATAGTTTTAACTCCATTTTCTGTTGAAACAGGAAAGGCATCCCTCGGATAATCATTATAACTAGCAGGCTGCTCTAAAGTTTTTTGCAAGTTGGGATCAAACCAAATTTGAAACATATGCGAACCGGGGTTCAATTTTTCAGAATGAGAAATCCCATTTCCCGCTCTTATAATTTGGGCTGCTCCCGTATTAAGTGCTTTCCACTCCTCATCAGAAGTATCGTAATGCTCAATGCTTCCCTTCAATACAAAAGACATAATCTCAAACCCTTGATGCGGATGTAAGCCAATAGTACTGCCATTATCAGAATGCGCATGGGCCCAATAAAATAAATTGGAATAGGGCTTTAGATGTCCTCCTTCACGTGGAAACCCAATGGGTTTATTTTCCAAAATTTCACCACCGTTAAATTGGCCACGAGCTTGCTGATTTTTTTTGATAACTTGTATTTCCATAGCTTAAATTTAACTCAATTAATAGCATTTTCAAAACACAAAAAAAAGGGGCGATGTTCGCCCCTTTTTCTTAAAACAAAATGATCTTTGTTATTTTAAATCGTATTCTTCAATACCATAAACCATTTTCACTTCTTCATAGTTGTTTGCATCTATTCCATCTACTAATGAAGCCGAAGGAATAACAACTACTTTAAAATCCATATCAGGTATAGTTGCTAAAAGTCTATCATCAGTATAAAAACTTAAAGAAACCTCTCCAACTCCATAAGTTGCTTGCACGTTGGCATTAGTTACACTCTGACCAGAAGCATCAAGCGTTAAATATCTAAATGGCAAGGCATTCCAATCAGTGCTATCGGTAAATCTTTGATATACATGAACAGCGCCATTATCAACAACTGATTGATCTATAGAAGCTACAGCTAAAGTATCACGACTAATAGCAGAATTACCTATTCGAACCCAGTCAGCAGTTGTAACTGCAAAAGTACTCGCATTAACATTAGCATTTCCTGGAGCTCCTGCTGGTCCTGCTGGTCCTTGCTCTCCATCGTCACCGCTACAAGCAGTAAAAGTTAACGCTACAATTGTCATTGCTGCTAAAGCAGCTCTCATTTTTTTCATTTTCATAATATATATTTTTAAATCACAGCCACCAAATATAGCAATTATTTGAGTTAATCCATTTCTAATTGATATTCTCTTTAATAAGGCGACCTCTTTCTGCATACTCTAATCGTTGCATGCTAGTCACTTCAACTGTTGCATAACCAAACTCTTCCACTACTTTTCCCTTTATTAAGTAACAGCCTTTCCCTCTGAAGGGATACTGATTTACAGTAGGTGGGAAATGTACTGTATCAATCCAATCTCCCTCATCATCCACAAAAGTGCCAAACTGCATTAGCTGTCCTTTTGTTGTTCGAGTATTTTTTACAGTAACTAAATAACCTACAATAGCTATATATTTATTCAATGAGGCCGTAATATCTCGAGCTTTCATTTTAACTAAAGTCTTCTCCTTAAGTAATTCAAATGGCGAACAAAGTGGAAAGCCCAATAACTCCATTTGGTCATAAGCATCTTCAAAACACAAACGATCTAATTTCGGCAATCTTAACTTTTGCAAGGCTCTGTCTTGTTCAGTTTGAAATAGATTTATGGCTGGTTTTGAAACCTTAGATTTTCCTAACAAACGGTGCACCTCCCACAATAATTCTTGCTTACTCTTTTTACTGTAGCGAAAAGCTCCAACACGTATTAAAAGACTCAATTGCGCCACTGAAATAGCACAACGCTCTATAAAGTTGGCTAAATTTTTAAATCTTCCTCTTCTCTCTCTTTCTTGCAAAAAGCAATGCACTGTTTTTTCTTCCAATTCATGTACTAAATAAAACCCCATATAAATGATATTCTTTCCCTTCAACACCGACAATATATTGCTGTTATTTACACAAGGTGCTTCCAATTGTGCACCCAGCATTCGGGCTTCGTGAAAATACATTTCACTGCTATAAAATCCACCACCGTTATTCAACACGCCCACAATAAACTCCATGGGATAATGGGCTTTTAAGTATAAGCTCTGATAACTCTCTACGGCATAAGAAGCGGAATGTCCTTTAGAAAAAGCATAGCCTGCAAAGCTCTCTGTTTGCCGCCACACTTCAGCAGTAACTTCATTGGTGTAACCCTTTGCTTTACAATTGTCAAAAAATTTTTTCCGCACTTTTTCAAATTCCTTACGCGATCGAAATTTCCCCGACATACCGCGACGCAACATATCGGCCTCACCTAAATCTAAACCGGCAAAATAATGCGCCACTTTTATCACATCTTCTTGATAAACCATTACACCAAAGGTTTCTTCCATTAACTCTTGCATCACCTTAGGTGTCGTTTTCCGCCATTCTTCGCTTCCACTTTGTGAACGCAAAATGTATTCTCGCATCATGCCCGACTTGGCCACTCCTGGTCGAATAATAGAACTGGCAGCTACCAGACCTAAATAAGTATCAGCTTTTAATTTTTTGAGTAACATTCGCATTGCCGGAGACTCCACATAAAAACACCCCATGGCATTTCCATTGCGCAACAGTTCCTTAATTTTTTCATCTTCAAAAAAACGTGCCGTCTGCCGAATATCTAAGTCGGGTTCTTTTCCTCGTTTTTTTACCAGCTCCAAGCCATCTTTTATTTTACCTAGGCCCCGCTGACTTAATACATCGTATTTATATAAACCAGCATCTTCGGCATGTACCATATCAAACTGTAAGAGTGGGTAGCCTTTTGGTGGCATGGAGGTAGCAGAATAATAATGCACCGGTTTTTCTGAAATAATTATTCCTCCAGCGTGTACACTCAAGTAATTTGGTATGCCGTCCATATAAGCAGCATACTTATAAATCAAATCCACATAATCATCAGGCACTGTGTCCTGTCTTTTTTCGGCAACCAGTAACTCAATCTCATTATTGGGCAACCCAAAAACTTTTCCTAACTCTCTCACTAAAGATCGATAGCTAAAAGTATTATAAGTAGCTACTAATCCAATTTGATTATTGACCCCATATTTTTCAAATAAGTAAGCAGTAATCTCATCTCGGTCTTTCCAGGAAAAATCAATGTCAAAATCGGGTGGATTTTCCCGGTATGGATTAATGAAGCGTTCGAAATACAAGTCGAGTTTTACAGGATCTACATCAGTAATTTGAAGTAAGTATGCCACAATGCTGTTGGCCCCACTCCCGCGGCCAACATAAAAAAAGCCTTTTTCACGAGCAAAACGCAACATGTCCCAATTGATTAAAAAGTAGGATTCAAACTGATTATCATGTATTGCTTTGAGCTCCATCTCTAAGCGAGGCAGCACTTCTTGCTGCTTTTCCAAATCAGGATAGCGGTAATCGAGTCCTTGCTCGCACAAACTGCGAATCAGCTTTTGGTCTTCATCTTTAGTGCTTTTGAAGGTCTGCTTGTTGTGATTGATAGTCCCACTTTT
Organism: Vicingaceae bacterium; assembly: GCA_040218815.1. Lineage (GTDB taxonomy): Bacteria > Bacteroidota > Bacteroidia > Flavobacteriales_E > Vicingaceae > JAVJQS01. The sequence continues at coordinate 35,795 of JAVJQS010000010.1, read as the reverse complement.
TTTATTGCCTTTATAGTTAAAACTAATGGTACAACTCTTTAATAGGTGCTTTGTATTTTTCATTATGGCCGGAAAATCTTTTAGAGCTGATTCCAGCACTTCATTAGAGTACATTTTTTGTTGTGGTGATGCTTGCTCCTTTGCTTGCAGCTTCGCCAATAAAGTATTCTTATCAATGGCGCGTAAAAGTCGATGAATATTAAAGTCACGCTTATTTTGAAATGTTACGGCTTGCAATAGCACAAACTTTTTTTGATGCTCACGCCAAGGAGAAAAAGGTAAATTTTTTAATTCGTCAAGTGATATCCCCATAAACTCATTATCTCCCAACTGAATAAACTGATGCTTGTATCTTTTAAATGGATAGACAACAAAAACAGCTTTAAAGTCAGGCGCTCGGTTGGGAATAACTTCATCTTCGTGCAAGTGATGAGATAAATACTCGTTCAGCTCTTGAAAACCGGCATTGTTTTTTGCCAATCCAACAAACTGTTGTTCCATGCCATTTCTAAAATCGATCCCAACAATGGGCTTCACCTTATAATCAATTGCCATACGAACAAAGTTCAGGCAAGCTGAAGTAGAGTTGATATCGGTAAGTGCAATGGCTTTTTGACCGTTTTTTTGAGCTAATGCAAGCAAATCAACGGTTTTTATTGTTCCATAACGAAAGCTAAACTGGCTATGACAATTTAAATACAAAATTCAATGTTCAATTATTTAATGTTCAATGATCAATTTGGAATTAAAAGTGCCTAAAGTTTAGCTTTAAAAGCACTTGTACTTTAGTGTAAACTGTGTTTGCAGTTTCTGAACGTCAATTCAAAATTGTTACTCCTAATTTCTCACTCCTCACTCAACTTCCTGCTCTCCTCACTTTATCGTCTCCAAAGCGCAAGCGAATTCTATCCATCGCCTGATAGAGGTTTATCATTTCTTCAGTATCGTCGAACAAATTAATTTGATAACCGCCGCCTACTAAATGACTAAAACGCACGCCTATCAAGCGGATTAGCATCCGCCGTTGATATAGCTTGTCAAACAACTCTTTGGCTTTACTAATCAGCACATGGTCAGACGAGGTGTAAGTGATGCGGCATTGCATTGTTTGTGTATCAAAGTCGGAGTAACGGATTTTTACAGCGATACAAGCCGTTAATTTTTTTTGCTTACGCAGCTTAAAGGCCAAACGCTCTGTCATGCCCACCAAAATACTTTTCAGCTGTGTCACATTGGTGGTGTCTTGATTAAAAGTTCGTTCAGCAGACATGGATTTTTGTTCTGAATATGGCCTCACCGGACTATGGTCAACTCCTTGTGCCTTTTGCCAAATACTACGACCATTTTTACCCAATACATTTTCAATTAGATTCATGGGCATTTGTTGCAGTGTTTGCACTTTTATTACGCCCATGCTCCTTAAGGTATGATAGGTCTTAGCACCCACTTGTGGTATTTTATTAACGGTGAGCGGCGACAGAAAAAAGCGCTCACTTCCCTGCTCTACCTTACAATATCCATTGGGTTTCGACTCATTGGTGGCTACTTTAGAAACTGTTTTATTAATGGAGTGTCCAAAAGAAATGTTAAGCCCGCTGTGCTTTTTAATGTCTTTCTTTATTTTTTGAGCAAGCAAATAGGAGTTATGAAAACGCTCCATTCCACTTAAATCGATGTAAAATTCATCTATTGAAGATTTTTCATATAAGGGCACTTGCTCGGCAATTACATCGGTTACCAAGTTTGAAAATTTACTGTACTGCTCTGAATCGCCACCAATTACTGTGGCATGCGGACAAAGCCGCTTCGCCACTTTCATAGACATGGCAGAATGAATACCAAACTTCCGCGCCTCATAGCTACAAGAAGCGACTACACCTCTATTACTACTTCCTCCAATTAATAGCGGAATTCCATTTAACTTTGGCTCTCTCAATCGTTCCACTGAAACAAAAAAGGAGTCTAAATCCATGTGAATGATGTTTTTATCTTGATTATTTTGCATTATTTTAACCAAATGACGATTTTTACGTCAATTTTATGCCAATAATTTAATCATAAATAATAAAATAAAACCAACTAAAGTTGAAATATTTTTTTCAGCTAAAAGCGAAATCCGATATTTGAATAAGCTAGAAAAGTACAGTTGAGATGAGTAGAAAAATAAAGTTAATTTGGGATTTCTATGGTAATGATGCAGTGGAAACTGCTAAGCACCATGTCGTCCATTTAAAAGAGTTTGGCAAAAAAAACAAGATAACTGTGCACGCTTGTGACATCGAAGAACAAGAACAATCTACAATGGCATTTATGGTTGTTGATGAAACAAATATGATAGCTGTTCGCGATAGTTTAAGGCCCAAAAGAGGTCAATGGGTAGATTAAACACACAATAAAATGACGCAAGATCAAACCTTAGCAATACTCAAATCTGGAAAAAATGTTTTTTTAACTGGTTCCGCTGGAACTGGTAAAACCTATGTACTTAACCAATATATCGACTACTTAAAAGAACGAAAAGTACCTGTTGCCATTACTGCTTCAACGGGAATTGCAGCAACCCACATTAACGGTATGACGATTCATGCATGGTCGGGAATTGGTGTAAAAAATAGCCTCAATAGCTCGCAGCTTAAAAACTTAAAAACTAAAAAGTACCTCACCAAGAAGTTTGATAAAGTTGAAGTGTTATTAATTGATGAAATATCAATGCTGCATAGAAACCAGTTGGAAATGGTAGATCAAGTGCTGAAGTATTTTAAAATGAACCAGCTACCCTTTGGTGGAATACAAGTAATATTTTGTGGCGATTTTTTTCAATTACCACCAGTAGGCACTGGCAGCAGTAGAGAAAAGTTTGCATTTATGTCAACGGCTTGGCTAAATGCCGCACCAACCATTTGCTACCTTACTGAGCAATATCGCCAAAGCGATAATTCATTGAACGCAATTTTAAACGAACTACGGGCAGGGCGACTTTCAGAGATGCAACTAATGAACTTAAAGGACGCTCAAGAAAATGAACATGCCTATGAAATTGAGCCCACAAAACTTTACACACACAACATAGATGTAGACGCCATAAATCTTGAAGAACTCAACAAGTTAACTACGAAGTCTAAAAGTTATGTTGCAGAAACTAAGGGGAATGAAAAGTTAGTTGAAACATTGAAAAAATCAGTCTTAGCGGCTGAGAAAATGGAATTAAAACTAGGCGCCAAAGTAATGTTTGTGCGCAACAACCCTGAAAAAGGAGTAGTTAATGGCAGTTTGGGTGAAGTCATCGATTTTGACGACGAAGATCAAACCCCACTTGTTCGCTTACTAGATGATCGAATAGTAACGGCAGAACCAGAAGATTGGAAAATACAAGACGAGAGTGGCAAAATGCTTGCACAATTTAATCAAGTTCCATTGCGCTTAGCTTGGGCAATAACCATTCATAAAAGTCAAGGGATGACCTTAGAAGCCGCTGAAATAGACCTTTCAAAAACCTTTGAGAAAGGACAAGGTTATGTAGCACTTTCTAGATTAAAAAAGTTGGAGAACCTCAAATTGTTGGGATTAAATGAAACGGCATTGGAATTAGACTCCTTGGCCTATAAAGCCGATAAGCGATTTCAAGAACTCTCCAAAGAAGCTTCAGAAAAAGTAAGTATTGAAGATCTTGAATCAGAAGCAAAAGCATTTATTAAAAAATGTGGAGGCTTAACCGATGAAAAGCAGCTCAAAAAGCATAAAAGTAAAATAAAAGCCAAGAAAAGTGGAGAAAGCACCTATGATATCACACTCGGATACTTAAAGAAGAACATTAGTATTGATAAAATTGCGAAAGAAAGAGGCATGGTTGAAGGAACAATTGCAGGGCATTTTTTGAAGATAAAACAAGAAAATCCAGAAATGAATCTCAGTTTTTACAAACCCAAAAGCACCATTATTAAAAAAGTAGAAGCAGAATATAAAAAAGTACCAAAAGGGGAGCCGGTGAGTTTCAAAAAAATGTATGCTAACTTAAATGGGAAAGTAAGTTATACCGACATAAAACTAGCAATAGCATTTGTTGCCTAAAAAGATTATACAAAATTTGAAATGACAATATATTAATCATATTTTTGACGTAAATAACGTCGATATGAATTTTGCAAACAACCTTCAATTATTACGAAAAAGGAAAAAGATTTCTCAAGCTGACTTAGCTGAAGAGATAGGTATTAAAAGAAGTTCACTGAGCGGATATGAATTGGGAAACTCCGAGCCTAACTTTGAGACTTTATTGCGCTTTTCTGCATTCTTCAAAATATCAATTGACAAACTCTTAAAAACTGATTTAGCAAGACTATCGGACTTATACCTTAACCAGTTAGAACAAGGGGTTGATATTGATGTTACTGGAGGCAAGTTAAGGGTGTTGGCTACAACCGTTGATCGACAAAATGAAGAGAATATAGAATTGGTGCATGTAAAAGCTAAAGCAGGTTACACAACTGGTTATGGTGACCCAGATTTTATTAAAGTATTACCCACCTTTCAATTGCCCTTTTTAGACCGTAATAAAAAATTTAGGACTTTTCAGATTAGTGGTGATTCAATGCCACCTGTTTCAGATAAATCTTGGGTAACCGGTGAGTTTGTTCAAAATTGGAAAACCATTAAAGATGGTTACCCTTATATTGTTGTAACTGAAAACGAAGGTGTTGTCTTCAAGATACTTTATCAACAGTTCGATAAAAATCAAAGCTTATTGCTCTGCTCAACAAATCCAATTTATAAACCCTTTGAAATCAATGTAAATGAAATTTTGGAGATCTGGAAATTTGTAAACTACATTAGTGATGAAATGCCGGAGCCAAATTTATCTCGTGATCAACTCAACAATACAATGATGGACTTACAAAAAGAGATAAGAGAAATAAAAAACACCTTACGCACAGAGTCATAATTTAAGGTACTTAAATATCAGTCACTTAGAGATCGAATTTAAATCAACTATTGGTATCTTTATGCTTCGTAAAAAAATGCATTAAGATTACCTAATTATGAAAAAATTCTACTCTTTGCTAACAAGCTTACTAATCCTTTGTATTGGTATTCAAAATTCACATGCACAGACTAATTCAAAGCCACTTTCATTTCCTTCTAATTGCATAGCCTCACCCATTCCAGTTGATATTTTACAAGCTGATAGTACAAGCATAACTATTGTCGGAAAAGGTAACATGAATAATAATTGGACAGAAACTACTGATGGTTATTCAGTAGTAAGAAACAATGCTGGAATTTATGAGTATGCTAAAAAACAATCTGGAGAGCTTGTGCCTGATGGAGTAAAAGCACGTAACCCTAATTCAAGGACTGTTGCAGAACAGAATTACTTAGTAAATGTTTCTCTCTCATTAAAGCCTGATCTTAATCCTTTAAAATCTTCTGTATTAAACCAAGTCAAAAAACAAATTCAAAATAAAACTTTCCCTGCTTCGGGAAATATTAAGGTATTAGCCTTGTTAATTGACTACCCAGACCTTACTAATACTTATGACACATCAGACTTCGACAGTCTACTTTATGGGGTGAATTTTAGAAATGGGGATGGAAGTTTTAAAGTATTCTATGAAACATCATCAGACAGTCAATTAACAGTTGATGTAGATGTTTATGGATGGTTCAGAGCAGATAGCAACTATCTTTATTATGGCGCTGATAGTGGCTATGATAAAGCAGCAGATTTAGTAAGAGAAGCAGTGGACGCTGCAGAAACTGCAGGTGTTGATTTCTCATTATACGATAATGACAACAATAACAGAGTTGATGGAATACTAGCTGTTCATGCTGGCCCTGGGGCAGAACAAGGAGCCAGAACGCAATATATCTGGTCTCACCGCTGGGTTTTAAATGGGGGTAACCTAGGCTCAGTGACTTATGATGGTGTTACCATAAACGACTACATGATTAATCCTGAAACAAGAACTTCGGGAGCTACATCTAATCTTGTTGGAATTGGTGTTTTTTGCCATGAATTTGGTCACAATTTAGGCTTGCCTGACCTTTATGATACTGACAACACAAACGGAGATTCAGAAGGCATAGGCGAATGGGGATTGATGGGAAGTGCAGGCTATTTAGGAAACGAACATCGACCAGGTAATTTTTGTGCATGGGCAAAGGAGGAATTAAACTGGATAAGCCCGACCCTGCTGACCATTGGAAACACAGGTTTATATACTCTAGATGCAGCAAGTACAAACCTTAATGAAGTTTTTAGAATAAATACTTCACAATCAAATGAATACTTCCTATTAGAGAATAGACAGAAAACCGGTTTAGACTCCGATCTAAATGGCGAAGGATTAGCAATCTGGCACATTAACACAGACAAAACAAATGCATTTGGAAATAGCGTAAACGCTGACGAAACACTTAAAGGCGTCGATTTAGAAGAGGCTGATGGAAATAGTGATCTAGACAATGAAACCAACCGTGGTGACAATGGAGATTTGTTTCCTGGAAGTTCTTCCAACTCAACATTTGATAGTAATTCAATACCAAATTCTAATAATTATCTATTAAATAATTCTGGTTTAGAAATAAGAAATATTAGCGAATCAAGTGGAGTATTATCATTTGCTTTTGGACCGGCTCCAGGACCTCCATGCGCTGCAAACACTACCCTAACTGCCTCTTCTGGCAGTTTTAGCGATGGCAGTAGCGATTCTTTGGAATATGCTAATAATCAAAATTGCAATTGGTTAATCCAAGTGTCTAGTGGAATTATAACTTTAAACTTCTCATATTTCAGAACTGAAGCAAACACTGACAGCGTAACAGTTTATGATGGTATAAATGCCTCTTCTCCCTTATTAGGAAATTTTAGTGGAACAAGTATCCCTTCGGCAGTTACCTCATCTGGAAGTGACATGTATATTGAGTTTAACACCAATTCATCCATTAGCGACACAGGCTGGGTAGCTAATTATACATCATCTCCTGCTCCAATAATTTGTGGTACAGACACACTAAGCTCAACTTTCGGAACTTTTGAAGACGGCAGTGATACTGCGAATTATGATAATAACTTAAATTGCAGTTGGCTAATCGCACCACCTCAAGCCACAAGTATTGAAATTAGTTTTAATCGATTTGATACAGAGTTAACAAATGACAGTGTTAGCATTTATGATGGTACTTCATCTGCAGGCACTCTTATCGCGACTTTTTCTGGAAATACAATCCCGTCAAATACAACAATAAATAGTGGAAATGCTTTTATTGAGTTTATTACTAATAGTTCCGACACAGCATCAGGATGGGAAATTTCTTACACCTCATCACCAACTTGCGGTGGCACTATTACCTTGACTGATAGTGCAGGTTCTTTTGAAGACGGCAGCAGTGTAAATAATTATGACAATAGCCTAAATTGTGTATGGATCATCGAACCTGATAATGCACCTGCAACAATTACTTTTACCATGGACTCAATTGACTTAAATGGTTTTGGGGACTTTGTTAGGGTTAGAGATGGAGACTTAAGTACTTCTCCAATTATAGGGTTTTTCTTTGGCACTAATACAGGTAATACAGTAACAGCTTTCAGTGGCAAAATGCGGGTAGAATTCATTACCAATGGCACTGGAACTGGAAAAGGATTTAATGCCTCCTACACCACTTCTGATACTTACTGCAACAATCAAACTGTTTTTACAGGAGCAAGTGGATTTTTCAATGATGGTTCGCCTTTTGGTCGGGATTATTTAAACAATACCGATTGCAGTTGGCTAATTCAACCGAGTACTCCAAACCGCAGAATCACTTTAACCTTTTTTGGTGGTGCTTTTAATTTTAATACTCAAGCAAACATAGATACCGTTACCATTTATGATGGACCAACAACAAACTCACCAATATTGAGAACTCTCTCTGGAACTCCTGGATTTACAACAATTAACTCATCTGGAGGCAGCATGCTAATAACCTTCAAATCGGACAGCTCAATTACAGCAGGGGGTTGGAGAGCCAATTATACAACATCTTTAGCGCCTAGTTGCGCAGGAACCACAAGCTTAACGACAGCCAATGGAACTTTTGATGATGGCAGTGCAGATTCGTTGGTTTATTCAGAAAATAATAGTTGTAATTGGCTTATTCAACCGCCGGGAGCAACTAAGATAGCCTTGCAGTTTAGCCGATTTAAAACTGAAAGTGCCAATGACTTTGTCAGGGTTTACGACGGCAATAATTCATCGGCACCTTTATTAGGCACCTTCTCAGGTTCAGTGTTACCTCCTAGTATAATTTCTTCAGGCGGAAGTCTATTTGTTCAGTTTACAACTAATGCAACAATCAATGAAACGGGTTGGGAGGCTAACTATACTTCAACCAGTAATCAATGTTTTGATATCACCTTAAATTTAGCTAGAGATACTATTGACGATGGAAGTGGAACCTCTAATTATGATAATAATTTGAATTGCACCTGGTTATTAGAGCCTGTTAGTGCTATAGACATTAGTTTAAACTTTACTGAATTCGACCTAAATACTGATGATACTTTGAAAGTTTATGATGGAAGTAGCTCAGCCGCTACCCTATTAGGTGCTTTTACTGGAAACACATTGCCAAGTACACAAACTTCCACTGGCAGCACTATGTTCATTGAGTTTATAACAAATGGAAGTAATACTGCAACTGGGTGGAAAGCATTTTATGATATTACGTCTAATTTGAGTTGCGTTGGTACTACGAACCTAACAGCACTAATTGGAAACATTGAAGATGGCAGTGGGACAGCAAATTACGATATCAATCTAAATTGTGGTTGGTTAATTCAACCTCCAAATGTATCAACGATCCAATTTACCATGGACTCCATGCAGTTAGGATCTGGAGATCAAATTAATGTTTACGCAGGAAACAATCCTTCTGGAACTTTATTGAGAACCTATACCGGCACTTCATTCTCAGGTCCAGTAAAGGCATCAACAGGCAGCATGTTTATAGAATTTATTAGTGACAATGCAAATACAGGAAGTGGTTGGGCTGGAAACTACTCCTCTTCTTCTACCTTTTGTTTGCCAAATACAGTACTTACAGCTTTAAATGCAAACTTTGAAGATGGTTCGCCAACTACTACCGATTATGCTAATAACTCTGATTGTGAATGGCTTATCCAACCTTCTAACCCAAATGTAATAATCAACTTAAGATTTTTTAGATTTAGTACTGCTTCCATTGCCGATAGTGTAACAGTTTATGATGGCAGCACAACTAATGACTCTATTTTAGGTACATTTTATGGAAATAGATTTTCATCCGTTACTTCCACCGGGAATACCATGCTCGTGACTTTCAAAACAGATTCAAGCAATACTGCAACAGGTTGGAGGGCAAACTACAGAACAATAGCTACACCACCATGCCAGGCACCAACTACATTAACGGCAATGAGTGACACCTTCACAGATGGAAGTTTAGATGGAAATAATTATGCCCCTAATACTTCATGCACTTGGTTGATTCAGCCTACCAACGCCCTATCTATTGACTTAAACTTTAATCGTTTTGAAACACAGTCTGTTTCTGACTTTATAACAGTTTATGATGGATCTTCTAATTCAGCGCCATCTTTAGGGACTTTTTCAGGTCAAGCTTCAATTTCTACATTAAGCTCAACTGGAGGAAGTTTATTTATTGAATTTACAACTGATGGTATATTAGAATTGAATGGCTGGGAGGCTTCATACACTGCAAATATTGATACAATTACTGCTTCACCTGACACCATCTTCTTAGGCGATCAAATCAATAGCACTAACACCTTTAACATCACTACAAGTAGTTCTTGGACCAGTGCTGACAATGCTGGATGGTTATCAGTAAGTCCTGTAAGTGGAACTGGAAATGCAACTGGAACTGCTGAGGCAATTCAAGCAAATCTATTAAATCAAGAAAGGATTGGTGAAATATATATTAACTCTTCAATAACCAATAGCAGTGATACCATAATTGTTGTTCAGCGATCAAATGGTAATATCTTAAGCATTTCACCCGATACGCTATACTTTGATGGAAACCCATTGGGAGGTCAAAATGCAACCGTATCTTCAAACGTGAATTGGAACTTAACAAGCACAGCAACATGGATTACAGTAGGTACAACAAGCGGAGTAAATAACGGCAGTTCTATCGTAAGCGTTTCAACTAATTCAACTAGTTCCCTTAGGTCTGCTTTTGTGATTTTAAGCGGCACAGGAGGTGTTGTAAATGACACAATGGTTGTTGTTCAAGACACTATTGTGCCATTACCTCCAAGTTTATCAGTTGACCCTAACAGTTTATCCATCGCTTCTCCATCAGGAAGCAATGCATCTTTTGATGTTAATTCAAACGTTGTTTGGCAAACAACAGCTGGTGATCCTTGGTTAACCATTACAAATCCTACAAGCACTGTTGACACAAATACTGTTCAAATCTCTTCAAATACAGCAAATACTACTACCACAAGCAGAACCAGTTATGTGGCAGTACAAGATGTAAATGGAACTTTATTTGACACTGTATTTGTCACACAGCTTGGCAACAATACTATACTTTCAGTCTCTCCAAATAATCTAACGCTTAACAATCCTCAAGGAAGCAACGCATCTGCAAGCTTAGCTGCAAATATAAATTGGACAGCATCTATTGGAGCAAGCTGGCTAAGTGCAAGCCCATTAAGCGGGAATTCGAATGCTAACATAACAGTGACTGCTAATAGCGCAAACCTTGCTACAACTGATCGAGTTTCTTTTGTTGCTTTAGAAGGAGGAGGTGGAGCAATCGTCGACACTATTTTTATAACTCAGATAGCTGCTCCGCAAACCTTATCAGTCTCTCCAAATTCAGTTGCATTAGCTCAAGCTGCTAATAGTACGAGTAATTTTACCATCAACTCTAACGTTGATTGGCAAACCTTATCTGGAGCTCCTTGGTTAACCATTGGCAATCCAGCAATAACTAGTGATACTGGAGTAGTACAACTTACAGCTAACAGCATGAACATGAATCCGCTACCAAGAACTACTTTTGTAGCAGTTCAAGATATAAGCGGGACTCTTTTCGATACTGTGCAGGTCAGCCAATTGGGATCGAATCCAGTTTTGTCTACAAATCCAGATACAATAGTATTGGCAGAAACAGTAAATAATAATGCAACTTTCAATTTGGTTTCGAATGGAGATTGGAAATTAATAGCTGGGGATTTATGGTTAAGTCCAAGTCCTTCAGTAGGAAGTGGAAATGCTTCAATAACGGTAACAAGTAATTCCGCTAACCCTAATTTATTTGCTAGAGTTTCATTTATTGCAATTGAGGATACTTTAAATAATCTTTTGGATACCATAATTGTAGTTCAGGATGCACAAAAATTACAGCTATCTACTTCACCAGATACGATTAGGATTGGGGCAGGGATTGGCAGTCAGGGGAACATTTAATGTTGATGCCCCAGCGCAAACATCTTGGAATTCTTCACCTAATGACAATTGGATTAATTTGAGTCAAACAAGTGGAATTGGTAATTCAACTATTTTAGTCACGGCTAATTCAGCTAACACAAGCAAAATTGATCGAACAACTTTTATTGTTTCCACAGATAATGGTTTTATTCCAACGCGAGATACTGTTTATGTAATCCAAAGTGGTGTTTCTAGCAATTTATCGGTATCACCTTCTAATCTGAATCTCAACTTTAATTCGGGAAGTAATGACATTATAACTGTTACTTCAAATGAAAATTGGACTGTAAGCAATCCTGTTACTTGGTTGTCTGTTTCTCCTTCAAGTGGAAGCAATGACGGCACAGTAACTGCTACAACAAATTCAGATAATTTAAGTGGAAATAATAGAAGTGCAATGTTGACTTTCAGTGCAACAGGATTAAACGATAAAATTGTAAATGTCACTCAAATTGATGGTAGTCAACCCAACTTTGCCGTATCCCGAGACACTGTTTATGTCGACAATCCACAAGGCAGCACAGCAACTTTTGCAGTATTATCAAACATCAACAACTGGAGTATAACAGAAAACACTCCATGGTTATTAGTTAATCCACTGAGTGGTTCAAATACTCAAACGATAACTGTTTTGGTAGCCACTAAGAATGTATTCGGAAATGATAGAAGCGCTGAAGTCACAGTTAGTGCAGCAGGTTTTAATGATAAAGTAGTTACCATAATTCAACGTGCTTCAAATCCTTTGTTTCAGATTGCACCAACTAAATTATTTGTAGGTCCAAACATTGGAGACTTCAACGACTTTAATATCAGCTCAAACTTAACCGGATGGAATGTAACCGCTAGTGAATTCTGGATGAGTGTTAGTCCTACTAGTGGGTCATTTACAGCACAACTGCGTGTAACTGCAGTGGCACAAAACAACACTGGTAATATAAGAAATGGTCTTATTACAGTAGAAGCCGCTCCACTTGTTCCGCAAACAATAATTGTTACTCAAGATACTGTAAGAACTATTGGGCTTAATACAGTTAGCATTGATGCTCAGATGAAAATTTATCCGAACCCTACAAGGTCAAACGTAACGATTGAGTTCAGCGATAAGATCAATTCGAATGAAATAAATTTTGCCCTCTACTCTGCTTTAGGTAGTAAAATTCAAAACTTGAATGTTAGCAGAATTGGAAATAAAGCAGAATTAAAGCTAGAGAATCTAGCTAAGGGTATTTATTTCTTGCAATTGAATTATCAAGGGATGGTTATAAGCCGAAAAATTTCAGTTATAGATTAACTTTTCATAATAAGTAAAAAGCCCTTTCAAGTTTATTGAGAGGGCTTTTTTTATAGGTCTCCACTAAGCGGATAAATTGGCACTCTTATCAGAATTAAAAATACCTATGAATAAACTGCAATTCAAAAGTATAAACAACTTACCTAGCCCTTCTCAAGCATAGACTCAACGAAATGAGCATTGATATTTATTGATTGAGTTATACCAAAACGAATCGAGTCCATTATCAAGCTGTATGTGTTGTGTAAGAATACTAAAACACCCTATTTCGTCTTATTTAATTCATCTTTGAATACCTCTTAAATACGGTGGAACAGCGTCTTTAGAAACTAAGTTAATGAGATTCTTGCGTGCATTGCGGTAAGATTATTACTAAGATAGTGAACTGTAATATTCTCCATATGTTTAAATCAATTATTATAATATATGATTTCTACTCAAGTCAACTGCTGAATCAAAGTATTTACCATAATGAGCAGCTTAGTAAAAGAAAGTATGCTTAGAATATTAAGGGGGATGACAAGATAATTACAAAATTAAAAGCATAAAAAAAGGCTAGCCGTCCGGCTAGCCTTTTTTTATTTTTATAAACTTACTGTTTAGTTAACTGCTGCTTGAAATTCAGCATTGTCCTTATACTCTCTAAACTCAGCATCTTGCTTAGCTTTTGCTTTTAAAGATGCATCTTTTGAAGTAGCATTCTTCAAATTTGTAACCACCATATTTTGGTCATTCATTCTTGCACCAATTACAGCCTTCAAATAATATCCTGCAGCTTGATCTGCCGCTGGAGAAGCATCAATTGTTTTCAATGCAGTTTGGTAATCTTTGTTTAGCGTTTGTGCTAAGGCTGCGTTAAACGACTTTACACCACCATAATTACTTGTAGCACTTTCATAATCACCTTTTCTCATCATCAAGTAACCGATGTTGTTTCCAACTTCTTCACCTGCTCCACTAGCGTTATTGTAGTATTCCATAGCTTTCTCATCATTGCCATTAGCTCTTTCATAAACACCTAGGTTATTATTGATTACTGGGTTGTTTGGTGAAATACTGTTTGCTTTGTCAAACTCAGCTTTTGCTTCAGTCATTTTATTTTGCATGAAATAAACATAACCCACGTTATTTGGTCCTCTCCAATCTTCTGGGTAAAGTCCAACATAAGTCTTATAAATTTCTAATTTCTCATCCATATCATCATACATGGTAGCAGCATAAAGTAATTCTTCAGCACTTAATGTATCTGGACTTGATTTAGCATATTCTTTAATTTTCTCATCTGAGAAGCTTGTCATTTCACCTCTTACAGTAATCTCAGATCTCCTTAAGTCAGGAAGGATTTTATCTTCAATAACCTTAAAAGTAGCAGCTAAGTTTCTAATTTCCTCTTCACGCTTAGCATTATCTTCGTACATTTCAAGAACTCTTAAAATCAAATCTTTGTCTTTAATGTCTGAAGCTTGCATGGCATTCTTAAATCCTTTCCAATCTTCTCCTTTACCAGATTTATTATAAAAATCACCTTCAGAAGCTGCTTTTACTTTATTAGCTCTCAAGATATTTTTTATTGCATTTGCTCCTGAGTTTGCTCTATCATCAGCCAAGTTAGCATTCAAAGAAATTTCACCTTCAGGTGATGCATAAGCAACAACATCAGTTCCTTTAAAAACAAACATTGGATTTTTTGACATTTCTTTCGACCATGCTTTCAATTTCTTCATGTCTTCATCAGAAAGCTCAGAAGAACGAACATTTGATCTGTTTACTAAGTAATGAATAACAGCTGGCATGTTCATTGGTGTTACTTTGGTAAACTTATCAGCTCCCAAAATCACCATGTCATCGTCCATTGCCCACATTGGGGTAATGATTGTACCAGTTGCAATTTGCTTCGGATCAAAAGCCTTCTCTTTTCCTTTGTATTTTCCTACAGCAACAGCATTTAAGATTGACTCTTGCATTCCATCTTGGTAAGCAATTTTATCATTGTATGAAAAATTACCACCTTTTTCGTATGGTATTTTTTGTCCATCAACTTCTGAATCTTCGCCAACTAAAGTCATTACGTCTAGAGAAGTTTCGGATCCACCATAGTTAAGGACAGGTGTAATGTCAACAGACACTTTTTTATTGAAAAATTTCGGTGGAATAGCTCCTGAAATATTCACTTCAATACTATCTCCGTGCAACTCAAGAGGGTTGGGTGTTACTGAGTAAGTCACCTCTTCGGCTCTCTTGGTCATGTTATTTAATGGATTACAGCCAACCGTAGTTGCAGCCGCAAGACCAATTAAAGCGTATGATTTAAATGTTTGTTTCATTATTTGTCGTTTAAAATCTAAGCAGTTTAGTTTAAGATGCAATATTAGTGATTTCTCTTTATTCCTACAAAGATGTAGTATTTTATCAAAGAAATTTTATGCTTTTACTCAATTCTTTTGATTTTGTTGTCATCTGAGCAATAATTATTTAGATCTTTTATGCTCCGATGCAGTTCTGGGTGCAGCAGATTGGGAGCTATTTCAGTAAAGGGCACTAGCACAAAATTTCTTAGATGCATCCGAGGGTGTGGTAAAATCAATATATTAGACCTCATGATAATACTGCCAATGATTAATAAATCAATATCTATTAGCCTATTTTCATACTCAACAGATTTTTTGGCTTGGCGACCTAATTGAAGCTCAATATACTGAGTCTTTTCAAAGATTTCAACTGCCAATAGAGTTGAAGCCACTCCAATTACCTGATTGTAAAATGGCTTTAGGTTTTTCTGGCCCCATGGTTCTGTTTTGTAAATGCTTGAAGCTAATTTAATTTTTCCGATATCTTTTTCAATTAATTCTCTTGCTAATTCAAGCTTCTTAATCTCGTTCCCTAAATTTGATCCTAAAGATAAATAAACTAGCTCTTTCCATTTATCATTATGCGCTGCCATTAGTGTAAATCTATTTAAATATTGCTAACTAGGCTGTAGTTTTGTTAAAAATTAAATAAAATCAGAACTTATGAAACAGTTTTTTAAATTCATGTTTGCCTCAATGTTAGGCTTTTTCTTAACTGCAGCTTTAGTCGTGCTTGTAGTAATCGGTATGGTTGGTGCAATGGTTGCATCGTCACCTGATACTAAAGAACCAAGCATTGCAGAGAATACAATACTTCATATTCAATTAGAAAATAGAATACAAGATCGCCCTTCTAATAATCCTTTTGAGAGCTTTGATTTTGGAAGCTTTGAAAACAAAAGTCCAATGGGCTTGAAAAATATCATTGATAACATCAACAAAGCAAAAGTTGATGATCGCATTAAAGGCATTTACCTCGATATTCCATCTTTACAAGCTTCTCTTGCGAACATTGAGGAAATTAGAAATGCCCTAATCGCCTTTAAAGAGAGTGGGAAGTTTATTATAAGTTATAGTGAAAGCTATAGTCAAAATGAATATTATTTAGCAAGCGTTTCAGATGAGATATATTTAAATCCGTCAGGCGACATGACATTTAAAGGACTAAGCGCACAAATCATGTTTTTTAAAGATGCGTTGAATAGACTTGACATCGAAATGCAAGTGATAAGACATGGAAAATTTAAAAGTGCAATTGAGCCTTTTATTCGTGACAATATGAGCGATGCAAACCGCGCTCAACTTAATGTGCTTGTTCAATCTATTTGGGACAATCAACTTTCGAGAATATCAGATGTACGTGGTGTTTCGGTATCAGAGTTAAATAAAATTGCCGACAGCTTGATGGTTCGTACAGCAATGGATGCAAAATCCTTGAATTTGGTTGATGATTTAAAATTTGAAGATGAAGTAATTGAATTGCTAAAAGCAAAAGTTGGTACGGAAGCTGATAAAGAATTAGCTACAGTTCAGCTTAAAAAATTCAAAAAAGCAAAAAAGGTTAAAGGGGAAAATGAAGATCAAGATAGAGAGAAGGCCACTTCAAAAAATAAAATTGCAGTAATTTTTGCTGAAGGAGAAATTGTAAGCGGTGAGAGCAAGGACGGAATGATGGGATCAGAGACCATTGCAAAAGCTATTAAAGAAGCACACGAAGACGAAGATGTAAAATCAATTGTACTTCGAGTAAATTCTCCAGGTGGAAGCGCGTTGGCATCAGACGTTATTTGGAGAGAAGTAATTCTTGCGAAAGCCAAAAAACCAGTTGTTGTTTCTATGGGTGGTGTTGCTGCTTCAGGAGGCTACTATATCGCTTGCGCAGCAGATGAAATAATTGCCGAAAAGTATACTATAACAGGCTCAATTGGAGTATTTGGGTTAATTCCAAACATGAAAGGCATGTTTAATAATAAATTAGGAATTAATGTTGACCGAGTGAACACCAATACCTATGCTGATGGATTAACCCCATTTAGGCCTTTAGAGCCAACTGAGAGGAAAGCCATAAAAACAAAGATTGAAGAGATCTATGATGATTTCACACAAAAGGTGGCAAGTGGAAGGGACATGACTCAAGCTGCTGTTGACAGTATTGGACAAGGCAGAGTTTGGAGTGGTGCTTCAGCTATTGAAATTGGCTTAGTTGATAAAATTGGAGGCTTATCAGATGCGATAACATCTGCTGCAGATTTGGCAGAATTAGCAGATTATAAAATCAAAGAGTTACCATATAGAGATGATCCTTTTGAGAAAATAATTAAAGAGTTTTCAACCGAAGTAAAATATAGAATCCTTGGTCAAGAATATGGAGAGGCAGAGAAATATTATATGAACATTAAAAATACACTTACCAGCAGAGGAATATATACAAGACTCCCAGTTGATGTAATTCTTGAATAATTAATTTCTCAATTCATATTGTTAAGCCATATCAAAATTTTGATGTGGCTTTTTTTATTGAGTTAATATTAAATCAATTTCCACTAATTTTATAAATTCATTTAAATTAAACCTCATGCCCCTAATAAATTCTTTGTTTTCATGGTGGATGAAAAAAAGGATGCATCAGATTGAACTCTTTTCTAAATACCCTATAGAAGTTCAAAACGAATGGTTTGAAAGCCTTCTTGATGCTGCAAAAAAGACTGAATTTGGAAATAAATATAATTTTAAACAGATAAAAAATGAGTTAGACTTCAGCACAACTGTTCCAGTTCAAGATTATGATGATATAAAATCATATGTAGAAAGATTAATGCAAGGGGAACAGAATTTATTGTGGCCAACGGAAACAAAATGGTTTGCAAAATCTTCAGGCACCACAAGCGATAAAAGTAAATTTATTCCAGTTACTAAAGAAGCGTTGGAAGAATGTCATTACAAAGGAGGAAAAGACATGCTCTCTGTTTATTGCTCTACTCATGAGGATGCAAAAGTGTTTACTGGCAGAACATTAATGATGGGTGGTAGCAGTCAAACAATCGATCCAGACAATAATTCTTACCAAGGTGATTTATCCTCCATTATTATAAAAAACTTGCCATTTTGGGCTGATATTTTAAGAACTCCTGACAGAGAAACTGCCTTGTTGAAAGATTTTGAAAAGAAGCTAAAGAAAATGGTAGACATTACTATTAAAGAAAATGTAACAAGTCTTTCAGGGGTTCCATCATGGATGTTGATTTTACTCAATAAGGTTTTAGAAAAAACAGGAGCTAAAAACATTCATGAAATCTGGCCAAACTTAGAAGTATTTTTTCATGGTGGAGTTGCTTTTACACCATACAAAGCTCAATTTGATGCGATTATCGACCCGAATCGTATGAATTACATGGAAACCTACAATGCCTCTGAAGGCTTTTTTGGAATTGAGGATTTAAATGCAAAAGGAGAATTGTTATTAATGCTGGATTATGGGATTTATTATGAATTTGTTCCAATGGAAGAGTGGGATAAGAAATTCCCAAAAACAATTCCATTAAGGGATGTTGAGCTTAATACTAATTACGCTGTAATTATTTCAACCAATGCGGGCTTATGGAGGTATAAAATTGGCGATACTGTAAAATTCACCTCAAAATTCCCATTTCGTTTTAAAGTTTCTGGAAGAACAAAACATTTCATGAATGCCTTTGGAGAAGAGGTAATAATTGACAATGCAGAAAAAGCATTGGAATTTGCTTGCAATAAAACAGGCGCTGTAATTGAAGAGTATACGGCTGCTCCAATTTATTTAACCAACAATAAAGCAGGTAGGCACCAATGGATGATAGAGTTTAAAAAGGACCCAGAAAGTCAGCAGGAATTTATTCAACACTTGGACAAAAAATTAAAAGAAATTAATTCAGACTACGAAGCTAAAAGAAATGGAAACATGGCATTGGAGCTTCCAATACTAGACAATCTGCCAAAAGGCACCTTTTATAAATGGCTAAAAACTAAAAATAAACTTGGTGGACAAAATAAAGTGCCTAGATTGAGTAACAATCGAAAATATATTGAAGAGATTGAACGTTTAATAAAAACGAATTAAACTTCTGCTGTTTAATTTGCTTTTAATTGGAAATACCTTATTATGAAGTTAGCACTATTCTCAATACTTTTTATGGTGTGCTTATACCCTCAAGTGGAAGATAGCACTAATAACTGGAAAGTAATTAAAACCATTAAAAAGAAAGCGGAATCAATAAGTACTGATCGACTTGGAAACTTTTATTTGATTAGCACTAATGATATTTGGTTGTATAACAACAAAGGAGACTCTATTGCTGCTTTTAACAGCAGAAAATACGGGGACATTAGTCATGTAGATACAACCGACCCTTATAAGATTCTAGTCTTTTTTCGAGATTATGGCCTTATCCTTTTTTTAGATAATTACCTCAGTGAAAATGGCGAAGCAATTGACCTTCAGGAGTTGGGCTATGATCAAGTAACAATGGCATGCCAATCTAGAGAAACAGGGTTTTGGATATATGACCAACTCAAACAAAAAGCCTTTCACTTGAACGACAATTTCAAACAAATTCACGAAACAGTAAATTTATCGCAATGGTTTCAGCGACGCATAATGCCTAGCGGAATGATTGAATTTAACAATCAACTGTTTTTGAATGAGAAAGAATCTGGAATTTATGTATTTGACCATTTTGCAACCTATTTAAAGAGAATCGCAATTAAAGAAGTTGATCGTGTACAGCTACTAGAAAATAGAATTAATTATGTAAGAGATAATACATTCTGTGAATATGAAATCAAATCCTTCGATACTAATTGCAAAGAACTTCCCAAAAGTGAAGTAATTGATGCAAGGGTTGAAAAAAATAGATTCTATTTGATGCGAAAGGATTATTCTATCATTTATCAAACAAATTAAATCAAGTAAATTGAGAGGTTAAGCTGCTAGAATTTATTATTTTAGTCCCTCTTTAAAAAAACAACATGCACATAGCGATCGCGGGAAATATTGGATCAGGGAAAACTACTTTAACCTCTCTTTTAGCAAAACATTATAAATGGGAGGCTCATTTTGAAGACGCGGATGAAAACCCTTACCTAAATGACTTTTATAATGACATGCAACGTTGGTCATTTAATTTACAGGTTTATTTCTTGAATAATCGTTTTAGTCAAGTACAAGAGTTCAGAAATAACAAGAAGAATGTAATTCAGGATCGAACAATTTATGAGGATGCTTATATTTTTGCACCGAATTTACATGCTATGGGTCTAATGACCTCTAGAGATTTTGAAAGCTATTTTTCTCTTTTTAAATTAATGGAGTCATTTATCCAACCTCCAGACTTATTAATATACTTGAGAGCCTCTATTCCTGTTTTGGTTGATCAAATAAGCAGCAGAGGACGTGAATATGAAGAAAGTATACGACTAGACTACCTAAAAAGATTAAATGAGCGTTATGAAGCTTGGATAAGTACTTATGAAGAAGGGAAACTTTTGGTAATAGATGTAGACAACACCAACTTCATTAATAACAATGAAGATTTAGGAAAGGTAATCAGCAAAATTGATGCTGAAATTCATGGTTTGTTTTAAAAGCTTTTTAACTTCTAACAAAAAAGGCTCAACAATAATGTTGAGCCTTTTTTAATTGAGTAATTTCTAACTAATTATTAGCAACAAACTTAACTCGTAATTCAAAATCGTCATAAATAAATTCATCTAATAACTCATCAAAAGTTTTAGATTTATATTTTATGCCATATCTAGTTCTATCTAATCCAAAATTCGAGGTAACCAAAACACCCTCAGCTCGAGGAAATACATTTAAATCAAGCTTAATTTCATTTGTAATTCCTTTTATCATCATGGCCCCATGCAACAATCTTTCTTGACCATATCCAGTTACATTACCTATTATCAATTTTGCATTAGGATATTCTTCTGCATTAAAAAAGTCTGCGCTTCTCAAATGCTTTTCAAGCTTCAATTTGTCTTCTGGATCTTCAATATCAGTAACTTCGATTGAGTGCATGTCCATTTCTATTTCCCCTTCAGTAATTTGTCCATCTCGAACTGAAAAGTAACCTCCAGAAATATTTATAGTTCCTCTATGAGACCCACCTACTTTTCTAGCCATCCAAATAACTTCTTCAGGAGCTCCCATTCCAAAATGATAGTCACCATCTTCCAAATTAATTCCATCGTTACTGATAATTTCAGTTTGTGAATCAGTATGCATAGTGCTGTGCCCACCTTCTGAAATATGCGGTGCAATAACCAAAGAAACAATAGACATCAACTTAATCAAAATATTCATCGAGGGTCCTGAAGTATCCTTAAAAGGATCTCCAACTGTATCTCCAGTTACTGATGCTTTATGAGCTTCAGAACCTTTATATTCCATTTTTCCATTAATCATTACTCCTTTTTCAAAGGATTTTTTTGCGTTGTCCCAAGCACCTCCAGCATTGTTTTGAAAGATTCCCATTAACACACCAGAAACGGTAACTCCTGCTAATAAACCGCCTAAAACTTCCGGTCCGAAAGTAAATCCTACTAATACTGGTACAATTAAGGCAATAGCTCCAGGCAACATCATTTCACGAATAGAGGCTTTAGTTGAAATTTCAACACACTTCTCATATTCTGGCTTCGCTTTATACTCCATAATGCCTGGAATTTCTTTGAACTGTCGACGAACTTCTTGAACCATATCCATGGCAGCTCTACCCACCGCAGCAATAGCTAAAGAAGAAAATATAAAAGGTATCATTGCACCCACAAATAAGCCTGCCAATACATCTGCTTTGTAAATGTCGATGGTATCAATTCCAGCAACTCCTACGAAAGCAGCAAACAATGCCAAAGCAGTCAATGCTGCCGAAGCAATAGCAAAACCTTTTCCGGCTGCTGCTGTAGTATTTCCAACTGCATCTAAATTATCTGTTCTTCCTCTTACTTCTTCTGGCAACCCGCTCATCTCTGCAATACCTCCTGCGTTATCAGCGATAGGCCCAAAAGCATCAATTGCTAACTGCATAGCTGTAGTTGCCATCATTCCTGAAGCGGCAATTGCTACACCATATAGTCCAGCAAATTCAAACGATATAAATATTCCTGCAGCTAAGGTCAAAATCGGAATAACTGTAGATTCCATACCTACTGCTAATCCTCCAATAATATTAGTGGCATGACCAGTAGAAGATTGGTGAACTATAGAATTAACAGGCTTTTTACCCATTGCTGTGTAATACTCTGTTACTATACTCATAATGGCACCAACAACAAGCCCAGTTAAAATGGCAAAGAAAATCTGAATTGAGGTAAATTGCTCTCCTCTAATCACCATGTTTTCAGGCATCAAATAATCAACTAAAAAGTAAGAACTGATTGCAACTAAGCCCATTGATAACCAATTACCAAGATTTAAGGCATTTTGAACACTTCCATCCTCCCCTTTTATTCTTACAAAAAGAGTTCCAATAATTGAAAATATTAACCCTAAACCAGCAATAATCATTGGTAAGATAATGGCTGACATACCTTGGAAATTATCTTTCATTTCTATTTCAGCACCCAATACCATAGTTGCTAAAATTGTTGCAACATAAGAACCGAATAAATCAGCACCCATACCCGCTACATCACCAACATTATCACCAACATTATCAGCAATAGTTGCAGGATTTCTAACATCATCTTCTGGAATTCCAGCCTCTACTTTTCCAACTAAGTCAGCTCCAACATCAGCTGCCTTGGTGTAAATTCCACCACCAACTCTAGCAAATAATGCAATGGATTCTGCTCCTAAAGAAAAACCAGCTAAAACTTCAATTGCTAAGATGTAAGATCCTTTGTCTGTCATCATTCCCTCAGGACCAAACATGGCTAACATAACAATAAACAAACCTCCTAATCCTAGAACTGCTAATCCTGCTACTCCAAGACCCATTACAGTACCACCATTAAATGAAACTTTTAATGCTTTTGCTAAGGAAGTTCGAGCTGCTTGTGTAGTTCTGATATTCGATTTCGTGGCGATGTTCATGCCTAAATATCCTGCTAATGCTGATAAAAATGCACCTATTAAAAAGGTAATAGCAATAACTGGATGAGTTTGCGGGTGCATCGGATCATTCATAGTACCTGACCACGCTAGCAATATTGCCGCAATAACAACAAAATATGCCATTACTTTCCATTCTGCCTTTAAGAATGCCATAGCTCCATCTGCTATGTATTTTGCTAATTCTACCATATTGGCATCACCAACTTCTTGTTTTTTAACCCAAGCTGATTTTATAGCCATTACAATCAGTCCGATAATTCCTAAAAATGGAACTACGTATAATAAAAAATTCATAGTTTGTTAGTTAAATAAGTATTAGTCTTGATTTTTTTTGAAGGGCGCAAAAGTAGATTTTATTCAATTGATTTGCAAAAAAAAGTCAAATGCCTTGAATTACCTAGTAATCTTGAAAGGATGGAATCTACTTAATACTTGAGTCTACTTTATGTACATTACATCCTTAACAGCCTCGATAAGGTCTTTGGTATTTGGCAACCATGCATCAACTAGGGTTGGTGCGTAAGGCAATGGAGTGTCTTTCGTATTTATTCTTCTGATTGGAGCATCCAAATAATCAAATGCATTGCGTTGAATCATGTAAGTTAATTCAGTAGAAATATTTCCCAAAGGCCATGCTTCTTCTAAGATTACTAAACGATTTGTTTTTTTAACTGACTCAATAACGGTTTGGTAATCTATTGGACGAATGGTTCTTAAATCAATTACTTCGGCTTTAATACCATCTTCCTCTCTCAAGGTTTTGGCAGCTTCAAGCGCCACTTTCATTATCTTACCAAAAGAAACAATTGTGACAGCATCGCCCTCTTCAACTACTTTAGCTTTTCCAATTGGAATTAAATATTCTCCTTCTGGAACCTCACCTTTATCACCATACATTTGCTCTGATTCCATAAAAATCACAGGATCGTTATCTCGAATTGCAGACTTTAACAAGCCTTTTGCATCAGCAGGGTTTGAAGGAACAATAACTTTTAAACCAGGGGTATTGGCATACCAATTATCAAATGATTGCGAATGTTGTGCTCCTAATTGTCCAGCAGAACCTGTTGGACCTCTAAAAACCATTGGCGCACCAAAATGACCACCTGACATGCTCAACATTTTAGCCGCTGAATTAATTACTTGATCAATGGCAACTAATGAAAAGTTAAACGTCATAAACTCAATGATAGGTCTCAATCCGTGCATTGCTGCTCCTACTCCTATACCAGCAAAACCAAGCTCAGCGATAGGCGTGTCAATTACACGTTTTTCACCAAACTCATCAAGCATACCCTGACTCACCTTGTAAGCACCATTATATTGCGCTACTTCTTCGCCCATTAAAAAGACGTTCTCATCATTGCGCATTTCCTCGCTCATCGCTTCTCGTAATGCTTCTCTAAATTGCAATGTTTTCATATTTTTCAAGTAAAATTAAAGGAGTTCAAAAGTATTAAAATATAAAATGAGAACAAACAAAAAAATAAGTCAATAATAAGGAGCTAGTTCAAGCCTCCTCAAACTACTTTTTTAAGAATTAGTCAACAAAGCTTGAAAGTTTATGTTAGAACATCAGCAGATGAGATTTAAAAATTCATTCTATTCAATTCTTTAGATTTAGTTAGTTTTGTAAATCGTTGAACAGAACGTTTTCTTTATCAATAAATAATACAAATAATACAGCAAATTAAAAGCGATGAAAATATTAGTATGCATAAGCAAAGTTCCCGATACAACTGCGAAAATTGCTTTTACAGATAATAACACAGCCTTTGACACAAATGGTGTTTCTTTCATTATTAATCCTTATGATGAATGGTATGCCCTAGTTCGTGGATTAGAAATTAAAGAGGCACAAGGTGGTTCTGTAACAGTTTTAAATGTGGGAGAAGCAGATAATGACCCTACTATCCGCAAAGCATTAGCAATTGGTGCTGATGATGCTGTTCGTATTAACATCAATCCAAAGGATGCTCAACAAGCAGCAAAACAAATAGCACATTATGCTTCAGAAAATGGTTTTGACATGGTACTTTGTGGTAAAGAAACTATTGATTACAACGGTTCGCAAGTCGCTGGAATGGTAGCAGCATTTTTAGATCAGCCATTTATCTCCAACGCAATTAAGTTAGACATGGACGGTAATACTGCAAAAATTGAACGAGATATTCAAGGTGGAAAAGAAGTTTTAGAAGTAAATACTCCATTTGTACTTAGTGCTGCTAAAGGCATGGCAGAAGCGAGAATACCAAACATGCGTGGAATTATGGCAGCCAGAACCAAGCCATTAAACGTTGTTGAACCAACAGCATTTGATGACACCACAGAGGTTCTCTCTTACGAGCTTCCTCCAGCAAAAGGTGACTGTAAAATGGTATCTGCAGATAACCCTGCAGAGTTATTAGAATTATTACGAAACGAAGCAAAAATTATTTAAGATGTCAATATTAGTATATTCTAACGCAGTAAATAATAAAATACATAAGTCTGCTCATGAAGCTGTTTCTTATGCAGCACAACTTGCTGAAAAAACAAGTGACTCTGTTACTGCTATAGTGGTAGGAGAGGTTTCAGATGCAGATAGTTTAGGAAAGTTTGGAGCTAACAAAGTGTTGCATTCAAAAAATGAAAAATTAAACGATTTTCAACCGAGTTTAATAGCACAGTTAATTCAAGCTGCAGCAGAGGCTGAGGGGGCAAAAACAATAGTTTTCATCCATGATTTAGTGGGAAAATCAATTGCTCCAGTTTTATCCGCCAGAATGGGTGCAGGACTGGTTAGTGGTGCTGTAGATTTACCTAAAATTGACGGTGATGGCTCCATTAAAAAAGCGGTTTTCTCTGGAAAGGCATATGCTCATGTAAAAGTAAATACAGCGGCTAAGGTGATATCAGTAATGCCTAACTCTTTGGAGAAAAAGGAGTTTAATGTAGACGCAACTATAGAGTCTTTTGACGCTGATTTAGGTGATGCAAAAATTTCTGTAAAAGAACAGAAAATGGAGTCCACAGACTTACCTTTAACCGAAGCAGAGAAAGTTGTTAGTGCGGGTAGAGGTTTGAAAGGACCAGAGAACTGGGGTATGATAGAAGAATTAGCAAAGGAATTAGGAGCTGCTACAGCATGTTCTAGACCTGTTTCAGACATGGATTGGAGACCACATCATGAGCACGTTGGTCAAACCGGTGTTGCTATACGACCTAATTTATATATTGCTGTTGGAATTTCGGGTGCAATTCAACACTTAGCTGGAGTTAATCAAAGTAAAGTGATTGTTGTTATTAATACAGACCCTGAGGCTCCCTTCTTTAAATCAGCTGATTATGGAATAGTTGGTGATGCATTTGAAGTTGTTCCGAAATTGGTTGAAGCAGCAAAATCAATGAATTTATCAGACAATTAAATAGTAGAATACTCGCTTGGAATGGAGAAAATTGCGTTGGATATTGTTGGACTTTCTTACAGCCAGACTCAGTCAGGAGCTTATGCTTTAGTTTTAGGAGAACAAGAAGGCAAAAGAAGACTCCCAATAATTATAGGAGGTTTTGAAGCTCAAGCAATAGCAATCGAACTTGAGGACATGACTCCCAGCAGGCCTTTGACTCATGATTTATTTAAAAGTTTCGCAGACTCTTTTGAAATAAAAATTAATGAAGTAATTATTTTCAATCTAATCGAAGGAATATTTCATGCTAAGTTACGCTGTGAAAAGGATGGGAAGCAATTAGAAATTGACACCAGAACTTCAGACGCAGTAGCTTTAGCGGTAAGGTTTAAATGCCCCATCTATACTTACGAATTTATCTTAAAAGAAGCTGGTATAACTATTGAAGATGAAGAAAGCACTCCTGCTTCTGAAACTACTAAGAGTAAGCCTGGCATAAAAAAAGAAAAAAAAGGTATAGCTTCGTTGAACATTTCAGACCTCAATGAAAAACTTCAACATGCGATTGACACAGAAAATTATGAAGAGGCATCGAGGCTACGTGATGAAATTGAAAAACGCAAAGGCAACAACAATTAAGCCGATCCTTTTCCTTATACTGCTAATTACCTGTTTTTCTATATCTGGTTCACCTTCGGATTCAATTTTAAGCCAAAATAGCATTGCCCCAGCTTTAGATAGCACTCAACAACTTGCCGAACTAAATTCAACTAAAACTATAGCGCTAAGTGGATTTAGCTTTACATCTTTGGCTAGAGGAGTTTTAGGCTTAGTAAGTCTATTATTACTAGCTTTTCTATTCAGTGAAAACCGAAGAGCCATTAATTGGGGCTTAGTAACAAAAGGTTTATTGCTTCAGATCGTTTTAGCCTTGCTTGTGCTTAAAGTGCCTTTTGCAGAAGCATTTTTTGAACTACTTAGCAAATTTTTTGTAAAAATAATTTCCTTTACTTCTGCAGGAACCCGCTTTCTATTTCAGTCGATGATTAGTCAAAAAATAGAAAGTGGATGGATAAATTTTGCCATCCAGGTTTTACCAACAATCATTTTCTTTTCTGCACTCACTAGTTTGTTATACTACTGGAAAATATTACAAAAGTTCGTATATGGCTTTGCATGGATTATGAAGCACTTAATGAAATTGTCTGGAGCTGAAAGTTTAGCTGCTGCAGGGAATATTTTTTTAGGTCAAACAGAGTCTCCCCTGCTGGTAAAGCCCTACTTAGGTAAAATGACAAAGTCTGAGTTGATGTGTCTAATGTCAGGAGGCATGGCCACCATAGCAGGAGGTGTTTTAGCAGCTTATATTGGCTTTCTGGGAGGTAGTGATCAGTTGGAGCAAATTTATTTTGCAAAGCATTTATTGGCCGCTTCAGTAATGTCTGCGCCAGCAGCAGTTATTGCAGCAAAAATTTTAGTCCCTGAAACAGAGAAGATCGACTCTACCATGGAAATATCTTCAGAAAAAATGGGGTCAAATGCCTTAGAAGCGATAGCTAATGGCACCACTGAAGGAATAAAATTAGCAGTAAATGTAGCAGGAATGCTACTTGTATTTATTGCTTTTATTTCAATGGGAAATTACATTCTGAAAGATTTAATTGGCCATTATACAGGTTTAAATCAACTAATTGCGAGTGGCACTAGCTTCGATGGCTTGAGTTTAGAGTTTATTATTGGTTACAGTTTTGCTCCAATTGCCTGGTTAATGGGCGTAGCAAAGGAAGACATGGTACTAGTAGGTCAGCTTTTAGGAGAAAAAACAATATTAAATGAGTTTGTAGCTTATGTTTCTTTAGGAGAGATGAAGGCTGCAGGACTGTTTGCCGAACAAAAATCAATCACCATGGCTACCTATATTTTATGTGGTTTTGCAAATTTTGCATCAATAGGTATTCAAATTGGTGGAATTGGAGCCTTAGTCCCGAACAGGAAAGGATTACTTTCAAAATACGGAGTAAAAGCGTTAATTGGTGGAACCTTAGCTTCTCTTTTTACAGCAGTAATTGTAGGGGTGTTGTTGTAAAGCAATCATGAACACCTGTGGATATCTTGTTGTTAAGTTCTGTGACTTTTCACCTGTTTTCAATAAGAGTCAAGTTAAATTTGATCTTCATAAAGAAGATAAGTAAATGCAACAATACCACGATTTATTAGCGTACATTTTAGAACAAGGTACTAAGAAAACTGACCGAACGGGCACAGGAACCATCAGTGTTTTCGGTTATCAAATGCGCTTTGATTTAAGTAAAGGTTTCCCAGCTATTACCACCAAAAAATTGCATCTTAGGTCGATCATTCATGAGTTGCTGTGGTTTTTAAGCGGAGATACCAATATTAAATACCTTAAAGAAAACGGCGTTAGTATTTGGGATGAATGGGCAGATGAAGATGGCAACCTGGGTCCTGTTTATGGCTCTCAGTGGAGATCTTGGCCTACTCCAAATGGAGGAAGCATTGATCAGATTTCTAAAATTATCGATCAAATAAAAAACACTCCAGATTCAAGAAGAATTATTGTTAGCGCTTGGAATGTTGCAGAAGTTGAAAATATGGCACTTCCGCCATGTCATGCATTTTTCCAGTTTTATGTGGCCGATGGAAAACTATCTTGCCAGTTGTACCAGCGAAGCGCTGATACTTTTTTAGGAGTTCCATTCAACATTGCTTCTTATGCATTGCTAACAATGATGGTAGCCCAAGTATGTAACTTAGAAGTTGGAGATTTTGTGCATACCTTAGGTGATGCGCACTTGTACTCTAATCACATCGAACAAACAAAAACACAATTGGAAAGAGATTTTAGACCATTACCAACGATGAAAATCAACCCATCAGTGAAGAATATATTTGACTTCAAGTATGAAGATTTTAAATTAGTCAATTACGATCCACATCCACACATAAAAGCTGCTGTAGCTGTTTAGTTCTCGATTCCGCTCGAACTGACAGCAGAAACAATTGCTTAGAACAGACCGTAAAATTGAATTACATCAAGCTTCTATAAAATAATAATATGAAAATTTCACTAATTGCAGCAGCGGCAGAAAATAATGTAATTGGAAAAGACAATGACCTCCCATGGAAGCTGCCTGATGACATGAAGTTTTTTAAGGAAACAACCACTGGTCATCACATTTTGATGGGAAGAAAGAATTTGGAATCTTTTGGAAGGCTCCTACCCAATAGAATAAATCTGATTTTAACTAGAGATGAAAACTATGAGTTTAAAGGCGCCCATATTTTTCATGATTTAGACCAAGCGATTGCTTTTGCCAAAGAAAACGATGAAAATGAATTAATGATTATTGGAGGAGGTGAAATCTATCGGCAGTCTATGGCAAAAGCTGATACCATTTACTTGACTCGAGTGCATTCAGAAATTGAGGGTGATGTTTATTTTCCTAAAATTGATGCTAACACCTGGAAAATGACTGAAGAGTACTTTCACCCCAGCGATGAAAAGCACGAGCATGCATTTACCTTTCAGACCTATGAAAGAATCTAAATTATAGTAGTTAGAAAAAAATTATTTGCTTTAAATTATTCAATGTAAACAATTCCAACTAAAACTATTAAAAAGAAGTATAAACTCCTAAGATTAAATTATTAATTTCCTTAGATGAAGCAACTGACTATTTTACTCTTTACCTCTTTCATCAGTATATATTCTTTTTCACAAACATTAGAATACACCTTTGATGTAAAATATAAAGGAAAATCGATTGGAAATCTCTTTGCCAAAAAAGTAGTTGATGGCAATGAAACCAAAGAGGATTTAAGGACTAAGACTAAAGTTAATTTAATTGCACTATCGGTGCATGTTGAATCAGAAGTAAAACTGATCAAAAGAGACGATCAATTGATCCAAAGTGTGAGTTACAGAAATGCAAGCAGAGAATCGGAAGACATTGTCTCAGAAATATCAAAAATAAACTCACAAGAATACAAGGTGAAAAGGAATGGTAAAGAGTTTAAGTTACTGGAATCTGAAATACGTTTTTGTACAGTCGATTTATACTTTTCAGAACCAGAAAACATTAATCAAGTTTTCTCCAGCATGTTTGCAGAATACCTTAAACTTGAAGAAGTCAGTCCAAATCGCTACAAGTTGATTTCTCCAAAGAGTAGGGATACCTTTTACACTTATAAAGATGGAAAGTTAATTATGGTAGAAATTGACACTAAAGTAGGAATGGTGAAGTGTTATTTGATTTAAAGCTTGTTAACTTCAAATAGAAAGCATTAACTTGCTACCTTCAACTTCTTCAAAGCCGATTTTTCAAAGGCATTTTTGGCATAGTCTAAGTCTATTGTCAACTTTTCAATCACCACTTTAGACGGTACCTCAAACATGTAGTCAAGTAAAATGGCTTCACAAATAGAACGCAATCCCCTTGCTCCTAACTTGTATTCCATTGCTTTTTCTACCATAAAGTCAAACACCCCTTTATCAAAATTCAACTCGATATTATCGAGCTCAAACAATTTGATGTATTGCTTAATGATTGAGTTTTTAGGTTCAGTTAAAATACGCTTTAAGGTAGGTGCATCTAAGGGGTTTAAATGAGTAACCACAGGAATTCGACCAATCAACTCAGGAATTAATCCAAATGAGCGAATATCAGCTGGGGTAACATATTTTAAAATATTGTCTTTTTCAAATTCTTCCGACACATCAATGGTTTTAAAACCAATGGCATTGGTATTTAATCGTTTGGCAATTACTTTTTCAATGCCAGCAAAAGCTCCACCACAAACAAATAAAATATTTTGAGTATTGATCGAAACCATTTTTTGCTCTGGATGCTTCCTCCCTCCTTGTGGTGGAACACTTACAGTAGCTCCTTCCAACAGCTTTAATAATGCTTGCTGCACTCCTTCTCCAGAAACATCACGTGTAATTGAAGGATTATCCCCTTTTCGGGCAATTTTGTCTATTTCATCGATAAAAACTATGCCCTTTTCAGCCTTTGAAACGTCATAATCTGCAGATTGCAATAAACGAGACAGTATACTTTCTACATCTTCTCCTACATAACCTGCCTCAGTTAAAACAGTGGCATCAGCAATGCAGAAAGGAACTTCTAGTAAACGAGCTATCGTTTTTGCTAATAGTGTCTTCCCAGTTCCAGTTTCACCAACTAGCAATACATTAGACTTATCAATCTCTATATCTTTTAGCAAGGAAGCTTTAGCTACTCGCTTGTAATGGTTGTAAACACCAACCGCTAGCACTTTTTTAGCTTCTTCCTGACCAATAACATATTCATCCAAGTGTTTTTTGATCTCAACTGGTTTCTTTATAACAATGTTCAAGTCCTTACTAGCGGGCTTTACTTCTTCCTTCACTATTTCCCCAGCTTGCAAAATGCAGTTATCACAAATGTGTCCTGTAATTCCAGCAATTAACACATTCGTGTCTTTTTTATCTCTTCCGCAAAAGGAACAATGTATTTTTTCTTTGTCTTTCATGCTTAATGGTTTTCATGAAACTTCCCTAAAACTTAGGTTAATTCAAAAAACAACCCCAATACTAAAAGTTAATATTGGGGTGTAAAATTAATCATTTTGAAAGTGCTTATTTTTTAACTAGCACCTCATCAATCATGCCATATTCTTTAGCTTCTTTTGCAGACATCCAGTAGTCTCTATCTGAATCTTTCTCTACTTTTTTGAAATCTTGCTTTGAATGTTCAGCGATGATTTTATAAAGCTCATCTTTCATCTTCAACACCTCTTTTAAAGCAATTTCCATATCGGAAGCCATTCCTTGCGTTCCCGCTGAAGGCTGGTGAATCATTACTCTGGAGTGAGGCAAAGCAGTACGTTTACCTTCTGCTCCAGCACACAACAATACTGCTCCCATTGAAGCGGCCATTCCTGTACAAATAGTGGCCACATCTGGTGCAATGTATTGCATGGTATCATAAATACCTAGTCCTGCATAAACAGAACCTCCAGGTGAATTCAAGTAAATTTGAATGTCCTTTTTAGCATCAGCTGACTCTAAGAAAAGCAACTGTGCTTGAATAATGTTAGCTACTTGGTCATTTACTCCTGTTCCTAGAAAGATAATCCTATCCATCATCAAACGTGAGAAAACATCCATTTGAGCAACATTCATCTGACGTTCTTCAATAATATACGGTGTCATTGATGACTCCATATAGTTGTCAACATGCATTCCTCCTATACCTTTGTGTTTAGTGGCATACTTTCTAAATTCTTTACTGAAATCCATAAGGGTTTTTATTTTTTAGTGCTTTTTTTCTCAGCTAATTTAACAAAATCGTCGTAGCTAATTTCACGTTCTTTCAACTTCACCGTTTTCTTGTAAAACTCGCGCATTTTTAGCTGATATAGCTGCTCATATAACCTTCTAGACTCATCTTGGTTCTCCAAAACTCTATTCGCTGTATCCTCCAAAGCTGCATCATCCATCATGTTCTGGCCCATTCCAGCCATCTGCTGGCGCACCAAATTCTTGGTATGCTCAACTACCTCTTCTTTCTCCACCTTGATGTCATTTTCTTTAATCAGCTTGTTTTCAATTAACTGCCATTTCAAGCCCTGTGCATACTGATCATATTCTTCTTCAATTTGCTCTTGAGTAACTGGCTTCTCATTGGCCATTTTCAGCCATTTTTTCATGAACTCATTCGGCAAATTAAGTTTCGCTTTTTTCAATAAATAGTCTTGTACTTCGCGCTCTAAAAACTGCTCTGCATTTTGGGCAAAACTTTGCTCCATTTCAGCTCTTAATTTAGCTCCCATTTCTTCTTTCGAAGATACTTGGTTTGGACCATAAATTTTATCAAAAAATTCTTGATTTAATTCAGCAGCTTCCATCCGGTTGATTTTTTCTACCGTAAATTGAAATTCTGATTTTTGATCTTTAATGTATTCCTCTTCTATTCCCAACCAAGCAGCAACATACTTATCATCTGCTATTCCTTGAGGCTTAAATTTCACAACATCACCTGGCTTTAAACCAATGAACTTCTTTTGATCTTTTGATTTTGTGATCGTTCGAATATTCAAAACAGTACCATTAGTGATTCCATCTTCCTTTACGGCTCCTTTTTCTAACTCCTCAAACTTTCCATAAAGCATGTCTTCTTCTTCCGACTGGTCGGCATCTACCATTTTCCCGTAGCGCTTAGCAATTTCTTGAATTTGCTCCTCCACCATTTTGTCGGATACTTTTATCTTGTAAAAGTCAAACTTGTCTTTTTCAGTAAGATCAACTTTTACTTCTGGAGCTAATCCTAACTCGTAGGTAAAATCGAACTCTTTTTGATTGTCCCAGTCGATCGCTTTTGAATCATCTTCTTTTGGCAAGGGATTTCCGAGAATGTTCAGTTTGTTTTCACCGATGTATTTATTCAAGTTTTCAGACAAAATTTGGTTGATTTCTTCCACTAAAATGTTTGTTCCAACCATCTTTTTAACCATACCCATTGGCACCATGCCTTTTCTAAAACCAGGCATATTGGCTTGCTTGCGATATCGATTTAAGGATTGTGTCACCTTTTGCTTGTAATCTTCCTCCTTTATTGAAATAGTAATCTCTGCGTTGAGTTTATCAATGTCTTTTCTTGCTACTTCCATTCAATAATATTTTAAATTTTTGTTTTTCATTAACTATTAAGCACTAATTAACAGATAGTTAAACAGTTTAATAGTCGTTCTAATTTGGTAAAAAAAATGGCGTAAAACAAAAGCCTTACGCCATTCATATGGTGCGGATGGAGGGACTCGAACCCACAAGCCGCGAAGCACTAGATCCTAAGTCTAGCGTGTCTACCAATTTCACCACATCCGCATTTAAGAATACAATATTAATACAACGACATGAAAACCGTACTATGGCGTCTATAGAATATCAATCACGATAAACTCAACCCGTCGGTTTTTTTGCTTGTTCTCCTCGGTGGTATTAGGCAGGAGCGGTTTCATTTCGCCATATCCTTTGGCTGCGAGCATTTTTTCGGGCACGCCCTTGTCCTTTAGCACTTCAACAATGGCTTGTGCACGTCGACCGGAAAGCTCCATGTTATCATCGTGAGTGCCAGAATTGTCCGTATGTGCTGCAATTTGAACGACCAGATTCGGGTGCTCCCACAGCAACTCATAAACCTCTTGTATCTCTGCCAGAGACTCTTCCAGCATTTTCGCCGAGTTGGTTTCAAAAAAAACTTCTTTTAGTTGGAGCTTCATGCCAACCTTAATTGGGCTTAGTTCCAGCGTTATTTTGATGTCAGGCTCCAGGTTTTCTTTCGCCAGATTGAATTCTACTTCATTGAAGAGGTGGCTGTCGGCTTTGCTAACAATGCGATAGTCTCCGCCTGCAACAAGGTTTAGCTTGAGCGTGTCGCCGAGCTCTTTGGCAAGGAGCACCTTTTTATTCAGCATGTCGAGTACTTTAACCTTGGCAGTGATTTTTTGCTTCGTCTCGCTGTCGACTACTACCAGAGTTAACCTGGGGTTTTGCTTGCGGTTTTCGGGAGGTGTTTCTTCAGAATTGTCGGTGGATGTTTTTATTGCTTCTGAGCTAACTTTAGCCGTAGCAATTTGCGAAACGCTCAGTGTAAACATAAGGTACACGGCTACCCGAGCGAGTAGTTGGAACATTGGTTTCATACAAGAACAGGTCGATGGAAAAATCGAATATAGAAAAAAATATTTCTATGACCCAAAGTCAGGTATTAACGCCTCCTTAACGGGGTTAAAACCTCTCTATTTGTGCACCAATGGCATTTAAACGTTTTTCTATGTATTGATATCCACGGTCGATTTGCTCCACGTTGTGGATGGTGCTGGTGCCCTCGGCAGACAGCGCAGCGATGAGCAGCGATACTCCCGCACGAATGTCCGGAGATGTCATTTGTATGCTACGCAATGGAAATGCTCTGTCCAGTCCAATCACCGTCGCCCTGTGAGGGTCACAAAGGATGATTTGAGCGCCCATGTCGATGAGCTTATCTACGAAGAAAAGGCGTGATTCGAACATTTTTTGATGGACAAGCACCGTTCCTCTGGCTTGGGTGGCGGTCACCAGGATGATACTGATGAGGTCGGGTGTGAAGCCAGGCCAAATAGCATCTGCAATGGTAAGGATGG
>JAVJQS010000009.1:0-147969 GCA_040218815.1 Vicingaceae bacterium | reverse complement strand
TTATCACAATTCTGAAGCCAATAATATTTGGACAAAAAGAGGTAAGCCTTGGGAATCAAAAACTACAATTGAATTTGAAAATGAAGCTCAGGCTACTAAAGCAGAGCGATTCATTAAAAAACAAAAGAGCAGAATGTTTATCGAAAAGGTAATTTCCAAAGGCTGGAAGAGCATCTGATCCCGATGCATCGGGAAGGGTCCTTGGTTCGAGCCCAAGCAAGTCCCGAGAAATCGGGGTGTATCCCGAGAAATCGGGAAGGAGGAGCAAAAGGCTTCGCATTATGCGAAGCCTTTTTTATTTTAGCTCATGCCTTACTTTGTCTACATCTTATATTCTGAAAGGATTGATAAATACTATGTAGGAAAGTCTGAAAACCCTAATAACCGTCTGAATTATCACAATTCTGATAACAATAGAATTTGGACAAAAAGAGGAAAACCCTGGGAATCAAAAACTTCTATTGAATTTGAAAATGAAGCTCAAGCTACTAAGGCTGAACGATTCATTAAAAAACAAAAGAGCAGAAAGTTTATCGAAAAGATAATTTCCGAGGGCTGGAAGAGCATCTGATCCCGATGCATCGGGAAGGGTCCTTGGTTCGAGCCCAAGCAAGTCCCGAGAAATCGGGGTAAATCTCGAGCAATCGGGAAGGAGGAGCAAAAAGTGTCTTATAAAAGCATTTCAAAGTATTACTTCAATTCAATCTCCCTCTCTCCAGAATCATTAAAAGGCCCAGGCACTAAATTGCCTTCATAATCAACTAAGCGAATCCGGAAACTATGCATTCCTTTTGATAAGCCTTCCACAAAATAAGGTGACCAGCTGTCAAGCATAAATTCCTTATCGTCAATATTTACTTTTACTTTATTGCCATCTGAAGAAAGCTCGCTATTGACTAAATAAAAGTCAAGCAAAATCTTTTTTGTGTCCTCGCCTTCATAAGTGCCTTTTGGGCGACTATAAAACAAATGTTCTGCCGTCTCATCAAAATCGGAAGCTGACTCCCCTACTTTAAAGTTCTTCAATACATAGGCAGTTTTATTTTTTATGCTTTCGTGGTATGAACGCGATAAAAATGCTAGGACAACATTGTTGCCATCCATCAACTCTCCTTTAAAAGTTGGCTCATAATGTGCAACATAAGGTGAGTTATTCAGAATATAATGAATATGTTGTCCTTTTTTTGAGTTGGCACAATGCCTCATATCAGCCTTTTCTGTTTGCTTTGCTAATTCATAGTCCTCTACACTAAACTTAAAATTATACTCACCAGCTTTATTTACTTCTGATACTTTTGGAGCATCCAACATTAATTTTGCATTTGGAAATCTTTTAGCAATATAAGCTGGGTAAACGCGCAAATTACCACTTTCATAAATAGCTTCTGAAGAACTGCTAATGTTAGTTTTATTATCTTCAGTAGTTAAATCTACTTCTTCCTTTTCCTCCGACTGTTGATCTCCCGTTTTCTTAGATTCGGTTGCACAGGAAAAAAAGAAAAGTGTTAAACCAATGCTCAAAATTGAAATATAGTTGTTAGTAGATTTCATTGTGTCGTTTTTAATTGTTGCTTAATCAATGTATTAAAAAAATAGTAAGAAGTCAATTTTTCTAAAGTTATTTTAATAAAAAAATCAGAAAATGTGCTATTTCCTGATTTCAATATAAAAATACCATACCCTCTTATTCATTAACTGTAATCACAACTTGGGCACTCATCTGCTCACCATAACTTTGATGGTATCCATCTGCAAATTGCATCGTTAAGGTATGTTGCCCAGGAGGTAATTCCACTTCCACCTCTGTTTGTCCTTTACCATAATGAATATTTACGGAGTCTGCCGGCACCACTGTTCCTTTTGGCAGTGGCTCACCATCAATAATGATATGGTGATGTCCCATTCCTTGGTTTAACTCACCTGCGGGCTCTACTTCCATTCCTTCCACACCAAAAGATAAGGCGACTGGTGAATTAATGACATCCCCATCTTTTAGATTTTTAAAATATACTTTTGCTCCTTCTGGCACAGTTAAACCTTCTGACTGACTTGCTTTTTCAACCATTTCATCATGGTTCATTTCTTGAGTTGATTCTTCATTTGATGCTTCTTTATCTGCTGATTCTGCGCCACCGCATGAAGCTAAAAATAAGGCTGAGGCCATAAGACCAATTGAAAATAGAGTTGATTTCATAAAATTAAGTTTTGATTATTCTTTAAAGGTAATACTAAGCATTGAAACCAAATAATAAAAAGATTAGTTTTTCTATTATTACTGGCAATCAACTCTTTTAAAGCATATTAGGATTCTACCCTTTGAAGGGTATTGTTTCCCAAACTTTTAGAGTGGATATTTGTTGTTTAGAATCATTCTAAACAAATGGATATAAAAATATTACATGCAAATGCCAATGTATTAATGGCCAACGGTCTCAACTCTATCCTTAAAAATGGCGGTGGAATCAAAAAGATTGAACATGCCGTAGATGAAAAGGCACTTTTTTCAAGTCTTGAATCTGAAGATTATGACCTCATCATCATCGATCCACTCTCATCTGGCTATTTCACCATTGACACTACACTAAAGCTTAAGGAGCACTACCCAAAGCAGAAAGTGTTAATTATTTCAGACATCAGAAGCCCAACTGATGTACTTAGAATTTTAGAAAAAGGAGTACAAGGTTATTTGACCCGGCAATGTGATGAAGCAGAAATTACTCATGCCATTTTTGCCATTGCCAAAGGAGAAAAGTTCTATTGCAATAAAGTGATTGACATCATTTTAGATAAAGACTTAACTGCTGACTACGAGGAAAACTGCGAGCCAACCGCTTTGACAGAGCGTGAAAATGAAGTTACAGCATTAATTGCTCAAGGGTTTACAAACAAAGAGATTGGCAATCAGTTGCATTTAAGTCACCATACGGTACATACCCACAGAAAAAATATTTTAAAGAAACTCGGTGTAAAATCTGTTTCAGAATTAACTGTTTATGCCATGAATGTTGGATTAATTCCCGCTTAATATATGCTCACTCCTTTTCATCTGGCCATACCAGTAGCTGATTTAGAATTATGTCGAATTTTTTATAGAGAAACGCTTGGTTTTGAAGAAGGCAGAAGCTCAGACCATTGGGTAGATTTTAACTTCTTTGGACATCAATTTGTGATTCACTTAGACAAAACATTAAAGAAAAAGGATAATGTTGCTAATCCTGTTGATGGAAAAAATGTTCCTATT
Organism: Vicingaceae bacterium; assembly: GCA_040218815.1. Lineage (GTDB taxonomy): Bacteria > Bacteroidota > Bacteroidia > Flavobacteriales_E > Vicingaceae > JAVJQS01. The sequence goes on along the minus strand of JAVJQS010000009.1, from coordinate 144,728 downwards.
CCTCATTTTGGGGTGGTGTTAAAGTGGGATGATTGGGAAAAATTAGCCGATCGTCTTCGAAAACTAAATGTTGAGTTTATAATAGAACCTTACATTCGATTTAAAGGTGAAGCTGGCGAACAAGCCACCTTATTCTTCTTGGACCCAGAGAGAAATGCATTGGAGTTTAAGGCATTTAAAAACCTCAAGCAAGTATTTTCTAAATGAGGTAATTTCTCACTTGTGAACTATTTAAAACTTGAAAAATACTTTTAGTGGTTTATAATTAGGTCACATTAAACTCAGCAACTTAACAATTCCTTCATTCAAAATACCCTCTCTGTGGTATTGTACTGACTTAACTTTGCCTGTATTTTTGTACTCCAAAATAAGCTTATTTAGAATTAATCTAAATTAAAATAACGATAGAAATAATGAATAAACTTAAAACAATAGCAATAATTGGCTTAGGACTGAGTCTAGGAATGACCTCTTGTTCAGATGATGATGAACAAGATCCAATAACTAATAATGGTGGAAATACGGTTAGTACTCCTGACACTTATGAGTTCATGAGAAATAGTATGTCTTCTGTATCCTATTCAGGTCAAACAGACAGGTTGAATCAATTGGAAGAATTAAAAGCAGTGCTTGTTTCAGGTGATAATGGGGCATCAATTAATGCTCAAACCTTAAAAGACATGTTCTCAAATGTGGGCGATAATGGAAACGGGAATTTCAGCTTTTCTTCGAGCAAACAACTTAAAAATAAAACATTTGAATTAGATAGAGATAATAAATATTTCGAAAATCTGTTTGATTCTACTGCAAAAGCTAGCATCAATGGATCAAATTCAACGCCTGCATCAAATGGAGTTGCTGGACTTTTAAGCCGGTCTAATGGGGCTTCAATTTTAGTGGATGCAAATGGTAGAGAATTTACTCAGTTAATCGAAAAGGGTTTGATGGGAGCTACTTTTTATCATCAAATAACGAATGTTTATTTAACTGATTCAAAAATTGGAGAAACAGTAGATAATACCAATCTGGAACAAGGACAAAACTATACTGAAATGGAGCATCATTTTGATGAGGCATTTGGATATGTTGGCGCTCCAACTGACTTTAAAAGCAACTACAATGGAAGCGGGAATGTTAGGTTTTGGGCAAAATACAGTAATACTGCTGACGACAACATTCAAATGAATGACAAATTAATGACTGCCTACAAAAGAGCAAGACAAGCGATTGTTGAAAAAAAGTATGATGTGCTTGATGTAGAAGTGAAGAACATTCAATTTCGATTTGAACAATTAGTTGCGGCAACTGCTATTCACTATGCTAACGAAACAAAAATAATGACAAACGACGGCGATCGACTGCATGTCCTTTCCGAATGCTATGCCTTTACAAGAGCCTTGAGATATAGCAATCCTGAAGTTAGAAAACTAACCCAATCGGAGGTGGATACCTTGCTGGGCTATATAGGTGATAATTATTGGAACACCACGGAGTCGAATCTAAATCTATTGATTAATAAACTAGCTTCGACCTATGATTTAGAGAGCGTTAAAAGCGAACTTTGAATCAGGTATAGCTGTTGTTAGTACAAACTATTTTAAGAAATAAGTCTCACAAATGTATCAGAAAAATAAAAGTAATCAGATGAGTATAAAGTCCTTCTTTTTGGTCTTCGTTTCAGTGCTTTTTATTGCATCATTTTCGGCATGTACAGATGATGATACTGCAGATGACTCGGCTAATGGGGCCAATCAGACAGCTTTATTAGAAAATTCATCTGAGATTATTGAAGCCTCCTATAAAAATGCAAAAAGCAATTCTTCTGAGTTAAAAATGAAGGCTGAAGTGCTTGAATCAAACTTGAGTTTAAGTTCAATTCAGGAACTGAAAGCTAGTCTCAAAAGCAGTTGGATCGCATGGCAAAAGATTAGTTTCTATGAATTTGGTAAAGCAGATGAACTGGGACTTAAATCTAGTGTAAACATCTATAAAACGGATACAGTAAAAATTGAAGACAATATTAGAACTGCTAATTTCAACTTGGATCAATTATCCATGAAAAATGCAAAAGGATTTCCAGGGTTAGATTATCTGCTAAATTCTGAAAGTGAAAATGACTTACTAATAGCATTGCAAAATGATTCTAACAGAAGAAAGTACATCCTACAAGCTTGTGCTGATATAAACAGTCGTTTTATTGAAGTGAGCGATTCTTGGGAAAATTCAAAATCTAGTTTTATTGAAAACACTGGAACAGATGTTGGAAGCTCATTGGGCATGCTAATAAATGCCTTGAACCTGCATTATGAAAAGTTTTTTAGAGACAACAAGCTAGGAATACCTCTAGGAGTTAGGTCTGCAGGTATTCCTCGACCAGACTTTTGTGAAGCTGTTTATGGAGAATATTCAGTGGAGTTGGCACAAGAAAATTTTGAAGCTTTTAAAAATTTCTACTCTGGAATAACATCAGATGATAGTGATGGTTATGGACTAGATGATTATTTGAAGGATGCTAATGCTGCGGAGCTCAACAATCGAATTCTAGCTCAGATTAGTTATATTGATTTAAAATTAAATGCTTTAAATGATCCTCTTCCACAACAAATTCAAAACAATGCTCAAGCGGTTCAAGAAGCATATAACGAAATTCAACGATTAATTGTGCTGCTTAAAGTAGATTTGCCTTCAAGAATTGGAGTACTAATCACCTATCAAGATAATGACGGAGATTGATAGTTAAGCACAAGACTAGCTGGAAAGAGACATTGTAAATTGGCCTAGTTGAGCAGAATTTAAGGTTAACACAATCTAAGCTAAAATTAAACTATCATCTCAATGAATATTGTAACGTGAACATTCACAAACAGACACACATTGCTCCACTTGCTATTTTTAGAATAGTATTTGGGGCAATTTTATTTTTCAGCATTATCCGTTTTATTGCTAATGGATGGGTGCATGACTTATATATTGAGACACAACTTTATTTTCCATATTACGGTTTTGAATGGGTTAAACCACTACCAGAATCTATAATGTATTTAGTTTTCGGTGGAATGGCTCTATCTTTTTTATTTCAGGCCCTGGGTTTATTTTATCGCTTTGCTTCCATTTTTTCTTTTGCTGCCTTTACCTATGTAGAGTTAATTGATAAAACAAACTACCTCAACCATTATTATTTTGTAAGCATTATTTGTTTTTTATTGATTTTCGTCCCTGCTCATCGGTATTTCTCTCTAGATGTTTGGAGAAAACCGAGCTTAAAGCGCACAACTATTCCCTATTACTTTATATTTATTTTTCAAGTTCAATTGTCCATTGTTTATTTTTTTGCGGGCTTAGCAAAACTAAATTATGACTGGATGGTGGAGGCACTGCCACTTAAAATATGGTTGCCTGCAAAAGCAAACCTTCCCTTAATTGGTGGATTGCTAGAAAAAGAATGGATCGCCTACCTTTTTAGTTGGTTTGGAGCAATTTATGACTTAAGTATCGCCTTTTTATTGTTCTACAAACCCACACGTTGGTTGGCTTACTTTTTAGTGATTATTTTTCACTTATTCACCTATTGGCTTTTCCCAATTGGCATGTTTCCATTTATTATGATTGGTGCAACGCTCATTTTCTTTTCAGTAGATTTTCATAGAAATATCATTAACAGCTTGAAAAAGTTATTCAAGATTAGCTTAGCTGAACAAGAACCAAGCATTAAATTAACTCCGAAAGCCCCAAAACTATGGACTACTTTCTTTCTACTTTTTTTCCTTGGGCAGTTAATTATTCCATTACGTTCACTTGCCTATCCTGGGAATTTATATTGGACTGAAGAAGGCTACCGATTTTCTTGGAGAGTGATGCTAATGGAAAAAGCGGGTTATGCTATTTTTCATGTTACTAATCCAACTAATGGCAACACATGGGAAGTAAACAATTACGACTTTTTAAGTGCCAACCAAGAAAAAATGATGAGCACTCAACCAGATATGATTTTACAATTCGCTCATTTCTTGGAAAATCACTACCAAAAACAAGGCATTAAGAACCCAATTATTACAGCTGAAATCTATGTAAGCTTAAATGGAAGCCCTAGTCAATTATTTATTGATCCATCTATTGACTTGACAGAAATCGATGATAGTTTTGCACACAAAGAATGGATTCTAAAATTAGACCCAAAAGCAGGTAATGAATAAGTTCACCCCTTTTTTGATATGCTTATTTATTGGTTTACAATTGACGGCGCAAACCTTCAGTTTAAGTGGGGAAATAACTGCTGAAAACGGAGAAACTGTTCCAGAAGTCGAGGTTTTTTTACAAGAAAAAAGCAAGTTCATTCCAGTGAAAAATGGAAGCTTTGAAGTTGATTCACTATTTCCTGGAAATTATACCATTACTGTTTTTTCTGAAGGCTACGAAACCACAAACCGTATTGTAAAGCTCACAGATTCAGACTTAGAGATAGTTTTCAAATTAAAAAAACTGAGTAAAGAAATTAAAACAGTTTCCATTGAAGAAAAAAAAGACAACCAATTTGGTATTAGTCGCTTAAAGCCCGTTGAAGGTACTGCTATATATGCAGGGAAAAAAAGCGAAGTAGTGGAAATGGAAAACATGACAGCTAATCTGGCCACCAATAATACGCGACAAGTATATAGCAAGGTAGCAGGCTTAAATATCTGGGAAAGTGATGGTGCAGGAATTCAATTAGGCATTGGAGGAAGAGGCTTGAACCCAAATCGTGTTTCCAACTTTAACACTCGACAAAATGGCTACGACATTTCTGCTGATGCTCTAGGTTATCCTGAAAGCTATTACTCTCCTCCCACCGAAGCATTGGATCGCATTGAAATTGTTCGTGGTGCGGCTTCCCTGCAATACGGGACACAGTTTGGTGGCTTTATTAATTTTAAATTAAAGGATGGGCCAAAAACAAAAGCTTTTGAGCTAGTCTCACGTCAAACAGTTGGCTCATTTGGTTTATTCAATTCCTTCAACAGCATTGGTGGGAATCATAAAAAGCTTAAGTACTATACTTATTATCAATTCAAAACCGGAGATGGGTGGCGTCCCAACAGTGAATTTGACGTGCACAATGCCCATCTCAACCTTTCTTACCAATTTAATTCGAAAACAAGTATTGGGGTTGAATATACTTTCATGAATTACTTGGCCCAACAGGCAGGAGGGTTAACTGACTTCGAATTCAATGAAGACCCTCAACAATCAAACAGAAGTAGAAACTGGTTTAGAGTAAATTGGAACCTTATTGCATTTCATTTCGACCATAAGATTAGTGATAAAACTGATTTTAATTTTAGAGCCTTTGGGTTATTAGCAGGAAGAGATGCTGTCGGCAATTTAGACCGTATAACACAGGCTGATATTCCTGGAACACCAAGAGACTTACTGAGTGATCAATACAGCAATTTTGGTTTTGAAAACCGATTGTTGCATCGATATTCTCTTTTCAACAATACCTCAGTATTTTTAATTGGTATGCGCTACTACAATGGCCATACCGACAGAAATCAAGGAAATGGATCGAGCAATGCAGATGCTGATTTTAATTATGAAATGCCAAAGCAACCTGAAGACTCAAGGTATGAGTTTCCTTCACAAAATCTGGCGCTTTTTACTGAAAATGTTTTTTACATCAGCCCTAAACTTTCAATTACACCAGGTTTGCGTTTCGAATATATTTCTACAAATGCAGACGGCTATTATTTTGACCGTTTTATAGCTTCAAACGGCGACACCTTGAAAAACAACCAAATTTTTGAAGAGCGAAATAATGATAGAAGTTTTATACTAGCTGGCATTGGTGTAAGTTATAAACCAGCAGAGCAATTTGAGTTGTACGCCAATTTTTCGGAAAATTATCGCTCCATCAATTTTAATGATATGAGAATTGATAACCCCAACTATGAGGTTGATCCCAACCTAAAAGATGAAACAGGGTTTAGCGCTGACCTTGGTATTCGTGGCAATAAAAATAATTGGTTCAATTATGACATCAGTCTATTCTTATTAAGTTATGATAACCGAATTGGCAACAGCTTAGTTTCAGTAACCAACCCCAATCAAGTGACACGGGTTGTTCGATTACGCACTAATATCTCGGATAGCCGAAGTATTGGTTTAGAGAGTTTTGTTGAAATAAACCTTTTGCCACTATTTGGTTTCCATATTTCTGATTATAATTTTTCCATATTTTCAAACTTCTCATTAATGGATGCCAGATACATCGATAGTAAAGAATCTGCCTTTGATGGAAATGAAGTTGAATTGGTGCCTCAAATAATATTCAAAGGAGGTGCCAATATAAGCTGGAAAAAATTTAAGCTTAGCTACCAATACTCTTACACAGCTGAACAATATACTGATGCCACCAATGCTGACTTTGCTTCAAATGCAGTTTACGGAATTGTACCTGAATATGCTGTGATGGATCTTTCAGCCTCCTATAAATTTAAAAAGGCGTTTATTGAAAGTGGAGTGAACAACTTGATGGATAATTATTACTTCACAAGAAGAGCAAGCGGCTATCCAGGTCCTGGCATTATCCCTTCTGACCCTCGGAATTTTTACTTCACCCTAGGCATTAAGCTTTAAAGATAAAGTTCTCCGCTTATTTTTTTGAGCTTTCTTTAAACTATTTATACTGCTGTTGGATTTCTTTAAAATAGCTCACTAATAACTCTACTTGATCATGGTCTAAATTAGCTTCTCGGTGAATGAAAGTATATGATTTTAAGGGCATTTCACCTTCAGCTACTTCTTCCCAAGCCTCTTCAGCTTTATGTTCCTTTTTACCACTATCGTAGTTCCCCCAAGTAGATAGATTAAAATGTTCTCTTCCCTCTTCTATATGGTCATTTACAATCCAAGAAAAAGGAGCAACTCCGCTATACCAAGGATATTTTACCTGGTTTGAATGACAATCATAACAAACATTTTTTAGCAACAATTCAACGTTTTGATTGGGTTTTTCGATAAGAATAAAATCCTGTTCAGTGGGTTTTTCATATAGGACTCTTTCAATCGTAAACAATTGCATCACTGCAAAAACTAGAATTAGCCCCAAGGCAATTTTAACTTTCATATACTTAATGTTTTGAATGTTAAATTTAAGTTAAGAAACTTACTTTATTATCCCCTGTTGAGGGTATTTTTTAGCTTAAATTCTAAGTTTAGCTTTCAAAGCTTCTTTTTTTGATGCTGATATTGGAATAATATCTTCATTTGTCAGCTCTAAATAAGCAGACTTGCCTTTCCCAATCTTAGCTATATTGTCGATATTAACTAGATGCGAATTGTGACATCTGACGAAATCTAAATCGAGCATTTCGTTTTCATAAAAGCCTAATGGTTTACTTGAGAGCAATGTGTTTGTTGCACAAACAATTTTTGTGTAGCTACCGTCCGCTTCAAATCGAATAATATCTTCTATCTTTAAGTTTATATACTCTTCATCTAGATAAACAAAAATTGATTTTTTTGAATCTTTAGCTCCGCTTGAACTTTTTGCTTTTGAAACTTTTCTTACGGCTGAAATTAATTCATCTTTTTGGATTGGCTTTACTAAGTAATCTAAAGCATCTGCTCTAAAGGCATCTACTGCATACTTAGAGTATGCTGTAGTAAATATAACTTTGGTTGATGCAGCTATATTAACTTTATTCAATAAATCAAAGCCAGTCATCGTATTCATTTCTATATCTAAAAATAGAATATCAACAAATTCTTTTTCCAAAAACCTGATCCCTTCTTCAGCAGAAATTGCTAGCAGCGCTGTATCTATTTCAAAACAGCTTTGTTTTATTAACTCCTGTAAATATTTAGCAGGCATTGGTTCATCGTCTACAATTAAGGCTTTCAAATTAATTTAGTTTTATACGTACCCTCACTAAAGTACCTCTTTTTTGTGCACTTGTATTTTTTAAATCTATAAGCTCGAAACTTTCTCCATTTATTTTTCCATTATATAACTCAATTCTTTCCTTAATCGTGCTCAACCCGTAGGAATCTTTTTTGGAAAGTTCAATGTCAGCTTTTCTTTCAATTGACTTATAATAACCTACCCCATCATCTTCAACTTCAACAATTAAAAAATCTTCATGTAATTTAAAGCTTAATTTAAGGGTAATGTTATCATTGAAATTTTCAAAGCCATGTTTAATCGAATTCTCAACTAATGGTTGAATTAGAAAGGTTGGTATCATCGTTTTTTGATCAATCCAATTTTCTACTTCTATTGAAAAATTAAAATGATCCTCAAAACGCATTTTTTCCAGCTCAATGTATTCTTTCAAAAATTGAATTTCATCTTCTAAACTAATCTTGTCACTTTCAGTTTGCTTTAGATTATTCCGCATAATTAATGCAAAACGATTCAAAAATAAGGAGGCGTCATCATTCTTCTTTTTTAAGATTAAGTATTGTAAAGAAGAAATAATATTAAACATAAAATGGGGGTCCATGCGGGTTCGGAGTGCCTTCTGCTCTGCTTTTAATCTGCTGATTATCAAGCTCTTCCTTTGATTGGATGAAACAATTTTATACCTTGAAAATAAATACAGCAAAGCACCTAATAGAGTGACTATTAATGTAATAAACCACCATGTTTTATAAAATGGTGGCGTTATTCTAAATTGAATCAACTTTGAATCTCCCCATGGCTGCACTCCAATCCTAGCTTGAACTTCAAGATCATAGGAATTATTTGGAATATTGTAAATATTTAAACTTTGGTCTTCAGTTATAGTCCATTCACTATTTAGTTTATTTACTTTATATCTATAGCTTGTTTTCTCATTAGAGAAATTAATAGCTGTGTAGTTAAGATGAAGTGAATTAGATAAATAAGTCAACTCAATATTCGAATCAACTAAGTGAGTATAATCCAAATTCCCAAACTTCAGGCTATTGAAAAAAACAGTAGGAGTTTTTAATGGATATCGAATTAGTTCATCAAACCTCACGCCTAGGATTCCATCAGTTTTGGTTATCATAAATAAGAATTCATTACTACTCAAAAGTCTTGATATTGATTTATTAGGTAGCTTCTGATATGCAATGACTTCGCTTTTATTTTTTCTATTCTTAACTAGGAAACTACCTTGGTTAGAAAATAACCACAAGTTATTTTTATTTTGAACTTCAATTTGAGCATTCCTAATCCTGAGGTTCGAATATTTTATCTCATGAAGTGAATCAAGCTCAAGTTGAAAGACTCCACTTTGTTTTGAAGCTATCCAAACCTTATTGTTATTAATTTTAAGATCCGAAACACCACTCTTTAATTCAATGTATTTCTCAGATAAATTAACTCTTCTCTTATCAAACTCTAAAAACAAACTATTCTCAGTTATTATAAAAGTTGAATCATTATGAACGATGACATTTTTAATAAAACTGGGAAATGTGTCTGAAACGAAATCAATTGAAGTATCCTTAATATGAAAATACAAGTTCCTATGAAATCCAGCGATATAAGCTCTATTTGAAGGTTTAGAAGATTCAAAATGAAATGGTCTCCCTTTTGAGTATTTTGTTATTTTCTTTGTAGAAGTACTATTATACTCTCCATTTAAATTAATGTATCCCAACTTGCCTCTAGCTCCAACCCAAACTCTACTATTAAGCGTATCTTTTTTTAAGCCTGTGATTTTATTCAATGATGGATTTGGTTCAAGTAATTTCTGAAAATTCTTATCATTAAGATTAATGCTTCCAATTAAAGAACCACTTGTAGAAATTAGCAACTGATTTTCAAAATATTCTGCAGCTTCTATTTCACTTGAGGGGTCTTCTTCATTAAAATAGAGGTGAAAAAAGATTGGATTTAAAATCTTGTAAACCCCTTTTAATTCTGAATAGCCCCATAAATTACCTTCTTGGTCTTCTGCAGAAATAATTAATTGGTTTTTACTAAAAATATTATATGGAATAATAAGGTTGGAAGTATTATTATATCTTAAAAGGAATACTCCCTCTTTAAGAGTGCTCATCCAAATGTTGTTTCTTGAATCTTTGAATAGCTTCACAATTGGTATTGAAAACGGAAGAACTGATATTTTACCTTCTTTATTAAGTCTAAGCAAATGCCCCTCTCCAGTGGAAATTAAGTACTCTCCATCTGAAAGATTTACCATAGAGTTTTTGTAGTAGCCTTTTGATTTCCCAAGTAAAACGTGGTCTATTACTTTATCATTAGCATCAATTGTGGTAAATGTTGTTGAGTTTGATTTTTCGTTATTATTTTTAAGGAGAAAAGGAGACTCCTTTTTGTCTAGAACACATACAAAACCATATTTATCTAAATAATTATTCGATTTCTCAATTAACTTCCCGTCTCTAAAAAATAATAATCCGTTTTGAAAAACCGAAACTTTTAAGGTATCACTAGTCTTGTAAATATCAATTATTTTATTTGCAATATTTTTTTCTTTAATAAGTTGATTTCCTTTAAATTCATGAAGTTGATTATTCTCAATACTATAAACCGCTCCATATAGGTCTGTTATAAAGATTTCTTCACTCTTATTTTGGTAAAATCGAATAAATGAGTCATGACTAACAGTGCTAGAATTAATTTTATAAATGTTCTTCCCGTCATAACGAATAATCTCAGAAAATGTAACCACCCAAACGAATCCATTGGCATCAACTTTAACATCAGAAACTTTATCAGTTAAATAAGATTCAAATAATTGATTCTTAGCTTGAGGACTTAAGGTGATTTGTTGTGAAAAGATTAAACATGAATTGCCTCCAAGGAAAATAATTAATAAGACTATTTTGGATCTTTGCAGGCCTACTCTAAATTGAGTGCAAAGAAAAGTCCGTAAACAGCTTCTAGTAAAATAAAAAAACTTCCCCATTTGTAATTTCAAAAGGGGAAGTTAATTATAAAGCAGTAGACGACTATTCTTGGGATTTTTATATAGAATTCAATTCCTAATATCTTAAAACTCACAATCTATGCTGCTAAATTCATAACAATTCTCAATTGAAATATTTAATATATATAAATTGGTATTTTCATTCTATAATCGCTGCAAAATAATATATATCTAAATCAGAGCTTTTCCAAGATATTTTTAACCCTACTGACATAGCCTTCACCGAACAAGTTCACATGCACTAACAGGGGATAAAGGTTACAAACTTCAATACGGTTTTCCCAACCGCTAGTCAATGGGTAAACCTCATGATAAGCATCATATAGTTTTCGATTAAACCCTCCAAACAAATGCATCATAGCCAAATCCATTTCACGGTGACCAAAATAAATAGCAGGGTCCATAATAACTGGCTCACCATTTTTGCCAACCATAAAATTTCCTGACCATAAGTCGCCATGGCATAAAGCAGGTGGCTCCTTGGGAAAAATTGCGTCTAATTTGAGATATAGTTGCTCCAGGTCTTGCAGTAAGGATTTTTTGACAAGTCCTTTTTCAAAGGCTAACTTGGCTTGATAATGCAGTCTGTTTTCAATAAAAAAGCTAAGCCAATCTTTCTTTTTGCTGTTTTTTTGAATTAAAGATCCGATGTAGTTGTCGTAGTTCAACCCAAATTGTTCTTGTGTATTTTGATGGAGCTGAGCTAAACCTCTTCCAAAATCTTCCCAAAAATTAGGTTTAGGGGCTGCAGGTTCAATATTTTCCATCAACAAAAAACTTAAACCATCATGCTCCCCCAATAAATGAATAAATGGAACTTTTAGAGCAGTTGAAACTCTTAATAGCTCTAGCCCAGCTTTTTCTCTTTCAAACATCATTGGAAATTCTGATGCCGAATTTATTTTTATAAAAAAGCGTTCCTTTTGAGTAGTAATTGTAAATGATTCATTGATTGATCCACCATATACTGGACTCATTTTAATTATATCAGATGTCGACAAGCCATTGTTGCTTAGCTCCTGATTTAAGTAGGCACTCAACTCTTTAGATATTCCATTTCTCAACATGATTCAAAAGTAAAAGAAAAGGATAAAAATAAATCCATGTAAATTAAATACATTTGTCGTCTAGCAAAATTTGGGGGATTAGCTCAGCTGGCTAGAGCGCTACGCTGGCAGCGTAGAGGTCATCGGTTCGACTCCGATATTCTCCACTAATTTCTTACATGAGAGCTAATTCAGCCCTTTCAATGATCTGGATTTAAACCTCAAATCCAATCACCAGGACATCATCTACTTGCTCATTCTCACCCTTCCAGGAAAAGAATTCATTTTCAACTAGTTTTAATTGTTCACGCATTGGAAACTTAGAAATTTTCAATAGAAAGTTTCGGAATTTTTTTGTCATATACTTTTTATGGTCTCCCCCACCAAATTGATCAGCAAAACCATCTGAGTATATATAGAAGATATCTCCTTTTTGAAGTTTGATTATATGTGCCTCAAAGGTTGATTTAATCCCACTAAAGCCGCCAACTGGTGAGTATCCAGATTTTATTCGATTAAGTTGACCGTTTCTAATATGAATTAATGGTCGTAAGGCTCCTGCAAATTGCATTTGCTCCAACTTTTCATCAATAACACAAAGTGCTACATCCATCCCATCTTTCGAGGCGCTCTCACTACTATTTTGTTTTAACACCTTCACAACCCCTTTATGCAAACCATTCAATATTTCACTTGGAGTATCAATTTCTTTTTTACATATAATATCATCTAATAAATCATTGCCAATTAGTGACATAAAAGCACCTGAAACTCCATGTCCTGTGCAATCAACGGCAGCAATAAAAATTTTATTTCTAGCTTTTTTAAACCAATAAAAGTCGCCACTTACTATATCACGTGGCAAATAAAAAACAAAAGAGTTGGGTAAACTTTTTTGTATTTTTTCTGGAAGTGGTAGAATTGCTTCCTGAATTCGTTTAGCATAAATAATACTATCTCGAGTTTCTTTATTCTTCTGCTCTAATTTGTGTTTAGATTTTAATAGATTCCTAGATAAAATCTCTTCTTTAGTCAGGATCGAATGCATAGCTCTAAAAAGAAATACAAAAATTACAAGTACAATCACAAGAGAGATAGCAATGTTTACAAAAATTTCTTCTCTAGCTTCTCTCAAAAAAGGTTCAAATCTATTATCAGCTTGAACAATCGCCACTGTTATACCATTCGAATTTTTGATAGGAGCAAAAGCCGAAAGCCATATGCCATTTTTATCTTCATAAACATCCAATACTCCTCCTACCTCATATCTGCTCATTAAGCTTTCAGGATAGTGATCATATATATGTCTATAAAAAGGTTTATCTGTAGAGTTTACCCCAAAGAAAAATCGACTATTTTTTACATCATATGTTAAACTATATATAGCTGTAGATAATTCATTTACTTTCTGAATTTCAGCGAGCTGCTCTTGTATATATTGATAAATTTTAACTTGTTTGTTTGAAGAAATATCATCCTTCTTAGGATAATTCTCAAACAAAAAATCAAGTTGATCGCCATTAATTTGTAATGCTGCAGTTGCAGTTACTGCTTCGAGTTTCTGCAATACTTTCGCTTTGTGAATCCCTAACTGCACGAAATAACTGTGAGTTAGAAAATAAGCAATAAGAATCAACAGAGTAGTAAATAACAATAACAACACTCTGGTGCTATGATTTTTAAGTACCCTGCGAAATAAACTACTCAATTTGAATTATTTTGGCCTTAGTGTTAGATACTCAATTTACTCTGTGTGATTAATCGCCTCATTTAAGGGCACTTTTTTACCACGATTATAGGCTACAATAAAGGAGTCATCAAACCCAATTATTCCTACTTCATCTTTTTTATTCAACGCCTCTTGATAATTCTCAAAAGCGCCAACCACTAGTACTGTCATTTCTTCATTTTTGATTTCTTGAATTCCATCAACTTCAAAATACATGTCGAGGATTTCTTTTGGAACAGTATCCCTAAATGCCCCAAGTTGAACATAATACTCTACACCTCCGCGAATTCCAGCTCGTAAATTCACATCATTATAGCTAATTACTTCATTAGAGTACTTCCTTTCATTATTTACATTCACAACAAATGCATCTTTAAAACCCTTATCTTGAAGTGACTCTAATAAGCTTTCAGCTTGTTTTCGATAAGAAAAGTGCCCAACAACATAGCGGATGATTCCTTGATTATCTATAAACACATCCACATTTTTTACATTGGTATAACTGCTAGTAGGACTAGGGTTTAAATTGCTTCCAATTTGAACTCCATATAAGGGAGCACTAGTTGTGTACTCAAGCTTTTCAGTTACTAAACCCCGCATTAAAAGGTCAGCTGTATCTAATTCAATACTAGCTTCTTTTGGCAATAAATTAGGGTCATAACCTTCAGGTGCTGCAATCGGTTTCCGCCACATTTCTTTTACCAGCTCATCTTTTGTATATGGGCACTTTTGTAAGTGTCGATCTACCTCATCTATAAAATACTGGTCCACTTTTGATTTATATTTTGAAAATTCTTTAAATGCCTGGTCAGCATCGGCGCACATGTCTTTCTCAACCATTGCAATGGCTAGGTAGTAATAAACATGTATAGGCGCAGACTTTTCAACAAATGAACCAACCTCATAATTTTCATTTACGTTTTGAACGGCCTTTTTTAAATGATATATTGCCTCTTCTTGTGTTCCGGGCAGCTCCGTATATGCTGCTCCCATTAAGAAGTTAATATTTGCATTATCAGGTTGCTCAACATACACTTTCCTAAGTGAATTTATTGCGCCTTCGATATTACGGGTTGCCAATTCTGCTCGTGCTTGATCAAATGCGAATTCCAAGGAGCTCTTTTGAGCATTTGAACTTATTACACTAAATAGGAACAAGCCAATCAAGGTATTTTTCATTTTTAATTATTTAATTCTTCCGCTTTTTTTAAACTAATTTTTTTTCCTTTAGATAGTGCAATTACAAATGCATCATTAATTCCTGCGGCTTTTATCCCCTCTAAATATGCCTTTGCCTCATTATAGGTTTTAAAATCGCCTACAACCAAGTAAGTCAATTTATTCTCTCTAAGTTCTTCTATTCCTTCAAGTTTAAAATACATTTGAGCAGTTACCTCAGGTATTTCATCCATAAATGCCCCTACCTGAACTTTATAACTTGCAGTCCCTTGAGGTACTGCTTTTATGTTTACATCATTCACACTTACTACTTCATCTGTATATTTTTTTTCATTATTTACATTTACTACATAAGCATCTTCAAAGCCCTGTTCACGAATATATTTTAATAACGATTCTGCTTGAGCATAAAAAGAAAAATGACCAACTACATAACGGATCAATCCATCTTTATCCATAAAAGCATCAATATTCTTTATTGATTTAAATCTACTTACAGGGATTGCTTCTTTAAAAGCCCCCAACTGCACTCCATATAATGGTTGATCAGTTGTAAATTCAACAGGTTTTGTTAAAATTCTATCCGACACTGTTTCTCCAAGGTTTATCTCAGCAGGTTCAATGGATGTGCTATCCATTGTTTCCGATGTACTCTCTATAACGTTAGGTTGTGGCGATATATATGGCTCAAATTCTGGAAAACTTGGCAAGGTGTCAATGGTTGGTTTATCCTTCATTCCAAAACAAATTTTGAGCCATCGTTTTGATTCGTCAATGTAGTATTCATCTTTATGCGGATAAACTTCTAAAAATTTATCCCTCGCTTTTTCCGCCTGCTCACAATCGCCATTTTGAGCGTAGGCAATACTCAAATAGTAATAGACATAAATGGGCACTCTTTTTTCTTCTAAACTATTTGGATCATAGTCTATAGATGCTTTTAATGAGGCTTCTGTGAGTAATTTGAGAGTTTCTGGATTTACAACTTCAGTTTCAGCGTAACATAGTCCCACTAAATACTTGAGGTTTGCATTTTTCGGATAAGATTTTTGCAAATAAAGCAAATAAGGCAGTGCCTTGTTAATCCTTCTCTGGGATAAATGCTGTTTTGCTATATTGAAGTTTTTTTGAAAATCACTCTGCTCTATTTTGGTATGCCCCAAGAAGCAAAAACAGAGTATAACAAAAAGAATATTTTTAATAACTAATCGAAGCATTTAACAAATATATTTTAAATGCATCCTCTTTTTGATTTTATTTTAAAAGCTTTTCAACCTTTTAAATGTAAATAACTATGGGGTCAAATCAAGTATTTTAAGTGGTCGATCTTCTGAAATTTTATAACTCTTATTTGCAATAAGGCGAAAAATAATTCCAGCGGCAAGCATAGATCCACTGATAATTGCAGCTTGCTGACTAAAAGTGGGATCGTCGTCATTAATTGCTCGATTCACTGTAACAATTGGGAAGTAAGCTAAGCCAGCTCTGAAAAGGAGTTTACTGAAAAAACTAAAGCCTGCTAGCCTTTGCGTATTAAAAACTCGGCTAACATCTGTTAAGCCGATCACCATGCCTTGTACTACAAAGCTTGAATCCATAATTTGATCAATGGTGCCAAAAACACGTTCCCCTGAATTTAATTTAAGTTTAATAAGATCCCCATGATAATATCGAATGCGTTTTACTTTACCAGGTTTGTCAAAAGCAACAATCTTTTGAGCAGGTAAGGAGCCTGTTGAAAAGAGAAGAACAGTGAAGACACTTAAAAATATTTGAGTGAATTTGCTCTTCATTTCAACTTAATATTTAATACAAACGTTTTTTGGTTCTGTAAAGAAGTGCAGCGCTTCAAAGCCTCCTTCTCTGCCAACTCCACTGCTTTTAACTCCGCCAAAAGGTGTTCTCAAATCACGTAGTAACCAGCAATTAATCCAAACAATTCCCGCGTGAATTTCATTAGCCATTCGATTCGCCCTGCTCAAATTCTCTGTCCATAGTGTTGAGGCCAACCCGTACTTTGTAGCGTTCGCATACAGTAACACTTCATCTTCAGTTTCAAAGGGCATAATAGTCACAACTGGTCCAAATATTTCTTCCATATTAGTTCTGCAGTTATAAGACAACCCCTCGATAACAGTTGGTGCAACAAACCAGCCAGTTAACCCTTCATCAGCTAAATTTACTTCTTCCCCACCACATAAAATTTCTCCTCCTTCTGCCTTAGCCAGGTCAATGTATTCCAAAACTTTAGTTTTATGTGCTTCCGACACTAAGGCCCCTTGATCAGTATCTTCAGAAGCAGGATTACCTAATCTCAATTGTTTTACTGCTGCAACAAAATCTTTTTTAAACTTTTCATAAATTCCTTTCTGCACAAATATTCTAGAGCCACATAAACAAATTTGACCTTGGTTAGCAAAAGAAGATCGAACTGTAGTTTTCAGCATTTTATCGTAATCGCAGTCATCAAAAATAATATTGGGGTTTTTTCCTCCAAGTTCTAATGATAGCTTTTTGAACATTGGTGCTGCCACTTTTGCAATGTTTTCTCCAGTTTGTGTTCCTCCAGTAAAAGAAATAACAGGAATCTCTTTATGCGAAATCATTGCGGCACCGACTTCATGGCCAAATCCATGTAAAATATTGAGTACCCCTTTTGGCAAACCTGCTTGGATACATAATTTTGAAAAAAGATAAGCTGTCATTGGAGTAATCTCAGATGGCTTTGCAATTACACAGTTTCCAACTGCAAGTGCAGGAGCAATTTTCCATGTAAATAGGTATAGAGGCAAATTCCAAGGTGAAATACAAGCTGCTATGCCTATTGGCTTTCTTAGAGTATAGTTAATAGCTTTGTTTTCCATGGCATGCGATTCAGATGCAAAGTGCAAGATTGAAGTTGCAAAAAATCGGATGTTGTGGGCGGCTCTTGGAATATCAACTTGTCGAGCCAAATTAACCGGTTTGCCATTATCTTTTGATTCAGCTTGAGCAAGCATTTCTGCATTTTCCTCGATCAATTCTGAAATACGATAGAGCACAGCAGCACGTTCATCTTTAGGTGTTTCTGACCAGCTTTTGAAAGCAGCTTTTGCAGCCACTACCGCTTTATCAACATCTTTTTGATTGGATTTTGGGATTAAAGAATAAACTTTTCCTGTTGCAGGTTCAAAATTATCGATATACGCTCCATCAATTGGTTCATGTAACTCCCCATTGATGTAATTTAAAATTTTTTCCATTTCTATATGATCTTTTTCAAAGCAGAAATTGTGCTTTGGCTAAATTACTTCAACTAGTTCAAAGTGCCTAATACTTCCTTTTAGCAGTACTTTGCTGTTAAATTGTGTTAAGCATTACAAGTCGACAAAAGATATAACCTTACTTTGTTTGAGAATGAATAAAAAGCGGCTTTCATATTTAATTGTACTATCGACCTTTAGCATTCTATGCCTGATTGCCATTCAAATTTATTGGATTAAAACTTCAGTGGAAACACAACAAAAAAAGTTCGACCAATCGGTTATGAGCGCTATGAATGAAGTAATCACTAAACTAGAAAGAGAAGAAGCCATTACAAAGGTTACAAGAACATTAGCAGAAGGGGATGAACTTGATGGTTTTTTTGGACAAGACTCCGTTTTTACAATTGATAAAAAAGACAAAGATGCATCATTAAAAAGCAAACTACTTTCGGACCCTCAACTCAGCAGGCCAAATGCAGATCAATTAAGGATAAATTTTAAACCACCGCCAATTAATGACTCCTCCTTTTTTATTATTCGGGAAACGCGAAAAAACATTTTAAGTTCAAGTATTAGCACTCCTTCGGCTTCAAGTGACAGTGCTTTTAAAAATGAATTACGCAAGAAAAAAACCATTATCAATAACATTCTAAATGAGTTTGCTCTAATAAGTGTAAGTCGAAATTATGAAGATAAAATAAGCTATGAGAAAGTAGACTCACTATTTGGTTTAGCGCTAAATACTAAAGGGATAAAAACTCCCTTCGTGTTTGACATTTTGGATGCAGAAAGTAACCTGCTGAGTTTTTCGGAAGAAAAAAATGAAACCAGCGAACTGAAAGAAACTCCTTATAGAATTCGACTTTTCCCAAATGATTTTGTAGAAAGCGATTACTTGTTGCTTTATTTCCCAAATCAAACGAACTATGTGCTTAAGAACAGCTGGAAGGTTTTACTGACATCAATATTATTGGTATGTATTTTGATATTTTTATTTTATGGTTCTATCTCTACAATTTATAAACAAAAGAAATTATCATTGATTAAAAATGACTTTATAAACAACATGACACATGAGCTGAAAACGCCCATTGCAACCATTTCTTTAGCCTGTGAAGTTCTGAGTGATCAATCAGTTAGCATTAACGAAGAACAACAGTCTTCATATGTTAAAATGATTTCAGATGAAAATAAACGCCTCTCTGTTTTAGTGGATAATGTGCTTAAAAGCGCCGTTTGGGACTCTGCAGAATTAGAGTTGAGCCTGCAAAAAGAAAAGTTACAGAAAATAGTCGAAAAAATCGCGAAAAGTTTTGAGATTCAAACTAAAAAACGGGAAGGAAGTTTATCAATTAACTTGGAAGCCACTAATGATAGTGTACTTATTGATCGCGTTCACATTTCTAATGTGATCTATAACTTATTAGACAACGCCAATAAATATAGCCTGGATAAGCCGTTAATAGAAATTCATACTTTTAACGAGAAAAATCAGTTTATACTGAGCATAAAAGATCATGGCATTGGCATAAGTAAAGAAGATCAAATAAAAGTTTTTGAGAAATTTTACAGAGTGACGACAGGTAATTTGCACAATGTGAAGGGCTTTGGCTTAGGATTAAGTTATGTAAAACGAATAATTGATCTACATCAAGGTGAAATACAAATAAGTAGCGCTAAAGGAAAAGGAACTACAATTACAATTAAATTAAAAACAGATGGAAACAGAAAAAACTAAAGTATTGATTGTTGAAGATGATGACAATTTAGGAAAAATGTTGTCGGACTATTTAAGCGTAAAAGGCTTTTCTACTATACTGAAAAGAGATGGCGAGCAAGGGCTAAAAGCTTTTGTCGATAGTAAAGTAGACTTGTGTTTGTTAGATGTAATGATGCCCAAAAAAGATGGATTTACACTTGCAAAAGAAATTAGAGGCATGCAATCAACAATTCCTATCATTTTCTTAAGTGCTAAATCCATGGAGGAAGATATTAAGGAGGGCTTCAGATCTGGTGCAGATGACTACATCACTAAGCCTTTTAGCATGGAAGTGCTAATGATGCGTATTGAGGCAATTATGCGCCGAGTAGATCAAGTGAAAGATGATTTATTAATGAAGAAAGAATTTCAAATTAATGATTACACATTTTACCCTGAAAAACGCATAATTGAAAAAGGTGGAGAAAGTAAAAAATTGACTTCTAAAGAAAATGAATTGTTGCGTCTGCTTTGCATGTATATGGGTTCAATAGTTGACAGAAATGATGCTCTAAACATGGTGTGGGGTGATGATAATTATTTTAACTCAAGAAGCATGGACGTATACATCACCAAATTGCGTAAAATATTTAAGGAAGATAGCAGCATTCAAATAATAAATAGCCATGGAAAAGGATTTAAGCTTCTAGTAGATTAAACCTTAAAAGGATTCTCTTAACTTTGAAGCCAAAGCTGTATAAAATGAAAAATATTCTGTACCCAACGGACTTTTCAGACAATTCCCTACAAGCACTGCCATATGCGCTAGATGTTGCCTTGCTTCTTGGTGCAAAACTTACCTTGTTTAATGCCTATAGTTTACCTTATTCAAAGTCAAATTTATTGGTTTCAATGACGGAGAGAATGAAAAAGGATGCAGAAAATGATTTGAAAAAATTAGCAGACGATGCTGTTGCAAAGGACCGTTATAAAAATTTGACTATTGATTATACTGCACGTTCAGGTGCATTGGTTTATCAAATTCCATTAGTGGTTAAAGATTTTGATATAGACATGGTTGTAATGGGTACAAAGGGAGCAACCGGCCTAAAGGAAATTTTCATTGGGAGTAATACCTTGGAGGTAATTCACTTAACTCATTGTCCTGTTTTAGCCATCCCAGAGGAAGCTCAAAATACCAAGGTTGATAAAATTGCCATGGCAACTGATTTGAAAAAAGTTTCCGAGAAAGATCAGCTTAAGCCCTTATTTGAAATGGCTAAAATTTGCAGAGCAACTATTGAATTTGTCCATATTATTCGACCAAAAGAAGAGTCTAATAGTGAAGAACGGGCTGCTCAATTGTTGGTTCTTGAAGAAATGGCTGGGGATATTCAAACCTCAGTCCATCTAGCAACAAATGATGATATTATTGATGGCTTAAGTAATTATATTGATGAGTTAAAGCCTGATATGTTGGCAATGCTTTCAAGGAAACACAGCTTATTTGAACGATTATTTCAAAAATCTATTACTAATAAGCTTTCCTTTCGAACGAAAATTCCATTACTCGTTTTAGACGAATAAATCACGAGTCTTTGCTTAATTTGGTCAACCTCTTTAAAAAATTAGTTCCCCTTTGAGAAAATCAATTCTCTACATTTTACTCCTTTTATTAACGCTCTCTTCTTGTGTCAACAACAAGAGTGTCTTAAGCACAAATAAATATACGGCAAAAAAGTCTTCTCCTTCTGGTAAGTATCGCAACCCTACTATTTTTAGTAAAATAAATCCATTTCAAGGAAGAGCAAAAGCTAAGTTGAATAAAAGCAAAAGAAAAAAGTTCCGATTATTCAAGAAAAAGAAAAAACAAAGAGGAACCACAAGGAAAGGCAAAAAACCTGGAAGCTCTTTTAACCGTAAGCGTAAAGTATCTCGTAAGCGCCTCAAAAGCTCTGGAAGCAGAAGCAGCTCAGGTGGAGGTAAAAAGCGAAAAAATAAAGATTTATTTAAAACTAGAAAAAAATAATAGCTGAAGCCTAATAACAGCAAAATCTAGCGATATAATTAGTACAAAAAGTTTATTACTTTTATCAACTTAGAACGAAAAGATTTTTGAGAAGACTACTTTCCATAGTATTAATAAGCGTTTTGACTATAAGCACAGCATTTTCCCCTGCTTATGACAGTCAGAAAGTGGATACGAACGCCAAAATTAAGGCAGTTTACATTTACAATTTCACTAAATACATAGAATGGCCAAGTGACTCAAAATCAGGCGAATTTACCATTGGAATATTGGGAGACAACGACGCACTATTTTCTGAGCTAGATAAAATGTCTAAAGTGAAAAAGGTCTCTAATCAATCCTTCGCTATTAAAAAGATTGAATCAATAAATGATGTAAAAAATCCTCATATATTATATATCCCCGATGCTAGTTCAACACAGTTGAATCAAGCGGTTTCTAAATTAAAAGGAAAAAGCACTCTTATTGTTACAGAAAAACCAGGCCTGGCAAAACAAGGATCTGCAATAAACTTTATTTTCGAAGGAAATAAACAAAAATTTGAATTAAACAAGTCTATCGCTGAAAGTCACAACCTTAAAGTGGCTTCAACGTTAGAAGATCTGGCCGTATTAGTTAATTGATATGAAAAAATTAATATACATAGCTCTGTTGCTTCTTTTTGGCAACTCCTTGATAGGGCAAAATAAGCTAACTAATGCTTTGTATAGTCTCAAAAATAATGAGTTAGACAAAGCCAAACTTCTAATTGATGCAGCTGCTGAAGACACACTGTTTCAGGATAAAGCAGCAACTTGGTATTATCGAGGCTTTATTTATAAAAATCTATTTAAAGAAAACGAATCTAGCAATAAACAATCTCCATTACGAAGTAAATCCATTGAATATTTTAAGAAATCATTAGAAATTGAGCCAGAAGGCACGTATGCTGAAAGTACTAAAAAGGGGATGACCTTTTTAGCTCAAACCATTTATAACCATTCAGCCACTTCCTTTGATCCTGAGAATTATGAGCTAGCCATTAGCAATTATGAACTCTACAAAGAGGTGATGAGCATTGTTGAGCCAGAATCAGATTTCAAGAGCAAAGATGTGATGTTTAATTTGGCATTAGCAACAACCTATGGCAGAATAGCTGAGGAAGACGAAGATTCTACTAAGAGAGCAACTTTTACCGATAAGGCAAAAGAACTCTATGAAGAGGTGTTAAAAATGGATCCAAACAACATAAGTGCGAATTACAATTTAGGTATTATCTACTATAATGAAGGTGTTGAGATTGTTAATAACATGGATTATAGCCTAGATTTATTTGAGTTGAATGCCGTACAAGATAGAATTATCGAGCTGTTTAAGGAGTCACTACCATATATGAAAAAAGCATATGAGTTAAATCCTAAAAGAAGAGAAACACTGATTGGTTTGCAGGGGATTTATTTTAGCTTGAATGACATCGAAAAATCTGAAGCATTTAAAAAAGAATTAGAAGCTCTAGATAATGAAGGTAATACTGCAACTACACCAACTAAGCAATCTCAAGAAGCTCCACAAGACACCAAGCTTCAGGACGAAGCTAAATAATGCGCTCAAAAACGAAGCAGCATGAAGTTTAGATTTACAATAGGAAAAAAAATAGGCACCGGCTTCGGTATACTTATTCTCTTGACCTTAATTGTCTTCACTTTTACATTCGTTATCCTCGAAAAAAGCAGAACAATCAACGATAAGCTCAGTCGAGTAAACACCCCATCAGTAAAAACTTTACAAGAATTAAAATTCTCTGTTTTAGAATCAAAGTTATTTTTAGAAACTTGGTGGAAAGCGCTTAAGCCCCATCCAGACAAAGAACGTCTGATAGAATTTAGAAATAAAGAGTACCCTAAAACGCGAAAAGAATTAACCCAACTTTCAAAGCTATGGAATCCTGACCAACAAGATTCTTTAATGGAATTATTTAAGTCTATTGATGCCTTGTTTGAACAGCAGTCAATGGATGTAATAGACCCATTACAATCTTTTGATGATTACCAGGACAACCCTTTTGCGGTGTTAAATGCACAAACAAGTATCGAAGAAGGTGGTGATATCGATGTGAAAACAAAGGGCGTTCTTGACGAAATAAACGAACTAATTAAGAAGCAAAAAGAAGTTACTTTAAATGCGAATGAAGAAATGTTTTCCTCATTTGAAATCTTAAAATTTTTAGTCCAATACCTAGGAATTGCACTTATAATTATTGGAATTATAATTGCTGTTTATACTACAAGAACTATAGTTTCACCAATTCAGAAACTAAAGGTAGTAGCTGTTAAGCTTGGTAGAGGGGTTTTTCCAAAAGAACCTATGCGCGAAGGTCAAGATGAAATTGGAGAGATGACCGCAGCCATGAATAATGTTGTAAATGGCTTAAAACGAACTAAAGATTTTGCTCAAGAGGTGGGGTCCGGTAATTTCGATACAGATTATCAACCTTTAAGCACAAAAGATAGTCTTGGAAACGCATTATTAAAAATGCGTGACGACTTAGCGGAAAATGAGCGATTCTTGGAAGAAAAAGTAAGACAAAGAACCGTTGAAGTTGTTAAACAAAAAGAGGAAATTGACAAACAAAAAGAGGAAATTGAGGAGTATTTCGTTCAAGTAACTGACTCTATTAAATACGCTCAAAAAATTCAAGAAGCAATATTGCCCCCGGAAAGCTATGTGCGCAAACTACTTCCCGATTCATTTATCTTATATCATCCAAAGGATATTGTTAGCGGAGACTTTTACTGGATGGGAGAAGCAAATAATAAAGTTTTCTTTGCCGCTGTAGATTGCACTGGACATGGAGTACCAGGAGCATTTATGTCTATTGTAGGTTATAATCAGTTGAAGCAAGCAATAATTACTACTGGAGGAAGCAGTCCAGCACAAATCTTAGATCACTTAAATATCGGTGTTTCTGAAACATTACACCAAAAAGATGCTAATTCAACGAGCAAGGATGGAATGGACATTGCTATTTGTGCA
Source organism: Vicingaceae bacterium (assembly GCA_040218815.1). Lineage (GTDB taxonomy): Bacteria > Bacteroidota > Bacteroidia > Flavobacteriales_E > Vicingaceae > JAVJQS01. The sequence goes on along the minus strand of JAVJQS010000009.1, from coordinate 119,885 downwards.
TTAAATAAAGACACCTTGGAATTAGAATATGCTGGAGCATTCAATCCATTATATTTGCTTAGGAGTGGTAAAATAATTCAGACAAAAGGAGATAAATTTCCTATTGGCTCTTTTTTAGATGGTGCTACACCCAACTTTACCAACAATAAAATTCAACTACAACCAGGGGACCTAATTTATATTTTCTCAGATGGATATGCTGATCAGTTTGGGGGGCCTAGAGGTAAGAAATTCATGTACAAAAGGTTTAGAGAGCTATTATTAAAGAACTCAGCTAAAGACCTTTCAGACCAAAAAGATGTTTTAAAAGAAACGCTCTTTAATTGGATGAAAAACGAAGAACAAGTAGATGATATTTTGGTGATGGGAGTAAAAGTATAAGTCCTATTTTCGTTGAACCAAAGACTAATCAATTATGTTGGAGAACATCAACTTAAACAAGCTCGTTTTTATTGATATAGAGACTGTTTCTCAGCAGCCAAACTTCAACAAGCTAAATAAGTCTTGGAAGTCTCTTTGGGAAAAAAAATCAGCTTATCACTTAAAAGAAGATCAAACTCCTGAAGAAATTTATGAAAGAGCAGGTATTTATGCCGAGTTTGGAAAAGTAATTTGTATTTCAGTAGGAGTATATCGTGATAATAAGGGAGAAAAAGAATTTCGAATAAAATCCTATTTTGGCGATGATGAGAAAAAGCTTCTTAAAGCATTTTGTAAAATGCTACAAGCTCATTTTATTTCTTCAGACTATTTACTCTGTGCGCATAACGGCAAGGAGTTTGACTTCCCATTTCTTGCCAGAAGGATATTAGTAAACGGATTAAAACTTCCTTATTTGTTAGATATAGCTGGCAGAAAACCGTGGGAAGTCCAACATTTAGACACCATGCAATTGTGGAAGTTTGGTGATTATAAAAATTACACTTCATTAGAATTGCTTACCCACTTATTCAATATTAAATCTCCAAAAAACGACATGGATGGCAGTGATGTAGGTCGAGTCTACTGGGAAGAAAAAGACCTTAAAAAGATTGTTTCCTATTGCCAAAACGATACCTTGGCAGTTGCTCAATTGATTCTAGCTTATAAAGGAATGGAACAAATAAAGGACTCAGAAATCACTATAGCCACATAGTAAATGCTGGAGACACTACTTGAAATAAAAAACTTAAGTATAAGTTTTGGTCACTCAAAATCAGAGAGCTTTGCGGTCGATAATCTTTCTTACACTGTTCCTAAAGGCAAAACTGTTGGAATTGTTGGAGAATCTGGCTCAGGTAAATCGGTAACATCTTTGGCTATTATGGGTTTACTCGGACCAAAAGCCAATATTACGAGTGGAACCATTAATTACCTTTTTAATGGAGAGAGCATTAATTTATTGAGCCTTAATAATCAAGGCATGAGAAAGTTTCGTGGAAAGGAAATTGCCATGATTTTTCAAGAACCCATGACCTCATTAAACCCTGTAATTAAGTGTGGTGAGCAAGTTTCGGAATCGATTCGACTGCATCAAAAAAAGTCAAAGAAGGAGGCCAAGAAGCAAGTTATAGAGTGGTTCAATGAAGTTCAATTACCACGACCTGAAGAAATCTACAACTCCTATCCTCATCAGATATCAGGTGGGCAAAAGCAGCGTGTAATGATTGCTATGGCCATGTGCAATAATCCAAAACTCTTGATTGCCGATGAGCCGACAACAGCTCTTGATGTAACGGTTCAAAAAACCATTTTGGAGTTGATTAAATCCCTTCAACAAAAACATCAAATGAGTGTGATTTTTATAACACATGATTTAGGTGTTGTAGCTGAAATAGCCGACGAAGTAGTGGTCATGAAAAGGGGTAAAAAAGTGGAAGAAGCAAGCACAGAAGAAATTTTTACTTCTCCGCAGCAGGGCTATACAAAAGGATTAATTTCTTGCAGACCTCCTATTGATTTCCGTTTAACAAAGTTGCCAACTGTGGCTGATTTTACAGCCATGTCAAGCGATATTAGCATTGAAGAATATATCAACCAGCTTAAGGTATCGCCTCAAGATCAAAAAACAGCGTTGGAAAAAGTATTGAATGCCCCCTCCATACTTAAAGTTGAAAACTTGAAAACCTACTTCCCCATTCAAAAAGGAATTCTAAGGAGAACAACAGGTTTTGTAAAAGCAGTTGATGATGTGAGCTTTAATGTTCATAAAGGAGAAACTCTAGGTTTGGTTGGTGAGTCAGGCTGTGGTAAAACAACTTTGGGAAGAAGCATTCTTCGTTTAATAGAACCTACATCGGGTGCAGTAAAGTATGATAATATCGATTTGTTGGCTCAAAGTGATGCAGCAATGCGCAAATTGAGAAAGAAAGTACAAATCATTTTCCAGGATCCCTACTCCTCATTAAATCCGAAAATGCAGGTGGGAAAAGCAATAATGGAACCCATGCAAGTGCATAAAGTTGAGGCCAATGATAAAATAAGAAAAGAGAAAGTAATTGAGTTGTTGGAAACTGTAGGCTTAACTGCCGATCAGTTTAATCGTTACCCTCATGAATTTTCTGGAGGACAGCGACAAAGAGTTTGTATTGCGCGAGCACTGGCCCTTTCGCCAGAGTTTATCGTTTGTGATGAGTCCGTTTCAGCTCTAGATGTTTCTGTGCAAGCACAAGTACTAAATCTTTTAAACGAGCTAAAAGCTAGATTTGGATTCACCTATATTTTCATTTCTCATGATTTGTCAGTTGTTAAGTATATGTCGGATCGAATGCTTGTGATGAAAGAAGGGAAAATCCAAGAAATGGGCATTGCTGAAGAAATTTACAACAATCCACAGTCAGCGTACACGAAAAAATTGATTGAGGCCATTCCTGTGATCAAGTATTAGATTGGAGTTAAATTTATCAATTTAGAGGGCAATTTACTCTTATGAATAATTCACTAGGTTTTTTGCCATGTTTTTAAAAATAAATCCATGGAATGGCAATACACTATACCAATACAATCTTCCCCATATCCCTTTAGGTCGAAAAGTAGCTGTTTGCACAAGACAATTCATCCCATCCTCTTTTGATTCAATTTTAAATTCTAACCAAGCTTCTCCTGGTAATTTCATTTCAGCGTATAATAATAAGCGTCTTTCATCTTCATCTGCCAGTAATACCCGCCAAAAATCTAATGAGTCTCCCGCATAAATATGTGTTGGACTTCTTCTCCCTCTTCGCAATCCAACGCCTCCAGCTAACTTATCTAAATACCCTCTTATCCTCCACAACCAATTCCCGTAATACCACCCTCTGTCACCACCAATCGCCCATAAATTTTGAAGGACTTTATCTACTTTCTTAGAGTCAAATTCTACTTTTCTTAAGTCAGTGAAGGTGGCATTAGTGGGCACTTTAATATAATGACTAAAAGATCTTTCTTGATTCTTCGGCAACTCAGAATCTACCCAACTAGATATCACATAATTCTGTTCAATACGCTTAAAGGCTAAGCTTACATTCTCTTTATAGGTCAGTAAGTCAGTTTTTATGATGTCTTTTATTCCATCGTGTTGAACCACCACTTCGTTTTTCATACTTTCTACCAAGTTTACAGCAATACGATACGATGTAGAGGTTACAAAATATAACCAGTAGGAAGAAATTCGTGGCGACATCACTGGTACTGTTTGAATGTAACGCTTCATTCCTCTTACCTCGGCAAACTGCAGCAGCATCTGTTTGTAGGTCAAAATTTCGGGCCCACCAATGTCAAAGGTTTTGTTATAGGTCTTTTCATTGGCTAAGCTGCCTACTAAGTATTCAATTACATTTCTTATACCGATTGGTTGGCACTTCGTATTCAACCATTTAGGAGCAATCATAAAAGGCAACTTTTCAACCAAATCGCGAATTATTTCAAAGGATGCCCCTCCAGAACCAATAATAATTGCCGCTCTTAAAACGGTTACTGGGATGGTAGATTCTTGTAAAATTTCTTCTGTATGTTGTCGTGACTTTAAGTGATCTGATAAGTTGTCGTCATTGCTTATCCCACCAAGGTAGATAACTTGCTTTGCATTAGACCTAGAGATTGAAGTATTAAAATTTTTAGCAATTTCTCGTTCCATTTGGGAAAAATCACTGCCCGATGAGGCCAATGCATGAATCAAAAAGTAGGCAACATCAATATTCTCAGGAATTCTTTTTAAGTGCTTTTCTTTTAAAAAGTCGACCTCAATAATTTCAACCTTACTTTGATGTTCTTTTGAAAGATGCAATGTATTTTTATCTCGCACACAAGCGTACACCTGATGTCCCTCATCAATTAAAACTGGCAATAAGCGTTTGCCGATGTAACCATTGGCTCCGGTTAAAAGTATATTCATTCAATTGAAACAAAAAGCATTACTGCTTGTTTTTTAATATTGCTCATAGCCCATTTAAAATAACCATGCATACTTTAAAGCGTATTACAAAACTTCCGATAAATGTAGAGAAAGCATGGGAGTTTTTCTCAAATCCTAAGAATTTAAAGGAAATAACCCCAGACTACATGGGTTTCAACATCACTTCTGAGTTCTTAAAGGAAGAAATGTACCCTGGAATGATTATCACTTACAAAGTTACTCCACTCCTAAATATTCCAATGCGCTGGATGACTGAAATCACCCAAGTGAAGGAGAATAAATATTTTATTGACGAGCAACGCGTTGGTCCTTACACCATTTGGCACCATCAACATCATTTTAGAGCCATCGAAGGTGGCGTAGAAATGACAGATGTCATTACTTACGTTGTTCCCTTAGGATTTTTAGGTCGATTAGTTGAACCGTTTCTTGTTCGACCAAAACTGAAAGAAATATTCGATTATCGTGAAAAGAAAATGGCTGAATTGTTCGGAGTGCTAGGGTAAATGTTTTCCAGTTTTAAATTAGAAACAGTTGCGGATTTAGCTTCATGACATTTTTTGTCAATTATTATAAAGTTTGACTAAATTTGTAAAATGAAGGCTTTGCATCACTTATTAAAAAATCTACGGCAAAATAATAAGTTATCTATTAAGGAGGTTGCTATAGCTATTAATATTGATAATAGCTTATTGAGCAGATTTGAATCAGGCAGCAGAAGACCAACAAAAGAACAACTAATAGCCCTTTCAGAATTATATCAAGTAAGTCCTAAAGAGTTGGTACTACAATGGCTAAGTGAAAAACTTTACCAAGAAATAAAAGATGAAGAATTTGGCTTAGAGGCACTTCGACTTGCCGAATCTAAAGCTGCCTATAGAAATAAATCATTTAATAAATTCAGTTTAATCAAAGCGGTTGATCAGTTAAAATCGCAGTTAGATGAATATCGTCCAATTGAAAAAAGCCATTTTAGGAAATTATTGGCTTATTACAAGGCAGAATACACCTTTGACAGCAATCGAATAGAAGGAAACACCTTAAGCCTAAAAGAAACCGCCTTAGTAGTTGAGAAAGGCCTAACTATTAGTGGAAAATCTGTTAAAGAGCATTTTGAAGCTGTTAATCATGCTGAAGCGATTGATTTACTCATGGAGTTTGTAGAGCAGAAGGCTGTTATTAATGATCACTTACTAAAACAAATACATGCATTAATCCTAAGGGGAATTGACAAGTCAAATTCAGGAAAATATCGACGTGTAAATGTTCGCATCTCGGGAAGCAAATATTCCCCGCCTGAGCCGTATTTAATTACCAAACTAATGGAAGATTATTTTATTTTCTACGAGGAGAATTACGAGCGAATGCATCCAGTTGTATTGGCGGCCGAAATGCATGAGCGGCTAGTTACGATTCATCCATTTGTTGATGGAAATGGAAGAACAGCGCGTTTAATAATGAATTTAATACTATTGCAAGCAGGCTTTCCAATTACCAATATTAGTAGTGAAGATAAAAATCGGTTAGCTTATTACGATGCACTAGAAGAAGCTCAAATAAAGTTGAATAAAAGTGCATTTATTGAATTCATATTTCAACAAGCCGTCCTTTCTTTAAAGGATTATTTGAAAATGTTAAAGTAATTTGACTAATTCCTTATTGAGCAACAGCTGTTTTATATACTTCTAATGCTCTTTCACGTGCCGGCTTATGTTCTACCATCTCATCAGGATAATCATCTGTTCCAAACTCTTCTACCCATTGCTTTATATAGCTTTTATTTTTATCAAATCGATCAATTTGTGTGCTTGGGTTAAAGATTCTAAAATACGGAGCAGCATCTACTCCAGTTCCTGCAGCCCACTGCCAGTTTCCATTGTTTGATGAAAGCTCATAATCCAATAATTTTTCTGCGAAATAGGCTTCACCCCACTTCCAATCTATTAAGAGGTGCTTGCACAAGAAACTAGCGACTAACATACGCACTCGATTATGCATAAAACCAGTTTCATTCAATTCTCTCATTCCTGCATCAACCAAAGGATAGCCAGTTTTACCCGCACACCATTTTTTAAAATCGGCTTCATTATTTCGCCACTTTATGGCATCGTACTTTTTATTAAAATTATGATCAACAACCTTCGGGTAATGATGAAGAATGCACATGAAAAACTCTCTCCAAATCAGCTCTTTTAAAAAGGTGATGTTTTCATGACCTTCGGCCTGTCTAGCAGTTTCACGGATACTTACTGTTCCAAAACGCAAGTGGATTCCAAGTCGGGAAGTACTGTCTTTTGTTGGAAAGTTTCGCTCTGCTTCGTAAACTTCGATTGTGTGGTCAGTGAGATTTTTTGAAGGTATTTTTATATCCGATTGTTCAAAGCCCATTTCTTCTAAGGAAATTATTTCTTGGCTGTCCATCTTCAACCAATTCTCAAATTGCAAACCGGAAGTATAGCTTTCCAAGTCTTCATCAGTTAAGCTTGAAAGCCATTTTTTACTGTAGGGCGTGTATACCAAATAAGGCGTACCATCATCCTTTACTACCTCTCCTTTTTCAAAGATAACCTGATCTTTAAAGGTTTTAAAATCAACTCCTCGATCATTTAATAACTCCTCGATTTCTTCATCACGTTCTTTAGCATATGGCTCATAATCATGATTTGCATAAACCGTTTGAACATCATAATCATGTTGAAGCGCTTTAAAAGCCTGCTTTGGGCTTGTATAAAAAGTTTTTAGTCCACTATTTTTTGATTTGAGGTCCTCATTAATCTTACTTAATTCCTCGCGCAGAAAAGAGACTCGAGCGTCTTTTTTATCTTTCAAGTCATTAAGAATATTGGTATCAAAAATGAAAACAGGCAATACTGGAAATTCACTTTTTAGGGCATGATACAGACCGCGATTGTCTTGTAACCTTAGATCTCTTCGAAACCAGAAAATATTGACTTTTTCTTTTCCCATTTAACGTAAACTTCCTAAACCACCATCGATAGTTAACACCTGACCTGTTATCCAACCCGCATCAGAACTGCTCAAAAATACAGCTGCTTTTGCAATATCCCCTGGAGTTCCTAATTTTTTTAGTGGGTGTCGATCGGCATTTGACTTCTTCTTTTCATCTGAAGATAAAAGCGTTTTCGCCAATGGAGTATCTGTTAGCGATGGAGCAATCACATTGACACGGATTTTTGGCGCCCATTCTGCTGCTAACGCTTTACCAAGCCCTTCAATAGCACCTTTTGCAGAAGCTACGCTCGTGTGAAAACTCAAACCCGTTTGTACAGCTACGGTACTAAAAAGTACTACTGCAGCTTCATCTGACTTTTTTAATGCGTTTTGAGCCTGTTGCAAAACTTCTACCGCCCCAAGGTGATTAACTTTAAAGTCGTCTAAAAAGTCTTGTGTTTTCAACCGATGAAATGGTTTTAAATTGATGGTACCAGGACAATAAAAAACCCCGTCTAACTTTTCAGGTAAGTCCAATTCAAATTCTTCTGTTACATCAATAGATTGGTAGTGAATGTTTTCACCTTTTATCTCTGGTTCTGTTCTAGATGCTAAATAAAGTTGGTTGTCATCTTTGTTTAGCTCCTTTGCTATTTGCAGGCCGTTTCCACTACTTGCCCCTATAATTAGATAATTCTTACTCATTTTGAATGTTTTTTAACAGAAACAAGAAAAGGAGGCGAATGTTTGGCTTAGTGACGTTTGTCAAAGTAGATTGACCCATCTTTTATTGTTTTAATCCAATAATAAAAATAGTGCTAGAGATACAATATTCAATTAAACATCCTAAATTTATAGGAGATCTTAATTAGACTGGTTTTAAAATGGCGTTTATAGATTATTATAAGGTATTAGGCATAAGCAAATCAGCAACAGCTAAGGAAGTGAAAGCTGCTTATCGCAAGCTGGCCAGAAAATATCACCCTGATCTTAATCCAAATGATAAGGCAGCTGAGCAAAAATTTAAAGAAGTAAATGAAGCCAATGAGGTATTAAGCGACCCTGAAAAGCGAAAAAAATACGATGAATACGGCAAAGATTGGAAACATGCTGATCAATTTGAGCAAGCAAAACAACAGCAAGGACAATACCAGCAAAGTCAAAGCAGGCAAGGGGCTTCACAAAGTTTTGAAGGTGGCGATTACTCCGACTTTTTTGAGCAAATGTTTGGTGGTGGTTTTACAGGTGGGCGGGGTCGAAATGTTCGGTTTAAAGGGCAAGACTTTAATGCAGACTTAGAATTAAACCTCTCAGAGCTTTATGAGACCCATAAAAGAACATTGACTATCAATGGGAAGAAGATACGCATTACCATTCCTGCAGGAATTCACAATGAGCAAATTATTCGCATAAAAGGACAAGGTGGTGAAGGAGCTAATGGCGGACCAAAAGGAGACTTATTAATTCGTTTTATTCTTCACAACGACACTCCCTTTAAACGAGATAAAGACAACTTATATAGCTCGGTTGACTTAGATTTATACACTGCTCTTTTAGGTGGAGAAATTGAGGTGAAAACATTTGATGGAAAAGTAAAACTAAAAGTTCCGCCTGAAACACAAAATGGAACTAAAGTAAAGCTGAAGAGTAAAGGTTTTCCAAAATATAAAAAGCCGAATGAGTTTGGCGACTTATATTTAACTTATGAGTTAAAACTGCCTACAAAGCTCAGTTCAGAAGAAAAAGAGCTATTTCAAAAACTTTCTAAAATTAGAAACACATGAAAACACTAGAGTTTATTCCTATTGACGATTTATGCTCGCATTATGAGATAGAAACTTCATTTTTTACTCAGTTAAGCAATCTGGGGGTCTTGGAAATAAAAACAGTGCAATCTGTTCATTGCATACATCACGAAAAAATTCCCGAAGTGGAAAAAATAATTCGATTACATCAAGATTTGGACCTCAACTTTGAAGGGATTGATACCGTGCTTAATTTATTAGAAAAAATAGAACGCCTTCAAGAAGAATTGGTGAAGACGAAGAATCGATTGAGAATTTATGAAGAATAGCGTGAGATTTAAACCATTCCAAACTTACACTCAAAATAAGACTTGATTAACAACCAGTATTTTTTCCGATTGGAAATTCGGATTCGTTTTTCCATTACCCTTTCTGCCTTTATCCCTTTTATTTTTTCAAATAAAGCAATGTAATATTTATAGGCCGTATAAACTCCAAACTTGGCATTTTTTGGCAAGCCTTGAATTCCCTTATAACCAGCCAAAAAGTCGGTTAATATATCAGCTTCAATTTTCTTTTTATCTGCTTCATTAAAATTATTAAGATCAACATTTGGAAAATAGGATCGGCCCATTTTGATAAAATCCTCATTTAAATCACGTAAGAAATTTATCTTTTGAAGTGCTGACCCTAAACGTTTAGCTGGTGCTTTTAATTCCTGATATTTTTTATCATCTCCTTCACAAAAAACTCTTAAGCTCATTAAGCCTACAACCTCAGCTGAGCCATAAATATATTCTTTGATTCCCACCTCATCATATTCTTTCTTTTCTAAATCCAACTCCATACTCTTCAAAAAGCCATCAATCAATTCTTCCTCAATATTGTATTTATTAACAGCCCACTGAAAGCTATTTAATATAGGATTTAAGCTTAATTTTCGTTGAATGGCATTCTTGGTTTCTACCTTAAATTCAGATAGTAGCGTTTCTTTATCTTGTTGATGAAAGGTATCTACAATTTCATCTGCCAAACGCACAAACCCATAAATGGCATAAATAGGATCATGAACCTCTTTACCAAGCGCTTTAATGCCTAATGAGAATGAAGTGCTGTAGCAATTGGTTACAACTTTACTGCATTTTAAAGATGTGTGACGGTACAGTGCCTCCATGGGGCTAAGATAAAGTTTTTAAAACTTCCTTTGCTACTACTTGACCAGAAATTAGTGACGGGGGAACACCGGGGCCGGGAGTTGTAAGCTGACCCGTGTAGTACAAATTGGAAAGTTTTTTATTTCGAATAGACGGTTTTAAAATAGCCGTTTGCTTTAAAGTATTAGCTAAGCCATATGCGTTTCCTTTAAAGGCATGATAATCTGAAGTGAAATCCTTATGGGCATATGATCGCTTGTAAATAACATGCTCTCTAATTTTCTGTCCACTTAATTTTTCTAAACGATGCATCACCTTATCGTAATACTTTTCGCGCGTAGCATCGTCATCCTTAAGGTCTGGTGCTAATGGAATAAGTACAAAAACATTTTCAGTCCCTTCTGGTGCAACACTTGGATCGGTAAGTGAGGGCACACAGACATAAAACAGTGGTTTAGAAGGCCACTTTGGATCGTCATATATTTCGATGGCATGCTGATCAAAAGATTCATCGAAAAATAGATTGTGATGTCTTAAATTCTTTAATTTTTTATTTACTCCCAAATAAAATAATAAACTAGAAGGAGCCATTTTTCTACTATCCCAGTATTTTGCAGAGTAATTGTGAAAAGCTTTATCCAATAAGTGTTTATCTGTATGGTGATAATCAGCTCCTGAGATGAAATAATCTGCACTAAAGCCCCCTTTATTTGTGATGGCCTTTTTCACTTTTCCATTTTCTGCTTCCAGCTTTTTAACTTCACAATCCAGCTCAATTTTCACCCCTTTTTCTTCAGCTAATGCAGTCATTGCTTCAACAATTTTATGCATCCCACCCATGGGATACCAGGTGCCTAAACTGATGTCGGCATAATTCATTAAGCTATACAAAGCCGGCGTTTCTTGTGGTTTTGCACCTAAGAAAAGTACTGGAAACTCTAATAGCTGAATGAGCTTCTCATTTTTAAAATGCTTTTTAACATGACTGCTCAACGAATTAAACAATTGCATTCTAAACACCCCACTAATCACCCTCCACTGAGCAAACTCTAATATTGAACGACTCGGCTTATGCACTAAGTCATTCATTCCCACTTCGTATTTATATTTGGCTTCAGCTAAAAACTTGTCTAGGGCTTTACTACTTCCTGGCTCAAGCTTTTCAAATAAATCTTGAAGCTCAGCATAAGCCGCTGGAATATCTATAGCATCATTTTCACCAAAAAATACTTGGTAAGAGGGGTCTAATCGGTGCAGTTCATAATAGTCGGATACCTTTTTATTGAATTTCTCGAAGTAGGCTTCAAAAACATCAGGCATCCAATACCAACTAGGACCCATATCAAAAGTAAAACCGGAGGCTGCAAATTGTCTTGCTCTACCTCCGGTTTGACTATTTTTTTCTAAGATAACTACATCTTGACCTTGGTTCGCAAGGGTTGTGGCCGCAGCCAATGAAGAAAACCCTGAACCAATTACTACAATCTTTTTACTCACTAAAACTTATTTTATGCAAAGTCTTTCAATGCATCTGTTAATTTTTTCCGAGCTAGAAATATACGGCTTTTAACTGTTCCTATTGGCATTTCTAACTGATCGGCAATTTCCTTGTATTTATATCCATCATAGTGCATTTGAAAAGGCAATCTGCATTCGTCGTTCAGTTCATCAATTGTTCTCTTTATTTCTTTATAGTTGTAAACTGAGTCAGGTGATATCGGTGCAACTTTTTTTGTTGAATTTACAAAATAGTCATCATCGGTATTGTCCATTATAGTTCTCTTTCGCTTAGCTCTGCGATAATTATTGATAAACGTATTTTTCATTATGGTATATAGCCATGCTTTTAAATTCGTTTTTTCTTTGAACTTGTCTTTATACTTTAAGGCCTTTAACAAGGTTTCTTGCAAAAGATCTTCAGCATCCTCATTGTCTGCTGTTAATTTAAGAGCAAAATATTTTAAAGGATTCTCATAAGAAAGTAATTGATTATTAAAGTCTACTGTAGTCATGATATTTTGTTTAATTATTTTATGATAAAGTTAAACAATATGTACCTACATACAATAGTTTTGTTTACTTTTTTTTACAAAAAGATAAACAATAGTTATTTTATTGATTTTTAGATTATTAGATCGCCAAATCTAAGGCAAAACGATAGTCAAAAACAATTTCGACGTTCTTTTGAGTAATTTTTCCAGCTAAATTTGGGTGATTTCTGTTCAAATAAAAGACCTTACCCGCATTTATTCTTTCAAGTTCATTTACAATTTCAACTACTCGTTCTTCTGAATGAATTATAGAGTACGTTATCACCCAATCAACTCGAATTTCTTTTGAAAATTCAACCACCCTATCTAAAGGCACAGATTGTCCTAGGTAATAAGTTCTAACACCTCTCTTTTTATAGAGATAGGAAAAAAATAGCAAAGCCAATTCGTGGTATTCTCCTTCAGGTAGAAATAACATCGCCTTTTTTGAATTATTGGGTGGCTCAGGTAATTCATCTATAGCGGCACTCATTTTTTGACGAATAATATTACTTACAAAGTGTTCTTGACAAGGTTCAACCTCGTTACTCAACCATAAGGTGCCTACTTTTTGTAAAAAAGGATAAACTACTTCGGTAAGGGTCTTTTCTAAGCCCATTTCTTGCACATTCTTCTCAAAAAGTGAGTTAAACTCAGCTTCATTAAATGTACACATGGGTACAATCATTTCGTTGATGCGGTTTTCGTATTTAGCATCATCCCCATCTAGTTCTGCCTTCTTAGCAGCATTACAAAGCTCCTGCTCACCCATATCTACTATTGCAGAAATTTTAATTCCTTTATTGGAAAGCATGGTGACATTGAGTAATTTTTTCAAGTCATCATCGGTGTAGTACCTAATGTTGGTTTTGGTACGTTGAGGCTCAAACAACTGGTAGCGCTTCTCCCAAATACGCAATGTATGGGCCTTGATGCCAGATAGGTGTTCTAATTCTTTTATTGAGTACTTGCCCATATTGATAATGTAAATCTCCTAAATTTTAGTTGATTCAAAAAGTTTTACTAATGACTAGAGAACAAGCTTTAGCTCATCTGGTTCGAATAGTTTTTAGATTCCAGTATTTTTACGTGAAAGCACGCTTAAATTTGCAGTATGACCGTAAGTAATGACTTAAAATCTAAAATTCAGGCAGCACCAAAAAAGCCAGGCATTTACCAATATTATGATGCCAACGGAAAGCTTCTTTATGTTGGTAAAGCAAAGAATTTAAAGAATAGGGTAAGTTCTTACTTCACGTCAGACAATTCTAAAAGTGGCAGAATACGATTATTAGTCAGCAAGATTCGCAACATCAAATACATATTAACGGAGACTGAGCTTGATGCCTTATTACTAGAGAATAACTTAATAAAAAGTAATCAGCCTCGCTACAATGTGATGTTAAAGGACGATAAAACCTATCCTTGGATTTGTATAAAAAAAGAACCTTTTCCAAGAGTTTTTTCAACGCGTAACATTATAAAAGACGGTTCCGAGTATTATGGTCCTTATGCCTCAGTAAAAATGATGAACACCATTTTAGACTTGGTAAGAAAAAATTATAAACTCCGCACTTGCTCCTATCATTTGAACAGGGAGAACATTGAAAAGGGAAAATTTAAGATTTGCTTGGAATATCATATCGGTAACTGCAAAGGGCCTTGTGAGGGAATGCAATCCAGTGAAAACTATGAAAACAACATTGAGGAGATCAGGCAAATCATCAAAGGAAATGTAGGCGTCGTAAAAAATGAATTAAAAGGAGGGATAAAAACTGCAGCAGCTGATTTAGACTTTGAATATGCTGCCGACCTGAAAAAAAAGCTAGACGCCTTAGAAAAGTTTCAGACCAAATCAACTGTGGTGAGTCCTACAATTCATAATGTAGATGTATTTTCATTGGTAGAAGACAATGATTTGGCATACATCAACTATATGAAAGTAAACAATGGGGCTATTATTCAGGGGCACACCTTGGAATTGAAAAGAAAATTAGATGAAAGCCCAAGTGAATTGCTGGAAATTGGGATAATCGAACTCCGCGATCGATTCAAAAGTAGTTCAAATGAAATCATTGTTCCCTTCTTACCTGACTTTGAAATGGGCGACCTGCAGTTTCATCAACCTCAGCGAGGAGATAAGCGAAAACTTTTAGAGCTTTCGGAGCGCAATGCCAAGTATTTTATGTTGGAACGCAGAAAGCAACATGCGAAAGTAGATCCTGAGCGGCACACCAATCGAATTCTAGAAAGCATAAAAAAAGATTTGCGCTTAACCGAATTGCCCACCCATATCGAATGTTTCGACAACTCCAATATTCAAGGGTCAAACCCTGTTGCCGCTTGTGTTGTATTTAAAAATGCCAAGCCTTCTAAAAAAGATTATCGGCATTTTAACATAAAAACAGTTGTTGGACCTGATGACTTTGCTTCTATGGAAGAAGTAGTTTACCGGCGATATAGCAGGTTATTACAAGAAGGAGAGCCATTGCCTCAATTAATAGTAATTGATGGGGGAAAAGGCCAGCTGAGTTCTTCACTTAAAAGTTTGGAACGACTTGGCTTGCGCGGAAAGATTGCCATTGTTGGAATTGCTAAGCGTTTAGAAGAGATCTTTTATCCAGGAGATCAGTATCCTTTATTTTTAGATAAAACCTCCGAGAGTTTAAAGGTAATACAGCACTTGCGAAACGAAGCGCACCGCTTTGGAATAACACACCACCGCAACCGAAGATCAAAAGCTAGCATTCAGACTGAACTATCAAACATCAATGGTATTGGTGAAAAAACCATTCAAGACTTGTTGCGAAAATTTAAGTCAGTAAAACGTATAAAAGAGGCCAGCTTAAAAGAAATAGAAGCAGTAGCTACAGCTCAAAGAGCAAAAGCCGTTTGGGAGTATTTTAATGGAAAACAAGTTTAAGCCTTCAAATGGTTGACTTGCTGAAACAATACCAATATTCTTTTTTTGATCTACTAAGCCTTAAATCGATAAAAAATTAAAAATTGAATAATGAGACCAACCCCTATAATTATCCACAATTCTATTTGAGCTAAGAAGTCATTTTTTTCAGTATTTAGCCTTGCTGACTTCAATTGATTCTCCCCTTCTCCAACCTGTATTTTTGCAAGTTCTTTTAAACTTTTCGCAATGGTGTCCAATCGAGCACAATACTCAGCTATATCTTCTTCAGTCAATTCTTCTTTAGCTTCCATTTCTTTTTCGTACATAAACAATTGCTCGACTTCTCTATTAAAGTCCTTAAATTGATACTTTTCCTTTTTAGTAAATTTTGTTTCAGCAAAATTTTCAATTAATGATTGAATCTCTTGGTTCTTTTTCAAATTTGGTTGGAATCCATCATTTTGTAATACCTCTATCTGCTTTTCGAAGAAAATTGAATTTAACTCGTACAGATAGCCTTTCGCTACTAGTCTGTCTTCATGAATAGTTTTCATGGTTTCCTTTATTGAATCATAGTATTGCTTATCTGATTGATTTGTAACAAAAACTAAAATAAAGACAGTTGCAATTGCAAATGCACTCCTAATTTTTTGAGAGGTGGTTAACGATTTAAGCATATTAAGTTTACTTTTAAATATGGAAGTTTAAAATAATTGAGGATAAAATCATTAAAAATTCCATCAAATATAATGAATCACTTTATTGCCTATGAAGAGTTTAAAAAATCTCAAGACATAGCCGATATAAGAGCGTGAGCTACTTTCTGCTAAGCTGAAAGTAAAACGCTTATCTCTAAAACTTCACTCGAGTTCCAAAGCTAATGCCTACATAACGGATGTTCTCCCTGAAGCGTGCGTCTTCCTTAGTAATGGAGTTTAATGTGCGCCTATAATATGGTGTAAGTACAAAAGTGGTATTGATGCTATGGTAATAGGTTAAACCCGCAGCAAGATGGAAGTTAATTACCCCTGCTGATTTGTAAGGGTTTTCAGCCTCATTTTCTAAATCAAGCACTTCATGTCGCGCTTGATTTTTAGATAATCTGTGATTGTTTTCAATGATATTTTTTACAGCTTCACCCTTATTCAATCTAAATTGAGCATTAGCATTGGGATTTGGAGCTCCAAACTCATCAAGTCGTTTTAAAATAAAGCCTTTGTAGTTATTGTACACTTGTACTCCAAAACCACCTTTTATTTCCCATCCTATTTTGGCATTTCGCCCTTCATATCCAAGTAAAATAGGAATTTCTAAAAAGTCATACTGATTAGAAAAACGCTTTTCTCCCTCATAACTCATTTCTTCATAGATTTGAGTAAACTGCACTCCTGTTTCAATGAACTTGTTGTTCTTTACTTCATAATGCAACATTGCACCAAAAGTATAAGCCATTCTTGTTTTCTCTGTTTTTTGTCGTTCTTCTAAATACGATGAAGATAAATTGTATTCCGCCTGCATTATTTTTGAAATAGTTTGTGGGGTGAAGCTCAATAAAATAGAAGTTCTCTCCTCGAAAGTTTTGCGATCAACTGTTGGCATTACATAATCATAGTCTATCTCGGCTTTTACTGGTTGTTTTTCAATTATTCGTTTTTGAACTGACTTTTTAGGCAATGCTTCCATGTTATAGTAACGCACAAAAGATTTCGGTTTAGCTGACTCCCATCCTTCTAGGCCTTGAATGTAAGCCGATAGTCTTTTGTCTTCCAATTCTGGACGCACAAATGCAGCTTGTTCTAACGAAGCAATTAGTTGCCAATCCGGCACATTTTCATTCGTATTATCCAGGATATCCTCATTTTTTAAGCCTATAATTTGCGGAGCCACAAAGCTTGGTTCTAGATTGCTTGTAGGTTTTATTTTATTCTTTTTCTCCTTCTCAATAATAGGAGTAACAACATCAGTAATTTGATTAATAGTATTGATCTGTGCTTCATTAGCAATTTCTTTTTGCTCGCCCAAAAGCACTATTGAACTGCCGCCGGCTAGCAAGAGCATCAATAATGTTCCGAAAATTTTCCAATTGTTAGAAATACGATTGGCTACCACATGACCATAGCTTCGGGTAGACTTGATGTTCTCCCAAACTGCCGAAGGTGGTGTGGCAGTCTGATCAGCTAGCCGATCGCGAAAAAGTTGGTCAAATTCATTGATTTGATCAGACATGATTATTAATTTTTTGTTTTTCTAATTCTATTTGTATCCATTTTTTAGCCTTGGCCAGTTGCGACCGAGAAGTGCTTTCGGTGAACTCTAATAGTTCAGCAATTTCTTTATGGCTATAGCCTTCTATCACATAAAGGTTAAATACCATACGGTAGCCATCTGGCAATTGTTGAATAATGTTTAACAACTCTTGTTCACTTAGGGCACTAATAGCCTTAGGGTCAACTACCTTATCTTG
This sequence comes from Vicingaceae bacterium, assembly GCA_040218815.1. Taxonomy (GTDB): domain Bacteria; phylum Bacteroidota; class Bacteroidia; order Flavobacteriales_E; family Vicingaceae; genus JAVJQS01. Next base: position 102,263 of record JAVJQS010000009.1, on the reverse strand, counting down.
GTAATCTTCTATTCCAATATTTTCTTGTTTGTAGCTTGATTTTCTACAGTAGTTTAAAGAAGTGTTTACCATTATTCTTCGAATCCATCCTTCGAAAGAACCAGAAGATTTGAATGATCTTAGGTTATCGAAGACCTTTATGAATCCATCTTGCAACATGTCTTGCGCCTCCATATCATGACGCGCATATCGCAAGCAAACAAAATACATTTTCGGAGAATAAATGTCATACAGCAGTTTTTGAGCAGCTTCCTCCTCATTTAAACACGCTTGTATGAGCTTTTTTTCATCCATTTTTGTAATCTTCAACACTTCCCCCAAAATAAGACGGGTTGACAGCTTATAAAGCTGCCTAATGAATTGAAAATTACGAGAAAAAAATGGACTTTATTTTGAAAGTAACTGATTTGCAAGCAAGTATTCAGCAATTTGGATAGTATTTGTTGCAGCTCCTTTTCTCAAATTATCTGCAACAATCCAAAGATTCAAGCTATTTCCTGCTGATTCATCTCTTCTAATTCGACCAACGAAAACATCATCCTTTTCAGCAGAATTTATGGGCATAGGATAAATTCCTTCTTTTGGGTTATCCTGAACCGTAATCCCTGGAGTGTTCTCTAAGATTTGTTTTATTTCTGAGATAGAGAAGTCCCTTGCAAAAGTCAAATTCACCGCTTCAGAATGCCCACCAACTACAGGAACACGAACAGCTGTTGCAGTAACTTTTAAGTTAGGTTCGCCCAATATTTTACGGCTTTCCTTCACTAATTTCATTTCTTCCTTGGTGTAGTCGTTCTCTTCAAAAACATCACATTGTGGAATACAATTCCTATAAATTTGATGTGCATAGGCCATATCCCCTTTTACTCCTTCTTGTTCGTTTTCCAATTGCTTTACTGCCTGAACTCCTGTCCCAGTAATCGATTGGTAGGTAGAGATCACCATGCGCTCAATGCCAAACTTTTTGTGCAAAGGAGCTACAGCCATCAAGAGCTGAATAGTAGAACAGTTTGGGTTGGCGATAATTTTATCTTCCTTGGTTAAGGATGCACCATTGATTTCCGGAACAATTAACTTTTTGCTTTCATCCATCCGCCAAGCTGAAGAATTATCGATTACCGTAGTTCCATTATTGGCAAATTTTTCAGCATACTCCTTGGAAATTACTCCACCAGCAGAAAATAAAGCAACAACAGGCTGCTCATTAATTGCTTGTTCTAAGCCAATTACTTCAATTTCTTCTCCTTTAAAGATCACTTTTTTACCTACAGATCGTTCTGAGGCTACTGCCAAAAGTTTGCTTACTGGAAAATCTCTTTCTTCCAACTGTCTCAACATTACTCTACCTACTAAACCGGTAGCTCCCACTACTGCAACTTTCATAATTTCTAGTTCAAAATTCTCTGTTATTTAAATGGTCGACAAAAATACTAACTTTACTATAATCAATTAACTACCTATGAAAACTACCTACTTACTATTTTGTTGCCTATTTGCATGGGCCGCAATAGCTCAAACTACTATTTCTGATGATTTCTCTGATGGCAACTTTTCGGCTAATCCAAAATGGATTGGCGATACAGCAAAATTTAAAATTGATGTGAATAATCAATTGCAACTCAACGACCTTAACGCAACGGGCATAGCCTATTTAAGTACAAAAAGTACTGCTGCCTTAAAGGCAAGTTGGCAATTTTATGTGCGTTTAGACTTCAACCCTTCTGGAAGCAATTTTGCTAAAGTATACTTGTTATCTAGCCAGTCTGATTTAACTCAAGCTTTAAACGGTTATTTTGTTAGAATTGGGGGCCAAAGCGGCACAGCTGATGATGTTAGACTTTATCGACAAGATGGTTCAACTGAAGTTGAACTCATTAATGGCTCGGATGGAACTGTGGGCTTTTCACCTGAATTATTAGTAAAAGTAACCCGTGATAGCCTCAACAATTGGGAGCTAAGCATTGATACATCTAGCAATTTCTCAGGATTCGTAACTCAAGGAACAGCAATTGACTTCACTTATTCCAGCTCAAATTTCATGGGTGTGTATTGTGATTTTACCTCAACACGATCAGACAAGTTCTATTTTGATGATTTTGTAATTACTGGTGAAGTATTTCAAGATACTGTTAAACCTCAACTCACAGATTATCAAGTAATAGATAGTCTGACTTTACAACTTACTTTTTCAGAACTATTAAGTAATTCAAGCGCTACAATTGCGGCCAATTACCAAGTTAATAAAGGCATTGGGGCTCCTAATAGTATAAATTATGTTGGAACCGATAGCTCTTCTCTTATGTTGACTTTTTCAACTCCTTTCCAAAATGGTGAAGACTATGAACTGAGCATCCAAGGTATTCAGGACAGAAATGGAAATTCCATAAACACTGCCCTACAAGTATTTAGCTACTTTGTATCAGCTATTCCTAGTTTTCGCGATGTGCAAATCAATGAGTTTTATCCTGATTTTTCCCCTTCGAATGGACTCCCAGAAGTGGAATATATAGAGTTGTACAATGCCTCCAATAAAATATTTGACTTAGAAAATTGGAAAATAACTGATGGTAATTCTATTTCAATATTATCTTCTGTTCGATTAGATCCTGGCGAATACCTCATCATTTGTGCTGAAGATGATACCGTTGCTTTTAGTGTATTTGGAAATACTTTGGGCTTAGGTTCCTTGCCTACCTTAAATAATAATGGCGACTCCATTCGTTTACTTTATACAAACAATCAGCTGATTGATGAATTGTATTATGAACTTAACTCCTATAAAGACGAAAGTAAAGAAGACGGTGGCTGGAGTATTGAACAAATAAACCCCAAAAGTAAATGTCTTGGTCCAACAAATTATCGCGCCTCAGTAAACGCTATTGGTGGCACACCAGGTCAAATTAATTCGGTGTTTGATGATACACCTGATCTCACAGCGCCAGAGTTGCTTAGTGCAAGAGCTTTAAGTGCTGATATTGTAAAATTGTTGTTTAATGAAGTAGTAGATACCTCAAGTATATCCATTGCAACTTATAGATTTTCAACTGGCAACATTGTTAACGCTGCACACTCCAGTGATGCTGATACAGCCATAGTTTTAGTGGTTTCACCACCTCTAGACTCCGGAAAACTGATTACAATCACTATTGAGGACTTGAGAGATTGTTCAGGCAATTTAATTGGCAACCAGAATAGCTTTGAATTTATTTTACCTGAACGAGCTGAAGCATCTGATCTCGTTATAAACGAAGTGCTTTTTAATCCGAGAACAGGTGGAGACGATTTCGTTGAATTGTATAATCGGTCCAATAAAATCCTTTCCCTCAAAGGATGGGCAGTCAACAATACAGATAGGCTTGCATATAAAAAGACAGTCATCAACTCAGAGTATCTTGTTTACCCTAATCAATACGTCGGATTAACAGAAAACATCAACAACATTTCAGCAAATTACCCACTTACAAAAACTGAAAATTTTATAGAAGTACCTGATTTGCCTAGCTTTAACAATGATGTAGATACTGTGATTTTAATTGATGCCAATAATACCACTATCGACCGGTTCGATTATACTGAAGACATGCATTTTGAATTGCTCAATGACGATGACGGTGTTTCATTGGAACGTATCAATCCAGATGGTTCAAGTAAGGATCCCAATAATTTTCATTCAGCTGCTGAATCAGTTGGCTTTGCAACGCCAGGTTTCGAGAACTCACAATATTTTAAAACTAAAGCTCCCAGGGGCAAGTTGAGTATTGACCCCAAAACTTTCTCACCTGATAACGATGGATTGGATGATGTGCTGAGCATAAATTATCAGTTTGATGCTCCTGGATATGTAGCAAATGTTACGATTTACGATCGAAATGGACGGCAAATTAAAAAGTTAGTAAACAATGAGTTGCTAGGCAAAAAGGGTAATTTCATTTGGGATGGCATTTCTGATGATAATCAAAAAGCTAGAATAGGTATTTATGTGCTCTTGTTTGAGGCTTTTAATATTGATGGGGATAAAGAGGTATTCAAACTACCAGTGGTTATAGCTGGATTTTTAGATTAATATTGAATTTTCTTTTGATCAAAAAAGGCCTTGGCAGCCGCTTGCTCAGCTCTTTTCTTAGAATTTCCTTCCCCTTTCGCAACTAATTCACCATCAATGCTTAATTCACTTTTGAAATAGCGACTTTTTGAGCTCTCTATTGTGGTGGTTTTGAACTCATAATTTTGCTTTCGGCTTTGCGTCCACTCAATTACCTTGCTCTTAAAGTTAGTTTCAGTTTGGATGAGTTGTTCTACATCAATATAATTTCGGATTACTTTTTCAACTACAAATTTTTTGCAGCTTTCATAACCCTTATCAAGGTATATAGCCCCAATTAGGGCTTCAAATGCATCTCCAAAAATAGATCGTGATCTGCTTGTGTTAGCAGAAGTTTCCAAAAAAGTGTCAAGTCCAATATCAACCGATAGTTGATTCAAAAAATTGCGACTTACTAACTTAGAACGAACCTTGGTAAGATAACCTTCATCCTTAAAAGGGTATTTCACAAAAAAATATTCTGCTACAATAGCTCCTAAAATGGCATCACCTAAAAACTCTAAACGCTCATTGCTGACTTTGTCAGTATCCTCGTCCTCATTAATAATTGATTTGTGGGTAAAGGCTTGATCATATAAAGCAGGGTTTCTTGGATAAAATCCCAAAATTTCCTTTAAGGTTCGATTCTTACTTTTATCAGAAAGTAAAAAATATCGAATTCCCTTAAAAAGGCTCAAATTTTATGCTTTAATGAAAACTGTTGAAGCATTATGTCCACCAAAACCGAAAGTATTGCTTAAAGCCGCTCGAACTTCTCGCTTTTGCGCTTTATTAAACGTAAAGTTTAATTTACTGTCGAACGCCTCATCATCAGTAAAATGATTAATGGTTGGAGGAATAATTCCGTTCTTAATTGCTAAGATGCTTGCAATGGATTCAACTATTCCTGCTGCACCTAGCAAGTGACCAGTCATGGATTTCGTTGAACTTATATTAAGCTTATAGGCGTTTTCACCAAAAACCTCTTTTATTGCTTTTGATTCTGCAACGTCACCCAAAGGAGTAGAAGTGCCATGAACGTTGATGTAATCAATTTGATCTGGACTTAAGCCAGCGTCTCTCAATGCTGACCTCATAACATTGATTGCTCCTAGTCCTTCAGGATGTGGTGCAGTCATATGATGTGCATCAGCTGAAAGTCCACCTCCAACTACTTCCGCATAAATGGTTGCTCCTCGTGCTTTTGCATGCTCATACTCTTCTAGGATTAGGCTTCCGCCTCCATCACCTAACACAAACCCATCTCGATCTTTATCAAAAGGTCTTGAGGCAGTAGAAGGATCGTCGTTTCGTTTAGACAAAGCATGCATGGCGTTAAAACCGCCTATTCCTGCTTCACATACGGCTGCTTCTGAACCTCCAGTAACACATAAGTCCATTTTACCTAATTGAATATAGGTCATGGCATCAATGATGGCATTGGTGCTAGAGGCACAAGCTGAAACTGTGGTAAAGTTTGGACCCCTTAGGCCATATTTAATTGAAATATGACCAGGGGCAATATCTGCAATCATTTTTGGAATAAAGAAAGGGTTGAAACGCGGCGTACCATCACCTAAAGCAAAAGCACTGCATTCTTCCTGAAAAGTCTTAAGGCCGCCAATTCCAGCACCCCAAATAACTCCAAAACGATCGCGGTCAACTTTTTCCAGGTCTAAGCCAGAATCTTTCATTGCTTCATCAACTGCAACTAATGCATACTGAGCAAACAAATCCAACTTCCTTGCCTCCTTTCGGTCGAAATAATCTTCAGAATTATAGTTTTTTACTTCGCACGCAAACTGCGTTTTAAATTGCGAAGCGTCAAACTGTGTGATTGGAGCTGCACCGCTTTTTCCGCTAATTAGTGCATTCCAGTATTCTTCAACATTATTACCGATTGGAGTAATGGCACCAAGTCCGGTAACTACTACTCTCTTTAACTCCATGAATGTGGAAATTTATTTTGTATTCCCTTCGATATAGGTAATCGCATCACCTACTGTTCCAATTTTCTCAGCTTGGTCGTCAGGTATAGCAATGTTAAATTCTTTTTCAAATTCCATTATTAACTCAACAGTATCCAATGAATCTGCTCCTAAATCGTTAGTGAAGCTTGCTTCTGGAGTAACTTCTGCTTCTTCTACTCCTAACTTATCTACAATAATTGCTTTTACTCTTGATGCTGTATCTGCCATCTTTTTAAATTTTAATTAGAGTGCAAAGAAAATTCTTATTCCATTGATATCAAAATTTATTTTCAGTTCTCTTTGCCAAATTTTACTATTTGTTCTTAATATTCCTTCATTATCTCATTTAAGTCCTTGCGTTTCAATACCGGAACGCTTGCATTATCAGCAGGATAACCTATAGGAATTAATAAATAAGGCCTTTCATTTTTTGGGCGATTTAAAATTTCCGCTAAAAAATTTAATGGGCTCGGTGTGTGTGTTAAACTCACTAAGCCTGCTTGTTGAATCGCGGCGATTAAAAGCCCAGTGGCAATGCCAACTGACTCATTTACATAGTAGTTTTTGCTTCTACCGTCTGCTTCAATAGCATATGTCTTTTTAAATACGACGATTAATGCCGGGGCAATTTCTAAAAATGGTTTTTCCCAATCTGTGTCAAACTTTTCTAAATCTTTTAACCATTCTTCGCTCATTCGACCATGATAGTTTTCATATTCCTCCTTTTCAGCGGCAGTTCTTATTTTCTTCTTTATTTCTGCAGAACTAACTACTGCAAAAAACCACGGCTGTTTATGGGCTCCTGAGGGAGCAGTTGAAGCTGTTTTAATAATATTTTCTATGACACCTTCTGGAATTGGCTTGCTTGAAAAATGCCGAAGTGAACGTCTTTTGTTCATTGATTCAAAAAATTCTTCGCTCCTTTTTTGTTGCTCTTCTGGAGTAAATTCCACAAAATGAAATTTTTGAAAGCCTTCTTTCGTTTTATTATGTTCAGCCACCCTGCGATTTAATTAAATTTGACCCTTCAATTATCAATTCATGTCGAAAATAGCCATTTTTGCTTCAGGGGCCGGCAGCAATGCTGCAAAAATTATAGAATACTTTGAGGTAAAAACGACCATGGTTTCAGTAGACTGTATTGTAACTAACCAGCAAGAAGCAGGCGTTTATGAGGTGGCAACTAAACACAATGTTCCGATTTTCTACCTATCAAATGCAGCAATTGAAGTCGGAAATGAGGTGTTAACTCTGTTAAAGGAAAGAAAAATAGAATGGATTGTGCTCGCAGGATTTTTGAGAAAAATTCCGGCAATCATCATTCAATCTTATCCAGACCGAATCATTAATTTGCACCCTTCATTATTGCCAAAGTTTGGTGGTAAAGGAATGTATGGGAAGAAAGTGCATCAGCAAGTCATTGAAAGCGGAGAAACGGAGAGTGGAATTAGCATTCATCTTGTAAATGAAGAGTATGATAAGGGAGAAATTATTCTTCAACAAAAGTGCATGGTTGACACTAATGAAACCGTAGAGAGTTTAAGTAAAAAAGTGCAGATGCTAGAGCATAAATTTTTCCCAATTGCTATTGAGCAAGCTGTTGAATTCCCAACTAGTAGAAGTTATTAAAGGACAGAAAAAAATAGATTTTGAAAATAAAATACGAAAGTAAAGCAAAACAAGAGCGATATGATATTGCCTACCTCAAAATGGCAGAGCAATGGGGACAATTGTCGCATTGTGAGCGCAAGCAAGTGGGAGCCTTGATTGTAAAAGACAGTATGATCATTTCTGATGGCTATAACGGTACCCCTACAGGATTTGACAATTGCTGCGAAGATGATCAAGGCAAAACAAATTGGTATGTGTTGCATGCAGAAGCCAATGCCATTATGAAAGTAGCAAAGTCGACGAACAATTCTGATGGTGCAACGCTTTATATTACATTATCACCGTGTAGAGAATGTAGCAAGTTAATATTGCAAGCTGGAATAAAACGAGTGGTATACCTGAAAGGCTATAAAGACGATTCAGGATTGCAATTTTTAGAAAAAGCAGGTATTGAAGTCCAGCACATTGCCAACTTACACGAAGAGGAAAAATAATATTCAAAAAGTCAGAAGATTGCTCAACGCACATGAAAAACAATAAAATTCTAGTCTTACTTCCTTTTATTATTGCTGTGGTTTTAGCTGCAGGGGTATACATGGGTAAGCAATTGGCAGTTCCAACTACAACCTTATTATTTAACGGAACTGATTTTGGTGAAGAAAATAAGCTGCAACAAGTATTGAGCTATATAAAAAGCGACTACGTTGATACCATAAAAGAACAACTGATTGTAGAAGAAACAATCAATGATATGCTTCAGCAATTAGATCCGCATTCTTATTATATTCCAAAGCGAGATTATAATCAAATGAACGACCCTTTAGAAGGAAACTTTGAGGGTATTGGCGTTGAATTTCGGATTCAACAGGATACAGTAGTTGTCATTCAACCCATTGGAGGTGGACCTTCTGAGAAAGTTGGTATTAGAGCCGGTGACCGAATAGTAAAAGTTGAAGGAGAAGATATTACTGGAGAAAAAATAAACAATAAACGAGTAGTAAAATTGCTTAAAGGGCCTAAAGGCACTACAGTAAATGTAAAAGTAAAACGGAGAAATGAGCCACAATTAATTGACTTTGCAATTCAGCGTGACGAAATACCGTTTTATAGTGTTGAAGCCTCATATATGGCAAACAGTGAGGTGGGTTACATTAAAGTAATTCGCTTTGCGCGGACTACCCACGAAGAGTTTATGCAAGCAGTAGAAGAATTGGAGGCTAAAGGAATGAAGAAGTTGATTTTAGACTTGAGAAATAATTCAGGTGGCTATATGAAGTCTGCCATTGATATGGCAGATGAATTTTTGCCCAAAAAACAATTGATTGTTTATACGAAAGGAAAAGCAAGAAGCAAGCAAGAGTTTTTCGCAACAGCTGGTGGTGAATTAGAAAATAAGCAAGTGGCGATATTAATTAACGAAGGCTCGGCTTCAGCAAGTGAAATACTAGCTGGTGCTTTGCAAGACAATGATCGTGGGTTTATTATTGGACGCCGCTCATTTGGGAAAGGCTTGGTACAGGAAGGTATTCAATGGCCAGATGGTTCAGGAATTCGATTGACTGTTGCACGTTATTATACCCCAACGGGCAGAAGTATCCAAAAGTCTTATGAAGAAGGCTTGGATAATTACAACCAAGAAACTTTTGAACGTTTTGAAAGCGGCGAATTATTGAGTTTAGACAGTATTGACTTGCCGGACTCTTTAAAGTTTTATACAGAAAAAGGAAAGGTGCTTTATGGAGGGGGTGGAATTTTGCCTGATTATTTTGTGCCATTAGATACCAACAATGCCTCTGAATATTTTGGTAAACTGAATTACCAGGGGATGTTTTACCAGTTTGGTTTTAATTATGTGGATGATAATCGTGGGAGCTTGAAATCAAACTTCACGGCCGAAGAGTTTGTGAAACAATACGAAGTTCCTGCAGCAGTTTTAAATCAATTTTATGAGTTTGCAAGCTCAAAAGACATTCTTTACAATAAGGAAGAAGCAAAAGAATCTGAAAACCTAATAAAAAACAGGTTGAAGGCTGCAATCGGAAGAAATGTTTGGGGAGATGCTGTTTTTTATCAAGTAGTCAACGAGCAAGATAAGGTAATGGAAAAAGCGCTTAAATTGTTATCGAAATCTGAAACTAAAAAATCATCTTAACTTCCCTACCAACTTAAAATAATCACTTAGGGTTTTTTTAAGTGACTTTTTTTCACTTTCTGTGAATTCTATCCAGTTTTTTGAATGCTTTAAATAAAGTGCTGCATTCTTATCCAATTGCTCATAAAGCTTTGCAGCAAAAACATAGTGACTATAGTTGTCATGATCAGAAAGTAGAAGGGTTCCACTGCTATCAGGATGTTTATAGTTTAGCTGTATATTTTCTTCCTTAAAATCAACTAATCCAGATTCTGCCATAACGTAGTACTCACTTTGCAACCAATTACTCAAAAGCATAAAACTGAGTTTATTTTTTGTGCTGTCTATTTCTCGACTACCAATGCGATAAATTTTAAAATTGGCTGCATCATGATCTGTTTTATCATAGAAATAGGAGCGCATGTTTTTAAAATACAGTTCAGACGATTGAGTAGTAGTAAAATCTACGGCTTGTAAATCAATTTTTTTAGCAGGCTGAAAAATGGCAAAACAAATGACAATAGCCAACATGGCAATGCCCCAATAAAAGAACCACTTTTTTAGTTTTGATTGCATAAAATTTTAACAATCCTTTCGGCTGTTTGTTAAAGCTAAACAAAGTAATTTTGTGCTATGGGAATTTTAATTCACATTTTAATTTTTGTACTTACCTTCTGTGTAATGGAGTTTATGGCTTGGTTCTCCCATAAGTATGTTATGCACGGATTTTTATGGACTCTACACAAAGACCACCATCAGCCAGAAAAGGGTTGGTTTGAACGTAACGACGCTTTTTTTCTTTTCTATGCGGCCATCAGTACAGGCTTATTTATGTCTTGGGCGGAAGGATACTTTCAGTATGGCCTTTCAATAGGCTTGGGTATTTTATTTTATGGGATGGCTTATTTCGCTGTTCATGATGTTTTCATTCATCAGCGTTTAAGTTGGTTTAAAAAGACCGATAATATTTATTTTAGAGCCATCAGAAAAGCCCATAAAGTGCATCATAAGCACTTGGGAAAAGAAAAAGGGGAATGCTTTGGAATGCTAGTAGTTCCATGGAAGTTTTTTAAAGAGGCAGCAAAAGCTAAACGATAATCATTCCCTCTTCCTCATTGCCAAAAATCATAGCAGCTTGCATCTCATGACGTTTTGCGGAAAACAAGCACAATAAAGCATCGAAATGATGCCATGTTTTTACCGTTGTTTCATCAAACTCAAAGCTGCTGACTTCTTTTAATTTTTCGCATAAAGCTGGAATTGACTTAACTGAGCCTTTATAATCGTGCTCTTTTAATTGCAATACTTCGGCTAACTTAGAGGGATAAGTTTCTACAGGTTTTACCCCTAATCTTTTGAGTTCGGTAGCTATCTTCATTGCTCTGGCCGTTAAACCGCCCAAAAACATTGGTGACATAGCACCAGTAAGTTCATCTGATTTCCGATAAAAAAAACTATTTCCTTTTTTTTCATCGCCATAAACCTTTGGCAAACTCAAGGGAGCGTCAATGTAGGCTAACCAAATATCTTCGTTTTCCTTAATAAAGTTCAAAATAAACGCATCTGCATCTTTGCCCTTTTCGCAAGCAAACAAGTCTACCCGGTTGTGTTCAAACATCCTGGCTATAACCGTTGTGCCGGCTTTTTTTGCTCCGAAATCAATTCCGATAATCATAGTCTTATACTTGCCCTACTTTAACACTCTAATTTAAATATTTGTTTAAATGGAATTCAATTTTCAACTTTTTTAATTTTTAATGGTTTTTCAGGTATGGGAAAAACACTGCGTTTAATTTTAGGAGATCAACTAAATCAACATCATTCTTGGTATTCCAAAAAATCAAATGATGTTACATATGTGATGATGGAAGTTGAGCAAGAGGCAAACTATGTCAACCACCATATTCAGAAAATAGTCGCTTTCTTTTTGGCCATGAGGTCATTCAAAAAATGGCTTGAATCAGAAGGGAACCAAGTGATTTATTATAAGTTGAACGATAAAAACAACCAGCAAGCATTTGATAAGAACTTAACTGCAATCATAAAGGAGCAGGAGATTGAAAAGTTTGAATATCAATTACCTGATGAATATCGCTTAGACGAACAACTCAAAAAATTTACAGCTCAGCTTTCAATTAATTCGGAAGCAATGAATAGCGAGCATTTTTTTACTTCCAGAACGGAAATGAAAGACTTTTTTGAAAAGAAAAAAAGTAAAAGTTGGTTGATGGAAAGCTTTTATCGACACATGAGGAAAAAGCATAAGGTTTTAATTGAGGAAGATGAAAATCCAATTGGCGGTGATTGGAACTATGATAAAAGTAACCGAAAGAAATTGCCCAAGAACCATGAAGTAATCTCCCCAAAGCTTTATAAGAAAGAAGTCGAAAGAATAGTAGAATCAATAGATGATCGAAAAATTAAAACTATTGGAAAAATAGATGCTTCCAACTTTATTTGGCCAACTTCACGAAAGGAATCTCTCGATTTATTAGACTTCTTTGTTAAGGAGTGTCTGCCACTTTTTGGTGACTTTCAAGATGCTATGGCTGAAGGGGAGTGGAGTGTTTATCACTCGCGCCTGTCCTTTGCAATGAACAGCAAAATGTTATCTCCAAAAGAAGTTATTAATCGTGTAGTTGACCACTGGAAAAGCAATCAAGAAAGCATTGATATTTCTCAGGTCGAAGGTTTTGTGAGACAAATTATTGGATGGCGCGAATACATGCGAGGGATTTATTGGGCAAAAATGCCTGAATATTCGTCAGAAAACCAATTAAATCACCGACGACAATTACCAGATTTCTATTGGACTGGGAAAACTAAAATGAACTGCATGAGTCAAGCCATTAATCAATCATTGGATTATGCTTATGCTCACCACATCCAGCGCTTAATGATAACTGGAAATTTTGCCTTGCTTGCCAATATAAAACCCGACGAAGTGGATGCATGGTATTTAGGCGTATACATTGATGCCATCCAGTGGGTAGAGCTGCCTAACACGAGAGGGATGAGTCAGTTTGCAGATGGAGGTCTTGTTGCAACGAAGCCTTATGTTTCTTCAGCAAACTATATCAATAAAATGAGTAATTACTGTGGCAATTGCTTTTATTCTCACTCTAAAAAAACTGGTGAAAAGGCATGCCCATTCAATAGTTTATATTGGAATTTTATTGATCGTCACCTTGAAAAATGGGAAAAGAACCAGCGCATGAGCATGATGGCAGCCAATTGGAAAAAGCAAGCCTCAGAAAATAAAGAAGCTATTTTAAAGCAAGCTGAAGGTTATTTAAAAGAGATAGATGAGTTGTAGTCCAATAATTCTGAATAACTAAAGCTTCTAGAAAAAGTATGGCAAGCTATTCCACAGTGGAACTCAAAGAAAGCTCAGAGCTACTCGGAGGGGCTTCAATTCCGAATAATGTCTTTCTCTAATAATGATTGTCATCTAGCAGTATTTCTCTGTGAACCTTTGTGACAGCCATTGGCTGCTCTGTGAAGCTTTGTGCCACAGTAAAGTAGTCACTAGCAAGTATCTCAGATTATTCCACAGAGGTACTCAAAGGTAGCACAGAGTTACACAGAGGGATTTCTACCCCCAATAATGTCTTGCATTAATATTGGGTTCTCTTCTATTAGAATTTCTCCGTGACCCTTTGTGACAGCCATTGACTGCTCTGTGCAACTTTGTGCCACAGTAAAGTAGTCACTAGCAAGTATCTCAGATTATTCCACAGAGGTACTCAAAGTAAACACAGAGTTACACAGAGGGATTTCTACCCCCAATAATGTCTTGCATTAATATTGGGTTCTCTTCTATTAGAATTTCTCTGTGACCCTTTTTGACAGCCAAAGGCTGCTCCGTGTAACTTTGTGCAACAGCAAAGAAGTCAACAACAAATCCAAAAGCTATTCCACAGAGGAACTCAAAGGTAGCACAGAGTTACACAGAGGGATTTCAACCCCAATAATGTCTTGCATTAATATTGGGTTCTCTTCTATTAGAATTTCTCCGTGAAACTTTGTGACAGCCAAAGGCTGCTCAGTGAAACTTTGTGCAACAGCAAAGTAGTCTCCTTTATAAAGTATTGTCGTTATTTACAATACAATCTAAACTATTCAACTATGCAAAATTATTCGGAGAATGAATTAGCTACCATAGTTATTGGTTGTGCAATAGAAGTTCACAGAAAGTTAGGCCCAGGACTTTTAGAATCTGCCTATCAAGAATGTTTATACTACGAAATAATTCAAGCAGACTTAAAAGTTGAAAAGCAAAAACCGATGCCCATTATTTACAAGGACGTAAAATTAGATCATGGTTACAGAATGGATCTTTTAATAAATAATAAACTTGTTGTTGAAATAAAAACAGTAGAATATTTTACAGAAGTTCATACAGCACAAGTTTTGACCTATTTGCGGCTTGGAAACTACAAACTAGGGTTACTACTTAACTTCAATGTAAGTATTCTAAAAGAAGGAATTAAAAGAATTATAATCTAACCATACAACTCCAGCAAGTCCTTTAAATCATCAAGGGTATTTGCTTCTTTTACCGGTTTATCTTTTCGCCAGCGATGCATTCTAGGAAACCGCAAGGCCACTCCCGATTTATGTCGTGATGATTTAGCAATACCCTCAAAAGCAATTTCAAACACCAACTCAGCTGTTACACTCCTAACCGGTCCAAATCGGTCCACCGTATTCTTTTTCACGAAAGCATCTACTTGATTTATCTCTTTATCGGTTAAGCCTGAATACGCTTTAGTGAACGGAACTAGCTCCTCGCCTTTCCATACAGCAAAAGTATAATCAGTATACAGGTTGGCTCGCCTTCCATGACCCCGCATAGCATATATTAAAACTGCGTCGATGGTCAATGGGTCTATTTTCCATTTCCACCAATCCCCTTTTTTACGGCCTACCTTGTAAGTTGATTCTTTGTGCTTCAGCATTAATCCCTCTGCATGATGCTGTCGTGATTCCTTCCGAGCCTCTACCAATTCTCTCCACTTTTTAAACGTTAAGATCTCAGACAGAATAAGCTTGTCTGAAGTTTGTTTGCAGACTATTTCCTCTAGTTTTTCTCGGCGCTTTTTTAGGGCTTGCTCACGTAAATCTTTACCTCCTGCTTCTAAAATGTCATAAGCAATCATCAACACTGGAGCTTTTTTCAAAATTGCTTTTGTCACATTTTTTCTGCTGATTCTGGTTTGAAGTAAATTGAAGCCTAAGGGCTGCCCATTTTCAAAAGCAATTATTTCCCCATCGATTACTGTTCCATCGGGCAGTGATTCAATCAGTTCATTGAATTCAGGAAACTTATCGGTAACCAGTTCTTCTCCCCTCGACCAAACAAATAATTCTCCATTCCGCACTATGATTTGTCCGCGTATGCCATCCCACTTTCGTTCTGCATACCAGTCATTGGTTGCTCCCAATTCTTCTGGCTTCCCTTCTAACCCATAGGCCAAGTAAAAAGGATAAGGTTTTGACAACTCGTCTGCTGGATCACTTTCTACTATCAACTTGTGATAGCTAGAAGTTTCTGCACGCCAATTCCCCATTAAACGATGGGAAAGCACATTTTCATCCATATTGGTGTGCTTGGCTAAGGCTCGCGTCATTAATTTTTGAGAGAGCCCTATTCTCCAGCCTCCTGTAATTAGTTTATTAAAAACAAAGCGTTCCGTTTCATCCAATTGATTCCAGGCCCAATTGACCTTTTTTGCCTTCTCCTCTCCCTCTAAGGGCTTTAAGTCAATAATAAAGTTAATCCAATCTGTTAAACTTTTATCGTGTTTGCTCTTTAAGTTTGGGTGCACTAACGCCATGGTCTCGGCTAAATCTCCCACAATATGATAAGATTCTTCAAATAACCACAAGGGCAAGTCAGCGGCTTCGGCAGCCCACTTTCTCAATAAGGCAGTTCGCACACTTCTTTTCGGTCGACGATGACTTAATATGGCAATTGTCCATAACTTGTCTTCTTCGTTGGCTTTTTCAAAAAATTCAACCAAGGCAGCTACCTTTTTTGTGGTCTTGGTAGTTTGATCAAGTTGAGTAAATAAGTGGACGAAGTTTTTCATGCGTTTACTGCTTTAGGCTTTTCTTCTCCTTCATTATCCAGCTCTCCTTCAAACTCCGTGTTTTCAATTTTTGTTTCTATTCCTCTATCGTTCAACCATTTACTAAAAATAGTAGTGTAGCCGTGTGTAACTATCACCTTTTCACAACCAGTCGCATCAATAGCAGTGTTGAGGCCTTTCCAATCGGCATGGTCAGACAGTACAAAACCCCTGTCGACCGATCTTCTTCGTCGTGGCCCCCTTAAGTTCATCCAGCCAGAAGCCATGCCCACTTCAAATGCTTGGAATTTTTTCTGCCAGCTAGTTCCTAAAGCACCGGGTGGAGCAATTATTAATGCACCGGTATAATCTTTCTTTTTATCCTCTGGATCAACATAATGTGTTTCTTTCAGCTTAACGCCCATTTTTCGGATAACCTCATTAGTGTTTTCAATCGCTCCATGGGTGTATATCTTACCAATAGATTCATCCACCCCTTGAATCAACCGCTGTGCCTTGCCTAAAGAATATCCAGTTAAAATGGTAGATTTCCCTTCAGCAACGTTTTTACGCCACCAGCTATTTATTTCTTCAAAAACACTTGACTGGTCTTGCCACTTGAAAACTGGCAAACCAAATGTGCATTCAGTTATAAAAACATTGCATTTTATCGGTTCGAAGGGGGTACAAAAGCCATCATCCTCTAATTTATAATCTCCAGAGACCACCCATACTTCTCCTTTATACTCTACTCGAATTTGTGCTGAACCTATAATATGCCCAGCTGGATGAAATGAAAATTTCACCCCATTTATAGTTCTTGCTTCATTGTATTCAACTGACTCGATGTTAATGTCTGCCCCCAAGCGATATTGAATAATGGGCTTGGAAAGGTGATGCGACAAGTAAAATTTGCTTCCTGCTCTACTATGGTCAGCATGAGCATGTGTAATCATGGCATAGTCAACTGGCTGCCATGGGTCAATATAAATATTGGCACGAGCGCAATAAATTCCTTTTTTGGTGAAGCTGAGTAGTGACATAATTAGTTTATAAAATAGCTCTTATTCATATAAGTAAATACTGAAACTACAAGCATAACGTCCAAATCTTAGACGATAATGATTGTGTTATCGGTATAATTCTACTTTCAAAAGTACAACTGTAGAAAACACGAATAGTTCAACACCATCAGAATAACCTAAAGTTAATCTGGGACGAATTTATTAATGCTTAAATAATATTTTGAATCAATAAAATGAACATCACCCAAATACTTTTGAGGCTCAATTTAATAACCCCCACAAAAAGAAATTATGAAAACAAAATTTACTCTCTTTAGTAAGTGGTCTTTGTTTTTAGTTGCTTTTGTTTGTTTCGGACAAGTAAATGCACAACGAAATCAAGTATTATCCACAAAAATTGCGACAGATTCTGATGACGCCGAAGAACGCGGGACAAACGCCGCATCAAATTCAGGATTAATGGATCTTGGAAGTTCAGACATTGAATTGGTTGAAGACGGCTCTGATGGAAACCAGTTTGTTGGTTTGCGTTTTGCTTCTGTTAACTTGCCAAAAAATGCAATCATCGATTCAGCATTTATTCAATTTACAGTAGATGAATTAAATTCTAACGCTACTTCTGTTACTATCAAAACAGAAGACGTAGATAGCTCTTTTACTTTTGCAGATACTTCTTTTTTTAATATCTCAAACAGGCCAACGTCTGCAGACAGTGTAAATTGGGATAATATTCCAGCTTGGAACACTGTACAAGAAGCTGAACTAGATCAACGAACTCCAGATTTGGCTGATTTGATTAGAACGAGAATCACACAAAGTGGATGGAATCAAGGAAATCCTATTACTTTTTTAATTACAGGTAGTGGTGAACGTTCGGCAGAAGCCTACAATGCAAATGGTTCAGAAGCTGCTGAGTTGATTGTATACTATTCAGTGCCTACAACAACAACTTTTGATATTCTGGGTGGCGATGATGATGCTGAGGAAGACTTAACCAATGGAAGCATTGATTTAGGTAGCTCGGATCTAGAATTGGTTACTGAAAACAATGATCAAGCTATAGGAATGCGATTCGATAACATCAGCATCCCTCAAGGAGCTACAATTATGAGCGCTTACATTCAATTTCAAGTAGATGAAGTAACTACTACTGGAAATGTAGATGTTGCTTTTTTAGTTGAAGATGTTACAGATGCTTCTGCTTATTCTACTGCAATAACTGATATCTCAGGGAGAACATATAGCGCTATTGATACAATTCTATGGAACATCAATGGCTGGGCAACTATTGGCCAAACAGGAACTGACCAACGTTCTCCAGATTTATCTTCTTTAGTTCAGGAGATTGTAAATAAAGCAGGTTGGGTCTCAGGCAATGCCTTAGCTATTGGAGCAGTTGATCCTATTTATTTAGGAGTAGCTGGATATACAGGTAATACTGGTAAAAGAACAGCAGAGTCCTTTAACGGATCAGGTGGACCTGAACTAGTAATTGAATACTTGGAGCCAAATAGCTTTATAAATGGAACATTCCCAATTGCAAGAGGTTCATCATGGAAATTTGAAGATTCTGGAAACGACTTAGGAACAGCTTGGACAGCTAACAACTACAATGATTCTACATGGGATTTTGGTGATGCTGTTTTAGGTTATTCTAACCCAAATACTACCACATTAGATTTTGGTACTGATGCTAATGACAAGCACATTACAACTTATTTAAGACATACTTTTAATGGTGACAATACTGCTCAGTTTGATTCATTGATCTTTCATGTATTGAGAGACGATGGAGTAATTGTTTACATTAACGGCACTGAGGCATTTAGATCAAACATGCCGAGCGGAACAGTTGGTTTTGATACAACAGCCTCCTCTGCAGTAGGTGGAGCTGATGAAACTACTTATTATCGTTTTGCAGTTGCTAACACATTAACCTCAGGTTTAAATACTATTGCAGTTGAGTTGCACCAAGCGAATGCTACAAGTTCTGATTTGAGCTTTGACATGGAAGTGGAAGGTAAACTTCCGCCATTGGCAACAACAAATTATCCTATTGCAAGTGGTGACGAATGGAATTATTTAGACAATGGAGTAGATTTAACTTCAAGTAATTGGAAGTCTTTAAATTACAATGATACTACTTGGGCTTATGGTCCTTCTCCACTAGGTTATAGCAACCCTTCAGCTACGGAGCTTTCTTTTGGTCCTGACCCTGGAAACAAGTACATCACTTATTATTTTAGAAAAAGAATCAATATAGCCAACCTGTCAAGCTTAGCTGATTCACTTGTTTTTAATGTAAAAAGAGATGACGGAGCAGTTGTTTATGTGAATGGAACTGAAGTAGTTCGTGAAAACATGCCAGCTGGAACGATCAATTACAACACTACTTCTGCAACAGTTGTAGGCGGTGCTGATGAAAATACATTCTTCTCAACCACTTTATCCAAGTCTGTATTCAATCCAGGAGTGAACATTATTGCAGTTGAAGTTCACCAAAGAGACAGTTCAAGTTCTGATCTAACTTTTGATATGCAAATTTTAGAAAAACCAAGTCCAAGAGCTTCTTGTGTTGGTATCAACGATTCGCATATTTCATGTTATACTTCAGTGTTACCTGCTGCTCAAGGACCAGATTTTATTATTCCTGAAACACATGCTTTTGAGCTATTGTTAGAACAAGGTGATGCTTACACCAATACCAACGTTAGATCGAATGCACCTGGGAATAATGATTTTACAGGATATGTAGCTCGAAACGGAAGCAGTGTTGAAGGTTTTGTTGGTGTAAACCATGAGAATACTCCAGGTGGTGTATCAATAATTGATATACATTATGTTGATTCTACAAGACTTTGGGTTGTTGACTCCTCTGAAGCGGTCGATTTTTATAATAACGATTTAGTAACAACAACGAGAAACTGTTCTGGTGGTATTACCCCTTGGGGAACTTTAATATCTTCTGAAGAAACTACCAACAGTGGTGATGCTAACGCTGATGGATACGAAGATGTTGGATGGCAAGTTGAAATTGACCCAGTTACAAAAAAGGTTGTTGAATACGGTACACCAGGTAAGCAAGAAAAGCTTTGGGCAATGGGTAGAATGAGTCATGAAAATATAGCAGTTGCGAATGATAGTTTGACCGCCTATGAAGGTGAAGATAGAGGTTCTGGATGTTTATACAAATTTGTTGCTGATACCAAAACTGATCTTTCTTCTGGTAAGCTATATGCCTTGAAATTAGATAGTGGACTAACTGGTGGTGAACCAAATGCTCCAACTGGGGAATGGATTCCTATCCCAAACACGACACAAGCTGATCGAAATACGACTAATTCTTTGGCCATTAGTTTAGGTGCTACTCCTTTCAATGGTATAGAAGATGCAGAGATCGGAACGATCGATGGTAAAATTTATTTTACTTCGAAAGGATACAACAGAGTTTATAGTTTTAGTGATGATAATGATTCTACTATCTCACAATTCAAAACCTTTGTTGGTGCTTCTACCTACTTGATTAACTATGGTAGTGGTGTAGCTGCTGAACCATGGGCTTCAGGTAACGATAACCTTTGTTTTGATGATTTAGGTAACTTATATGTGTTACAAGATGGAAGTAGAGATCACGTATGGATGGTAGGTCCAAATCACACTCAATCAAACCCTCAAGTAGATATCTTTGCGAGACTGCCTGCAGGATCTGAGCCATGTGGTATGACTTTTACTCCTGATTATAAGTTTATGTTTTTATCTGTTCAGCACCCTAGTGGCGCTAATGCTAGCACTTTTCAAGTGGATGCAAAAGGCGATACAATTTACATGGATAAAAGTGCAACTTTAGTAATTGCTAGAAAAGAGTTTTTAGGTTCTTATGCCCCTACTCTTTCTTCGACTAACTTAGTGTTTAACACTGCTGCTTGTGATTCACTAGACATTTCTTTTAATGCTGGAAACGGAAACGGGAGAATAGTTGTAGCTAAAGAAGCTAGCCAAGTAACGGAAGCTCCAATAGATGGAAGCACTTACATCGCTAACGATACTTTAGGCAATGGAACGGACTTAGGACAAGGTAACTTTGTGATTTATGATGGCATGGATTCTTCAATGACCTTGAAAGGCTTGGAGCAAAATACACAGTACCATGTTTCTATTTTTGAGTATAACACGATGCCAAATAAGTTTTACAACTTGGAAACTCCTTTGATCGATAGTGCTACTACAGCATCTGTAGTGACAGCTGCAATTACTGGAAATGTAAATGTGTCTGCTTCTTCAACAGAGCCGTACGATGTTGTGAACACAACAGGTTCAAGTTATGATTGGATTGTAAGTAACGGTACCATTAATAGCGGACAAGGAAGCAATGCCATAAGCGTTACTTGGGCAAGCACTATGGGATCTGGTGAAATACAAGTTGTTGAAACAAACGCATCAGGTTGTATCGGTGATACTGTTACTCTTGCAATTAACATTGGAGCTGTAGGACTTCGATCATTTGATCTAGATAAAGCAATTAGTATTGCTCCAAACCCATCAAACGGTAGAACTACCTTAAGAATTGATGGAACAAATGAAGCTTTCAATATTGTTGTAGTTGACATGCTTGGAAAACAAGTTTTGAGAGCACAAAACGTAACCAACACTTATGAAATTGACTTAAGTGCAGAAGGTAAAGGAACGTATATTCTTAGACTAGAAACTCCAAACAAGGTAGCAACTAAAATGCTGATTGTACAATAAATCACTTTTAAATCACACCACAGAAGCAAGGCGATTAAATCGCCTTGCTTTTTTGGATTAAAGAAATCACTATTATGAAAAATATTCTCCCCTTATTATTCCTAATTGTTTCGTTACAACAATTATCTGCTCAACAAAGAAAAGACGAACCACATTATATCCGTGATCGGGCAGAGAAAATGATTTATTTTTCTGTTGATGAAGCTGAGGCTGCTAAAGGAACTGTAGAAATTTTAAACTTAAGAAACAAAGAACTTACTGAAGTTTCAGCTGGAATTGAGCAGTTTAACGAATTGAAGTTCTTGAACTTGATGAAAAACCAGTTGACTGATTTAGACCCAAAAATATTTGACTGTTTGCAATTGACTGAAATCAACATGAGACAGAATAAGATTGAAGAGATTCCGTCTGAAGTTGGTCAATTAAAAGAATTAGAAACCTTTAATGCCTCGAGAAACCAGCTCAAGGTATTACCAGATAAAATTGGCGGCTTAGAAAAAGTTCAAATTGTATTAGTGGGAAGAAACCAATTACTTGAATTGCCGCAGTCAATAGGGAATTTAGCCTCGTTAAGAACATTGGAGGCAGAGGATAATCAACTTAAAACCCTACCAGAAAGTGTTGGAAACTTATCTGATTTAGTGATGCTCAATCTTTCTATAAATCAATTTGAGTTATTCCCAGCTTCGCTTACAGGATTAAAAAACTTGGAGAGTTTAAATTTCGACAACAATCAAATAAGCAGCTTGCCCCAAGATATTAAGAAGATGAGAAATTTAAAGGCACTTACTATGAGTGATAATCAGCTTACCAGCCTACCTGAGAAAATGGTAAAGTTAAAAAGACTAGAATTACTCAATTTGGCCAACAATCAACTGGCTGTATTGCCGGAAAAAATAAAAAAGTGGAAAAGCTTGAGCACTTTAATTTTAACAGGGAATGATTTTTCAGCTGAAGAGAAAAAAAGAATTAAAGGAGAGTTGCCTGGAGTAGATGTGCGATTTTAAATTACTTAACCCTCAAACTCAATCAACAACTGATTCTTTTCAACCGCTTGAGAGGGCTTAACTGCAATGCTTTTAACGGTTACATCACTTGGAGATTTTAGCACATTCTCCATCTTCATCGCTTCCAAAACAATCAGCGGCTCGCCTTCTTTTACTTCTTGCCCCACTTCAACAGCTATCGAAAGCACCAAGCCTGGCATTGGTGCTTTTATTTCCGTAAAACCAGCAGCCACCAGATCATCCATTCCTAATTTCTGAAGTAATAAATCAAATCGATCTTCCACTTTAAGCTGGTAATTGTTGCCATTTACAGCAATGGTAAACGATTTTGTCTCATAATTAGCTTCCACAACATCTACATTGTAGGAGTTATTATCTAAAATAAGGTTGTATTTCCCGTTTTTAAGTTGAATCAAGTCCAATTCTTTAGACTGACCATCTAACTTAAATTCTGTATCAGAAATTTGATGAACGGTATGTTCATTTCCACCTTCAATAATTACTTTTAGCTCGCTCATAAGGGGAACAAATATACCCTTTTGCTAGATTTCAATTTGAATATCTATAGATTTTTACGACGTTTGAACTTCAATTTTTACACTATGAAAAAGTCACTTCCAATTATTTATGCACTTGCATTTGCCAGTATAATTCAAGCTTGTAGCAGCTCTAAACCTATTGTTGTAGAAGAGGTAGAAGTAGTTGAATTAGATACTGTTGAAGTAGATTCTGATAGCCCAAAAGACATTTATCGCGCTTCAGAAACAAGAATTAACGACTTATTGCATACCAAACTAGAAGTTTCTTTTGGCTGGGATAGTGCATTTTTATTTGGAAAAGCCACCTTAACTCTTAAGCCTTACTACTACCCAACAGATACTGTAGTGTTAGATGCTAAAGGCTTCCAAATTCACAATGTAGCTTTACTAGATAAAATTGGTAAGAAAACTCCGTTGAGCTACGACTACGACAGTAGTTTCCTAAAAATTCAACTGGATAAAAAATATACTCGAAAAGATACCTTTCAGCTTTTCATCGATTATACCGCTATGCCAAATAAGTTAGATGCAGGAGGAAGCGCAGCCATTACAAGTGATAAAGGACTATATTTTATTAATAATGATGGGAAAGACCCCAATAAACCAAAACAAATTTGGACCCAAGGTGAAACGGAAGCAAGCTCATGCTGGTTTCCTACCATTGATTCCCCTAACGAAAAAACAACACAAGAAATTTACATTACAGTTGATTCGAATTACGTAACATTATCTAATGGTGCATTAATTTTTCAGACAGAAAACGAAGATGGAACACGAACTGACTACTGGAAACAAAAGTTAGCACATGCTCCTTATCTTTTTATGATGGCTGTTGGTGAGTTTGCAGTGGTTAAAGATGAATGGAGAGGTAAACCAGTGCATTATTTTGTTGAGCCAAAATACAAAGAGTTTGCGCGAGACATTTACCCCAACACGGTTGAAATGTTGGAATTCTTCTCAAAAAAGTTTGACTACGAGTTCCCATGGGACAAGTACCACCAAATTGTGGTTCGCGACTATGTTTCTGGTGCTATGGAAAATACTGGTGCTGTTATTTTTGGTGATTTTGTGCAAGGAGATGATCGATTTTTAGTCGACAATGCGGCCGAAGATATTGTTGCCCATGAACTGGTACACCATTGGTTCGGTGATTTAGTTACCTGTGAATCATGGTCGAATTTGCCATTGAATGAATCTTTCGCCACATACGGCTCTTATTTGTGGAATGAACATAAATATGGTAAAGACGAAGCAGATTTAGGTGGGCTTCAAGATCAGCGCGTTTATTTCAATTCCTCGCGAGTAAATAAAAAACAGTTGATTCGATACCATTATGGCGATCGAATGGAAATGTTTGATGCTCATTCTTATCAGAAAGGCGGTCGTGTATTGCACATGCTACGCAATCAAATTGGTGATGATGCCTTTTTTGACGCTTTAGCGCTTTACTTGAAAAAGAATGAGTTCCAACCGGCAGAAATTCATCACCTGCGCTTAGCTTTTGAGGAAGTTACTGGACAAGATTTAAATTGGTTTTTCAACCAGTGGTTTTTAAGTGCTGGACATCCAATAATCGAAGTAGAAAGAAATTACATTGACTCTACCAATCAGTTGGAAATTACCTTGGAGCAAACACAAGAAGGCGATAACATTCCTGAAGCTTTTGACATCTATACAAGTATTGGAATCGCTGATGCCAATGGTAAGTTTGAGCGATACGATATCCATTTTGATCAGCGGAAGCAAAGCTTTATCTATGACTACGAAGAAGAACCGGTTCTAGTCAATATAGATGTAGACAAAACCTTATTAGCTGACATCGACCAAGCTATTGATAGAGATGAGGCAGTTGTGCTTTTCAACACTGCCACCAACTATATTGATAAGTATTATGCATTAAGAAAATTGAAGAATAATCGTGATTCTGCTGCATATGATGCCATTGAAAATGCTTTGAAAGATGATTTTTGGGCAGTGAGAAAAGCAGGATTAGACAATAGTAAGAACCTAGCCAAGGCAAGAAGCGAAAATACACTTAGCTTGATTAAAAACTTGGCAGAAAAAGATGAAAAATCTGCTGTAAGAGAAGCTGCGTACGCCGCTTTAGCACGATCGTTTGAGGATGAAGTTTCTGTTGAGTTTTTAGAAAAAGGAACACAGGACATTTCCTATAATGTTGTTTCATCTAGCTTAGATGCCATTTATGAAAAAGATGCAGAAGCTGGCATTAAGGTAGCTGAAAAATTAGAGTCGGAAGACAACAACACCTTGATTTATACCATTGCCAGAATTTATGCTGACGAAGGTGATCCCGAACGAAAAGAATTTTTTATTACCTCGCTAGAAAAGCTTAATGGTTTTGAAGAGTATCCGCTAATTTTGAGTTTTAGCGACTTTATGGAAAAGCAATCCCTGGAAGAAATGGAAGCTTCTATTGATGCCTTTAAGACTATGAGTATGGGTGATGAGTCTTGGTTTTTACGCATGGCGTCAGTAAATGCTTTAGTTAAAATAAAAAAATCTGCTGAAGAAAAAATCGAAAAATTATCTCCAGAAGAAGAGTCTGAATCAAGCCAAAGTGTGGAGGAAAAAATGGACTTAGCCAAAGCCAATCAATTGGCTGGAAAAGTAGTTGATGCTTTAGAAGAAATTAAGGCTGAAGAAGAGAATGAGAATTTGCTGCGGATTATTGATGCGGAGCTAGGTAAGTAATAGTTGATTAAAAAAACACTTGACTAAACCATTAGTGTTTTACAAAACGCTTGCAGTAGCTTTGATTTGATGTATTGACTTTTACAACATATATGCCACTATTAAAATGGTTTACATCGATTTGAAGTGGATACATTTTTGCAGAATTATAGTCACTTTCAGCAACTAGCCTCCCATCAATTGACCAAATACTAACTGAGTAGTTTCTTTTTTCTAGCTCGTCAATTTCAATAGCTAAAATGTTCTTGACTGGATTGGGAAATAATTTTAACAAAGAGCTATTGGAGTTCGATTCATTTATTCCTACAGCACCGGGAATGGTATAGCGTATTATTTTAGAATTACTTTCTGGAAAGATTAGCTGTCTTCGATCTAGTTTGGAATTATAAAATAAGTAAACGCCTCTTGTTCCTCCATTGCTGATAGAGTCATCCCAGAATGCGCGCTCCCAAGTATTACCACTATTATTTGTGCTGTATAAAACATTTGGTCCAAGAAAAACCATGTTGCTACTATCTAAATAAGAGTTATGATATAAGCCTCTTCTTGCCCAGCCATAGTCCTCCCATTTGTAAACTGGATTACTCCAATAACTACCTCCATTCTTTGTTTCTAAGATATAACTTAGTGCTGTATTACCAATATCAGCCCATACAGGATAGGCACTTAGTATTCTATTTTTATTGAAGGCAATAAAATTAGTATAGCCAAAGTTTTTGTGTAGTGCTTTTGTTTCCCATAGACCTGAGTCAATATTTTTAATGTAGTACATACTGTCTACAGTAAACCTATCACCTTTTTCATCAAAAAACCAAAACTCTTTATTTCCTAGTCTTGCTGGCGCAGTATTGGTCATATTACCTGGCAGTTGGCGTTGTTTCCAGCTTTGACCATAATCCTCAGTAGTCCAAAGCATTGCAGTATCATTAGTGGTACTTGAAAAAACACCTAAGCTATCCTTAAAGTGAAAGCCTAAAGGGATACCACCTGCAAAAACCTTAGTCCAAGTTTTACCCAAGTCATTGCTAGACCAAACCCAATAATCCCTTTTCCAAATGTTAGTGCTATCCATCGCAAAAACTTCAATTACCATGCTTATATGGTTCGGACTTAGCTGTTTGATACTTTCAACATTGCTAAACAATGAGTCCGGTTTCCCTTCTGAAAGTAAGTTCCATGTATCTCCTTGATCTGTACTTTGATATATGCTATATGTGGTGTTTTTAGTGACGTTCAAGCAAGCTAATAAGATGGATTCATCTTTATAGCCACTTACTAAATTTACGATAGGAGAATTATAGAAGTATAAATCTTTGTTTTGGAAGACTACTTCAAATTTTCCATCTTTTGCAGTTGTTTGAGCTGCTGCATTAAAACAAAAAGCAATAATTATAACTAAGCTATAGTAGACTGTTTTCAAATTAATAGGATTAAAATAATAGTTAATTCAAGTTATAGAGGTCAAAATTACTTTCTTAAAGGTACTATATTTAATCTTTAAAGAGACCACCCTCCTCGAACTGGGCCTCATATCCTTCATCCACCAACAAATTGTCGGACTCAGCAGCTTTTACTGCTAACTGATCGCAACGCTCATTCATGGGGTTTCCGGCATGTCCTTTAACCCATTGAAACTTTACATTATGCTTTCGGTAAATCACTAAAAACCGTTTCCATAAGTCAACGTTTTTCTTTTTTGCGTAGCCTTTTTTCTCCCAAGTAAACACCCATTTTTTTTCTACAGCGTCAACTACGTATTTTGAGTCAGAGTAAACGGTTACCTCAGCATTTTCCTTTTTGATTTGCTCTAATGCTACTATTACGCTCAATAACTCCATGCGATTATTGGTGGTCTTTCGATAGCCTTGCGATAACTCTTTTTGATGCTTGCCAGAAATTAATACTGCTCCATAGCCTCCATTTCCAGGGTTTCCTTTTGCAGCCCCATCAGTATAAATTGTAATTTCAGACATCTTGATAGTAATATGCAGCTAAGGTAATAAGAAGTCTGCTGCCACATCGTAAGCTAAAACAAATTATAAGACTAAATCTTACTTATGTTGGATGGCCTTTTTCAGGTTTTAAGTTTGGAGCGAAGAGAAAAGTAAAAAGTGCCTAAAGTACTTGGAGTTAAAAGTTGTTATTGCTCCGCAAAAAATTCCTTCTAGAGTTTTATTCGGAGCAGAATGCTAACTTAAGATTTTGAAAAAATCTACTTGTCCCTTGAAGAATTATAGTAGAAAATTCTCGAAGACTGTTGTATAAAAAATCAACTGTATGAGTTGCGTTTTGGCGCAATGAGTTTTGATTTTTTCAACAGGCGAGGGATAAATTTTCACTAAAATTTTTCACAGGACGAGGTTTTTGGGTTCGTTTTTCCCGGGGAAAAAGGAACAAAAGTTGTTTTAAATTGCTGGAATTATTATCAACTAAACAATTAGAAATTGTTACTAGGAGTGGAGAGCTTAAAAGATGAAACTTGCCTAGATTTTTTTGTTTACTTTTTTCTCCCGATAACTATCGGGAAATGGAAAAAAGTAAAAGAAATATTGAAAAATGAAGATATATTTAATAAGGCAAATTAAGATTCAGATTCATAGCATGTTTTATTCAAGCTATAAAACAAAATAGAATTAAATTTTATCCCGAATTCACGTTATGCCTAATTTTATCCACATGAAATTTGACTTTCTTTCTTTAGGTCCAACCAGCTACCAAGATGGCTTACTACTGCAAGAGAATTTATTTAACGCTCAGCTAGAGCATCTAGAGGCCAATCAGCCAACTTCAAATACCCTAATATTTTTGCAACATGATCCCGTGTATACTCTTGGAAAGTCAGGTGATTTAAATAACCTAAAGGTTCCAATAGAAGAAACCGATGCTGAGTTTTTTAAAACTAACCGTGGTGGCGACATTACCTACCATGGCCCAGGACAATTGACAGGTTATCCCATTTTCGATTTGAGCACATTTAATATTGGTGTACGCCAATACGTTGAATTGTTAGAGGAATGTATTATTGATTGCGTTTCAGAATACGGAATAATCGGTAAACGACTTGATGGAGCTAGCGGTGTATGGCTTGATGTAGGCACATCAGCCGAACGCAAGATTTGTGCTGTCGGCATTAAAGTAAGCCGCGGCATATGCATGCACGGTTTTGCTTTTAATATCAATACTGACCTCAGCTATTTCGAAAATATTATTCCTTGTGGATTGGAGGACAAAGGGGTTACTTCCTTGGCCAAAGAGCTAGGCAGTGAACAAGATTTCGTTCAAATTGAAAGGCGTTTATTAGCCCAGTTCGAGAAAAAATTTCAATAGGCTTACTCCACCGTAACCGACTTCGCCAAATTTCTAGGCTGATCTACATTACATCCGCGCATAACGGCTATGTGGTATGATAATAACTGCAAGGGAATCACAGAAATTAGTGGATCTAAAAACTCATCCGTTTCTGGTATTTCAATCACATAGTCAGCCATTTCTTTTACAGCCTCGTCTCCTTCAGTCACAATTCCAATAATTCGGCCATTTCTAGCCTTCACTTCTTGGATATTACTCACCACTTTTTGATAACTTCCTTTTCTGGTCGCAATAGCTACTACGGGCATGTTTTCATCAATCAATGCAATAGGTCCGTGCTTCATTTCTGCTGCTGGGTAGCCTTCAGCATGAATGTAGGAGATTTCTTTTAGTTTTAATGCTCCTTCTAAGGCTACTGGGAAATTATATCCTCTTCCTAAATACAAGAAATTATGCGCATCCTTAAATAAATCAGCAATGTACTTTATTTGGTCGTTGGTCTTAAGCACCTTCTCTACCAAATTTGGAATATCATTGAGTTGGTTAGCTAATTCTCTATAACGTGTTTTGTTGATACTTCCCTTCTTGTTGGCTAAGGTTAAGGCCATTAATGCTAGAATGGTAATTTGTGCAGTAAATGCTTTTGTAGAGGCCACTCCTATTTCTGGTCCCGCATGAGTATAAGAACCAGCATCTGTTGCTCTTGCAATTGATGAACCTACCACATTGCAAATGCCATAAATGGTGGCTCCTTTTTGCTTCGCAAGTTCTAATGCTGCCAAAGTATCAGCTGTTTCACCAGACTGACTAATTGCAATAACAATATCATTTTCATTGATGATCGGGTTTCGGTACCTGAACTCAGAAGCATATTCTACCTCTACAGGAATGCGAGCCAAATCTTCAATCATGTATTCACCCACCAAAGCAGAATGCCAAGATGTTCCGCAGGCTACAAAAATAATTCTACTGGCATTTAAAAATTTAGATTCAAATTCTTCAATTCCCCCAAGAGTAACTTTTCCAGTTCGAGTATTTAAACGCCCAAGCATACTTGCTCGAATCGACTGAGGCTGCTCGTAAATCTCCTTCAGCATAAAATGCTCATAGCCCCCTTTTTCGATGGCCTCTAAATTCATCTCTAACTCTTGAATGTAAGGGGTGATGGCCTGGTTTTTAATGGTGCTAATTTTCATTTCCTTCCCACCTTCCAGCACAGCAATTTGCTCGTCTTCTAGGTAAACTACATTCTTAGTATATTCAATTATCGGTGTGGCATCGGAAGCAATAAAAAACTCATCCTTTCCAATTCCAATCACCAATGGACTACTATTCTTAGCAGCTATTAATTTATTGGGATTGTTCTGATCAATAATTACAATGGCATATGCACCGATCACTTCGTTTAACGCTATTCTTACTGCCTCTTCTAAGCCAATTGACTCACTTTTTCGAATATCCTCAATTAAGTGAATAAGCACCTCAGTATCTGTCTCACTTTTAAACGCATGTCCACGCTTAACCAGCTCTTTTTTAAGGGAATCATAGTTCTCAATAATCCCATTGTGAATAATGGCTAAGGTATCGTCACCAGAAGTATGTGGATGTGCATTTCGATCATTTGGAGCACCATGAGTAGCCCATCGAGTATGTCCAATACCTACTTTAGCATTTAAGGGTTTATCTTTTGCAAAAGCTTCTAGGTTGCTAACTTTCCCCTGCTTTTTATACAAATTTATTTCCCCATTCAATAAAGCAACTCCAGCGCTATCATATCCTCGATACTCTAAGCGTTTTAAGCCTTTCAAAATAATTGGGTACGCTTCTCGTTGTCCAACGTATGCTACAATTCCACACATAATCTATTGGGTATTTGAATAGTATAAATTTAATTTAATTTTTCTTCCCTGATTTCCCTGAGCTAAAATAACTGCTCGTTCTGCTTTTACAGCACTTCCTGTTACAAGCAATGTCAATCCATTTTCATTTTCAACGCCGTTGATATATCCTTGAATATATCGAGCAATATTAAAACGATACTCATTTTCTGATTCTATATAGCTCCCACCAAAATAAGCAGGTGTTTCCAAACGAGGATCGTTATCTGGAATAAATTGAAGTAAGCCACTGGCATCTCTAGATGCTAAAGTCATAGTTTGTGCTAATCCAAAGTTAGCGTAACTTCCTGATGCAACTGGCAAAACTAATTCAGCTTTATTAACTACTATGCGCTCATCTTGAAATCGCTGCTTTAAGTCTGGGAATGTAATTACAGTTTCAACTCCTGCCATTGCTTGGGTATAAGAGTAAATGGAGTCTTTTCCCCCATCACTTAAATTCATTTGAACTGCACCATTGGAAAAGTCATGTTCAAAAGTATTAAATCGAACACTCGATGAATTTATTGGAAAGTCGACTAGCTTTTTTACGGTATCTCCCGAATTGATATTAACTGCAGAGTAAAAAACAGTCATTTTAGTTTGTGAAGAAGTAAGCGCAAAATATAAGATGGCTTTTTCATTGTCATTGAGCATCATTTGCTCATTTGGCGAAATTTTTAGTCCTTTAAAAAAAGTAATGAAACTGGCATTATTCGAAAGTTCTGCTTCTCCTGATTTGGATAGGATTTCGGTGCCTAAAGCATCATCCAATCGAATACGAAGCTGCGGAGAAACAGCAGACGTATCAATTCCTCCGGAGGCATTTGGCAACAGTATTACAGATTCTGTTCTTGGGTGAGGGATAAATGACTTTGTTGCAAGGGGTGTAGGTAGCGTATTGACTGATCCAGAAGAATAGTAGGAATTATCAGCGTCCAACTCTTCATCTAACCTAAATACTTCAATATTTTGAGCAACCGAAGTATCTCCAAACCAACTGTTATAGGATAAACTGAAAATAACTGAATCTACAAATAGTTCTTCATCATCTTCACCAAGTATTAAGGTGTTTGAAGGAAGTAAAGGTTGAACATAAATACTTGATTTGGTCTTCCCGAAAGAAGAATCCTGATAAGTTCCTAAGAGACCTGTTGCTATTCTATCAGCCAATACAGAATCACTTTCTCTAGTACTTGTATTAATTTTTATACTGTCAGTAAAAAAAGTAAATGAAGTATTTTCTGCAAATTCTGGGTTAAGCTCTCCTTCTTTCTTACAAGCAGAAAGTAATAATAAAAAAGAAGCGGAAAGAATAATTACTTTCCGCAGACTTAAAAAATAAAATGTGTTGTTCATAAATTTACTCGGCCAATACTTCTTCTTGTAACAGAACTTCATCGTAAAAATTGTTGAACTCATCAATATAATCTTCTCCTTGGTATTCTAGCGTGGGAACATTTAAATTTTCAACTAAGCCTGATGCCTCTTCTGCTCCAACTATTACTCCGTCGGACCATGAAGCTGCTGCTGAACATAAGTTTTCGTGAGTAGGGTCTATGAACTTGTCAATGTCTTCTTTCGAAACACCATCCATCATTGCTTTTTTAGCAAAGTTTTTATCTAAACTTCCTTCAAAACAATCATTATATACTGATGTTACCACTTTAGACTTTTCAAATAATGGTTCGTTTTTATAAGAAGTTTTTAAGTAAAGTGGAATCAAACTTGTCATCCAACCGTGGCAGTGGATCAAGTCTGGAGCCCAACCTAATTTTTTAACTGTTTCTAGCACTCCTCTGCAAAAAAATATAGCGCGTTCATCATTATCACTAAAGAAGTTCCCCTCTTCGTCTTTTAAAATTGCCTTGCGTTGGAAAAAGTCTTCATTATCAATAAAGTAAACCTGCATTCTTGCAGGTTGAATTGAAGCTACTTTAATAATTAATGGATGATCGTTGTCATCAATTATTAGGTTCATACCAGATAAACGTATCACTTCATGCAGTTGATTTCTACGTTCATTTATACAACCAAACTTGGGCATGAAAGTTCTAATTTCTTTGCCTTTTTCTTGAATGTTTTGTGGTAGATTTCTGCCGATGTTGGCGATGTGCGATTCTGGAAGATAAGGAGATATTTCTTGAGAAATGTAGAGGATTCTTTTCTTACTCATAAAAGGGAGGTTAATTAATACGCTCTACAAAATTACGTAAAAAATGAGGAAACGAGCAAGTCCAGCAACAATTCAACTACTATTTAATGAACGTAATTCACCTACAAAGCCTACTTTTGAGCACATTTTTTAATAAAGAATGAAGCATTTTTCAAGAATCGACGAACAAAAGAACTACTTAAATGTTGCTCGAAGCCGAGGATTAACAATAGGTTTTGTGGCTACAATGGGCGCTTTACATGAAGGTCATATTGCTCTAATAGAACAAGCAAAGAAGGAAAATGACCTGGTAGTTTGTTCCATTTTCGTAAATCCTCTACAGTTTAATCGAAAAGTAGATTTAGATGAATATCCAAACCGACTTGAAGAAGACATCGACTTACTTAAACAAGCAAATTGCGACATACTTTATACTCCGAAAAAGGAAGATATTTATCCTAGTCAGCCCAATTTAAATTTTGATTTTGGCTCTATTGGCAAAGGAATGGAAGCCGAATACCGACCAAAACATTTTGAAGGGGTAGCTGCTGTAATTAATCGCTTTTTTGAAATTTTACAACCGACCAAAGCCTATTTTGGAGAAAAGGATTATCAGCAGCTTGCTATTGTAAGGTGGTTGACAAAAGAAAAACAGTTTGATACCGAAGTTGTCGGTTGTGAAACTGTTCGTTTTGATAATGGCCTAGCCATGAGTTCTAGGAATTTTTTGTTAGCAGAGGCTGAATTTAAAACGGCATCAAAAATTTATCAAACCTTGCAATTTTGTAAAAATAATCAGTCAAATTATCAGCCTGAAGAATTAGCAGCAAAATGTTTCAAAATGCT
Source organism: Vicingaceae bacterium (assembly GCA_040218815.1). Taxonomy (GTDB): domain Bacteria; phylum Bacteroidota; class Bacteroidia; order Flavobacteriales_E; family Vicingaceae; genus JAVJQS01. Next base: position 68,180 of record JAVJQS010000009.1, on the reverse strand, counting down.
TGAAGAAGAATTTGATCCTGAATATTTTATTATTGCAGATGAGTTAACCATGAAGCCTATAATAAAATGGGCAGATTCTAGTAATCCTCGTGCTTTTGTTGCTGCCTATCTTTCAACAGTAAGGCTAATCGATAATTTATCATTAAATCCCTAAATTCGCTTTCAAAATATTAGCTGTTGAAATCGGTTTTTTCATTTCTTAAAGTTGCCATACCTCTTGCCTTCGGAGTATTTCTGATATGGTTTGTCTTTAAGGACCTTAGCTCTCAAGAAAAAGCGGAACTGTATGAGGCTTTTCGAAAATCAAATATCTTTTGGATCTTACTTTCAATGTTTTTTGGCATATTAAGTCATGTTAGCCGTGCCATTCGCTGGAAATATACCATCCAGCCACTTGGAAAAACGCCTCGTTTTATCAATAGTTTCTTAACTGTTATGGTTGGATATGCAGCCAATTTAGCTTTACCACGGTTAGGTGAAGTCACTCGACCTGGTTTATTGGCCAAATATGAGGGAATACCTTTTAATAAACTTTTCGGAACTATTGTGGCTGAAAGGGTGGCTGATTTAATAATTCTGGCAGTGATTATGACATCCATTGTTCTAATGGAATTTGATATGCTTCGAGACATGTTAATGGAATTTTTAGAAGAGGGTTCTGGTAAATTTTCGACTCAAAACTTACTAATTCTAATGACAGCAACTTTAGTAGGAGGATCAATTTTCTTCTTTTTTATGCTATCTAAATCAAACAATCCCTTCTTCGCAAAAATTAGAGAACTATTGAAGGGTATTTTAGAAGGCGTACAATCCATTATTAAAATGGAAAAAAAGGGTTACTTCCTTATGCATACTGCATTTATATGGATCATGTATGTTGGCATGTTTTATGTCTGTTTTTTCAGCATTGAAGAAACCGCATCTGTACCCTTTTCAGCTGTATTGGCATCTTTTGTTACCGGTAGTTTAGCCATTGTTTTTGTACAAGGCGGCTTGGGAGTTTTTCCTATTGCTATTATGGAAACTTTGATGCTTTATGGTGTATCAAAAACATCGTCTTTGGCCTTAGGTTGGATTTTATGGTCATCTCAAACACTTATGGTGATTGTAGTTGGCGTTTTAAGTATTCCGGCATTACGTTACATTAATAGAAACAACAAAATTGAAAGCACTACAAACAGTAAGTAATAAAATTGTCGATCGAGAGCAATTACAATGGATTCTGAATCGTTGGAAGCTCAAAGATGAAAAAGTAGTGTTCACGAACGGATGTTTTGACTTATTGCACCAAGGACATATAGACTATTTAGCAAAAGCCTCAGATTTAGGAACTAAACTCATTGTTGGAATAAATACAGATGGTTCTGTAAGAGGGCTTGGAAAAGGAGAAAATAGACCAATTCAAGACGAGAAAAGTCGGTCAATTATAATGGCCGCTTTGCATTTTGTATCTTTGGTAGTGCTTTTTGATGAAGCCACTCCATTGAGTCTCATAGAGTTAATAGAGCCTCATGTGCTAGTGAAAGGAAGCGACTATACTATTGAAAACATTGTAGGTCATGAAGTCGTATTGAAGCGCGGAGGAAAAGTTAAAACAATCGATTTTTTGGATGGCTTTTCTACCTCAAATATCGTTGAGAAAGCTAGAAAAAACTAAGTTCATGAAAAAAATACTGCTACTAATCTTCGTTTCTATTTTCGCACTAAGCTCTTCCATTGCTCAGGACTCAGCCTCAGCTTACCTTGAAAAGGGAAAGCAATTTTATGAAGCGGAGCAGTTTGTAAAGGCAATGAAGGCCTATGAAAAAGGATTAGAGTTTGAACCTGAAAATTACGAGCTGACAATGGGTGTTGCTGATAGCAAACATAAATTAGAGTTATTTTCTCAAGCAGTGGATTGGTATGATAAGGCAGAAAAAATTAATGAAAATGATGCGGAACTATATTTCAACCGAGGAGCTGCCTATGTATTTATGGAGGAATATAAAAAGGCTATTCGCGACTTTGATGAATCTATAAAACAACGTCCTGATTTTCCTGATGTTTATTACTATTTGGGTTACTCTAATGCAGAACTATCGCGCTACAATGCTGCTATTGACGCCTATAGCAAAGCAATTGAATTAAAACCCGACTATGCAGAAGCGTATTACAATCGTGGGGCAGCAAAAGCTGAACTATCAAACTACGAGGCTGGTATGGAAGATTTTCGAACCGCTTTAGATAAGGAACCAGAGTTGGAAAATGGCAGAATAAATATTGCCTTGAGCAATTTAGGCCTAGAAAAATATGAAGAAGCCATTAAAGACTTTACTATAGTAATTGAACAGCGAGATGAAAACCTAGCACGTGCTTTCTATTACCGGGGGGAAGCAGAATATGAACTTGGCAATAAGAAAAATGCCTGTGCTGACTGGATTAAGGCGTCTAACTTAAACTATGACTTGGCCACCAAGAACCTAAGCGACTTTTGTGGCACAGATGCTAAACCACGCAAACGTGATATAGAAATTGTATTTTAGAGCAAAACAATCCCCTTGGCTAAAATAAAAAAAGCATTCTTCTGTCAAAACTGTGGTGCACAAGCCAGCAAGTGGATTGGCAAGTGTCCTTCTTGCAATGAATGGAACACCTATGTAGAAGAAATTATTCAAAAAGAAGATAAAACACACCTTGGATCTTCTAGGAAAATAAGCTCAAAACCGATAGCTATTTCTGCTATTGAAAATACAGGGGAAATCCGTTATCGTACACCTGATGCGGAAATGAATCGTGTGCTCGGAGGTGGTCTCGTACCTGGATCATTGCAATTATTTGGCGGTGAACCTGGCATTGGAAAGTCAACCTTATTGCTACAGTTAGCATTAAAATGGCAAGGCATTAAATTTCTTTACATCTCAGGTGAAGAAAGTGAGCAACAAATAAAAATGCGTGCCGAAAGAATTGGTATAGATAATCAAGAGTGTTATTTGTATGCGGAAACTTCAGTACAAAATATTCTACAGCAATTGGGACAACATGAAGCAGATGTGGTTGTGATTGATAGTATTCAAACCTTGCACTCCTCGTTAATCGAGTCATCTGCTGGAAGCATTTCTCAAATCCGTGAATGCGCAGGACAATTGATGCGATTTGCGAAGGAAACAAATACTCCAGTCTTTTTAATTGGTCACATTAACAAAGAAGGAAGTATAGCGGGACCTAAAGTATTAGAGCATATGGTTGATGTGGTACTGCAATTTGAAGGCGATAGAAATCACATGTATCGATTGTTGCGTTCTTCAAAAAATAGGTTTGGTCCCACTAATGAAATTGGTATTTATGAAATGCAAGGCAGTGGGTTGAGAGAGGTTCCAAACCCTTCTGAGATCTTGCTTTCTAACCGTGATGAGCAATTGAGTGGATCAAGTATAGCTTCAAGTATGGAAGGTATGCGCCCCATGCTAATTGAAATACAATCCTTGGTAAGTTCTGCGGCTTATGGAACTCCTCAGCGTTCAGCTACTGGCTTCGATTTGCGTCGCTTGAATATGTTGCTTGCGGTTCTGGAAAAACGTTGTGGCTTTCGTTTAGGGACAAAGGATGTTTTTCTAAACATTGCGGGTGGAATAAGAGTGGAGGACCCTGCTATTGATTTGGCAATAGTAACTGCTGTTTTATCTTCGGCGGAAGATATCCCAATTAACTCAAAATATTGTTTCGCTGCTGAAGTAGGCCTTTCTGGAGAAATTAGGCCAGTTAATAAAATTGATCAACGTATTCTTGAAGCACAAAAACTGGGTTTTGAAAAAATATTTATTTCAAAATATAATTTGAAAGGTATAAATGTCAAAGACTTTAACATAGAGTTGGTGGCAGTTGGTAAAATTGAAGAAGTCTTTAATCAACTTTTCGGCTAATGAGTATTATTTCAACACCCCCTGAGGCGCTACAAAAATTTTACTCTAAATTGCATTGGAAAGTTGAAACCAACGAACCAAATATATACCTCACTTTTGATGATGGTCCTACTCCTGGAATCACTGAAAAAGTGCTGGATCTTCTAAAAACTTACAATGCAAAAGCTACCTTTTTTTGTATTGGTAATAATGTAGCAAAAAATAGAACCCTTTTTGATAGGATAATCGCAGAAGGACATCAAGTAGGCAACCACACCAACTCTCACTTAAACGGCTGGAAAACAAAAACAGCTGATTACATTGAAAATGTAATGCAATGCACCGAAATATTTCAATCTAATTTATTTCGACCTCCTTATGGGAGAATAAAAAAGAAACAAATCAAGAAACTGCAAGAACAATTTAAGATTGTAATGTGGTCGGTGCTTAGCATGGATTTTGATTCCAATAAAACTGAAGACCAGTGTTGGGAAATTACCGCTAAACAACTAAAACCTGGCGCCATTGTCACCTTTCATGATAGTTTAAAAGCTGAAAAAAGGATGCTTGCTACACTGCAAAAAACGCTAAAATTGGGCAAAGAAAAGGCTTGGAGGTTTAAGGTAATTGACTGAATGTTCTACATCATTCAATCAGTTTTAACCTTTAAATAGACCTATCTATTTAGCCGAGTTCATTAATCTTTTAACTCTACTAAAAAATGAATTCACATGTGCGCAACAGTACTTCGCTAATTGCACATTAAAATTCTCTTTTAGATTGCATCTTATTCATTTTCAAATCACAAACGGCTTTTTGTTAATAACTCACTTCATTACAATTGTACTTATTGGACACAAACCCGTCTTAAGCATTTCGATATTAGATGAATAAAAGCTTGAATAGACCAATATTTATTCTATTTTTGTCTGTACCGATTTTAACAATTGTTATAATTATAAAGAGCTAGTTAACCATCTTTAACATTACACCCTATGTTTGCTATAAAACGAATTTCATCGTACGCAGCTGTTCTCCTTTTATTTTGCGCTAATTTTTTATTTACCCATCAACTTCATGCACAAGCTCCTGAGGGAGTAAATTACCAAGCTGTTGCAAGAGACAATGCAGGGGACGCATTGACCAATCAAATAATTTCTGTGCGATTTAGCATAATCGCAACAAGCACATCGGGAACTGTTTTGTACGAGGAGGAACATTCCACTATTAGCACCAATGATTTTGGGTTGTTCAACCTAAGGATAGGCCAAGGCAATAGAACTGGTGGATCTGCTCCAAATTTTGCAGGAATTGATTGGAGTAGCGGGAATCGATTTCTAAGAGTTGAAGTTGATGCTGGCAGTGGCTTTGAGAATTTAGGAACTACCCAACTGCTTTCTGTGCCTTATGCTTTATATGCAAAAACGTCTGGTAATGCAAGCAGCAACCTTAGCGGAGGAAATGGAATAACAATTAGAAATGACTCTATCATTAACGATGGCGACCTTTCTGAAACAAATGAATTAATCACTTCATTTTCCATTGAGCCTGGAAATGTATTGAGGATTACAGAAGCATCCACCAACTATGATGTAGATTTAACATCGCTTTTGCCTTCATCAACTGATGACCAAAACTTGAGTTTCAACTCAACAGGAGACTCTATCTTAATCGAAGGTGGAGATGGAATTGAAATACAGTTTATACTTGATGATATTGCAAATAACGCCGCTGACATTGTAACAAATCAAACTGATATAACAAATCTAAACAGCGATTTAAATACACTAAAAGGCAACTTTTCTACCGATTCCTCTCAAACCCTACAAAATCAGGATAGTATTGCTATCTTAGCCACTTTGATTAGCAGTGCTGCTGACAACCAAAACCTAAGTTTGGCAAATGATTCTATTTTAATAGAAAGAGGAACAGGTGTTGATATTGAATTCTTAGCTACTGATGCTAAATTATCTGCAGACTCAGCTTTGCTTGCAGCTGGAATTTCTACTAACGAAACTGATATAACAAATTTAAATGCCGATTTAAACACACTAGAAAGTAACTTTTCAACTGACTCTAGTCAAACATTACAAAACCGAGACAGTATTGGTATTCTCAGCAATTTAATTACTACAGATAATGATGCCGACTCTACCAATGAGTTAATTGACAGTATACGCTTTGTTGGTCGAACCTTAGAAATATATCAGCAAGGTGGAGTAGTCACCTTATCCTTTGACACGCTTTTTGATTCTAGAAGACTAAACTTGTTCAATAGAACTATAGCGAATCGTGATAGTATTCGAATTTTAACAAGCTTAATCGGAAATGATAACGATACAAGTGCATCTAACGAAATACAACAATTATCGCTTGTTGCTGACCAATTGAGCATAGATGACCCTTCGGGAACAGTTACACAAACCCCTATTGATCTGTCAATTTACAATACTGAAGATAACTTAGGAAACCATCAATTAGACTCCAACCTAAAGTTGAATAATTTTTATATTTCTAATGATGGCGACAATGAAGGAATTTCAATTAATCCAAGTGGAGAAGTGTCGATTAGTTCACCAACGGGAACTTCCCTAACAATAGCAAAAGATGCAGAAAGTTCGTTAATGGAATTTATTTCTTTTGGAACTGGAAATGGTGCAGGAACTAGATTTGATTTATATAATGCAAGAGGAACTCGTGTGAGTCCCTCAGTTGTTGCGGATGGCGATCGCCTTTTTTCTATCACAAATAGATCTCGGAGTACTACAGGCCCTGTATTTAATGAACTTATTCAAATATATGCTGATGGAGCTGTTGGTGCGGCAATAGTTCCGACAAGAACTAACTTTTACACCATTGGGACAGACGGCAATACTGCGGCTTCTTTAGTCTTAAGATCTAGCGGAAATGTTGGAATAGGAGAAGAAGACCCTGATTCTCTTCTTGAAGTTAATGGAGGAGCTAAATTAGGGGCATTAAACATCAATGGTGCCTATACCTTTCCTGTAACTGATGGCATTGGTGAACAATTTTTACAAACAGATGGTGGAGGTAATGTTAGCTGGTCTTCAACTCTCCCATCAACAAATTGCCCCACTGGCATGACCAATGTGCAAGGAAATATTTGCATTGAAACCAATGAAAGGGCAGCCTCTGATTGGTATGATGCTGCTAATACTTGCGCCTCTTTAGGTTATAAGCTTCCAAGCTGGGCTGAGTGGTATGGTGCAGCAACTAATGCTGTACTAACTAACGAAATTAACAACTGGGAGTGGGTAAGTGATGGCACCTCAAATACCGCAAGAAAAGTGGGAAATACAAACTTGAAAAATACAGCGAATGACGACCCTGAAACAGGATCAGCAAATTTCAGATGTATTTTTTATAAATAAGGCATTAGTTTGAAAATTTGAACATGAAAAAAATACTAGTATATATTTTTATTCTGCTTAGCCCATTTTGGCTCAATGCTCAAAATGTTTCTATAAACGACGCAGGTACACCTCCTGATAATTCAGCTATGCTGGATGTAAGCAGCACAAATAGTGGGTTATTAATTCCCAGAATGACTTTAGTTCAGCGGAATGCGCTTGTAAATCCCGCTACTAGTTTATTAATCTATCAAACAGATAATACTCCTGGCTACTATTTTAACTCAGGAACCTCTGCTACACCGGTTTGGACTCAACTAAGAACAAGTGGAGATAACTTAGGGAATCACATTGCTACAAGCAATATTCAGTTAGGAACAAATTACCTATCGGGTGATGGAGGAAATGAAGGAATTCGAATTGACGCCACAGGAAACGTTGGAATTGGGACCATCAATCCTAGTTCGCCTTTAAATGTTAAGCAGTCAGTTTTAGCCGATGCCAGTGATGGTGCTTTTATCGACATACAAAATGGACAAGGTGTTTTTTCGAGTTTAAGTGGGATTAGGTTTAAAAATAACTCCATTGATGGAAACGTTCGCTACAATGCTGCTGTTTTTCATCGAATTAATACATCATCAGATTATCAATTAAACTTTGCTGTAAGATTAAATGCACTCAACAATATTGATACTTCAGACATTAAAATGACAATTAATAACAATGGGAATGTCGGCATTGGAACAACAGCTCCAACAAACAGATTAACAGTTTATCAGAATTCTGCTACTCCTTTTATGAGTCTAAAATCTGATGGATCAAACACCCTAATGCGTTTTGAAAATACAGGAAGCAATTCAGCCGATTGGACTTTCGGGTATTTGGGAAACACAGGGGTAAATCCAGGTTTTATGACATTCTTAAGATCTGGGGCACATAGAATGGTTATAACTAATGATGGAAATGTTGGGATTGGAACAACCACTCCGAACCGGCAACTACATATAAATACAACTGGAACATTTAGTTTTAGTTCTTTTACTACATCAGCTACTGGAACTTTACAAACAGATGGTTTAGTCCTGGGTTATGCTGATGCGGTTGGGGCTGCTATTTTTAACTACGAGAATTCAAACTTGGCTTTTGGAACGAATAATGCTTATCGCATGTGGCTCAACCCAAGTGGAAATTTGGGTGTTGGGACAGCTACTCCTATTGATAGATTAGAGGTTTTTAATGCTGGTAATGTAAGAGTGAGAACTAGAACATCTACAAACGGCTTTTCAGGATTGGTTGCTGAAAATTCTGTGGGAGAATATTTCCTTGGAATTCAAGGAGCTGGAGATCCTAATCCAGGAGAATTTCACATTTATCAAAATTCTCCCACAGCCGCTCAAAGAATGGTAATTGATGGCGCGGGTAATGTAGGAATTGGTACAGCAAATCCTAATGCAGTGCTTACCGTTTCTTCCACTGGTACTACCCTAACTAGTGGAATACAACTTAACAATGGCGCAGATGATTGGTACATGTACCAAAATGCTACTCAAGACCTCATTTTAAGAGATGATGGAACCGATCGATTTTATATTAATTCTAGTGGAAACTTCGGAATGGGAGGAGCACCTAATAATACGTATAGACTTCAAGTAAGTGGAAATATCAATGCTGCTGGAGGAAATGTTTTTGCTAATGGAGCATTACTGATATCCGACCAAAGGTACAAAAACAACATAACCCCTATTACCAACGTTCTTTCTACAATTGGCTCACTTAGAGGGATTTATCACAATTGGGATCAAGAAAATTTTCCTGAAATGAACTTTGGAAGTGAGAGAAATATCGGTTTCATTGCTCAAGAAATGCAAAAGGTATACCCTGAAATTGTCACTGAAAAAGCTGATGGGTATCTAACAGTAGACTATTCGAAATTTACAGCGGTTCTGTTGGAAGCAATAAAAGAACAACAAGTATTAATTGATCAGCAAAGTCAATATAACAATACACAACAAAGTAAAATTGACGAGTTAACTCAGAAATTAGAACTTCTAGAGCAAGAACTTATTAAATTAAAAAAAGGTGAATAAGATGAAACATTATTCCAATCCTATCATATCGCTCCTTTTACTCTTGTTTTTTACAGGAATAACTTCTGTTGAAGCTCAAAATATTTCTATTAATGCCGATGGGTCTGCACCTGATAACTCTGCGATGTTGGATATCAGCAGCTCTACTAGAGGGTTGTTGGTACCAAGAATGACATTTCTAGAAAGAACTCTCATATTAAATCCTGCCAATAGCTTGCTAATTTATCAAACGGATAATACTCCAGGTTATTATTATAATTCAGGAACAACTGCAGTCCCAGTTTGGGTTCAAATAGGTGCTCCCGACAATTTAGGTAATCACATTGCTACTACCAATATTCAACTGGGCACCAATTACCTCTCAGGTGATGGAGATAGTGAAGGTATTTATATCGATAATACTGGCAATATTGGTGTTGGAACAGCAACACCTTCAGGTAAAATTGATATAGTAGACAATACCGAAGAATTTTCAATAAACATTACTAATTCTACGAATTCAGCTACAGATAAAAAAGGTGTTTTTTCAATAGTAACTGGAGGAGGTATTGGAGATAGTTATGGAATTTATGGCGAAGCGAATGCAGCTACAGGAGACAAGTTTGGTGTTTTTGGAGGAGCAGTAGGTGCGGGTGGTATTAAATATGGTTTATATGGAGATGCATCAGGTGCTGGTACAAATTGGGCAGGTTACTTTAATAATGGTAATGTTTATATTGACAACTTGCTAGGGATAGGCATAACGCCAACTAACGCATTGAGCGTGGCCGGTAATATTGATGCAGACACTGCATTTTTAGATGGCTTGCAAATTAACTCTTTAACAACTGCTCAATTAACTGTTTCGAGCAATACTTTCCCAGCATCAATATTGGAGAGCAGTAGCACAAATGGATCTTGGCTAGCAATTGGAAATACCTCCACGGGTGGCCAATTTTATCAATTAATTTCTACCGGTTCTACAAATGGGGAAGGAGTTGGTAAAATGCTATTCGGATTTGGAAATGCAGCAAATTCTGTGAATGGTATCGCTATGGTTTTTTCCGATAGTTTAGTAGGAATTGGAACCTCTGCACCAGACGTTAAATTGCATTTAGATGGAGGAATTAATGCAAATTATACAGCTGGCTCTGGGTTTCTTCAAATAGGCCCAACCTCAGGAAATAATTTGATCTTTGATGGAAATGAACTATTGGCTAGAAATAATGGTGCAGCAAGTGATTTATTTCTTCAACGAAATGGAGGCAATTTAGCAATAGGAACTGCTACTGCAGACTCATTATTAGATGTTGGTGGAGGAGCAGAAATTGATCGTTTGAGTATTGGAGGGAGTTATTCCTTCCCAACTACTGTCCCTAATAGTGGGGATATTATGCGATACGATGGAACAAATTTAATTTGGGGACCAAACTCAACACAAAACTTAAGTAGCGTATTAGCTGCAGGGAATGATGCAGGAGCAGATAGTATTTTTAATTTAAATGCTTTAACTATTGGCAGTCAGAGAGCGTCGCGCGCTCCAATGGAGGTTGACTCAGTGCTAATAATTGATGGAAATATAAATGGGATAAGTGTATTTGGGAGTAATCTTTATAATGATGGAACTAATCTTCGATATTTAAATGATGGGTTCGCTGATGCTTATGGCATTAATTCAGGAGTGTCAGGTATATTTCATTGGGTAACAGGTATTGAGAATACTGTGCTACCTGGTGACCCAGCTTCTTTTGTGCGTTTAGAAGATAATCGTGTTGTCATCAGCGGAGATTCTGCAAGCTTTGAAATTGAATTAAAAGGCTTGGTATTTGCAGATTCGCTTAGAATAAATAATAGCTATTCATTTCCAAACACTATTCCAAGTGTAGGAGAAGTTTTACAGTATGATGGTACTAACTTAGGATGGGCTACCCTTTCAGGAGATAATTTAGGGAACCACACTGCATCTACAAACATACAGTTAGGTACAAATTACCTTTCAGGAGACGGAGATAATGAAGGTATCTACATAGCCAATAACGGAGATGTGGGAGTTGGATCCAATACTCCTTCAGGTAAGTTAGATGTAGCTGGAGATGGAAGCTTCTTGGGAGGTTTAAGAGTTTCTGGAACTACAGCAGCAACTGTAGGGGCAAGTATTTACATTGATGGAGCTAACCAAGACTGGACGATTTATGGATCGAATAACTCAGCTGGTTCAGGCGCCAATAAGTTGGTTTTCCGGGATTATACTAATGCAGCAGATCGAATGGCGATTGATAATGCAGGAAACCTTGGTATTGGAACTACCAATCCCTCCTCATTACTACACGTCCACTCCACAGGTAGCTCAGGAAATCTGCGATTAACCAGTTCTTCGACTGGAATCTCCACAACAGATGGGTTTAGTATCACTAATAATGGATCTACCCGTGTAGCAATGAGGCAACATGAAAATGCAGACTGGCAATTTATAACCCATACAGGTACAACTGCATTGACGATTGATCCCACTGCCAATGTTGGGATTGGAACCACATCTCCTGCCTATCTATTAGATGTAAATGGTTCAGCAAGGGTAACTAACCTTCGAGTAAATACTACAAATCTTCAATTTGGAGCTGCTATGGAAGTAGCCAATCGAGCCAATATTATCGGGGCTGGAAGTCCAAATCTTTTTATAGGTAATTCTGGTTCAAATTACGTACAGTTATTATACAATAGTACCGGATATGGTCAACTTTTTACCCCAGGAACCAATGATCTTGTTTTAAGTGCTGGCGGAAATGTTGGTATTGGTATTACAAACCCTTCCTCTGAGCTAGAAGTTGCAGGTGATATTGAAATTCCAGCTGCTAATGATTACACTTACAGCACTGCAAAAACACACTATCAAAGTTATGCTCCAACAACCTTTAACTCACTCCTTCCAGATCTATATGGTTATGGAACAAACTTAGCTGCTAATTATTATGGCTACTTCCGCTCTGGAGGCTCTGCTTTCGGATATTCAACAGTAGCAGTTAACTTACCAGATGGCGCTGTAGTTACTGAATTAGATGGATGGTTATACGATAATTTAACTACCAATCCAGTAAGAGTTTCACTTCTACGACAACAACTTGGTTCATCCGCTACTGCTGTTATGGCTCAAGTTGAGTCAACTACTTTAAATGCGTCAACAGTAGTCCAAAACCTTACAGACAACACCGTTTTTAATGCAGTAATTGATAATGAAAGGTACGCTTACTTCCTTTTCTTTACAGGAAGACAGAACAGCACTGACACGCGACTGTATGGCACTAGAATAACTTATACCGTTACAGAAACAGACTAATGAACATTAATATTAAACATATCGATAGTTTGACTAAAAGCTTTGCAAAGTATTTGTTTTTGTTCGTTGTAGTAACGAGTTCGGCAAATATTATTGCACAAACACAGCTAGAACGATCTGTAATCAGTTCAGGTGGCAGTGAAAGTTCTTCTTCCTCTATACAGATCTCTTCAACTGTTGGAGAGCCGGCTGTTCAAACTGCTTCAACAGGAAACTTTATTTATACTCAAGGATTTCAACAACCAATTGTAGGAACCATTAGTAGTAGTCCGCTTCGAATGGTTGTTTCTTCAACTGGCGCAAGCTGCCAAGGCAGAGATAATGGGCTAGTCCTGATTGACTCAATTATTGGTTGTCAATCTCCCTATCAGCTAGTTTTGAACATTTTGCCTACTCCATTTGATACCGTTCCATTAGATACTATGCAAGCTGACTCTTCAGCTGCAGGAGTAAGTTTTTCTGGATTAGGTCAAGGCACCTATATACTCCAGGTTGTTTCAGCCGATGGCTGCAGCGATGCTTTTCTTTTCCCCATTGGCTTGATTGATGCTGAAGCTTGTGCCTTAAAGTTTTATTCGGGAATCACTCCAAATGATAACAGAAATAATCAATGGATTATTGATAATGTAGAACTATATCCCTCTAATGAGGTCACCATCATTAATAGATTAGGCAATTTGGTTTGGGAAGGAAGTAATTATGATAATACAAATGTTGTTTGGAGTGGTGAAAATTTAAATGGAAATGAACTACCATCAGCCACCTATTTTTATATCTTCGAAACAGATGGGGTAGTTGAAAAAGGTTGGATAGAACTAACGAGATAATATGAATTGGAAAAAATACATAGGAGTTTTTATGCTTGCATTGCCACTTTTTTCTATGGCACAGCAAGACCCTAACTTCAATCAATATTTCTTTAACCCATTAACAGTAAATCCAGCCTATGCTGGCACAAGAGGAACTTTAAGCGCTGTTGCCTTGCACCGCAGTCAATGGGTTGGCTTTGATGGAGCACCCACTACACAAGCTTTCTCTATTCACTCCCCTACGAAAAACAAGAAAATGGGTCTAGGCTTACAACTTATGAATGATAACATCGGCCCTAAAAACACATTGTCCATTTCAGGAGTTTACGCTTATAAAATAAGTCTATTTAAAGGCCAACTCGGCTTTGGACTGAGAGCCAGCATTTACAATTACGCTTTTAATTGGGATGAAATTGAATATAAAGATGAATCCGCTTTTTCAGCCAATGAACAAGGTCGAGAATCTTACATGTTACCCTCTTTTGACTTTGGTATGTATTATCATGATAATAGAAACTATGTTGGTCTAGAACTAACTCACCTCAACCAAGGGAGAATTGGAGTTCAAGGCGATAATGTAAACATTGAAAGTACTGTAGAACAATCTGCTCAAGCAATACTTACTGCAGGAAGAGCTTTTCCATTGTCAAAAGCAGTTACTTTAAAGCCATCTCTATTGGTAAAAGCAGGTGGAAATCAGCCTGCATTTATTGACTTAAATGCGAGTATTCTATTACAAGAGAAATTATGGTTGGGGGTGTCATACCGTCACAACTCAAGTATTGCTGCTATATTAGAGTATAATATTAACCAGGAGCTTAGAATTGGATATTCTTACGATATTGCAACAACAATTATCGACAATCAAAATGGGGGATCCCATGAGATTTTTATTGGATATGACTTAAATGTATTTAAAGCAAGAATTGTTTCACCGAGGTATTTTTAACGTGATAAAGACAAAAAGTAATCCACTGCATTTCTTTTCGATAGTGAAGCATTTAATTACATGTTTTTGCTTTATAGCGTTCTCCCTCAGCCTGAGTGCCCAGGAAAAAAAAATGGAGCGCGGGATTGAAAAATATAATTTTCAAGCCTATGAAGAAGCGATATCACTTTTCAAAAAAGCCTATGAAGAAGACAAATCATCTATAACTAGCTTGCGCTATTTAGCTAACTCTTACCGGCATTTAAAAGAATATCAAAATGCAGAGTTTTATTACACCTTGGTGGTAAATTCAGATTCAGTGACTTCTGAAGATCACTTGTATTTTGGTCAATCCTTGCGGGCAAACGGAAAATTGATAGCAGCAAAAGACCAATTTAAACAGTTTGCTAAAAATGAAGAAAATAAATTTTTGGGCAATTTAATGTTGCAATCGTTTGATGAAATTTTTGTGTGGGAATTAGAGGGTAGTAAGTTTAGCTCTTCTACTATTAAAAATATAAACACAGGCTTCTCTGAATACAGTTTAGTTTATTTCAAAAACAATTACTACTTCACTAGCAATAGAGAAGAAAGCTATAATTCTCCAGAGTCTTTTAGTTGGGATGGAACACCATTCTTATCTATTTTTAAAATTGATTCTGCTGGATTTAATTCTGGATCTGAAACTTTTTCTCTAGCTGGTGGTGCATTGCAAACTGCCTATCATGATGGTCCTCTCTCAATAGACCCTAAGGGAGAAAAAGCTGTAATCACAAGAGTTAACAATCAACTGGGTAGTAATGAGTTCATTAATAGAATGAAACTTTATGAGGGAACCTACGTGAATGGGAAGTGGAAAAATTTTAAAGCACTTCCTTTCAATAGCGATGATTATTCAGTGGCACATGCCTGTTATGCCGATAGTGGAAATAGCCTAATATTTGCCTCAGATATGCCTGGTGGATTAGGCGGAATGGACCTTTATATCTCAGAAAAGATAAATGGAGAATGGAGTAATCCTAAAAACTTAGGGCCTACAATTAACACCCAATTCGATGAAGTTTTCCCCTATTTTAAGGGAAATCGATTGTTCTTTTCATCTAACGGTCTTATAGGTTATGGAGGATTTGATATACATAGCTCAGAACTAATAGACGGCAATTATCAAATTCCAAAAAACTTAAAAAGTCCTATTAATTCTACTCGAGACGACTTTAGTATTTTTTATATTACCGATTCTACAGGTTTTTATGCTTCAAACAGAGAAGGGGGAAAAGGAGAAGATGATATCTACAGTTTCTACGAAAGTCATAAAGTTCAAACAGTAGGAGTAAGTGGAGTTTTCGAATATCTCGGATTACCTGTTAGCGGAGCAAAAGTGCTTTTATTAAATGATAATGATTCTATTATAGCTGTCACATTTACAGATTCAACAGGGAATTTTCACTTTAGTAAACTGGCCTATCAGGAGGATTTTTTCATGCAAGTTGAAACAGATGACACAGAACTTACTGAAGAGGGAAAACTTTACCTTACCAATCAAAATGGGAATAAAGTAAAACTCATTGAACGTCTGCAAGACGGAACTTTTAAGTTTACGGCGCTACCTGCCGATGAATATTTAGTGGACTTAATTGCCGCAGAAGACAATGACTCCTTAATTGGGGACCTACTTTTTGCAGGTAATATTTATAAAACACTTCCAGGTGACTTTACTCAAAAAGTGAAGGTTTATTTAGTTGATGACAATGGAAATTTAGTTGACTCCGTTTATACAGATGCCTACGGAAACTTCAATTTTAGTAAGCTGGGAATGGATGACAATAGGAAGTATTTTGTTCAAATTGAAGCGAAAGATGAGCTAAACATTGCCTATAATAATGAATATGGCCGAATTTATAAAGTTTCGGAAGATGAAGAAGGGAAGTATCAATTAATAAGTGAATTAGATCCTTCGAAAAGTCCGGTTATTGCTACTAAGAAAGGAGTAACAGGTGTTATCGCGCGGCTTGAATATAAGGGAGAGCCACTTCCGTTTACGAAAGTTGAAATTTATGATGTGAACAATAAATTGATTGCTACCCTTTTTACCAATGAAAAAGGAGAGTTTCAGTACAATAAATTAGATATCTCTAAAACCTACTACTTTAAGCTTCCTGAAACTGATTCAGAGGTGTTGGACAATTCCTTTTTATACGTTACGAGTATCGATGGTGATCCACTTTATTTAATCAACAAGCTTAGGGATGGTTCATTTGAGTTTAATTCACTGCCTTATGATGAATATTCAGGGATTCAATTGCTAGAAGAATCACAAGTGCCTGATTTAGTAGACTTTGAGGGTGTTGTTTATGAGAAACTACCGGGAGACTACAGCAATAAATTAAAAGTTTATATCTTAAATGAAGATGGTTTAGTTGTAGATTCAGCTTTCACAGATAACTATGGAAAATTTAATTTCTCCAAGCTAAAATCTAAAGAAAACTACTCTTTTAGATTGGCTAATGAAGATCAGTTGAATCTGGCACTATTAAACTCAGAAGATAAAATCATTGAATTAACTATGCTGAATGAAAAGGGCAGCTTCACGTATGATAAATTAACCTATATGGTTACGCAGTTTGAACCTATAGAAGCATTTGACCCTTTTGATGTGCCTTCAGTAAATTATAACACAGTTTCTGTCTATGGCCAGGTATTTCGAAAGCTTCCAGGCGATATGAGCGCAGGTACTCAGGTTTCTATTTATGATGACGAAGAAAACTTTATTGGATTTGCCAAAACTGACGCTGAAGGAAAATTTGTCTATCACCGACTAAAGCCTGAACATACTTACTACTTTAAAATTGAAGGTGAAGATGGGAATTATCAGATATTAACACTGGATGAGTACGGAAATGTTTTAAGTACAGTGGTGAAAAATCAAAGTGGTGAATTTGAATATAAGTCACTTCCTTTAGATAAAAATGCATTAAGTAAAATTGAAGCCAATGACTTAGGAGTAGCATTCACAGGTTCAATAAGCAAATTAACTGCCGTAGACCCTTTAACTGTTTATTATGGTTTAGACAGCTCTGTAATGAACTCAGAATCAAAAAGGGCTTTAGCAGAATTTGCTTCAAAGCTAAAAGGGAAAGACCTTATTATTGAGGTTAAGTCTTATACTGACAGCAGAGGAACTGAAAAATACAATTTGGAGCTCTCTAAAAAACGGACAGAGTCTGTTGTTTCAGTCTTATATCAGTATGGTGTTCGAACTACAACAATAAAGAAAGAAAATTACGGTGAAGCTAACCCTGTGGTTAATTGTATAGACTGCGATGACAATGAAAATGCCAAGAATCGTAGGTCAATAATAAAAGTAAAAATCATTAATTAGGTGCTTCAGATATTGAGCACATTTAAAATGCAGCACCCTTTATGTCTGTAGCTTATACATTTCTTTTTTTCATAGCATTGATTTCCATCCCATGGTGGGTTGATTTAATCATTATAGGATTAACTGCACTGATTCTTTTGTTGTTTTATAGAAATCGCATACGCAAAATGCAGTCTCAAAAAGATTTACTTGAAACTCAAGTGAAACAGAGAACAATAGAAATCATAAAGCAAAAGGAGCAAGTTGAAAAACAAAAACGCATGCTAGAAGATGAAAAGGAAAAAACTGAAAAGTTACTCCTGAATATTCTACCGCGTGAAATGGCCGATGAGCTCAAAAATAAAGGTAAGGCAAAGGCAAGAAACTACAAGAGTGCTACTGTAATGTTTACCGATTTTAAAAACTTTACCTATTTAGCTGAAAATTATAAACCTCAAGATTTAGTTGCTGAATTAGATAGTTATTTCATCCGGTTTGACGAAATCGTTGAAAAATACAATGTCGAAAAGATCAAAACCATCGGAGACGCCTATATGGCTGCAGGCGGGGTTCCAATACGAAATAAAAGTAATGCCATAGATACTACACTTGCTGCATTGGAAATACAGCGAGCAATGGTTGAAATAAAGGAAGCAAAAGCTAAATTAGGAGTAGAAGGCTGGGATTTACGCATTGGACTGCATTCAGGTGACCTTATTGCTGGTGTGGTAGGCATTAAGCGTTTAGCTTATGATATTTGGGGTGATACAGTAAATGTAGCTTCACGTATTGAGTCGAACGGTAAGGTTGGGAAAGTAAATATTTCAGAAACAACCTATCAATCGATTGCTGAATTTTTTGTGACTGAATATAGAGGAAAGATCGACGCAAAAAATAAAGGGGAAATTGATATGTATTTTGTTCATAGTATAAAGCCTGAACTTTCGGAAAATGAAGACGGAATTACCCCTAATGAAGCTTTTTGGCATTATGTGAATTTAAAGCTGTATAGTAACATAAATTATAAAAATGCTGAAAAATACATTATAAAGCGCCTTGATGGAGACTTACCCGATGGCTTGCACTACCATGGTATTCATCATACAAAAGATGTTTGTGAAGCGGTTGAGCGCTTGGCTATTTGGGAGGGAGTTAAAGGAGAAGAACTTTATTTACTTAAAACTGCTGCCCTTTATCACGATGCTGGTTTTATTGACTCGTATGAAAGTAATGAACCTATTGGAGCACAATTAGCAAAAGAAATGCTCCCCAATTTTGGTTATACAGAAGAGCAAATCAATCAAGTAATTGAATTAATAGAAGCAACTAAAATACCACAAAACCCTCAGAATCACCTGGAGGAAATTATGTGTGATTCAGACTTAGATTACCTTGGAAGAAGTGACTTTTATCCCATCGCTGAAACCTTGAGAAGAGAATTAGTAGAATTTGGTAAACTAGAAGATAATCCAAAACAATGGATAGAAATGAACATTGGGTTTCTATCTTCACACAGTTACTTTACCGATTCCTCAAAGAAAAGGAGAGAGCCTGAAAAGCAAAAGAGAATTGAAGAACTTAAAGAAAAATTGGAAGAATTTAAACCTCAAGAAAAGTAATTCATTATCTATTTTTACTTTAAGCATGTAAAAAAGTATTAACTTAGTAAGCTATTTTAGACGCACAAGACTTTGAAATGATAGACAAAGCATTTAATTTAGTCGACTAAATAGCGATGTGACTTGACAAAACAATTCAAAATGAAACTATTAAAGCCCTTTACTTTATTCATATTGTTAGCCTTAGCTAGCGCTTCCTACGCGGGAATGATTGTGCTTGAAGGAAATTATATGGGTAAAAACATATTTGTAAAAAACCCATTCGGTGGAGCAGGTGTTGGTTTCTGTGTTTTTGAAGTTACTATAAATGGAAGACTTTCTCCTGATGAAGTGAATCAAAGTGCCTTCGAAATTGATTTTGGAAATCACGACCTAAGTCTTGGTGATAAAGTAATTATTAATATCAAGCACAAAGACGATTGTGTTCCACAAGTATTAAACCCTGAGGTTTTAAAACCAAAGAGCACCTTTAATATTGAAAGTATTTCTTTTGATAATCAAGGTGTATTAAAATGGGATGCCACTAATGAAAATGGAAAACTAGACTACATTGTGGAACAGTTTAGATGGAATAAGTGGGTGAAAGTTGGTGAAGTGAGTGGTGAAGGCACTCCAGGTACTCATGAGTATTCTTTTAAAATTACTCCTCACAGTGGTGAAAATAAAGCACGTGTAAAGCAAGTAGATTATACTGGCAAGCCTCGGTATTCAAAGGCTGCTGAATACACCTCAACTGCTCCAGCAATTGCATTAGAAGACACAAAAATTAGGGATGAAGTAAAGTTTCAAGGTGGAGAAACACTGTATGAAATTTACGACAAATACGGCTCTATTGTAAAGCGAGGTTATGGTCAAACGGCCAATGTTGAAAACCTAGAGAAAGGAACCTATTATTTGAGCTACGACAATAAAACGGAAACCGTACAAATAAGATAAAAAAGACCATTTTAAACATCAAAGCCTTTCCAAATTTGGGAGGGCTTTTTTATTGAATAGTATGAGAAAAATTGAACATCTAGGAATTGCTGTTAAGGACCTGAATAAAGCGAGTAAGCTATATGAGAGCCTTTTAGGAAAGGTCAGTTATAAAACTGAAAAAGTAGAAAGCGAAGGGGTAACTACTCAATTTTTTCAATTGGGAGAAAGTAAAATCGAATTGTTGGAAGCTACCAACCCTGATAGCCCTATTGCTAAGTTTATTGAAAAAAAAGGAGAAGGCATTCACCACATCGCCTTTGATGTTGTTGATATTAAAGCCGAAATTAAACGTTTAGAGGCCGAGGGCTTTGAACTCATTCACCAAACTCCAAAAGCTGGCGCAGACAACAAGCTAATTGCTTTCTTACACCCTAAAAGTAGTGGAGGTGTGTTGGTAGAATTATGTCAGGAGAGAGCGTAAATTTATTGACCTGTTTTTTATAAGTTAATCAGCTTTACAGTAGTCAACTGATTCCTATCCGAAAAATTTACTACAACATCTTTAAAGTTAGGAATTCCAAAAAAAATACTTGGGTTATTTGAAAAACCATATGGCTCTTTTGGTATACCGATCAAATTAACATCCATTTCTTTATTTGAATTGACGTCTTGCATAACAGAAAAAGCATAGTCGCCATAAGGTAAGTCTTTTAGAGGAATTTTCATTTTATTTGAAGTCACCTTTACTTCCAGTTCCATAATTGCTTTTTCGGCTTTTCTAGGAAACCCTTCTTTAGATGCAAATACTAAAATTCCAATGTTTCCTTCTAATTTATTGATGCCTTCTACTTCTAAATATAACATCTTTTTTCCATCATCATTTACACTTGTAAAAGAGTAAGAAATCAAGACAAAAAAGAGTGAAATTAGCTGTCGCATCGATTTAGTTTAAAATTTCGGCAAACTTACAATAATTACAAATCCGTGCATTTAATTAGAACTGCTCCTTATTAACTTAAATACTTGCTATCCCACTCTGCTTCGCTAAAGTTTTCGCGTGCTGTAAAGATTACTAAACATGCTATCCCGCAAGTGGCAATAAAACTGTGAACAAATAAAAATGAAAATAAATAAATAGAGTCTGTTGGAATTGCTAAAGTGAAAACAAAAGCAAAAGCTAAAAGAAACCAGAACATGTTCATAAATTTCTTCATTGGCCATGCCAATAGAGCTCGAAATCGGTTCAATTCCCCACCCCATTTGTGAATAAAATAAAATTTGTTATTGGGCAGCTGCAAAAACAATAAAGGATCTGAGTCTTTATCTTCTAATTGAAACAATTGTTTAGGAGCAACTATTTTAAACCCTTCTAAACTTATTCCATACTCTTTCTCTAATGCCTTAATTTTTAAAACTGCTTCAGTGGGAATTTGACCTTTAAAAGATTTCGAATCTAAAAACCGCAATCGATATTTAAGACACAAGGCTTTTATTTGCTCAATATCAAAAACATGTTCAGATGTCAGTAAATCCGTTGGAAAAGACTCCGTCTTTCCATTAATGATTCGATTTTCAATGTCTAATTCAGTCTCCTTTTCAGCCTCTAAAATAGAATTAACTTCAGAAATTAAGTCTAGTCTTTTAGCTTTTTGCTTCCCTTTCCGAAGTTCGTGGTGAAGATCAATTGTGTTGAGTTTCATAATTTATTAGCTTAAAATAGAAAGTTCAATGTTCAATATAGAAACGAAAATTAACAAGTGCTATTATGTTTAAACCATCTACAGCCATTTTTGTTTTCAACCGGCTTCTTGCATTATAAATGCCCTCAAATCTTCCAATTGCTTATCGCTTAACCGCTCTTTGGGGTAAAGTGGCATGTAGCGAGGCTTTCCTTTATCAGCATAAGTTCCATGCCGGATAATATCGTAAATATTATAAACTCCCGCCTTTTCAATGTTTCGTTTGAATTTTTGAAAAGTAAGTTTGCTATCGTCAAGTGCCATACCTGCAGGTCCTTCAAATGAGTGACATGATTGACAACTTAGTTGGTATATTTTTTTTCCAATTTCAGGCTTGCCTTCATAAGCATAGCCCTTCGATTTATCTTCAGGCACCTCTCCAAAGGTTGCAGGTGAGTAGGTAGCATATTTACTTTTTAGCAGCGAAATAAGTTCCGGTTTTTGTCCTGATTTTGCTGAAATGATTTTATTTAACTCCCCGCTAGTCAGTTCTAAGTCGCCAAGCTTAAGTTGATTATTCCAGTAATAGGCCAAAATTGCTTCCAACTCCCAGTCTTCTAAATACCTGCCAGATGAACAAACTTTAGCGCACAATTGAGTGGCTTCAGCCAAACTTTTATTGGCCGGTTTTACTAAGTCGCCATACTTCAAATAATAATCACCATTGTACCAACTTTCACGATTGGCTATTCCATAAAAAGTTGATCCTTGTAAGAATTTCATACCCTTTTTTTCAACATAATCTAAGCGGGTTTCAGGATCAAAAATGCTCAAATCTGGATCTTCTTGTTGTTGGTTATGGCAGGTGGTGCAAACATAATACTTGCTGATGTAAGATGAAGTTTTACCATTCGGTCCGGTTGTTTTACCATAATGAATAAGGTCATAACCACGCTGAATAACTTCTTCTGTGGCGTTTGGTCGAGCATGTACTGGCAGTTCCTCACCAAATGCGGATAGTAGTTTTGAAAGCGGTGTCTCCTTCGACCAATCCCCTTCCCCCTTCCAAGCTAAATTACCCATTAGCAAAGCACCAATCGCTAGAAAAAACACTGTTTTTCTTGAGAAGTGGGACTGAAGTATTTTTTTAATTCTCATCTATTTGTATTTCCTTCCTTTCAATTGAAAATCACGACTAATGTTAAAGCCAAAATAAATATCTCCTTCACTCCACTGCCCTCGAGTTTCTCCAATAAAAAACTTTTCAATCATGCCCTGAGAATTAGAAAAATTTAATTGAAAAACATGCCCTTTGGTTTCAATATCTACTCCAATTGACAAGGAGTTATAAAACTGCTCAGCCAATTGGTCAGGCAGTGTATAGTAATATTCTGTTTGAAGTGAGATTGTTTTGGTGAGTTGAAACCTAGTTGCTGCACCAATTGAAATTACATCATTATTTACATCTGTCGATTCTACTAAATTCCTATGGACTAAGGTTGGCATTAACTGCAAGGAAAATCGATCAGAAAACTTTCGTGCAAACATCACTTGGTTGGCGTAAAAAAGTCGAGAACTAAAATAATTTTCTCGATCTTGCTCAGGAAAGTCGGCAGTTTGCGTCGCAATAGAAGATAGAACAGTAATGCTCAATGGTGATCCATTGCTTTCACGCTGATGTAAAACTCGGGCTTTTATAAAGCCATCAACTGTTTTTTCAAAAGAGCTTCTTCCTATGCCAATAGTCAACCAATCCCAAATTCCATAATCTAATCCCAATCGAATAGATGCTTGGTCTAAGCCAAAAAACTCATCAATACCTCCACTAATACTTCCAAACCGATGAGAAATGAGAAACTTCAGCTGACCTTCTTGATTTGACTCAACAGATTGACCGTTAATTATTCGGGTATCCTTAAAAGTATATGTTGTTTTTTCACCTTTCTCCTGAGCATTCAATAAGTTGAACGTAAAAAGTAAAAGACTGAAAGGTATTAAGGCCTTAAAATTCATTAGCTTAGTTATTAGGTGCACCTTCATCAATCCAGATTTTTAACTGTTCTAGTTCGCATGAAGATAAGTCTCCATTGGGAGGCATGTTTTGTTGAACGATTACGCGATTCATAAACGAACCAACGTCTACTTTTGATTTAATTCCACTGTAAGTCTGAAAATTTCCAGATCCAGTTCCACCTGCAACATGGCAGCCAGAAATTGCACAAGAAGCTGAAATAATCGGTTGTACATCAACAGAAAATGTTACTACTGTTGTGTCACATTCAGGAGCATTTGGATATAATTCCTCTTCATTGTCGTAATAACATGATGTTAACAGGCAAATAAACAATAATTGTAAAATTAGTTTCATGTATCTCAATTATTTGGAGCTCCTTGATTAATCCAAATTCGGATAGTCTCAATTTCACATTCTGGTAGCATTTGTCCACCTAATGGCATCGCTTTATAACCTGGAGCGTGCAGCACTACATTTAAAAATCGTTGATCATCTGCAATGGCTTTGACCCCAGAATAAGCGGTCAAATTTATTCCACCTCCTGGATTATTTCCGCTGTGACAACCTGTGCATTTTTGATTTAAAATTTTTGAAATAGCTCCGCTGTATGTAACATTTGTGGTATCACAATTTTTACTCTCATTACAAGAAGAATTAAGTGCTCCATCTAAAATCCATTGTTCAATTTTATCAATGTGCTCCTGTGGTAAACGTTCCCCTCCAAGTGGCATGCGGTCATTGATGTCTGTTTCAGTAATTCGCTCAAATAGTTCACTATTGTCAGGTCTTCCAGGCCTTACAACATCGGACTCAATAATTTTTTCATAGCTAGTAAGTATAACACCATTAGAGGCTGTTCCTGCATCGTGGCAGCCGCTAAAAGCACAAGAAGAAATGAAAATTGGCAGTATATCGTTTTTAAAATATACTTTGTTTGAGTCACATGAAGAACTCTCACTGTTGATTATAGTAGGCTGTTCTGGCTCAATTGTTTCATGTTCACATGATACAATAAGCAGTAAAACAAGAATTATAGAAAACGTTAATTTCATGATTGCTTGAATATTAAGCTATAATCAAAACTACTAAAAGAAACAGTTAAAATTTTATTATGCTTTTTCTAAAGTTAGTACTGAAATTTCAGGGAGTATTCCCACCCTCCCTGGATAGCCTATGTAACCAAAACCACGGTTGACATATAAGTTCTGATGAGCTGATTGATAGAGTCCTGCCCATTCATCGTAAACATACTGTACCGGACTCCACTTAAACCCGGGAATATCTACTCCAAATTGCATTCCATGAGTATGGCCAGATAATGTTAAGTCAATTCGTGGGTGTTGACCAACCACCTCCGCTTGCCAATGACTTGGGTCATGTGAAAGTAATATAGTTGTAGCTGTTTCTTCCATATTCTGCATGGCAGTTTTTAAATTTCCATATTTTGGGAATCTACTTTTAGCACTCCAATTCTCTACGCCAACTAAGCCCAGTTTTTCACCATCAATTTCCAATATTCGATGTTCATTATTGAGTAATTGCCAACCCATGTTCTTCTCAATAATTGCAAGTTCTTGTAAGTTTTTACGCTTTGCTTGCGCTGACCCCCAATCTACATAATCGCCATAATCATGGTTGCCAAAAATGGAGTAAACTCCTAAAGGAGCTTTTATTTTAGAAAAAATGCTGCCCCACTCTTGCATCTCTGTTGCCTTGTTATTCACTAGATCACCAGTAAATAAGGCCAAATCCACTTTTTCTTTCTCAAGCAATTCAACTCCCCCCTTTACCGCAGTTTTGTTCCAAAAACTACCGGAATGAATATCGGACAATTGACCTATTTTAATACCATCTAACTCTTTGGGTAGCCCTTTTATTGGGACTTTTATTCTTCGAACTCGATAATCATGAGCTCCACTGATTATGCCCCAGCTCAATGAAACAACAGGCGCAGCTGCTACAATTATTCCAGTAGTCGCTAAAAATTTTGAGCGACTAATTCCAGAACCATCTTGAGTAAACTGCTCTGGATTAGCCAATTTTTTTACAATCCATCTTACTCCCCTTTGAAGGTCATCTATCAATACAAACACTACAGCTAAAATTTTAGCCAATACGTTTATAAATACCAAAGAAAGCAGAAAGGTTCGTGTATGTTTTCCAATCGCATCTGGGTTTCCGAAGTTGTAAATTAAAAAGGCAACAAGTACTAATAGGGTAATCGAAAAGTAGATATATTTTACTGTCTTTTGGAGGATTTCACTGCTATGTGTTACTAAGGTTTTTATGCCTTGAAAAGCATAAAATTCTACTAAAAGAATAATGAGGAGAAATAAGAAAAGAATTAGGTACCTATTCATTGAATAAAATTAAGTGGAACTTAATGTGTTGAGACTTGCAGAACTTAACATTTAATCTATTTTTGTTGTTCAAAACTTTAACTTTAATAAACTGTTATGGAAGATATTAGCAAATACTCAGACCAATTTAAAGAACTGGCCTTGGAATATGGTCCACGTTTAATTGGTGCAATTATAACCCTTATAATTGGCCTATGGGTGATAAAAGCAATCACAAATGGAATAAAAAAAGGCTTTGAAAAAAGAGATATAGATCCCTCTCTTCGCCCTTTTTTACTTGGCTTAATATCTACTGGTCTTAAAATATTTCTAATCATTTCAGTTTTGAGCATGGTAGGCATCGCCATGACCTCATTTGTTGCAATTATTGGAGCAGTTGGTTTGGCCGTTGGTTTAGCACTTTCAGGAACACTTCAAAATTTTGCAGGTGGTGTAATTCTATTGATATTAAAACCATTTAAAGTAGGCGACTATATTGATGCTCAAGGATATAGTGGAACTGTGTCATCTATTCAGATCTTCAATACCATCTTAAAAACGCCTGATAATAAAACAATCATTATTCCAAATGGAGGTTTATCTACAGGAGCAATGACAAACTATTCAACAGAACCAACTAGAAGATGTGATTGGTCATTTGGAATTGGCTATGGCGATGATATAGACAAGGCAAGAAAAATATTAGTGGACATTTTATCAGCCGATGAGCGTGTTTTTAAAGATCCCGAAATTTTTGTGAAAGTGAGTGAGTTGGCAGATAGTTCAGTTAATTTAGCCACAAGAGTTTGGTTAAACTCGGGCGATTACTGGGCAGTGAAAATGGAAACCATGGAAAAAGTATATAATGCTTTTAATAAGGAGGGCATTAATATTCCATTCCCACAAATGGACGTTCACATGCACAAAGAAAATTAAATCACTCTCTAAATCCACATTCCGTTTTGATTATGAAAAAAATTATTTTCTTCCTTGGCTGTTTTGTTAGTCTTAATGCTGTTGCTCAAGTAGCTGAAAAAGAAAGTCAACTTAAAAATAAAGTTGCAGATACCATTCCAGATGGTTGGAGAACTGGAGGAGTTATTGGTGCAACTTTTTCACAGGTCTCATTGAATAATTGGGCAGCAGGTGGACTTAGTTCCATTTCGTTAAACTCAATGACGAGTTTCTTTGCTCATTACAAAAAAGGAAAAAACACCTGGGATAATTACTTAGACTTAGGCTACGGCATCGTGAAGCAAGGAGATGGGGACTTTATTAAATCAGATGACAAAATTGAATTCACTTCTAAATATGGACGTAAGGCTTCAAAAAATTGGTACTATGCAGGCTTGGCTAACTTCAGGTCTCAGTTTGCTCCAGGATATAACTTCCCCAATGATTCAGTTCTAATCTCAGACTTTATGGCTCCAGGATACTTCTTAGGCGCATTAGGTATGGATTACAAAAGAGGAAATAAGCTAACTTTATTCATATCTCCTTTGACAGCAAAACTAACTGTTGTAAACAATCAAACATTAGCAGACCAAGGTGCCTTTGGTGTTGATGCTGCTGAATACCAATTTCCTAACGATTCTATTAAAACTAAAGATGGAAGCACTACACGTCTAGAATATGGTGGATATTTGAGAGCAATGTATACCACACCAGTTGTTAAAAATGTGACCTTTACCACCAATTTAAATTTATTCTCAAACTACGCTGAAGACCCTGATCATATTGATGTAAATTGGGATAACTTGCTAAGCATGAAGGTAAATGATTTCATTACTGCTTCTGTCAGCACCTCCTTAATATATGACCACGACATTGATATCCAAGAATTGAATGATGATGGATCACAAAAACTAGAGGATGGCGAACCCATTATAGGACCTAGAACGCAATTTAAATATGTAATTGCAGTAGGCTTTCAGTATCAATTTGGAGTAAAGGATAACCGAGAATAGTGAAGTGTTATAGTTGATTTTGCTAATAAGCATATCATTCACATTGATTAAAACTGCATTAATTCATGCTGCTGACAAACGCGATTTTCCTGTCTTTTCTTTAAGGCTGATTAAATTCAAGAAGGATTTTTCAGTGCATTCTTAAAGCTAAAGAAGCTTGGAGGCTGGTTATTTTTCAAAATCAAGATTAGCGGCTCATCCTTAGGGCCTACTTTATGTGCTCCCCGAGCATCACCAATTACTTTGAAACCAGTTTTGTTATTAGGAATGTAGTTAAAATTGCCTTTCCCATCTCCTACTAATAAGCATCCAATGCTTGCATCACTTCTACCCATCTCTACATCGGTTCCAAAATTATTGCCTACCAAAATTACATCCTGATTGTTATCTTGATTGAAATCTTCAATTAAGATACCATGAACTTCAGAGATCTGAGCCATAACTGGTAGGTCAATTCTTTTAAAAGAAGTATTCCCCGTATTCTCAAAATAAGAAGTACTAAACGTTTTTACTTCCAGCTTATAACTTTTATTCAACTCATCATCTGAAAATAGATCAAATACCGTTGACTTCGAATAATCATCGTATTTTGGAAATCTTCCTCTTGCAGCTGGATATTGGGCAATAAGTTCATCTAATAAGTGCTTAGGATGACTCTCCCCGTCTTTAAAATAGTAAAATGGAATTGCTTCAATACTCCCATTACCATCAAGATCTACAGCATAAATTTTAGCTGGCTTATTTTCAGAAGCTTTATAAAAGGAATTATTCCCTCTATTTCCTGCAATGAAATCCAAATCTCCATCATTGTCCATATCCTTAAAAGCCAAGGTATTCCACCAACCTGATGAATTTATTAAGCCAAATTTTTTCGTCTCATTGACAAATTTATTTTTTTGTATACTGAAAACAGTAATTGGCATCCATTCGCCAGCTATTACTAATTCATTCTTTTTGTCCTGATCAATATCTATACTTACAACATCATTTATATTTCCCAATCTACCACCATCAGGAAGCCAAGTATCGTCTTCTTCAAAAACACCATTTTTATTTATCAAAACATAACTTTTTGCTGGCTTCGGATAAAATCCCGGTAAAACATTTCCACCAATAAAGAGATCAATATCTCCGTCCATATCAAAATCTTCAGCAACTAATGAAAGCCCATTTTCTTTAATGGGTGGTATTCTATTCGTATCTCTTTTAAAGTTTCCAGCTCCATCATTTATATAAATTCGATCGAGGTAATTCGCTGAGTTGATTTCAAATTCATATCCTCCACTTACAACATACAAGTCCTTATCACCGTCATTGTCTGCATCAAAAAATACACTGTGCCCATCTTCATAATCAGCATCTTTTTCAAAATCTGAAGTAATCTTTTTTACAAACTTGCCATTGTCTCGCTGAATATAAAGCACCCCTGCTTGTTTGTGCGCTCCACCAATATAAAGATCTTCTAATTGGTCACCATTTACATCTCCTTTCGTTAAAAAGGGGCCTTTATTAGATAACATATGCTCCAGTAATGGCTCTCTTTTAAAGTCAATAAAATCATTTTCACTATGCTTGAATGTAGGCTGAAAGTTGCTTTTTACTTCGGTAAATAGCTCTTCAACTTGTTCGTTTTCATTTAATTTTATATTCTTAGCATCGCTATATGCCACCTCAATCTTTTTATTTATTTCAACTTGCTCAAGTTTATTTATCTTACCATCTGGCCATTCAACAATTAGCTTCGCATTGTCTGATTTGCCTAGCCCAAAATGAACTGAAGGGTCAACAGAACTGAAATAACCTCTATAAGGTGAGCTATATTGAAACTGTTTGGAATCACCTGAGATGAGTCTAATGGTTGCTCCAACACCATGGGGATTGTCTTTTGGCCCTTTAAGACTAACGGAGACATAATTATTTTCTTTTAAAATTTTATTGGTTCTGTTTTCATAAAGAAATGGCTGGGTATTAAAATTATTGACAACAATATCCAAATCACCGTCCAAATCTAGATCAGTGTAAACTGCCCCATTTGAAAAAGAGGTTTCGTTCATCCCCCAATTCAATGTCTTATCGCTAAAAGTAAGGTCCCCATTGTTTTTATAAATATAATTTTGAATAGGCACAGAATTCATTTTCTTCACCATTTCCAATTCATCAACATTTGGCAATCCACCTGCTTTCTGAATTATTTCATTTGAGGTATACTTAATAAAATCTAAATCATGCACATCTCTGTAATAGCCATTTGTTATATATAAGTCTTTGAATCCATCATTATCAAAATCAGCTAATAAGGGTGTCCAACTCCAATCTGTGTGAGAAATTCCAGCCAACTGTCCGATTTCACTAAATGTTCCATCTCCATTATTCAACTGGAGGGTATTTCGCATAATTTGATGAGAATATCCTTCTTCAACCATCATATGGTATAAGTCGTAAGGCGTTTGAGATTTCAGCTGCTTTTGACGATAGTTATCTTCTGCAATCATGTCTAGATTAATAATATCAACTAAGCCATCGTTATTAAAATCTGCTACATCGGAACCCATAGCATTTTTACTGGAGTGAAATAACATTTCTTCAGCTTTATCAGTAAAGGTTCCATTTTTGTTGTTGATGTATAAGTGGTCCTTATCTGCATAATCATTTGCTACAAACAAATCGACCCATCCATCTCCATTTATATCAGAAGCTGTTACACTAAGCCCATAGGTGCTATTTTGCAGACCTGCTGCTTTGGTAACATCAGTAAATTTTTTATTGCCATCATTTCTATAAAGCCTGTCACTCGTGAATTCAAACTTTTTACTTTTTGCGGAATTATAATTATGTGTTCTAAGATCCACTGATGATTTAAAGTCAAAACGATGATTGAGTAAAAACAAATCCAAATCACCATCTCTATCATAGTCAAAGAAACTTGCATAGTTGGAGTAGCTTTTATCGTTTAATCCATATTCTGCTGCTCTATCAGTAAAAGTTAAATCTTGATTATTAATCAATAGTATATTTGCTCGAATATCTGGATCGTTTGATGCCGACCTACATACATAAATATCTAAAAATCCATCCTCATTTATGTCGACCATTGAAACTCCAGTACTAAATGGTAGCGTAGAAATTTCAGCTTGATTTGTAATGTCTCTGAACTTTAAATTTCCTTGATTTAAGTATAACCTTCCTCCAACAACGGGGCCTGAGAAAAAGAGATCAACTAAGCCATCATTATTTACATCTCCAACAGCAACACCTCCCCCATTATATAAATATTCGTAAGAGAGAATATTCATGTTTTTAGTTTCAGGAACTAAATTTTTAAATTTAATTCCGGATTGATCAGGCGGAATAAGCTTAAATAAAGGTTCTTCCTTTTTTTCTGCTTTAGCTACTACTTCTTTTTTCTTTACAGACTTTTCTTTGTTATCACAAGCAGCTAAAAAAACTACTAAACAAATAAAACAGGTGAGTTTTAATACTGAATTCATACCTAAAAATGATATTATGTGTTTTTACTTACGTAGTTGAAGCGTTTCATAAACGTGGTTCCCAACTTTTCGTCCTTGCTCCTTGCCATTCTCAATAGCAGGAGTAAAGTGAATTCCACCATACATTCTGCTAATGGCAGCTTCATCAGCAGCTTCGTAAAATGAATTAAATGATCTAGGCGCAGTTCCATAAGGTACTTCCGTTGAATCAGTGTACGAAAAATCGTTCCCAAAAATTTTAGTTAAAACAAACGCTGCCGAACTTGAAACTACACTATGGCCGCTAGGATATTCTGGAAAGTTTGGAGTGTACAATATCGGTGACCAATCTTCGTCAATGTATTTTTGAATAACCGTTACAGGACGAATATAATTTCTATGGTACTTTTCATCCCAACAACTTATAAATCCTTCGTGAAGGGCTACTGAAACCATGACATAAGTATAAGATGATTCGAGTATTCCAAAATTATTCGCCTTCATTGCAATTCTTGCGATATTCTCCCAATGACCCCCAGGAGTTAACTTTTTTTCTGCAAAAGTAACATGTCCTTGGTGCTTCATAACTAATGGATTACAATCCCAAAATTTAGCGATAGATACTCTTTCCTCATCATTATTTTCAATGGCATGATACACAGTCATTAGTTCCTTATAAAACTGGCTACTTGTATCCATATCATACTTGGTGGGAGCTTCTGGTCTAAACTGTTGGGCTGAATCTAAAGTGAAAGCACGGATTTTACTCCAATGCGGCTCTAATGCATCTGCATAATCAGGTGGTGTAGGTGTCCAACCATCTTCTTGATCTACTAGATTATATTTTGGAAATGAACGGCTTTCTCTATACATATCCTTAGCGCTCCAAGCGATTATTGAATCTGCTATCAATTTGCCATATTTTTCTGATTGACTAATACGCTGCTCATCGGTTTTCATTTTTTGCAACTTTAATCGAAAGGTGTCCATTTCATTTTTAAGGATATTCGTTGAATAAACAAGTCGATTTCCCGTATGATAAAATGCGAAAATTGAAGCAAGTTCTTGATCGATGTTCTCGGCTTTTGGTTCTGGCAGATTTAAATCTGAATAAAATGAAGAAAACCGCTTATAAGAACTATCCGTTTGTGATAAAACTTCATAAGCTGCAATGTTGGCATATGTATAGATCCTCGCTGCTACCGGAGGTGAGAAAAAGTCATTTACAATTGCTTCCTCTAATGTGATGTTCCAATGGTGGAGATCATCAACAGAAACTATTTTTTCTTGAGTTGAATTTTTATCACAAGAAATCACAAACAATGCAATAAAAGCAATGGTTGATGTTAATTTAAAAAGTTGCATAAATTGTTTTTTATTGTAAAGCAAAGGTACTTAAACATTAAGATATTCACAGCTTTAAGCTCTTAACAAATACTAGTGTATTAAAAAAAGTATTTTCATCATCACTCTTTTTTCAATACTGCTACTGATAAAATTTTTAAGAAAGGAAGTGAACCTATCTAATGAGCTTTAATTCCCTATCGTATTTTAAATTATCCAATAAATAATTCCAAAGCCAAGTTCTTTAGCTTTTTACACGCTTAATGCTGCATCCTAAAGACTTCGTATTGCTAGGGTCTATCTTTGTACCTTGTACTAAGTTTTTAAGTGCATTTTTCAAGTAATGTTGCTCTGCTGCTTCTGCACTTTCATGATTATCATCAATTGCTCCTTCATAAACAAGTTCCCAATCAGCATTAAACAAAAATACATGAGGTGTTGTTTTTGCACCAAATGCATTGGCTACCGCAGAATTTTTATCTACCAAATAAGGAATTTCAGGATAGCCATTTTCTTCCGCATGTGACTTCATTTTTTCCATGGAATCGTCACCATTTCTTTTAGCTTCATTTGAATTAATTAATGCAAAACCAACCTCAGCATCTTGAGCTAATTGCTCTAACTCAGGGTAACGGTCTTCCCAAGCAATTACAAAAGGACAAGTGTTACAAGAAAAAATAACAAGTGTTCCATTGCTCCGCTGCAAGTCTTCCAAGCTCATTTTTTGCCCTTGAGTAGACTGCATTTCAGCTTCAATTAAAGGTGCTTTTTCTCCTATTTCTAAAGTCTTATAGGCTTCTTTTTCTCCGCTTCTAAAGGCGAAAACAAGCACAGCAGCAAGTGCTAAACTTGCCAATACAATTTTTCTTTTCATGGTTCTAAAATTAAGTTTATGCAGATAAAATAACGAAGAACTGCTGAATCAAGGCGTTAGGGACTTGTTAATTTTACAAAACAAGTACACTTAAATAAAGTTAAGCGTTCTTCTATAAATTTAGTGAGCAGCATGATTCGTATTTTAAATTCACGCTTTCTCGGTTACATTTGTGCCTTCAATATTATCCGTGAGCCGACCAAAAATTTTATTTATTTCTACACAACTGCCTTATCCACCAAAAAGTGGAGGAACTGTAAAATCGTGGAATTACATAAACTATTTAACAACAAAATACGCTGTTTCTTGCGCTTGTTTTCTAAAAGATGATGATGAAAAACACCAACAAGAGTTTCAAAAAGCAGTTTACTTGGTTGATTTTTTTGCTGAGCCACTAGCCATTCAGCGTTCACCCATAAACCTTATTAAAAGTTATTTAACCGCCCCCTGCCTTAATGTATTTAGGAACCGCTCCAATTCCTTTAAAAAAGCCATTGAAGGTCTTTCACATCAGCAGGAAATTATCATAGTGGACCATTATGAAATGTTTCAATATGTGCCTGCAAACTACCCTGGAAAGATAATTATGCACACCCACAATGCGGAATTTATGTTGTGGCAACGCATGAGTGAGCTTACTGGCAATCCTCTAAAAAAGTTAGTCTTAGGCCTAGAATCCAAACGGGTTAAAAAATACGAAGAGCAAATTTTCCAAGAGGCGGACCTCATCTACTCTACTCCTTCAGATATTGAGCTATATAAAAATCATGGGTTCAAGGTTGAAAAGCACCGTGAAACCTATCATTTAGGAAACGAGAGCTTACTCCAATTGCCAGAATTAAAATTTGAAGCGACAGAGAAAGCCATCACCTTTATGGGCACCATGAGTTGGGAGCCCAACATCGATGGTATAGTGTGGTTTTTAGGCAAGGTGTGGCCAAGTATTAAAACCCAAGAAAGCGATTGCAAGTTGTATTTATTGGGCAGCAATCCTGATGCACGGATAGTTAAAGCCACCAACAATGACCCAAACGTTATTTTTCCAGGCTTTGTAGAAGACTTGGATACTTATTTAAAGAAAACCCGTGTTTACATCGCTCCCTTGCGTTTTGGCAGCGGCATGAAAGTAAAGGTGCTGGAAGGATTATACCGCGGTAACCCAACAGTTTCTACATCTGTTGGTGCAGAAGGCTTGGCGGTAAAACACAGGGAAAGCATTTTAATTGCTGATGATGCTAAATCCTTTGCCCAAGCTTGTATTGATTTAATCAATCAACAAGCTATATGGGAAAACATCAGCAGGAACAGTCGAAAACTTGCCAATCAAGAATATCGATGGGAGCCATTGTTTGAGCGAATGGATGAGAGCTTAAGGGAGACTTTATAAGCTTTTACACTTGAATTCCTTTTCGTTTTTGCATCAAGCCCTGTGCAGCTAAACGCCCAGACTCCATAGCGGCATTCAAAGACCCATTAAAAAGATAGTCTCCAGCAAGAAAAACATTTTCCATAACTTGACTTTCACTGGCTTGTGCTGTCATTCGAAGATCTTGAATGTCTGGTAATGCCTTATTGATGCTATAATGCTGAATATAGTTGATCTTGGAAGCGCCTGTATATTTTTTGACTTCAGCAGTAACGGCATCAAGAACCTCATTCGTGGACTTATTACTATACTCCAAAACAGTGACAGACAAGATAGTTTTGCCAGTGCTTTCATCTTTAAAAGCATATAGATTATTAGCATTATTACCTTGTTCTGCAATTAGCGCGATAGTGTCTTTTGGAATGTTTGTTTTATCCACTTCAAAATAGATACACATGCAGCTTTTCCAATCTACTTCTTGGCCCTTAAGCTGTGGAATTAAGGCTGCTGCGTAGCTTGCAACGATTGCTCCTTGGTGTGGCTTTTTCTCACCGGAACACATTAAAATATGATCGTTCTTCACTTCTTCAACTTTGCAGTTAAAAATGAACTCGGTGACTTTTAATTTGCTCTGCAATTGTTTGCTTATTTCTCCAATGCCCGCTTTGGGAATGGTAGCATACCCTTCACCAAACATCTTGTATACAAACTCAAACATTCTGCTCGATGTTCTTAAGTCTGGTTCTAAAAATATACCGGCGAAAAAAGGTTTGAAAAAGGGCTCAATAATCTTGGGTGAAAAACCAAATGACTCAAGGTATACTTGGGTAGTTGTTTCAGGGGATTCAAAAATTTCTTCGAGGGATTTATGGGTTAATCGATTATTTAATTTTAGAATTTTCAGCTTATCCAAAACTGAGCCTATGTCTGCCATTAGTGTTGGAATTAGCACTTTCCAGTCTCGCAATGGATCCCCAATTCGATAGGACTTTCCGTCTACATAAATCAAGGCACCAGACGCTAGTTTGCGCAATTGAAGCTGATCCATGTCAAGGTATTTCTTCGCTAAGGGATAAGCGCTGAGAAGCACTTGAAAGCCCAAGTCTAAGGCATAGCCTTTTTCATTGATGGTTTTAACCCTGCCGCCTACTTGATCCGTTTGCTCAATAATTATGGGCTTAAACCCTTCTTGTTCTAACTCATAAGCAGCTATCAAGCCACTTACTCCAGCTCCTACAATGTAAATCTCTTTGTTATGTTGCATCAATTAAATTGTGAAAATGAGTTGACAACAACTCATAAATACTGCATTCTAATCTAATGTTGATACGTTTAACCCCTTTGAAAAGCACCTACAACGGAATATTTCCGTGCTTCTTCTTCGGCAAGCTATCCACCTTGTTTTCCAACATCTTAAAGGCACGAATTAATTTCTCACGGGTTTGATCCGGGCGAATTACTTCATCAACATACCCTCTGGCTGCAGCATTGTATGGATTGGCAAACATGTCTCCGTATTCTGTTTCTTTCTCTTTCAATTTAGCTTCAGAATCATCCGCTTCCTTAATTTCCTTTTTGAAAATAATTTCAGCTGCACCTTTTGCCCCCATTACCGCAATTTCCGCAGATGGCCACGCAAAGTTCATATCAGCTCCAATGTGTTTAGAATTCATCACATCATAAGCTCCACCATATGCTTTTCGGGTAATTACAGTTACTCTTGGAACCGTCGCTTCACTAAAAGCGTACAAGAGTTTTGCTCCATTGGTAATAATGGCGTTCCATTCTTGATCGGTGCCCGGTAAAAAGCCCGGAACATCTTCAAAAACCAACAATGGGATATTAAAACAATCACAAAAACGCACAAAACGCGCCCCCTTGGCAGAACTATTAATGTCTAACACCCCTGCTAAAAATGCCGGCTGGTTAGCCACAATACCAATTGATCGGCCTGCAATTCTTGCAAAGCCCACCACTATGTTTTCAGCAAAATCTTTATGCACCTCATGAAATGAATTGCTATCTACAGTACCGTTAATTACTTCACGGATGTCATACGGTTGGTTTGGATTTTCAGGGATGATTTCATTTAATTGTTCTCGTACTTCATTGCCAGCTTCATAAGCAATAGCCGGTGCATCTTCTTCGCAGTTTTGCGGTACATACGACAACAAGTTCTTTATGCCGTTGATGCATTCAATTTCATTGGCATAAGTAAAGTGGGTAACTCCAGACTTGGTGGCATGAGTAGAAGCCCCACCCAACTCTTCGGATGTAACTTCCTCATGCGTTACTGTTTTTACCACATTTGGCCCTGTTACAAACATGTAAGAGGTTTTTTCGACCATCATAATAAAGTCAGTCAGCGCAGGAGAATAAACTGCCCCACCAGCGCAAGGTCCCATTATAGCTGAAAGTTGCGGAATTACACCACTTGCTTGTGTGTTTCTGTAGAAAATATCTGCATAACCGCCTAAAGAAACTACTCCTTCTTGAATTCTAGCTCCTCCAGAATCATTTAATCCAATTAATGGAGCGCCATTTTTCATGGCTAAATCCATTATTTTGACAATTTTTTCAGCATGTGCCTCAGCTAATGAACCACCCATAACGGTAAAGTCTTGAGCAAAAACATAAGTCAAGCGACCATTTACATTCCCATATCCGGTAACCACTCCATCACCAAATGGTTTGTTTTTGTTTAAGCCGAAATTGTTACTTCGGTGAGTTACCAGCATACCAATTTCTTCAAAGCTGCCTTCATCCATCAAAAAATGAATACGCTCCCTTGCAGTTAATTTGTTTTTAGCGTGTTGAGCTTCAATGCGTTTTTCTCCGCCACCCAGCTTGGCTTTTTCTATCTTTGATTCAAGTGATTTTATTTTGTCTTGCATAATTTTTCCCTTCTGAAGCGTAAAAATAAAGATTAAGTAATTGAATCCCGAATTATGAGGGAAGTGGAACAAGTAATTTTCTTAAATCTTCTAAAAGATTACCAAATACGGTCAAACGATTACTATATTTATGGAAAATAATACAACATGACGACACAAGAAATTTTTGATAACAACCAAGCCTGGATCAATGAAAAATTAAACCATGATGCCAAGTATTTTGAAAACTTATCCAAAGGACAAAGTCCAGACTTTTTATACATCGGCTGTTCTGATAGCCGAGTTACAGCTGAAAGCATGATGGGGGCAGAACCAGGAGATGTATTTGTTCACCGAAATATTGCCAATGTAGTTTCTAACTTGGATGTTAACTCTAAAGGAGTAATCAATTATGCTGTGGAACACTTAAAAGTGAAGCATGTGGTCGTGTGTGGTCATTATTTTTGCGGTGGTGTTAAAGCTGCGATGACTTCTTCAGATTTAGGCATTATAAACCCATGGTTGCAAAATATTCGTGATGTTTATCGTTTACATCAAGAAGAGCTTTCTAACATCACTGATGAAGATGCGCGTTATAAAAGATTGGTTGAACTGAATGTTCAAGAGCAGTGCATCAACATGCTTAACAATCCAGATGTGCAAAAAGCAGTTAAAACAAGAAACCTCAAAGTACACGCTTGGGTATTTGATATCGCCAGTGGCAAAATTATTGACTTAGGCATCGACCTTGAAAAAGAGCAAAGCAAAATTGCCGATATCTATCAAGTAGATTAAAGCTAATTATTATAGACTTCCTGTGCGACCTCCATCCACTGGAACGTTTATTCCATTAATATAAGATGCGGCAGGTGAGGCCAAAAAGGCAGCAGCTGCTGCTACTTCCTCAGGCTGAGCAACCCGCTTCATAGGCACTTGAGCTTCCATTCCTTGCAAAGCTTCTTCTTCAGACTTGCCTGTCTTTTTAGCTTTGTTTGCCACAATAGAACTTAAGCGCTCCGTTGCAGTTGCTCCTGGAAGTACATTATTTACAGTAATTCCATGGACGCCTAATTCATTCGACAAGGTTTTACTCCAGTTCGCTACTGCTCCACGAATGGTGTTGGAAACACCTAAGCCGTTCAACGGAATTTTTACCGAAGTAGAAATAATGTTGATGATTCTTCCATACCCAGAATCAATCATGCCTTGCTTTACTCCCTGAACAATGGCGTGGTTGCACATCAAATGCATTTGAAAAGCAGCCGTAAATTCGTCCAACTGCGCATCTACAATAGGGCCACCAGGAGGGCCTCCAGTATTGTTTATTAAAATGTTTACTTGCTTTTGAATAGAACTTACTGCCTTTTTTACGGAGTCTACATTAGAAAAGTCAGCAACAACATAACTGTGCTCTTGCCCATCTGAATTATCCATTTCAGCAATAGCGACTTTTAACTTTTCTTCATTTCGTGCCATTAAAATTAAATGTGCCCCCATTTCAGCTAATTCCTTAGCAATTGCTTTTCCTATTCCCGCTGTGCTGCCACAAACTAAGGCTGTTTTTCCTGTTAAATCTAAATTCATGTCCTCAATTTTGAAAAATCGAAGTTAATTAAATTGTTAGGCTTTACAGAAGCCGTTTCAAATCTCCTTTTTAATTTCATAAATCTTCCTACCTTAGACCATCCAAAAATCAACACTTATGGCAATTAGAAAACCCTTTAATTTTCAGCAATGGATTGACGAACATCGTCACCTTTTAAAACCACCAGTTGGTAATAAAGTAGTATATGAAGATACTGACTTTATAGTAATGGTAGTAGGTGGACCTAATGCCAGAAAAGATTATCACTACAACGAAGGTGAAGAATTTTTCTATCAATTGGAAGGTGAAATCACAGTAAAAATTCAAGAAGATGGAGAAGCCAAGGAAATGAAACTAAAAGCTGGAGACATTTACTTGCACCCTGCTAAAGTTCCTCACTCCCCCAACCGTGGAGCCAACTCTATCGGACTTGTAATTGAGCAAAAAAGACAAGAAGGGGAGAAAGATGGGTTACTTTGGTTCTGTGACAATTGCAACAACAAGCTTTATGATGAATATTTTGTGCTCAACAGCATTGAAAAGGACTTTCTGCCCGTATTTAAAAAGTTTTATGGTTCAGAGGACTTGCGCACTTGCGACAACTGCGGAACAGTAATGGAAGTTGATGAAAGATTTGTATAGCCACCTATGCGAATAAACGGACACGGACATATCTTGCCGGAACCTAGTCAGATTCCTCAATTCATGAAAGACAAAAAACTCTTTTGGATTGATGAAGACAAAAAGTTTATGCGTCAAGGAGACTGGTCAAGACCAATTACAGACCCTAGTTTTTTCCTTAAAGAGAAGTTAGAATGGATGGAGCGTTCTAATATTGATCACGGTGTAATGCTTTGTCTTTCTCAATTGTATTGCAATGGTTGGGAAGAAAAAAATTGCTTTGATGGCATACGCTTTCAGAATGATTACAACGCTTCACTTCAAGCGGATTATCCTGATAAATTTACTTGTGGTTTTGTAGTTCAACCATTATATATGGACATGGCGCTTAAAGAGATTGAAAGGTGTGTGAAGGAGTTAAACCTTCGCTTACTTTGCTTGCCTACCCACTATTTGAATGCCGAAGGTGAGTGGCTTTCAGTTGCTGAAGCAACTGTCGACCCTATTTATGAATTAGCAAATGAATACGACTTGGCAATTCAAATTCATCCTTATGATGGGGAAAAAATGATTGCTTTAAAAGATCAATACTGGCGATTTCATTTGGTTTGGATGATGGCACAGTGTGCTGATACGCTGCATTTATTTACCTTGAGAGATTTACCCAATAAATATCCGAATATTAGAACAAGTTTTGCCCATGGTGGAATGCTTGGTATTGCGAACTATGGCAGAAGAATTCAAGGCTTCGACGGCCGACCAGATATTTTTAAAGGGCTTGAGAATCCAAGAAAAACATTGGGTCATAAGAATTTATACTACGATACCCTCGTACACGACTCTTTTACCCTTGAACTACTTAAAAAACGAGTTGGGACAAGTCAAATTATGATGGGCTTAGATGACCCATATCCCTTAGGAGAAATGGAGGGTGTAGGAAGCTCATATCCAGGAAGAGTGGTAGACTATGCTGTTGAAGTAGGAATATTAACTGAGCATGAGCGTGAAGACATTTGGCAAAAAAACGTGTTGAACTGGTTGGGTAAGGATATCGCCTAGGACTATGCCTTAGGAAAAGCACCTAAGGATTTTTCTTAAATTAGCTTATCTTTTTCTACTAACTATCATGAAAAAACTACCTACTTTTCTTTACTTCCTTCTATTTGCCTCCTTTTCAATTTTTGCCCAACATCAAAAAGGATTAAACATTAAAGGTGATTCCGCTTACAATCGACTAGGTTGGTCCGTAAGCATGTCTGATGCCCATACATTAGCTGTTGGTGCGCCTTTTAACGCTGGTAATAAACCAAATGCTGGAAATGTCAAGGTCTATCGCTGGAAGGATACTACATGGGTTCAAAAAGGTGCAACTATTCAAGGTGGTTCAGAAGGAGATGCCTCTGGCCGCTCCATAAGTATGCCAGATTCAAATACCATTGCCATTGGAGCTCATCGAAATACAACAGATTCCGTTCAAGCTGGCCGAGTGAGAGTTCACAAGTGGAATGGCACAAACTGGGTGCAAAAGGGAGGGGATCTCTTAGGGGAATCGAGCAATGATAATTTTGGCTATTCAGTAAGCATGCCCGACTCGAATTATATCTCTATCGGAGCAATTGACAATGATGATAATGGCTCTAATGCTGGCCATGTACGTAATTATCGGTGGAATGGTGTAGATTGGATTCAAATTGGATTGGCTATAGAAGGAGATACTGCTGGAGATAAGTCAGGTTGGTCAGTAAGCGCCCCTGACACCTTAACGGTAGCCATTGGATCGCCCTTTAATTATAGGTCGTATACCTTTAACACAGTGTACCGGGGACTTATAAGAATTTATGAAAGAACTGGAACAGTGTGGACTCAAAAAGGATTATCTATAGTAGGCGCAAGTCCCGGAGATTATTTTGGTTGGTCTGTCCATATGCCAGATAAAAATACAGTTGCGATTCAATCTTTAAATAAAGTAAATATATATAGTTGGAATGGAAGTGCATGGATCCAAAAAGGTCAAAAGATCAATGCTGCTTTTCAGTTTACCACCGAATTTTCTTATTCAAACCCTATTAGTATGCCAAACTCCAACACTATCGCTGTAGGGGAACCTATCAAGTCTTCTATTCGAGAAGGTCAAGTTAAGGTCTACAAATGGAATAATAACACATGGGCTCAAAAGGGGGCAGATTTAATCGGTGATGCAGATTTTGATAAGTTTGGATATGCTGTTTCCATGCCAGACACGATGAACATAGCAATAGGCGCACCTGCTAACTCTGACAATGGAACTGAAGCCGGACAAGCAAAAGTTTATTGGTTTTGCAATACTTCTGATACTATTTCAAAAGTAGTATGTAACCCATTAACCTCCCCTAGTGGCAAATACACTTGGACAGTTAGTGGAACTTATATAGATACAATTAAAAACGCAAACAGATGCGATAGTATAATCACCTTTCATCTTACAGTTGGTGACAGTATCCCAATAACGATAAAACCTTCGACTTGTTATAGCTACACTTCACCTAGTGGAAACTATACTTGGAATACAAGTGGAACATATATGGATACCCTTGCAGGAGTTGCTGGCTGCGATACAATAATTAACATCGAACTTGATATATTTAGTAATAGTACTAGCAATGTTACTGCTAACTCTTGTGATGCCTATACCTCCCCAAGTGGGAAGTACACATGGACAACAAGTGGAACCTATCAGGACACCATTCCAAATTCAACAAACTGCGATAGTATTATCACTATTCAGCTTAGGATTGACTCTGTGGACGCTAGCATCACGAAATCCATGTCACTCCCACTATTAACTGCTAATACATCAGGTGCGACCTATCAATGGATTTATTGTGATAGCAACTATATCCCTGTTCCAGGTGAAACAAGGCAAGAGTTTTCCCCAAGTAAAAATGGAAATTATGCTGCAATTGTAAGTCAAAATGGCTGCACCGATACTTCTAGCTGTGAAGGAATTTTTAACGTTGGGATTTATGAATATTACCTTCAACAAATTAAGATCTTTCCTAACCCAAGCAGGGAAGCATTTACTATTGATCTTGGCGAAAGCAGACTCATGGCAACTATTCAAATTTACAATATAGCCGGTAAATTAATCAAAGAGTTATCAAACGTAACTTCTAAAGAAATAAAGGTTGATTTAGCAGATCAAACTAATGGAGTTTACTTAGTTCACATATTAATAGGTGATCAGCAGAAAAAAGTAAAGCTAATCAAACAAGAATAACATTTTTATTTCTTACATACGAGGCTCAGGCTTTAATTCGCTCTCATTTCTCTTCATAACAAAAAAATAAACATTGAAACTTGACTTCTGTTATATATAAAAGATCTAAGATGGCTAAAAAAAAGAAACACATTGCAAACAGAACACCAGATGTTGGTTTAAACGATGGAGTTCATTTTGATGAACAGCTGAAAGTAAAAAAGGAAAAAAAAGAGACTCAATTGGACAATAAACCTAATAAAGGAAAAAATAAAAACAGCGCGAAGTAAATAACTCTAATTTACCTTATATCCACTCATTTTCTTCTACCGTCAACTCGTCTTTAAGCTCTCCGGTATGTTTGGTTTGTTTTGGCTCAAGCAATAAAATCCAGCACTCTTCTTCGGCAAATGGTTTATGTTGAACCCCTTTAGGAACAATGTATATTTCTCCTTCATTCAGCTGAACTGTTTCATCCTCTAGTTCAATATTTAATTGCCCTTTTATCACCATAAAAAGCTCATCTTCATTGGCATGATCATGCCAAACAAACTCGCCTTTTACCTTTGCAATTTTTAGGTATTGGTTGTTCAGCTCCCCTAAAATTTTAGGAGTCCAATGCTCTGAGAAGAGATTAAATTTTTGAGTGAGATTGATCTTTTCCATAGTCAAATGTAAATTTTAAATCATCAATTCACGCACAACTTCA
Organism: Vicingaceae bacterium; assembly: GCA_040218815.1. GTDB lineage: Bacteria > Bacteroidota > Bacteroidia > Flavobacteriales_E > Vicingaceae > JAVJQS01. Next base: position 23,826 of record JAVJQS010000009.1, on the reverse strand, counting down.
TCCGATTGAAATAAATAGGGACGCTTCACAATTAGGCTATCATCAGAGTTTTCCACTCCTTCTAATTTTAAGTTGCTCAACTGTTGCTCAAAATGGGCTTGAATAGCGCTTGAAAATCGATTTGAAACATCCGTTTTTTGAATTCCCCACTTGGTTCTTAAACTCGTAATTAAATATTCATTGTATTGGTCAACCTCGGTCAATACTTCTTGTTCAAAGTAAGGTTTTCCATCATTTAAAGCTTGAGTGTATTTTATGTTGTTACGAACATTCCATTGCCTTGACTTTTCATTAAACGAATGCGCTGAGGGTCCCAAACCCAAATAGTTTATCCCAAACCAATAAGAGGTGTTGTGTTTGGAGTAATTCTCTTTACTACAATAGTTCGATACTTCATATTGCTGAAACCCATGTTTATCAATTGCTTGCTGAAGCAATTGGTATTGCTCGTGATTTTTATCATCATCAATGGGTGCAACTTTCCCCTTTTTGATTTTAGCCCATAAAGCTGTTTTCTCTTCAACAGTCAACGAATAAGCCGATAAATGTGGGATTTGTAAGTCAAAAAAGGTTTTTAAGTTTTCTTCCCACATTTTATTGCTCGTCGTTTGGCTACCAAATATCAAATCGATATTCATATTCTCGAATCCAATATCTTGAGCCTTTTTTAAGCTATAAACTGCTTCTTTAGCCGAGTGAGCTCGATTCATAAACCTCAAGTCTTCATCAAAAAACGACTGCACACCAATGCTCAAGCGATTAATCGGGGAAGCCTTCAAAGCTTTTAATTTCTTCTTGTCCAAGTCATCAGGATTTACCTCTATTGTTATTTCGGCAGCCTTACTAATCTCAAAGTGCTTATGAAGTCCATCAAAAATCTCCAATAATTCGCTTTGGGTTAAGAGAGATGGCGTTCCACCTCCAAAGTAAATGGTTTCAATTTTTTCGCCGTTTAGGTAATTAGAACGTTGATGCATTTCGAGTTGAAGCGCAGCCAACAATTCGTTTTTCCGAGAAATATTCGTAGAAAAATGGAAGTCGCAGTAGCTACACGCCTGCTTACAAAAAGGAATATGAATGTATATTCCTGCCATTTTGCATTGATTTATTTAGCACAATTCTAAAGGTTGTTCCTTGACCCACTTCAGAGCTTTTCACAAAAACTTTTCCTGAATGATAGTTTTCAATGATTCTTTTTGTTAGCGAAAGCCCTAGGCCCCAACCTCGTTTTTTGGTGGTGTAACCAGGCTGAAAAACAGTTTTTCGTGCTCCTTTTTGAATGCCTTTTCCGTTATCGCTTATATCAATGTATACAAACTGAGACTGATCAGTAACATGAATGTCAATTTTTCCTTCACCAGCAATAGCATCCACTCCATTCTTTATAATGTTTTCTAACACCCACTCTAAAAGTGGCACATTAACACTTGCCATTACAACATTACCGTTAGAAGTAGTATGATTGAATTCCACTTTTTTCGATAAGCGGGTTTTAAGATAAGCCAATGTATTTTTAATCAGTTCATTCACATCGTTTTGCTCTAAATTAGGTTTAGATCCAATTTTTGAAAATCGTTCCGTAACCGTTTCTAGTCGGCCTAAATCTCGCTTAATTTCATTGATGGTTTTCTCATCTACATTTCTGCTTCGCAACACTTCAATCCACGCCAATAAAGAAGACAATGGTGTGCCCAATTGATGTGCAGTTTCTTTAGCCATCCCTACCCAAACTTGATTTTGTTCCGCATTTCTGGCAGTGCTAAAAAGAGAATAGGCAATCAATAAAAACAAGGCAATTACGCCCAATTGAACAAATGGATAGTACTTCAACTTTACCAGCAAAGGAGAGTCTGAATAATAAATGTGTCTCACCTCTTCATCTCCTAAATTCACTTCAATGGCTGGATTGTTTTCCTTCATTTCAGCAATTACCTGATTAACATATTCAGATGACTGCATTTTTGTAGAATCCAAATTACCGAATGCCAATATGTTTTCATTGCTATCAACATAGATAACAGGCGCTGATGCAGAGTTGGTGACAATGTCGGTATTAAAAGATTCTATTTGCTCATTAAGCACCTTTCTAAGCTCAGAAAATACCGTTGACTCTCCATAATATAGATACACATTTTGATCTGCGAAATAGTTTAAGCCAATAACCTTATTTTGATTTCGCATTTCAGCCATTCTTTTCTTCAAAAAAGTAGTGTCTTTTGCTTGGGTTGAGTCTAAGTTTTTTGTTTTTGTATTCTTATCAATTACCCCTTCTCTTTGGGTAATAATTATTGGAATGGTTGTGTTGCTAAATATGATTTGAGTATAAAAGGTAGGGTCCTCATCAACTGGTGAAGTGGCTACTCTTCGGTTAGCTTCTGCCCAGATTTCAACTTTTTTGCGTTCCTCTTCTGAAATTTTTTTGAAAAGCTCTTGAGTATAACTTACCAGTTCGGCCTTTCGTTGAATGGCTTCTGCCCAGGATTTTGCTTTGTGTTTTTCTTCTTCGGCAATTTGTCCAACAAGAATTTGTGTGTACCACAAGGATACAAAGACAATGATGGCGGCTATCGCCGCCAACGCAAACTTCCAACGCTGTTTTTTTGAATAAATGTTCAAAATTCTTCCCTAATTTGCTTTTTAGACGATTTTTCTGTTTTGAAGGTTGCTAAAATAAGTGAAATTCCCAATAAAATCTTACTATTACTTAGGTTCAACATATTCTTCCTCATTTGGACTTGCAATTTTATCCATAAATTTTCCAAACTTAGACTTCTTTTCTGTTTTCTCTTCTTTATCCTTAGATGAGCCTTGTAACTCTTGATTTTTAATAGATTTTTCTCGCTTATTGGTGTAAGAAGAATCAATTTCCACTTGAAAAGGACTCGTTTTCTGAGGCTGCTCTTTAGGTGGTCGAATGCTGTCTTTTTTAAACAGGCCGAACTCTTCATTTAATATTTGCTTTACACTTTGCTTTTCTTCAGTGAATCGTTCTTTGATTGTTGCCTTAAGCTGCTCACTATCGTAGCTAATGTTTGGGTTTTCAACTGTTCCTGTCATTTTTAAATAGAGCTTACTTTTACCCAATCCATCATCTTCTACATAGCCAAACTCGCTTTGCTTTGGTTTTTTTACTTTTCGGTTGAGCAACTGGTTTAAAAATAAAGTAAAATGATAGTCAATTTCATTCCCAAAGGTGTGCGTACCTGAAATATTTACATCAAGTGCTGTTGAGTTGACATCAAATTTTGGAAAGTAAACCGTTTCATTTTTGATTAACACCTGGTTGTTTAATTGCTTAAACTCAACATGCTTCAATTCGTCTAAGTCAATGAACTTAGATAACACTTCTAATGGTTGGTAGTTTTCCAACACCCCATTATTGATGTTAAGATCTATTTCTGCTTCAATTGTTTTAGGATCTATTTCTAGTTTTTTCGACATTTTTGAACGGTACCGAACTGAGGCATTAGCGATTCCAGAAATGTTTTCAGCTTTTAAACTCTGTTGCCCAAAATTATTGAAACTATTAAATAGCTTGTGCACATCCACTTCTTCTAAATCTGCTTCGCAAGTTAACTGAAGTCTGTTATCATCCAGTTCTCGAATAAACAGGTCTCCCTCTACCCTGCCTTCTTGGGAAAAAAATCTTGCATTTCGCACATCAATACCTTCATTTTTTATAATTACATCTGCTTTTAAATCTCTTAAGTCAAACTTTTTAAACACCAAAGATTCAAGTTTGGTAGTTAAATAAATGGTAACGTAGGGCGAAATTTCTAACTCATAGCCTGAGGAATCATCAGTTACTTTTTCATTTGATTCTAAAAATGACGCTAAATTAACTTTTGGTGAACTAAGTGTGGCGTCAACAAATAATGGCTGTTCTTTTTCCAGTAAAAATCCTATTAAATTATTGAATTTGCCTGAAAAATTGAGTTGGCTTTCGTCAATCTTTCCAGTTAGACTGTTAACCTCAATTGAGTTATTGTTAAAGTTTAAGTCACCGTGAATTTCAGTGAGTATCTGAGGTCGTGATTTATATTGAAACCCTAAACCTATTATTTCTATATTTCCTTTTATGCTTGAATTTTTCCAATCATTGAGGTCATATTTTCCAACTTCAGCTAACTTCCCTTTTACATCTAAATTGGCCTGAAATCTACCCTTTGGGTTAAGCACCATTTTCCATCCAAATAAATCCACCGCATCTCTTAGTCCAAAGCCTACCGAACCATGGAATTCATAAAGGGGATTTTTAAAGTTAAGAATACTAATGTTGCCTTTGATTTTGCCTTCATTTAAAGTCGTTTCAAATGTTTCTAAGCGCAATTTAGTTGTTTCTAAACTGTTTTCAGCGCCATTTTCTATAGTTCCTTTTAAGAAGCTATTAGAAAACTGAAGGTCGCTTTGCGTATCTTGAAAAACGCCATTTTCAATCGCAAAATTAAACACATAGGACGGTGCACTTATGGCTGAAATATCTCCTGCAATTTGTCCGCTAAATACTGCCTCCCCTATTATTTTATAACGACTCAACTGATCTCTAACTGATTTAGGAAACAAGGCTATCGCTCTGGCGAGATCTGTATTTTCACTTTTCAGTACAAGATCTATTTTGCTTATTTTTTCGCCAAAAGAATAATTTCCATTCACCTTTAAGTTCATGTCATCTATTCCCAGATTAGAATTCTTAAAGGTGATTTCTTGTTTGCTTTGGTCAACACTCCCTTCAGAGTAAACAAATAGCTTGCGGTTTTCAAACAAGCTTAGCTCCCCTATTATAAACTTCTTACACATTAGTGCAGAATTTATCTCCAAATCGAAAACTGATTCATAAAAGCTACCACTTAAATCGGTTTCATTAATTGAAACTGAAATTTCTATTTTTTTTGAGTAGTCGGCATATGTAAAATCCATGTGATTGATTTTAACTTGCTCGAGCTGCATGTTGAATCCAGCACTTGAATTGCTATCTTGTTGGTTCCAGAAAATATAATTTGCCCTGCCACTATTGTCTATCAGCATTGCGCATTTACCATCGCTTATTTCAACACCAGTTATTTTATATTTCTTTTGTAATAAATCAGAAAGGTTTAGCTGAACTGCTATTTTTTTTGCTGCCAATAGAGTATCGTTTTTAGCATCAACTGCATGAATAACTACATCAGAAAATACCACTGAAGCCAATGGGAAACTTTCCCAAACACTAAACTCAACTTCAGCAACTTCAACTTCAGTTCGAAGATTTTTATTGATATTTTCTACGACGAAAGCCTTTATTTCATCGCCATAAAAGATTGAAAACGTAATAATGCTCGCTACAAAAAGCAGTATTAGCACTAAAAATAAAACTGTTATTTTTTTTAAGATGCGCATACCTTAGAAACGATAGAATAATTGTTTAGGTATCTATTTGGAACAATAATGTTTTTTTAGCTTTCTACCCTGCTTAGGCCAGCTACTCGTTGCATTAATCCTACCTCTTTTTCTGATAAATGCCTAAACCTGCCTCGTGGCAAATCTTTTTTAGTTAATCCTGCAAACTGCACTCGATCTAGCTTTGTAACCTTATAACCCATAGACTCCATCATTCTTCGAATAATTCTATTTTTCCCGGAATGAAGCTCCAATGAAATGGTTGACTTTGGAGTTCCTGGAATGTAAAATGCTTTATCTGCATGAGTTTTCCCATCTTCAAGAGTAATTCCCTCTACCAATTTTATTAAGTCGTTTTGGGTAACATTTTTGTCCAGAGAAACATGATAAATTTTACTGATTTGACTACTTGGATGAGTTAGTTTTTTGGTTAAGAGGCCATCGTTTGTAAACAATAGTAAGCCCGAAGTTGCCCGGTCCAATCTTCCAACAGGATGAATACGCTCATTGCAAGCTCTTGCAACAAGCTCCATTACAGTTTGTCGATTTGAAGGATCATCCATAGTGGTGATGTAGTTTTTTGGCTTATTTAGTAATACATATTGTTTCTTTTGACTTTGTAGTAACTCTCCACCATAGTGAACAGTATCTGACTCTTCCACCTTTGTTCCCAGCTCAGTGACTACCTCATTGTTTATTTTCACTGCTCCAGCGGCTATTAATTTATCAGCTTCCCGTCTGGAACAAATACCCGCATTCGCTAAAAAACGGTTTAAACGAATTTTTCCTTCATCGGCGTAGGTTTTTTTAGGTGCTGGTGGATTCTTTTTAAATGGCTTTCCCTTGAAAGGCTTCTTACCATCGGCTCTGGCGTCCGATTTGCCTTTTGAATCAAACTTCCCCTTCTTAGCATCACTGCGTTTAGCACCTTTGCCTGAAACCTTTATTTCATCCTTTTTATACTTGCCCATTATTGCCTAAAATTTAATGCAAATTTACTTAATATATAAGGGCTTAAAAGTGTTTTAAGTCTTTGAGCAAATCTATCTATTTTTAACCCCTGTAACTTTTTCGAATCCTTATTCGTCAAGCTATAGAGTACAAGACTAATTTATGACTATTCGTGAATACAATCATACTGTAACTGCATTTTCCGACAATATTTATCGGTTTATATTAAAAAATATACGCGATGAAGAGAAGGCAAAAGATGTGGTACAAGATGCCTTCTTAAAATTATGGCAAAAGCATGAAGCGATAGAGGGAGAAAAAGCAAAGTCTTATCTTTTTACTACTGCTTATCGCACAATGATTGATTTAATTCGAAGAGATAAAAAGCAAGGTGAGTGGTCAGAAAAATTTGAAAATAATTACAGTCAAGAACAAAGCTATTCGGGCTTAAACGAACTGCTTAATGAAGCGCTTCTAAAATTACCAGAGCTACAACGATCTGCTGTAATGCTTAGAGATTATGAAGGCTATGATTATGAAGAGATTGGTAAAATAATGCAATTGAATTTATCACAAGTGAAAGTTTACATCTTCAGAGCAAGAAAAAAGTTAAGAGATTACTTAGTGAGTGTAGAAACAATTATTTGATGAGTAAAATAAGTTTAAAAAATTACGAAGCTTTCTTTTTAGATTTTAGTGAGGGGAATTTATCCCAAACTGAGGAGGAAGAGTTACGCAATTTTTTAATTCAGCACCCTCAACTAAAAAAAGAACTAGAAGATTTTGAGCAGCCGTTTTTATCAGCTGAACAATCCTTTACTCACAAGTCAAAAGCAGTATTATATAGAGAGGAAAACACAGGCATGCCAATAATTGATTATTTAATGGTAGCGCAATTGGAAGAAATTATTTCATTAGATGAGAAAAGGCAACTTGCAGAATTGATAAATAACAATGAAGCTATCTTGAACGATTTAGCAGTTTACCATAAAACAAAATTAGCTGCAGATGAAAAATTTATTTATCCCCATAAAAAAGCTTTGCTCAAAAAGGACAACAAATTTGCTCTATGGACTAAAGCTATTTCAGCTGCTGCTGCAGCTGCGTTGATTTTAAGTTTATTGAATATAGGGTTTGTTGATGAGCAGTACCATCCTACTCAATTTTCTTATTCATCAGATCAACCAGATGATCAAAACAGAGTATCAATTCAACAACAACAAACTCCTCAAGACAATAATCCCATAGCGCCTAAAGTAAAAAACACAGCGTTAAGGCAAACGTTAGCAAACAATAATTCAATAAAGTCTGAAAAAAGAATTAAGATTTCTAAAGTTCAAGCTCTCGCTTTCCAACCTTTAAAGTCAACTTTTTCCTATTCTGAGGCAATGGTAAAGGGTGTAAAGAACATTGAAGGAATGCCCTCATCAATAAACGACAATGAACTAGTTTCTGAAAATACTGAGTCCTTAGCATATCAAGAATTCCCATCCTTAACTAAACTAGCTGGACAAAAAATTAAAACTGACGTGCTAAAAAATAAATCACTGAAAAAAGCCATTATAGAGGAGCTAGCTGACTTTTCTAATAATAGATTACGCTTATCTGAAACACAAGAAGGTCAAACTCAGCGCTTCGCCATCAACCTAGGAAAGTTTAGTTATTCGAATTTTTAAGCTTGTTGCTGTAACTATTCAGCAACTTGTTCGTCCAACATAAAAAATCAAACACAGAGAACTTATGAAAACAAATTACAACAGTGTTACTAAATCAATCAAGTTAATAGGAATAAGTGTTACGGCTTTTCTATTACTGGGCGTTAATGGAATGGCTCAAGAAGCTGAGATGTCTTCTGACTCCACTAAATCAGATACAAGTAGGTTTTCAATTGGGTCAACCAAGGTGATTATAATTTCTGATGATAAAAATGATTCTAAAAATGATGATACTGAATCAATCAGCATAAAAAAAGAGGAAAAACAACGATGGAATCATTATGTAGGAGTTGATTTTGGAATAAATGGTCTGCTAAGTGAAAAAAAGAGTGTTGACCTGCCAGAAGAAGCTAGGTTTATGGATTTAGATTATGCGCGATCTGTTTCGATTAGTCTTAATTTTTTCGAACATTATATCCCTATTGCAAAAGAAAAGTTTGGTATTAGCACTGGTTTAGGCTTTGAGTTTAATAAGTATGCGTTAGATAGAGACTATACCATTCTAGCAAATAAAGATAGCACTTTTGGATTTCAAGATTCATCAATCGTATTATCGAAAAACCTTTTTAAATCTGAGGTTTTAAACTGGCCAATTATGCTAGAGACGAACTTAGGTAAGGATGCTAAACATAGTTTTCATGTTGCTGTAGGCGGTATGTTAAGTTATCGGCTTGGAGCGAAAACCAAACAAATATTCACTCAAGACAATAAAGAGTATAAAGTAAAAAACAGAACAGATTATAACACAAACCCCTTTCTTTTTAGCTTGGTAGCAAGAGTTGGATATGGCGGGTTCACCATATTTGCAAATTACAGTTTAACACCGATGTTTGAGAATAATAAAGGGCCTGAATTATATCCTTTTACAGTCGGCGTTTCTTTAGCTTCTTTCTAATAGATTAATAATCCTATTTTTCAAGTCCGTTGCCTATGCAGTGGACTTTTTTTGTTTCTTATTTTCACACATTTCTTATTTTTGTTTAAAACTCACGAACATGTCAGGTCATAGTAAATGGTCAACCATTAAAAGGAAAAAAGGCGCATTAGATGCCAAGCGGGGTAAAATTTTTACCCGAATTATTAAGGAGATAAATATTGCCATAAAGGAAGGTGGGAGTCCTGACCCGGATGCTAATCCAAGATTGCGTTTAGCAATAGCCAATGCCAAGGGGGTTAACATGCCTAAAGACAATATTTCTAGAGCCATTAAAAAAGCATCAGACAAAGACGGAGAAAGCTACCAAGAGGTGTTCTATGAGGGGTATGGTCCTGCTGGAATAGCGCTTTTTGTAGAAGCTACAACGGACAATATTAATCGCACAGTAGCTAATGTTCGTTCTATTTATTCAAAGGGAGGTGGCAACTTGGGAACTAATGGCTCATTGGAATTTATCTTCGATCGTAAAGGTGTGTTTACAATACCAATGTCCGCTTTGGAAAACAAAGACATGGATGAGTTTGAAATGGAATTGATTGATGGTGGCGCCGAAGATGTTGAAAAAGAAGAAGATGTGCTCACAGTTTACACTTCTTTTGAAGATTTTGGCAACTTGCAAAAAAAGCTCGAAGAGTTGAATATTGAACCAGAAAGCCAAGAATTGCAACGTATTCCAAAAAGTACTCAGGCAGTGGACATAGAGGACGGCCAGAAAATTCTGAACTTGATTGAAAAGTTTGAAGAAGATGATGACGTGAATGTGGTCTATCACAACATGGAAATGACAGACGAGTTAGCTGAAGCTATGGAGTAAGCGTTGAAAACTTTCGATACCTTTCTAATAAGCACCAACAAAGTAGAATGTAAGTTTCAATCTAATACACTGAGCCCTGTACTTACTAATTTTAATAACTGCTCTTTGTTTGGCTGTACTTTTGAAATAACCTTAATGCCGCTTTGTAAAGCATATAAATAGCTTGAAATATTCTTTAAGTCTTTATAAGGAGAAATTTGACTCTGGTTTACTCCATATTGCAAGTAATTGGTATAAATCTCTTCTATAACTGATTTGTCTTCAGCTATTAATTTCTTCGACTTTTCATCTGCTGAAGCCAGTTCTGTTGTAGTATTAGTTGTAAAACACCCTCGTGGAATATCATTATTTAATGCATCGTCAATCATACGATCAAAAAGCAAGTAAATCCCTTGTCTTACATTCGTTTGATAATACAAGAAACCTGCTATTATTTTTGCATTCTGATCTTGGTAATGACTAAGTGCCAAATCGAAGAGTTCTTTTTTACTGCCAAAAGTATCGTATAAGCTTGCCCTATTAATTCCCAAGGTATCTATCAAGTCTTGCATTGAGGTGGCATGATAACCTTTTTCCCAAAAGAGATGCATTGCTTTTTCCAATACTTTTTCTTTGTCAAATTGTTTACTTCTAGGCATTTCTAAGGTATTTAAGTTTTCTCGTTTCTCTATTTTGGAAACAAAGCTAAAATATTTTTTGGAATAATTATTCCACTACTCATTAATTCTAATTCTTGTACCTTTGAGAAACACCAACATATAAATCAATGCAAGCACCCAATTTTTCAGATTTAAAAGCGCTTTACATTAATTGCACCCTCAAAAAGGCCCCTCAAATAAGCCATACTCATGGTTTAATGAAGGTATCTCAAACCATTATGGAAAAAGAAAGGGTTAGTGTTGATTATTTGCGCTTAATCGAATATGATATTCCCGTTGGAGTTTACCCTGACATGACTGAGCATGGTGCCGAAAAGGACGATTGGCCAGCAATATACAAACGGGTAATGGACGCAGACATATTAATCATTGGGACACCCATTTGGTTAGGAGAAAAGTCTTCTATAGCCACTAAACTCATTGAGCGGATGTATGGAATGAGCGGTTTTCAAAACAACAAAGGCCAATACATTTATTATGGGAAAGTAGGGGGATGTATTATTACTGGTAATGAGGATGGTGTAAAAAACTGCGCTAAGGGACTTTTGTATTCTATGCAACACCTTGGTTACTCAATTCCGCCGCAAGCTGATAGCGGTTGGATTGGAGAGGTAGGCCCCGGACCAAGTTATTTAGACGAGGAAGCCAATGCAAAAGAAAACGACTTTACTAATCGAAACACTACATTTATGACCTACAATTTATTGCATTTAGCTAAAATGCTAAAAGCCAATAATGGATATCTTGACTATGGAAATGTGCGCAGTCAGTGGGATAAAGGAGAACGTTGGGGTTTTGAAAATCCTGAATATCGTTAATGGTTTATTTTTTCAAGCCCACTAATCGAACCACGCTTCACCAATAGTTTAAAAGCACCTAAAAAGGCGCCAGTTAAAGCAGCGTAAGCTATCGCTTTTCCCCAAGATTGATTATTTACTTTTTCAGGCTCTTTAGGCAGCTCGTGCTTAGAGTTTTCTTCTATTAAATGCTCTGCAACCTCCTTAATTAAGATAGCCCCTAATATGGTTACCCCTTGCGCTAACAATTGATTTACTTCTTGCTTTTCCATTCTGCTTTTTTATTTACATTAATGGTAAGAATAGATTATACATACGACAAGTTATAATTCCCTTGAAGTAATTTTAATATCGAAATTTTACGCTTTAAAGACAATAAAATGCCTTCGTATTCAAGTTAAGCCCTTTTGAACAAGCAGATGGCTTACCTCAAGTTAATTTCAACTCTTCTATTTTTTGCTCTCCCCTTTACTGATTTATTTGAAGCAATTGGCTTTAGTTCACCTTCAGATTTTACTTCAATTGCAGCTGAATTTACTTTTACTTTTGAGTTGAGGTAACCTTTAACTTCTATTGCCCGATCTAAGCCTCTTTCTTGGTTACTTTCTTCACTCCCGACATCGTCTGTATGACCAATAATTTCAACTTTCAAGCTATTATCTGCTTCTAGAAGTTTAGCTATTTGGTCTAACTTGTCCTTAGCCTTAGGGTTTAATTGGTTTTTAGCAAATTCAAAATAAACGGTTTTATCTTCAACTCCCATCCCATTCCATTGATCTTTGACTGAAGCAGATTTTGAAATTAAAGTTTTACTTTCAGCTGTTTTATCTAATGGTGGAGACAAGGCTATTTCTGCTGCTTTCTCACCAGCTGGTATAAAAGTAAACTTATCGTTTTTTGAGGCTAAATTAAAGGTGCGCACACCAGCCTCATTTGTCAAGTAAAGATCAACCATTGTAAAGTCATCCGACTCATTTAAGGGAATTAATGTAAAGTTATTGTCATATGCAATTTTATTGTAACTAAAGTTTCCAAACTCGTCAGTATAAATAGTGTCTACAGGGAAACCATTCTCATCATAAAGGACCAACGCAGAGTTCTTCATTGGAAGGTTGTTGTAGTTGAAAACTCCTTGAATTTTCTCGCGTTCCTTCACCAAATCTTCTTCAACAAACATGCCCACTTTAGTGAAAATCAAACGCTTATTTCGCTTTCCATTTGAATCAGATAGATACATTTTTGCGCCGATGAAGTCTTCTCCATCATCCGCTTTTATTTTCACCATAATGACTTGATCTGCACTGAGCTTTTTATATACAAACTTCCCTTCCTCATCCGTTTTAAGCTCAACTAACAGATTGTCTTCCTCATCAAATATTTCAAGCGTTACATTATCTGCAGGCAAGCTATTAAAAATAAACTCCCCAATAATGGAGTCTGCAAATGCGTAACGAAAAGTTCCTGTTGCTATTGCTTCATAAATACTACTGTATTCTGCTCCTCTGCTTGAAGTAAAAAACACTTTGCTACCATTTCCAATAATAAAAAAATCTTCAAAGCCTTCAGAGTTTATCGGAGCACCCATATTGACTGGTGGGGTCCAGTTGGTCCAGGTATCATCCAGCCTTCTGGAAACGAATATATCGGACTCTCCAAGGCCCCCATGTCCTTCGCTTGAGAAGTAGAGTAGCTTATTATCGTTGCCCATGTAGGGAGCCATTTCAATTTTTGGAGTATTAATTGTTTCTCCTAACTCAATTGGTTTTCTCCACTTCCCATCAACTTTTAAGCTAACATAAAGGTCTTCATTCAATCTATTCGTTTCAGGCGACATACTAATTAGAAGTATCTCTTCGCCTTGAGTCATGTAAAAATGATAGAACTTTTCTTCAAATTGAAAACCTTCAATTTTTATTTCATTGAAACTTCCCCATTTGTCTTTCCCTGTTTGGTCATAATAACCAATTTTACGTTCTGTGGTGGTCTCCATGTACTTTGTAATCAGCACATAGATTCTAGTTCCGTCGGCTGATGTTCCAAAAATTGTACTACTTCCTTCTATAAAGTCTGCTCTAAATAGGCGGTAAGGATCGCCCCACCCTTTCTTTTTCATTTCTGAAATCCAAATGTCTTGGCCTTTGACGATGTTATTCTCGGGACCACCATAGTATGTTCTGTAAAAGTAAAAGCCATTACCTTCATTAAATGGTAATGGCATGCTTTCTTCGTCATCGCTACTGATTTCTTCAATAAGTATAGGCGTATTAAACTCAGGGATGATCATTTGTCCGTAAGCCGCGAAGGTAGAGATGAAGAGAACGGCACTTAAAAAAGTAATTTTTTTCATCTTGTTCTTTGTTGGTTGGATAAATTTGATTGTATTATAGAAACCTCTACTCTTCTATTTTTTGCTCTTCCTTCAGAAGTTTCATTGGAAGCAACCGGCATAGTTTCTCCTTTACTTTCAATTGAAATTCTATCCTCAGAGATACCATGCCTTTTTAAATATCGCATTGCCGAGATTGCTCTGACTTCCCCGAATCGCATGTTAACTGCATCAGAACCAATGTTGTCTGTATGACCAACCAACTCAACATTTGCGCTAGAGTAATTTTTTAAAACATCTATTACTAAATCTAATATCCCTCTATCATTCTCAGATAAAGCATATTGGTTGAATTGAAAGTAAATGTAGTAAATATCCGTTTCATTCGGATTTTGTTTGTTTTGCTTCTTTTCAAGTTCACTTTTCGAATCCGAATTATTGACTAGGTATTCTATTTTAGCCTTTTCTACTTGCAAGGTTCTTATTCGCTCACCAGCATCATTGGTTAAATACAGGTCAATCTGCTCTAATTGAACATTTTCAACATTCATTGGAATCAAGGAATATTCCTCATCTTCATCCACCATAAAGAACTCAAACTTCCCATAGCTATCAGTATAAAATGTATCTATTGGCACACCATTTTCATCAACAATGATAATTCCTGCTTTTTTAACTGGCTCTGATTTATAAGTAAAGACACCTATTATTCTTTCCTGATCTTCTATCGCAGCCTTTTCTGAAAAAACGCCCTTTTCTGTTTCAACAAATCGTCCAGTTTTGGTCCCTTCATCATTTGTAAAATACATTTTACTATTACCAAATATATCAACATCCTCCTCAGCAAGTTTAACAAAATAAACTTTTTCAGGATCTAGCTTAGTGTATTTAAAGTTCCCATAAGCATCAGTAACTACCTCATCAACCAACGTTCCTTCATCGTCATAAATCTCTAGCTTCACATTTTCAACAGGTAAGCCTTCATAAATGAATTGTCCATAAATCATTGACTTGTCAACTAGGCTAGCCATTGGTTTTCGGACCATTAACCCTTGTTTTATGGGCTTTGCATCTATTTTATTCCCTTCTTTATCTGTTAAGTACAAATCCAAGTCTTCTTGATCAACACTGTCAGCTTCCATTAGAACCACTGAAAAAACTTCATTTGAATCAAGTCCTTCCACTTCAAATGACCCGTCATTTTTAGTTGTTACGCTATCTACTAAAAATCCACTTTCATCAAATATTCCTAGCTTAACAGGTTGATTGGGCTTCTTATTATTGGCATAGACCCCTTTAATGATTTCTTGCTTTTTTGAAGTATCTTTCTCTATGAACGTTTCGTCTCCACCTGAATCATATCTTCCTTTTTTGTTTCCAGCTTGATCGACAAAATATACTTTGGTGCCGCTAAAGTCTCCGATATCCACTTCGGCAATTTTAACCATATAGTTTTTCTGAATATCTAACTTTTCATAACTGAAAAGCCCATCTTCGTCAGTTACAACCTCATCTACTAGCTCACCCTCATCATCATAAATCTCCAGTTTAATGTTTTCAGCAGGCATGCCTTTTAAGGTCAGTTGACTATAAACTACATTTTTTTCAATTAAACTAGCTTGCGGTTTTCTAATCAACAACCCTTCTTTTAATTCTTGAGATTCAATTCTTTGGCCTTCTTCATCAATCAAATAAATGTCTAAATCTTCTTCAATAACCCCTTCGGTTTCCATTAAAACAATTGAGTAGTCCTCTTCAGCTGATAAGCTTTCATATTCAAATATTCCTTCATCGTCAGTATAAACAGTATCTAATAGAAAGCCATTGTCATCAAGAACTCCTAGGCCGACATCTTCCGCGGGCAATTGCTTATATAGGTATACCCCTTTTATGAGAGTAGGATTTAAAACCATTCCTTCTGTAGCATAACTACTATCCGCTCGCTGCACGTATCTTCCTATTTTTTCTCCCTCTTTATCCACAAAGTATACCTTACCACCACTAAAGTCTTCTATGTCTTCTTCAGCAATCCGAATTATATAAACTTCATCGGGATTCAATTTTTGATAACTAAAGTTTCCATATGCATCAGTAACAACTTCTTCCACTTTTTCTCCTTGCGAATCAAAAATTTCTAATTTGACATTTTCAACTGGCAAGCCTTTAAGGGTAAACTGACTGTAAACCAACTTCTCAGGCTCTGCTTCGTCATAGTCTTTACTAATTTTTTTCATGGGACGAAGAGCTAGGGTCTCTGTCGTAACTGGAAGAGTTTCAAGACGTGCTCCTTTTTCGTCTGCTAAAAATAAATCAATTTCGTTAAGCTCTTTATCGTCTGTTTCCATTGGAATTATAGCATACTTCTCAGTGGAGTCCACTGCCTCGTAGTCGAACTTCCCTTCATCATCTGTATAAATAGTATCCATTGGAAAGCCGCTTTCATCAACGACTACTAAGGAAGCCCTTGCCACCGGTAATTTATTGTATGTGTAAATTCCTTGAACTTTTTCTTTGGTAGGGCTATCCCCTTTTTCAGCAAAATCGCCTTGACTGTCTTTTACAAATTTGCCAACCTTCTCCCCCTCGTCATCAATAAAATATACTTGCCCTCCCCCATATTGAGATTTATCATCCTCTTTGATTCTAACCAAATAGACCTTTTCAGGGTCGAGTTTTGAGTAGGTAAATTGGCCATAAACATCAGTAGTTACTTCTTCGATCAATACCCCATCTTCATCAATAATTTCAAGCTCTACATTCTCAACTGGCATACCTTCAATCGTAAATTCACCAGCTACTAGTTTATTCATTTTAGGCGTACTTTCTTCTTGCTCTTCTTTCCCGTCATCTTCAGGATTATAGATTAACTGCTTTGTTATAGTCGTGTAGTACAAATCGCTATATTGTTGGTCTCTATTGCTTGCAAAATATACTTCCTTTTCATTCGCTATTGAAAAATAGGCCTCGAATCCAACTGAATTAATTGTTTTACCAAGATTTTTAGGTGATGTCCAGTTTTCCCAGGTATCGTCTAAACGATAGCTTACAAAAATGTCTGAAGCTCCAAAACCGCCATGCCCATTGCTCGAAAAATAGAGTGTTTTGTTGTCTTTTGCTAGAAAAGGACTTATTTCATAGTTTTTAGTGTTTATCTCATTACCTAAATGTATAGGGGCTCCCCAGGTGTCATTAGCTTGCTTCAGACTAACAAATAAATCTTCATCTAAAGTAGTATCGCTCGGTGCCATACTAATCATTAAAGTTGTTTCTGAGGGATTGATATAAAATGAGTAGTAGCCTTCTCCAATATCTAGACCTTCGACTTCTAACTTTTGCAACTTACCCCATGACCCATCTTCTTCTTTTTCTATATAAGCTAAGCCCCTTGAAAGTTTTCGTCTACTTTGAATTGAGTTGAAAACATACACTCTATTCCCATCATCTGATACCCCAACAACTGCATTATTCCCCCAATCATTAATTTCATCAAAACTATTTTTAGGAGCTTGCCATTCACCATCAACTCTTTGAGCTGTATAAACTTCTTGCCCTTGAGTTCGTTGCTTTAAATTTCCATCAACATAAGTTTTCACAAAATAAAGTCCATTTCCATTATTAAAAGGAACTGGCATGGACTCTTCTGCGTTATCGTTTAAGGAGTCTAATAGTTCTGGAGCTTCAAACTGAGGTAAGCTTATCTGGCCTGACAAAATGCTTGTCAAGCTAATAAAAAATATCAGAAGTCCTTTTTTCAATAAGGTTCTCATTTAAAGTTCTCTAACTTAAAATAATGTTAGTCCTATATATAATTCATGACTTCCACTAGAAGCCGCGCTAAGCTCTGAAAGCGTATAGTCATAAGCATATCCAAATTTTAAAAAGTGATTGGCTTGCATTCCAAACTGAATTGAAATAGCATCATCACTTCGATAACTTAAACCGGCATTTAAAAATTCTTGATAAGAAAGGTTGGCTCCTAATTCGAAACCCAAAGGGTTTGCTTCTGTTAGACGAAACAATGCATTGGGACTCAACCTAAAGTCGTTGGATAAGTCAAAATTGTACCCTCCAATTAAAATGTGTTGCATTTCCAAATTACTGTTAGCAGGACTTGTTTCAATATCCGCTATTTGTAGGTCGTTTTGCAGCAATTGGTTAGAAGAAAAGCCAACAAAAAATTGATCACTATATAAATATATGCCCGTATTTACATTCAGTTGATTGCTTGTTTCACCTGCCACATAATCTTGATATACTGGATCGTTTTCATCAATAACTGTAGCCAAGTTCTCATCAAACCCAAAGCTGTTTAATCCTGCACTAAGTCCAAAAGATAATGACATATCTTTTGCAACAGGCAGATGAAACGCATAAGTAGCCATTGCCTCTGTTCTAACAAAAGCTCCCTGCTGAATTGAGTTTAATTTCCCACCAATGGCATGTTTAATCATTGGTCTAGAATAATTTTTTTGCTTGCGGTAATTTTCGTTTTTAGTATTACTTAATCGTAACGCAGATCGATGATGAGTTGCCGGACGATTTAAAACAGAGTGTCCAGTAGCATAAATGGTTTGTGGCGAATTTTTAACACCAGCCCATTGTTTTCTGTAACCCATTGCTACATCAATATAATCCTGATTACCTACTGCAGCAGGGTTTACTAAATAATGGTTCTGAAACCACATCGTATATTGCCCTACTGTTTGGGAAAAGGCCCCAAAGGCTATGAAAATTAAACATACAAACGATAGTAATTTTTTTAGCATATCATTTATTTTAATATAGAAACTACACCAGTTTTCACTTCCTTCTCTCCATCCGTTCTTTCAAGTTCTAGCACAAAATAGTAAGAGCCCACTGGCAAATCTTCGCCATTAAACCTCCCATCCCAAGGCTGGTAGTTAGTACTTGAAAAAATCTCTGATCCTGAATTATTAAATACAGCAATCCTATGACTTGAAATAAGGTCACTTTCTAAATTCTTAATCTCCCAGGTATCATTATATCCATCATTATTTGGGGTAAAAGCTGTTGGTAAAGTAAAGCTGCCATTCACCTCTACGAACACCGTATCTCTTCCTTCACAACCTATAGATGATGTTACCACTACTATGAACTCAGTTGATGAATTTAAATTGTCATTTGAGCTTGTGCTTGCACTCATAGGGTCATCAAGTAAATTTGATGGTTGCCATTGATACCTTGTTAAAGGTGAGCCACTAGAGTCGGAACTTACAGTCAAAGTAGTACCATCTGATGTGAATATTTTTTGATCAGGTCCAGCATCAGCTGTTGGATTATTTGACACAACAACTGTAACGCTATCAATACTTGGTTGGCATACGGCATTCGTGATAGTCCAACTTAATTGAGTACTGCCTGGGCTTAATCCACTTAAGCTCGCAGTTGGGCTAGTATTAGATGACAAGTTACCAGATCCACTTAAAATTGTCCATATTCCATTCCCAATGGCAGGTGTATTTGCTGCTAAATTAGTTTGAAACTGTTCACATAATAATTGATCAGGGCCAGCCATTGAAGGGCTTGGATCATTTTCAAAGGTAATTTCTACTGTATCTCTACTTACGTTACAAATTCCATTTGAAATGGTCCAAACAATGCTATTTAACCCTCTGCTTAGGTTTCTAGCCTGAGAAGTAGGATCTGTGCCATCATCAAATATAATTGCTGCATCTGGCGAACTCCAAGATCCATTTCCAATGACCGGAACATTTGCAGAAAGCCTAATGCTATCAGAACAGATAGTAGAGTCATTTCCAGCATTTGCAACAGTTGGCTCAGCAATTCTTGTCACAATAAAACTGCAAGAATCAACATTTCCATTTACATCAGTAATTAAAAATTTATTTGCTGTTGCTCCAACAGGATAATTACCTCCAGAAGGTATTCCCTCAATTTGTACAACGCTTAGCACAGCGCAATTATCAGCGCCGTTTGGAATTGAAAAAGTAAATATTGGTGCACATATTGTTGTATCAGCAGGGCAACTAATTGTTGGTGGTTCAATATCATTTACAGTTACTGTGAAACTAATTGTATCTGTATTGAGTGCATTATCATAAGCAATGTATTCAATAGATGTTATTCCAACCGGAAATCTTGACCCTGGAGTAATATTACTTACTAGGGAATCCAAGGTGCAGTTATCTGCAGCTGTAGGAGGTGTCCAAGTAGCAAGAGCAGAGCAACTATCAGCTTCATTATTAACATTTATGTTTGCAGGTACATTCGTAATTACAGGTTCTTCATTATCTACTACCGTAATTGTAAAGAAACAGGTGTCTGTTAGTAAACCTTGGTCGTATGCTATATATCTTACAGTAGTTGTCCCAATTGGGAAGGTGCTTCCCGATGTGAAATTGCCAACAAGTGAATCAACGGTACAGTTATCAGCTGCTGTAGGTGCAGTCCAATTTACAACTGCAGCGCAATTAGAAGGATCGGTTGAAACAATTATATCTGCTGGACAATTGTTGATAGTAGGCAAAATGGTGTCTCGCACTGTTACCGTTGCTGCTGCTGAGTCAATATTTCCATTGATATCAGTTACTATTAATTGAACGGTATTGCTTCCTAACTCAGAGCAATCAAAATTAGTGGAGTCTAATTCAATTCTTGCTACAGTACAATTATCGAAACTTCCATTATTTACAAAAGATGAGTCAATTGTAAATAGACCACTCGATGCCAAGTAAATGGTTGTGTCTATTGTTACAACAGTTGGTTTAATTGTATCAACAACAATTATATCTGTTGTATCAACACCGCTGCAGCCATTCGCATCAGTTACAATAACTGAATATGTTCCATCAGCTACTCCTGAAATACTCGCAGTTACATCAGAGTTACTCCAACTGTAAGTATAAGGTATTGCACCACCAGATGCAGTAGCAGTAGCACCTCCATCCATATTTCCGATACATGTTGCATTACTATCGACAACAATATTTACTATTATCGGTGCAGGTTCAGTTATCGTGATACTCGCTGTCGATGGTCCACATCCATTGGCATCAGTAATACTTACTGTGTAAGTGCCTGCCGCTATTCCTTGATTACTTGCGGTCGTTGGCCCATTACTCCAATTATAAGTATAGGTTCCTGTTCCGCCTGTTGCTGATGCGGTTGCCCCTCCATCGCTTAAACCATTACAGCTTACATTGCTGTCTAAAGTTATACTTGCTACTATGGCTGTTGGTTCAGTAATCGTAATACTCGCTGTTGATGGTCCACATCCATTGGCATCATAAACACTTACGGTATAAGTGCCTGCCGCTATTCCTTGATTACTTGCGGTCGTTGGAGAGTTACTCCAATTATAAGTATAGGCTCCTGTACCACCTGTTGCTGATGCAGTTGCTCCTCCATCACTTAAACCATTACAGCTTACATTGCTGTCTAAAGTGATGCTTGCTACTATGGTTGTTGGTTCAGTAATCGTAATACTCGCTGTTGATGGTCCACAACCATTTGCATCCGTAATACTAACGGTATAAGTACCTGCCGCTATTCCTTGATTACTTGCGGTCGTTGGAGAGTTACTCCAATTATAAGTATAAGCTCCTGTCCCGCCTGTTGCTGATGCAGTTACTCCTCCATCTGATTGTCCATTACAACTTACATTGCTATCCAAAGTTATACTTGCTACTATGGCTGCAGGTTCGGTAATGGTAATACTCGCTGTTGATGGTCCACAACCATTTGCATCCGTAATACTTACTGTGTAAGTGCCTGCCGCTACTCCTTGATTACTTGCGGTCGTTGGCCCATTACTCCAATTATAAGTATAGGTTCCTGTTCCGCCTGTTGCTGATGCAGTTACTCCTCCATCTGATTGTCCATTACAACTTACATTGCTATCCAAAGTTATACTTGCTACTATGGCTGTTGGTTCGGTAATCGTAATACTCGCTGTTGATGGTCCACAACCATTTGCATCCGTAATACTAACGGTATAAGTGCCTGCTCCTATTCCTTGATTACTTGCTGTAGTTGGAGCATTACTCCAATTATAAGTGTAGGCTCCTGTACCGCCTGTTGCTGATGCAGTTGCCCCTCCATCGCTTAAACCATTACAACTTGCATTGCTGTCTAAAGTTATACTTGCTATTATAGCAGCAGGTTCGGTCAGTGTTGTGCTTGCAGTTATTGTTGGACAATTATTCGCATCAGATATTGTTACTGTGTAAGTTCCTGCTGCTTTTCCTGTTATACTTGCAGTGGTTTCTGAGTCAGTCCACAAATACGTATAAGGCGCTGTTCCTCCACTTCCTGCTGCTGTTGCTGCACCTGTAGATGCTCCATTGCATAATATATTTGTTGAGGAACTTATCGATCCTCCCAATACTGTTGGTTCGGTAATCGTAATACTCGCTGTTGATGGTCCACATCCACTGGCATCAGTAATACTTACAGTATAAGTGCCTGCCGCTATTCCTTGATTACTTGCTGTAGTTGGAGCATTACTCCAATTATAAGTATAGGCTCCTGTCCCGCCTGTTGCTGATGCGGTTGCCCCTCCGTCGCTTAAACCATTGCAACTTACATTGCTGTCTAATGTGATGCTTGCCACTATGGCTGTTGGTTCGGTAATCGTAATACTCGCTGTTGATGGTCCACATCCGTTGGCATCGGTAATACTTACTGTGTAAGTGCCTGCCGCTATACCTTGATTACTTGCTGTAGTTGGAGCATTACTCCAATTATAAGTATAAGCTCCTGTCCCGCCTGTTGCTGATGCTGTCGCTCCTCCATCGCTTAAACCATTACAACTTGCATTGCTGTCTAAAGTGATACTTGCTACTATAGCAGCAGGTTCGGTCAATGTTGTGCTTGCAGTTACTGTTGGACAATTATTCGCGTCAGATATGGTTACCGTGTAAGTTCCTGCTGGTAATCCACTAATTGTCGGTGTATTTCCAGAGTTACTCCATAAGTATGCATAAGGTGCTGTACCTCCACTTCCAGCGGCTGTCGCTGTGCCAGTTGATACTCCATTGCATACTAAGTTGGTTGAAGAGGTTATTGATCCGCCTAAGATTGTTGGTTCTGTGAATGTTATTGTAGCCGTTGATGGTCCACAGTTGTTCGCATCAGTAATACTCACTGTGTATGTACCGGCCGCTTTACCTGTTATACTTGCAGCAGTTTCTAAACTTGACCAGTTGTAGGTATATGGTGGTGTTCCCCCAATGGCAGATGCGGTTGCTCCTCCATCTGATTGTCCATTACAACTTACATTGCTATCCAAAGTTATGCTTGCAACTATGACTGCAGGTTCGGTGATTGTAATACTCGTTGTTGATGGTCCACATCCATTGGCATCAGTAATACTTACAGTATAAGTGCCTGCCGCTACTCCTTGATTACTTGCTGTAGTTGGCCCATTACTCCAATTATAAGTATAGGTTCCTGTTCCGCCTGTTGCTGATGCGGTTGCCCCTCCATCGCTTAAACCATTACAGCTTACATTGCTGTCTAAAGTTATACTTGCTACTATGGCTGTTGGTTCGGTAATCGTAATACTCGCTGATGATGGTCCACAACCATTTGCATCCGTAATACTAACGGTATAAGTGCCTGCTCCTATTCCTTGATTACTTGCTGTAGTTGGAGCATTACTCCAATTATAAGTGTAGGCTCCTGTACCGCCTGTTGCGGATGCAGTTGCCCCTCCATCGCTTAAACCATTACAACTTGCATTGCTGTCTAAAGTTATACTTGCTATTATAGCAGCAGGTTCGGTCAGTGTTGTGCTTGCAGTTACTGTTGGACAATTATTCGCGTCAGATATGGTTACTGTGTAAGTTCCTGCTGCTTTTCCTGTTATACTTGCAGTGGTTTCTGAGTCAGTCCACAAATAAGTATAAGGAGCTGTACCTCCACTTCCAGCTGCTGTCGCTGTGCCAGTTGATACTCCATTACAGGCTAGGTTAGTTGAGGAAGTTATGGATCCTCCTAATACTGTTGGTTCTGTAAATGTTATTGTAGCTGTTGATGGTCCGCAACTGTTCGCATCTGTAATGCTCACTGTGTATGTGCCAGCCGCTTTACCTGTTATACTTGCAGTAGTTTCTAAACTTGACCAGTTATAGGTATATGGTGGTGTTCCCCCTATGGCAGATGCGGTTGCTCCTCCATCACTTAACCCATTACAACTTACATTGCTGTCTAAAGCGGTATTTGCTACTATCGCTGCTGGCTCAGTAATCGTTACTGAGGCTGTTGATG
>JAVJQS010000008.1:0-285591 GCA_040218815.1 Vicingaceae bacterium | reverse complement strand
CGCCTCGAGTACAAGCCCTGCTGATATTGCAGGGCTTTTTTGTTATGAATTATATTGTATACGCCATATCAAGTATAAAAAGGAACTACATTTATGTTGGACTTACTTCTGATTTTGAGAATAGATTGATCCGTCATAATAACGGGTATGAAAAAACTACAAAGCCTTACGCTCCATTTAAATTGATTTATTGTGAAGAGTGTTCAAGCCGAAAAGAAGCAAGACAGAGAGAAATATACTGGAAATCAGTGATAGGTAAAGAAAAGTTAAGAGCAATTCGTGATAAAAGTGCGGGCCTGTCTACCGACAGGTAGATTCAAGTCCCGCCTCGAGTACAAGCCCTGCTGATATTGCAGGGCTTTTTATTTATGCGATTCTGTTAATTGACCTAATTAAAATAAATGCGAGTTAATAGCTTCTTTTCTATTTTGATTGCTTGGGTAGCTATAGTAAAGGTTTCTTCTGAATTGCTCAATACTTTAAAAAATCCTTCACATTTTTATATAAAGGCGTTTAAAAATAATTCTTTCTGTCTGAAGGGACCCCATTGGGGATAAACTTCTCACTTTAATCAATTTTTTGGACAAAAAAAGCGAGAAGATTGCTCATGCATTCATTCTCGCTCTTTAACTTGGTTGTCCGACTAGGGATCGAACCTAGACTCTTCTGCACCAAAAACAGACGTGTTGCCAGTTACACCATCGGACATTTTTAATTGGACGACAAAAGTAAAAAAAATTTCTTCAATAGTTTAAATTGTTTTAGGTAATCTTAACAAAAAGTAAATCTTGGAAATTGAGCATTATTTCTATATTCGCAACTTACTGCTGACTAAGCACTGAATTATACTTCCATGACTAATTTTAGAAAACTAAATTTAACTTTTGGCTGGGCTATATGGCTTATCGCCTCTATTGTCTATCTATTAACCATTGAACCTACAACTAGTTTTTGGGATTGTGGTGAATTTATAGCAACAGCTTATAAATTAGAAGTAGGTCACCCTCCAGGAGCTCCTCTCTTCATGATGCTAGCTCGATTCTTTAGCCTTTTTGGAAATCCTGAAAATGCTGCTATGATGGTAAATACCTTGTCAGCCCTAGCGAGTTCATTCACAATTTTATTCCTCTTTTGGACAATTACTGCCTTTGCAAGAAAACTGGCACTTAAAAGTGGCGAGCTAACTGATGGGAAACTTTATGCAATTATTGGAAGTGGTGTAGTTGGAGCTTTGGCCTATACTTTTAGTGACTCATTTTGGTTTTCGGCAGTTGAAGGAGAGGTTTATGCCCTTTCATCACTTTTTACGGCAATTGTTTTTTGGGCTATTCTTAAATGGGAAGGTGAAGCAGATCAGCCTCATAATTTAAAGTGGATTGTCTTAATTGCCTATTTAATGGGCCTTTCAATTGGAGTTCACTTGCTTAACTTATTAGCAATTCCAGCGATAGTATTAGTTTATTACTTTAAAAAATACACCATAACTCCTAAAGGAATTGCAATTGCTTTAGGGCTTTCGGTGGTTATACTTGCAGCCATTCAATACGGGATTATTCCAGGGGCAATTATCATCGCCACAAAGTTTGAGTTATTATTTACAAATGGTTTCGGACTGCCATTTAATACAGGGTTTTTCATTTACTTAATTCTTCTTGTTGGGCTTGTAAGTTTCGGTATTTACCGAACTCACGTTCAAAAAAAGGTAGTTTTTAACACCATTCTACTCTGCTTTTCTGCGATTATTCTAGGTTATTCCACTTTTGCAGTAATCCTGATTCGATCAAATGCTAACACACCGATGGATGAAAATAACCCTGAAAATGCTTTTACTTTTTTATCTTATTTAAATCGAGAGCAATATGGTAGTCGTCCTTTATTTAATGGGCAGTCTTTTAATACCCCGCAAGATGTTAAAGATCCTTTTGCTGATAAATCACCTACCTATTTTCAAGACAAAGAAAGTGGAAAGTATATAGTAACTGACGATGGGAAAAATTCTGCTCCAAATTATGATAGTAGGTTCTTGAGTGTACTTCCAAGAATGTGGAGTTCTGAACGAAGACATAAAAGTCAATATAAAAAATGGTCTAATTTTAAAGGTAAACCCATTAGGTATCAGGATGCAAACGGTCAAACAAAAGTGATTAACACTCCTACTTTTGGAGAGAACATGACATACTTGTTCCGTTATCAGGTTGGTTGGATGTATTTCCGTTACTTTATGTGGAACTTCTCAGGTCGTCAAAATGATATTCAAGGTCATGGTAAAGTGACACATGGTAATTGGATTTCCGGTATTCCTTTTATTGATAAAATCCGTCTTGGAAATCAAAGTCAATTACCAGAAATGATTACTGAGAGCCCTGCAAACAATAAGTATTATATGTTACCTTTTATTTTAGGTTTAATTGGCTTGTTTTATCAGTTCAGCAAAGACAATAAAGATGCTTCAATAGTTGCGCTGTTATTCTTTTTCACAGGAATAGCAATAGTGCTTTACTTGAATCAATATCCTCTGCAACCTCGTGAACGAGATTATGCTTATGCTGCATCTTTTTACGCCTTTGCTATTTGGATTGGTTTAGGAGTTTATGGGCTTATAGATGCTCTCAGCAAGCAAAAACCAACCAAAATTGCAGCTCTAGGTGTCTCATTAGCTACACTGTTCGCTGTTCCAGTTTTGATGGCTTCTGAAAATTGGGATGATCATTCACGAGCAGAAAGATATACTGGTCGAGATTTTGCAAAAAATTACTTGGATTCATGTGAACCGAATGCTATCTTATTTACCAATGGTGATAACGATACATTCCCACTTTGGTATGTTCAAGAAGTTGAAGAATACCGAACTGATGTACGAGTAATAAATTTGAGCTTATTGAACACGGATTGGTATATCAATCAAATGCGCTTAAAGGCATATGAATCAGATCCAGTTCCATTGACTCTTCCTGAGAAAAAAATTCGACAAGGAACCAACGACTATCTTCCGGTATACGAGCGTAAGCAAATCAAAGGTCATATTGATGTAGATGATTTAATTGATTTTATAAAAAGTAACAATTCGCAAACACAAGTTTCTGTAGGTAACGGAAAGCGAATTGATTATGTGCCTACAAAGAAATTGAAAATTTCAGTAGATAAAAAGAAGGTATTGGCAAATGGCACTGTTCCTGAATCTATGGCTGACCAAATAGTTGATGATATAAAATGGGAGATAAAGAAAAACTTTGTCTTGAAAAATGACCTAACAATCTTAGATATTTTAGCTAGCAACAATTGGGAAAGACCCATTTATTTTGCTAGCACAACAGGACTAGATAGTTACATTGGTTTAGAAAATTATTTCAGAGCTGAAGGGATGGCCTACCGTTTAGTGCCAATAAGAAAGACTAATAACATTGACAATAATCCTGGGTATGTGAACTCAGATATTTTATATAATCGCCTAATGAATGACTTTCATTGGGGGGGAATGGACACTAATGACATTTACATGGATGAGACCAATCGCAGAATGACTATGAGTTTGCGCATTACCTTTTCTCGCTTAGCTGAAAAGCTAATTGAAGAAAACAAAAATGAAAAAGCTTTAGCTGTAGTTGATCGTGCGTTTGAAGTAATGCCTGAAGAAAATGTTCCTTATGATGTTTTTGTAATGTATTTGGCTGAAAACTATTATGCCTTAGGAGAATTTGAAAAGGGCAACGCTGTGGTAAGTAGACTAGCTGATATTTACGAAGGCGAACTACTGTATTACCTCAGTTTAGAGCCAAAATTTGCTAAAACAGTTAAAGGTGATCAGCAGCAAGCAACAGCTATTTTAAATCGCTTGGTGGTTATTACAAATCAAATTTATCCGCAAGAAAAATTTGGAAAAGAATTAAGAGAAAGATTAAATCCGTATTTTGGTAGCGTAAATCAGCAAAATAGATAAACTTTGAAGTTAAAGATCAATTAGTGAAATGAAAAAAACACTTAGTTTTCTTCTCTTTTCTCTAATTTTAACTGCTGCATTATTTGCCTCTGGTCCAACTCAGCCTGCTGGAAAGGATAGCATTGAACTTAAAGGAATGGTTTTTAATAATCATGACCGTGTAAAGAATGTTATAGTAAAAGTTTATTCCAATAATAAGTTAATCAAGACTAATCATTTAGGGTCTTCGAATCGAGTAAGAACCAACTTGCCAATTAACGCTGAACTTACCATAGAAATTTCTGCTGACGGCTATCATCCAAAGCGTTTTATATTCAATACCCATGTACCTAATGATATTGAACGAATTCCAAACTATCAGTTTGATATTGATATATTTAGAGAAGACGAATTGGCAGGGGTAAATACTTCTATACTCGACTTTCCGGTTGGAATTGTTGAATATGATAGTCGAAAGGGAGAGTTTATACGAAACAAAAAATATACGAAGCGAATGAAAAAAGCCTACTTGGATCTCTGGGAAGAATCCCAAATGTCAGACCGATCTGGTCTTGAGTAGCATTCATCCACTATGGCTATAGAATTAGCAAAGAGCAAAAGTAGAAAAGCATTTATTATAGATGATGAGGAAGGAATTTGCACGCTTTTGTCTGCTTTACTAAAGAGAATTGGCCTAGAAACAGCATATAGTCTTAAACTTGAAGGCGCAGTTGAAAGTGCAAGATCATTCAACCCTAACATTATTTTTCTAGATTTAAATTTAAAAGATGGGTCTGGCTTTTCAATAATTCCTGACTTAAAAAAACACCTTCCTAAAGCTAAGCTAGTTGTAATAAGCGCCCATACAGAAAATGCTGAGAAACAACGTGCTTTAGAAATGGGCGCAACTCTCTTCTTAGAAAAGCCATTGAGTAGGAGTTTAATCAAAGAAACTATTGAACAATTAAAATTTTAATTAGTATTAATTTTATATTCTTAACTAATCCAAAATATGAGTGAGAAAATATTAATAGTTGATGATGAGATTGACATCGGACAATTATTAAGTAAGTTTTTAGATAAGAATGGTTATTCAACCGAATATGCTAGTAATGGCAAAAAAGGTCTTGAAAAAGCAAAGAAAACAACATATGATCTTGTCCTTTGCGACTTTAGACTACCAGATATGGATGGCTTAGAAGCCATTCAAAAATTCAAGGCTATTCTCCCAAATATTAAGATAATAATTATTACAGGGTACTCAGATATAAAAACGGCTGTAAAATGCATGAAGTCAGGTGCTAGCGAATACGTCACCAAGCCAATCTACCCAGAGGAGATTTTAATGAGCGTGAAGAAAGCGCTGAATGAAAAAGACAGTAACAATAATCAGAAAAAGAAAAGTACTGACAACACTATTACCCAAACTTCAGAAAAAGAATTTATAAGCGGTAAAAGTGCTAATGCCAAAAGATTAGAGCAAGTCATAAAATTACTCGCTCCAACCAACATGAGTGTTATCATTCAAGGGGAGAGTGGCACTGGAAAAGAAATGGTGGCCAATGCCATCCATCAGAAAAGTGAAAGAAATGAAAAGCCATTTGTAGCTATTGATTGCGGTGCATTGCCAAAAGAGTTGGCTGCAAGTGAATTATTTGGGCACATTAAAGGCTCATTTACAGGAGCAATAAATAATAAGACAGGCCATTTTCAAATGGCTGAAGGAGGTACCCTTTTCTTAGATGAAATAGGCAACCTTAGCTACGACAATCAAGTTAAATTACTACGCGTACTGCAAGAAAGAAAAATTAGAAAAATTGGAGATTCAAAGGATATTCCAATAGATGTTAGGTTAATTGCGGCTTCAAATGAAGACCTAGAAGAGTTAACTAAAAAGGGAGAATTTCGAGAAGATTTATTTTACCGAATAAATGAGTTTATGGTTGATATTGCTCCATTAAGAGAACGCAGAGAAGACATTATGTTATTTGCAAATCACTTTTTAAACAAAGCAAATGAAGACTTAAAAAGATCTGTAGAAGGCTATAGTGAAGAAGCAGAACAGATTTTGATCAACCACAAATGGGATGGAAATTTAAGGGAGTTAAAAAACGTAATTAAACGAGCAGTTCTATTATCCCCTGGCAATATGCTAGAAAAAGAAGCGCTTCCAGTTGAGATTTCACAACCCAAGTTTCAAGCAACAACTGAAAGCGAGGAAATAACTGACTTAAAATCAGTTGCAGAAAAAGCAGAACGTAAGGCTATTATAAAAGTGCTAGAGCAAACTGGCTACAATAAAACAAAAACCGCTAAAATTTTAAAGATTGATCGAAAAACGCTCTACAACAAGCTAGAAAGCTATAATATTGAGTTTAAACGCTCTTATCAATGAAGCAATTAACAATCTTATTAATTGACCAGCTTCCCCAAGATTATAAGTTAATCAGAGCCAACTTAAAAGTTATTCCAAAAATTAAATTTGAATTAGATTGGGTAAAAACCTTTGAAGAAGGTCAGCAAAGAATAAACGACGATACTGCAGACATTTACTTAATTG
The DNA here is from genome assembly GCA_040218815.1 of Vicingaceae bacterium. Taxonomy (GTDB): domain Bacteria; phylum Bacteroidota; class Bacteroidia; order Flavobacteriales_E; family Vicingaceae; genus JAVJQS01. The sequence continues at coordinate 279,115 of JAVJQS010000008.1, read as the reverse complement.
AAAATAATTTAGATGATGGTAAAGGATTACAGTTACTAACCGAAGCAAGGGATAATGGCATCGAAAAACCTATCATCATTTTAACTGTTGAAGAGGAATTAGATACTGATTTAGAGGCTTATTCAGCAGGGGCAGATGATTATATCGTTAAAAGTAAAATCAATGAACATTCCCTTCAGCGTTCAATACGGTACACCTATGAAAAGTACATTTCAAAACAAAAAATTGCCATCAATGAAATTCGTTATCGTAGACTTTTTGAACGATCAATTGATGCCATAGCTATTGTGGACTCTAATTTGACCATCCAAGAGGCTAATCAATCGCTGCACACATTATTTGGCAAAAAACCTGAAAAATATAAAGGTAAAAGTTTTGCTGAATTTTTCAAGACAAAAGAAGATTTTGAACGTTTTGAAAACGACGTGAAACAAAAGGGTTTACTAAAAGATTATGAAGCTACCCTTTTAACTAAAAAGAAAGAAACAGTATTTGCTTCAATTAATACCTTATTGCTTTTTGATTTGGAGAATAACCCAAGTAGCTATCAAATCATAATAAAAAATTTAACACAGGAAAAACGAAGCAAGCAACGCTTAATACGTTCAGAAAAGCTGGCAACTACCGGAAGAATTTCAAGAAGCATTGCACATGAAGTTCGAAATCCACTAACAAATATAAACTTAGCATTAGACCACTTAGTTGAAGAACTTCCTGAAGATGGAGATTATGCTATATATACAGAAATAATCTCAAGAAACTCAAAGAGAATCAACGATTTAATTACAGAATTGCTGAATTCAGCAAAACCAAGTGACTTACAATTAAGCAGAAGCTCAGTAAATCAAGTAGTTCAAGAAGCTATAGAACTGGCAAGAGATCGACTTCACCTCAATGGCATAAAACTACATACAAAGATTAAAGAAGAATTCGAATTAGATTTAGATAAAGAGAAATTCAAAACTGCGATTCTAAACTTGATTATTAATGCCATAGAGGCTAATGATAAGAGAAATGGAGAGATTTATATTCGTATTTTTTCAAGTTTGTCTGAGGTACATATTGAAATAAAAGATAATGGTAAAGGAATAGAAAAAGAATTTCTAATGAAATTATTCGATCCCTTTTTTACTGGTAAAACTGAAGGTATGGGCTTGGGCTTAACCTCTACTCAAAACATCATAATTCAACATGGTGGAAACATAGATGTTGATAGTGAAGTTGGGAAAGGAACCATATTTATAGTTAATTTGCCTAAAAGATAAAGATTAATGGAAGAGTTTAAAGTTGAAGATGCATACAAATTAGTTAAAGGCAAATTAGAGAACTGGTTGGAAGGGTTTATCGCTATGCTACCTAATTTAGCTGTTGCAATTTTAATTTTAATCGTCTTTTACTTTGTTGCTCGTTTTGTCAGAAAGGGTGTTAGTAAGATGCTCCCTAATATCTCTAGGAACAAAAGCCTCAATCACCTTATAGCAAATGTAGTTTATATCACTGTAGTTGTAATAGGAACTTTTGTAGCGCTAGAAGTCTTAGAACTAGAAAAAACAGTTACTTCTCTATTGGCAGGTGTTGGCGTAATTGGCTTAGCTTTAGGTTTCGCCTTTCAAGATACAGCAGCAAATTTTGTTTCTGGAATAATAATGGCTGTAAGAAGCCCTATTAACATTGGGGATATCATTGAATCTGGCAATGTGATGGGCGTAGTTCAAAGAATTAATTTACGGGCGACAGAGGTTCATACTTTCCAAGGTGTATTGGTGGTAATTCCCAATCGTGATGTTTTCCAAAACCCTTTATATAATTACACCCATAGCGGTATGCGAAGGGTAGATTTAGAGTGTGGTATATCTTACGGTGACGATTTAGAAAAAGTTAAAGAGGTTTCAATTGCTGCTATTGAAAAGGCCGAGGGAATAGATACTAAAAAGGGAGTGACTTTTTTCTTTAATGGTTTTGGTGATAGTTCAATCAACTTTGTGGTTCGTGCTTGGGCAAAGGACATTCAACAAGCCGGTTTTTTGGCAGTTCAAAGCAATATGATTATTTCTCTTAAGAATGCTTTTGATGAAAATGACATCATGATTCCATTCCCAATAAGAACTTTAGACTTTGGTATTAAAGGAGGGGAAAAACTTAATAGTATGCTGAATAAATCCTGATCAATAGAGTTGAAGTTTTTGAAAATAAAAGCGTTATATTTTAATATAAGTGTTGTTCATTTTTTAGTCCTACTTCTTTTAAGTGCAACTGTTAAACTTAGTGCACAGAGTGATACGATTTACACTAAACATGGAGATCGTGTTATAGGCAATATTAAGTCGATGTCTTTTGGTTTATTAAAAGTAAATGCAGTTAGCGGTAACAGTGATTTCATAATAAAATGGAAAGAGGTCTCAAAAATTAAATCAACCAATAAATTTAGAATCTATGACACGGATGGAGACTTTTATATAGGTTATATTAGTAAAGCTGAAGGAAAAACAAAGCTATATTCAAAAAGTGACACGGTAGACATGAAATATGTGGATATCGTTGGAATTGATCGAGTTGAAAAGAACTTTAGCGATAAAATAAAGCTTGGCTTAAATTTGGGATATAGCTATACCAAAGCAAATAGAACTGAGCAAATAACAATGAGAAGCTTTGCTGGATTTAAAGAAGATGTTTGGTCCATTAATGCTAGTTTCAATGCTTATTTATCAATTATAGATACCGTTCAGTCAGCCCGAAGAGATGGGACTGTCAGTTACCGTTATTTTTTTAAAAATAATTGGTTTGCAACAAGTAGTCTAGATTTTTTAAATAGCGATGAACAAAAGTTAAGACTAAGAACAACTGGTCTACTAGGTTTAGGTTCAAATATTATGCGTCGACAAAACGCTAATCTATTGCTGATAGCTGGTGCTGCATTCAATGAAGAAATCTATAATGAAGAGGTAGGTGAGCGAAATTTAAGTTATGAAGGATTTTTGACTGTTGAATATAATTTATTTGGCAGTGGAGATGTCAGCATCAGAACTAACGGGACTATTTTTCCCAGTTTTACTGAAAAAAATAGGTATCGTTTGCAATATGTACTAGATTTTCAATGGGCCTTGCCTAAAGATTTTAATTTGGTGCTTGGCTACTCCATTAATTATGACAATAAACCGCCTGATGGGACGAGCGATACAGATTATGTTGTTAGTTTAACATTTGGTTGGGAGTTCTAAACCCTGAACTTTTCCTTCATGAATGGAAGAAATTTCCAAGATAAGTAACCTAAAGATTGCTAACTGTCGAAAACAATATTCACACAAAACAACTACTTTTTTCAAATGAAGGTAACAAAGCATTATATTTGAAAGAAAGAATTAAAAATAATTCATGAATATCAGAAACCTACTAAGCAATTTTACAATAGTTTGCCTACTTCAAGCTTTTTCAACTCCATATTTAGGAGCTCAGGAACTCTATTTCCCATCAAAGGGAACTTCACAATGGCAAAAATCATCACCAAGCAGCTTAAACTATTGTAAACCTGAAATTGATTCACTATACAACTATCTGGAAAACAACAATACTAAAGGGTTTATCCTATTAAAAGATGGAAAAATAATCTTAGAGAAATATTTTGGCAGTTTCACCAAAGACAGCAGCTGGGAATGGCAAGAAGCTAGTCATACCTTAACTGCTGCCCTTTTCGGTATAGCTCAATCAAATCAGGCAATAGATATCAAAAAGCCTGTTTCTTTTTATTTAGGCGAAGGCTGGACAAGCTTAGCCAAATCACAAGAAAGTCAAATAACAGTGGAAGATCACTTAAAAATGACTTCCGGACTCGAAACAAAAGGCAAAAATGATAACTGTATAAAACCTGAATGCTTAAAATTAAAGAAACCTGCTAGTGAGCAATGGCAATACCATGAAGCTACTTATTTATTATTAGAAAATATTTTAAAAGCTGCTACAAATAAATCTTACAACCAATTTCTATTCAATTCACTGAGAGGTGAAATTGGAATGGGTGGATCCTACTCCAATAATTCAAATACAAGCTCATATAGAAGCAATCTTAGGGCTGCAGCAAGATTTGGATTATTTATGTTAGCAAAAGGCACCTGGAATAATGACTCTATCCTAACTGACCAAAGCTATTTTGAACAACTCATTTCACCAAGTCAAGAGTTGAATGAAGCGTTTGGGTATTTAACCTGGTTGAATGGCCAAAATAGCTATCAATTGCCTCAATCTAGCCATCTTTTTGAAGGAGAATTAAATCCCTATGCTCCATCAGACTTGTTTGTGGCATTGGGAAAAAATGGACAATTGATAAATGTGGTACCCTCTGAGAACTTAGTTTGGGTTCGTTTTGGAGGAGCACCAGAAATCGGAAATGGAACAATACCAGCAATTTTTAATAACAATGTTTGGAAACGTATTCAGAATTTAGATTGTCAAGCTTTCACCATTACTCAAGAAACAGAAAATACCCCATCTATTGCTCCCAAACCAGGGAAAGATGAAATTCGGATTACTACAAAAATTCCAATACAAAAATTGATGATTGCTGACGCACGTGGTGAAATTCAATTTGCTGAAGACATCAATAGTAAAAAACTAAGCATCAATACTAAAGAGTTTAAAAAGGGAACCTACTATGCCCGCATCTATTTTAGCGAAGAGATTGTGAGTACTCAGAAATTTGTAGTAAAATAATTTTAGGGTAAAGCCAATTAAATGAGCTATATAATTCGTCGAATAGCGCCAACTGACAATGCCCATTTAGCAACTATAATTCGCAATGCATTTATAGAGTTTGATGCTCCAAAAACTGGAACAGTTTACTCAGACCCAACCACTGATCAACTTTATGAACTTTTTAAAGCACAAGAAAATGCGACCTGCTTTGTGGCTGAAGAAAATCAAGAGATACTTGGATGCTGTGGAATTTACCCAACCGAAGGCTTAGATGATGGCTATGCTGAATTAGTGAAATTTTACTTGGCAGCAGATGCAAGAGGAAGGGGAATTGGGAAATCCTTATTTGAAAAGAGCATCGAAGAAGCAAGAAAATTTGGCTACAAATATTTATACATCGAAAGTCAACCCAGCTTTGCTAAAGCAGTTAAACTGTATGAAAATTATGGTTTTACTTACTTGGATCATGCCTTAGGTAATTCAGGCCACGATAATTGTGATATTTGGATGATCAAGAAACTCTAAGCTAACATCTTATACTTTTTCTTCAAATTGTACTTTTTATATTCAGCTATTCCGGTTTAACTTTGCAGTATGCAAACCCAACAAAAAGTAGCGCTCATTATTCTTGATGGATGGGGGTATGGTAAAAAAGACAGTTCCGATGCCATTTACAAGGCTCATACACCCGTATTTGACTCTCTCATAAATACTTACCCTAACTCCACCCTACTGACTGATGGTGAACATGTAGGCTTACCTGAAGGTCAAATGGGAAATTCAGAAGTAGGACACCTAAATATTGGAGCTGGCAGAGTAGTATACCAAGACTTGGTAAAAATAAATAAGGCTGTTGCTGATAATAGCTTGGCTGAAAACTCGGAATTAACTGCTGCTTTTAACTATGCTAAGAAGCATAATAAAAATGTCCATTTCATGGGATTGGTTTCTGATGGTGGAATCCATTCACACATCAACCACTTAAAAAAGCTTTGCGAATTGGCCAATGAAAATGGTGTAAAGCACAGCTATATTCACGCGTTCACTGATGGGAGAGATACTGATCCAAAAAGTGGTGTAAAATTTTTAGCTGAACTTAAGGAAAGTATAAATAATACTTCCACGAAAATAGCCTCGGTAATCGGTCGCTATTATGCCATGGACAGAGACCTGCGATGGGAAAGAATAAAAAAAGCTTATGATTTATTGGTCCATGGAAAAGGCAAAAAAACTCAGGATCCGTTGACTGCATTAAAAGAATCCTATAAGAATGGTATTACAGATGAATTTGTAGAACCCATTGTAGTAGTAAATGATGATAAACACGCCATTGCCCAAATAAATCCCGATGATGTTGTAATCTGTTTTAACTTTAGAACTGATCGATGTCGAGAAATAACACGCGCCTTGCACCAAGAAGATTTTTCGGAGTTTGACATGAAAAGGCTCCCCCTCTACTATGTTACCATGACCAACTATGATAATAATTTCAAGGAGGTTCATGTGCTTTTTAAGAAAGATAATTTACAAAATACCATAGGAGAAGTGTTGAGTAAGAATGGACTCAAGCAAATTCGAATTGCAGAAACTGAAAAATACCCTCATGTTACTTTTTTCTTTTCAGGAGGTAGAGAAAATCCTTTTGAGGGTGAAACTAGATTAATGGCTAATTCACCGAAAGTAGCTACTTATGACTTGCAACCCGAGATGAGCGCCGATGAAGTCACCGCAAAAATAAAGGCTGAAATAACTGCTGAAAGTGCCGATTTTATCTGTCTAAATTTTGCAAATCCCGATATGGTTGGCCACACTGGTGTTTTTGATGCCATTAAAAAAGCTGTAGAAAAAGTAGACAGTTGTTTAGGAGAAATTGTTGAAACTGGTAAAGCACATGATTATTCTTTTATAATTATTGCAGATCATGGAAATGCTGATTTTGCAATAAATGAAGATGGTAGCCCAAACACGGCTCATACCACAAATCCAGTGCCAGTTATATTGATTGATAAGCATTTCAATAGAATAAAAAATGGAAAGCTTGCCGATGTTGCTCCTAGCATACTAAAGCTGATGGATATAGAAATTCCTAGTGAAATGGATGGCCAAATTTTAATTTGAATTAAGCTTAATTAAGTCTATTTATTTGAACTCCACCCCTCTCAAATCGTATCTTTAAAAACTAATTATTGCAGCATGAAAAACGTTTCAGAATACATTCAAGAAAATAAAGATCGCTTCGTAAAAGAACTGATTGAACTCCTGAAAATACCATCTATTAGTGCTGACTCCAAATACAAACCTAGCGTTATGGATGCTGCTGAAGCAGTGAGGAAAACATTAGCCACAGCTGGAGCCGACAACACCGAATTATGCGAGACAGAAGGGTTTCCTGTTGTTTATGGAGAAAAAATAATTGATTCGAGCCTGCCGACAATTCTTGTTTACGGACATTATGATGTTCAACCACCAGACCCATTAGAATTGTGGGATAGTCCACCTTTTGAACCGGTGATAAAAGACAATAAAATTTTTGCACGAGGGGCAGCCGACGACAAAGGACAAATGTACATGCATGTGAAAGCCTTTGAATTGATGATTGAAACGGATCAACTGCCATGTAATGTTAAATTTATTATTGAGGGGGAGGAAGAAGTAGGCTCTGTTAGCTTGGAAAAATTTATCGCTGAAAATAAAGCGAAATTAAAGTCAGATATCATTTTAATTTCTGACACTTCCATGCTATCCATGGAAAACCCTTCTATAACTACAGGCTTAAAAGGTTTGAGTTATTTAGAGGTTGAAGTTGTTGGTCCAAACCGCGATTTACATTCAGGCCTATATGGTGGAGCAGTTGGTAATCCAATCAATATTCTTTGCCAGATGATTGCTAGCTTAACTGATGAAAACAATCACATCATTATTCCTGGTTTTTACGATAAGGTAAAAGAAGCAAGTAAAGAAGAAAGAGAATTGATCGCTAAAACACCATTTAGCTTTGAGGAATACAAAAAGAAGTTAGACATTGAAGATGTGCATGGAGAAGCTGGCTTTACCACTATAGAAAGAACTGGAATTCGACCCACCCTTGATGTAAACGGAATTTGGGGAGGGTACACTGGAGAAGGAGCTAAAACAGTGCTTCCATCAAAAGCAAATGCTAAAATTTCGATGCGCTTAGTTCCAGACCAAGATGACGAAGAAATTGCAGCGTTGTTTAAACAGCACTTTGAGTCCATTGCTCCAAAGTCAGTGAAAGTAAAAGTTACTCCACACCATGGAGCTACTCCATATGTAATGCCCATAGATATTCCTGAATATGCAGCTGCAAGTGAAGCCATGGAAAAAAGTTTTGGTAAAAAGCCTGTTCCTGTTAGAGCTGGAGGCAGCATTCCAATTGTGGCATTATTTGAGGAGGTTTTGGGCTTAAAATCAATTCTTCTAGGATTTGGATTAGACACAGATGCTATTCATTCACCCAATGAGCATTTTGGAATCGATAATTTCTTAAAGGGGATAGAAACAATTGCACATTTTTATGAAAGTTACGCCAATAAGAAATAGGATGAATAGAATTTTAAAAAGCTCTTTACTATTTCTAATCGCAATTAGCTTGTCCTCATGCTTCAATTATGATGATGTTGAAATTAAGGACGTTCGAAGCATTAAATTGTTAGATTATTCTGTTGATGGGTTAAGTGTTGAATCGGAAATTAAAATTGTGAACCCCAACAGTTTCAAGTTAACTGTTACTAACTCTGAATTTGACTTTTACATCAAGAAAAGAAAATTGGGTAAAGCACGCATTGATGGTAAGTTAAAGATTCCAGCTAATTCAGAAGAATATCATAAAGTGGTTTTAACCAGCAGGCATAAAGACATGAGCCCAAATGCATTGCCAATTTTAATTGGATTAACCGCCTCTGGAAAAGACAAAATAGACTTTAAGGTAGAAGGGTTTATTGAAGGAAAAGCCTTCATGTTTAAAAGAAAAGTGAACGTAAGCCACAGCGGTATTGTTCCTTTAGAGCTGTTTTAATAAATAGAATAGACTTTATATTAAGTACAGCTTTTAGTTATCCCTTAAAAGAGTCAACTCCCCCTGATAATTTAAATACTCTCCTCGAAAATCTTTTATCCTAATCAAGTAAAAATAGACGCCAGAGTTAGCAGCTTTCCCATCTATTCGACCATCCCAATTAATGTTCAAGGAGTTGCTTCGAAATACCTCTAAACCGTAACGATCAAAAATAGAAAGCTCATACTCATAGACCCCACAAGCAAGCATCTCAAATCGGTCATTTATACCATCACCATTAGGAGAAAATACATTGGGAATTATAAATTCAAATTCATCAAACACTAATACTGTTTGACTTGCAGTGTCTTCACAATCAAATTCGTTGGTAGTAACATAATCAACTTGATAAGTTCCAGTATCAGAAAAAGTATAATTGAACACGCTATCCTTGCTCGCTGCTACTCCATCAATAAAAAATTGACCATCTTCCTCAAACTGGCTTCCCGTTCCATCAAACCTGAACTCTGCTTCCTTAAGCGGTAAAGCATTTGCAGATACTTGTATATCAGAAATAGGCTCCGGAAGCACACGGATGGCACTATCAATAGTCAATCGAAGCGTATCAACACATCTGGTGGTTGAGAATAAAATTAAGCCAATATCATAATAGCCTGTATCAGTATAGGTAGATATTGGGTTTTGATCAAAAGAAGGGTTTCCAGTTCCAAAATCCCATATATAATCAGCATCGCCTTCAGTAAAAGAAGTATCCGTAAATTGAACACGAAGTGGAGGACAACCTTCCTTTGGAAAAAAGTCAAAACCAATATTATTTTTGCTGGAATCTAGTGAAACATCTATCGCATTAGCTTTGGTTAGATTTAAGGTATCAATGCACTTATCAGTAGTTCTCAATTCCAAGCCAACATCATATAAGCCGTTTGCGATATAATTATGCGTTGGATTAATCAATGATGATGTTGCTCCATCTCCAAAATCCCAATCATAGTCAACTGTTCCCTCAGCAGTTGACAAATTAGTAAAGTTCACAAGTAAAGGATAGCAACCTGCAGCAGTATCAAAAGTAAAGTCTATAGTAGGGTTATTAAAAATTTCAATTGAATCTATAATTGTTTCACTGCAAACACCTTGAGTAACTATTAACTCAACGCCATATTTCCCAGCTGTTGGAAAAGCAACACCAAAAACACTATCTTGAGTACTAGTTGATATACTAGCTTGGGGACCAAAATTCCATTCGAAAGTGGCACCACTTCCAATTGTTCCACCTGCGCCAAAATTTACACTATTTTGATTCGCACAAAAATTTCCATCAACACCTAAAGTTGGGTCTAGCAAAGCATCTACCCGAAAAGAAACTGTTGATGTATCGGCACAAGAAAAGCCAGGGTTAACAATCAAAGTAATTACATAATCACCTGAATCAGGATACGTATAAGTTGGATTTTTTGCTAAGGAAGTATCTCCCAAAGTGGTGGTATCGCCAAAGTCCCAAAAATAAAACAAGGTGTCCAAATCAGGCGACGAGGATTGGTTATTAAAAGCAACTGTAAGGCCATCGCAAAACTGTGTTTGATTTTGTACTGCATTTATGATAACTGGGTTACAATTACCAGTGCTAACCTGCAAATCTCTGCGCGTTGTTGACAATAGTACACCGTTTCTCCATTCTTCAACACAGAATCCTACTACATAGTCTCCAAAACCAGTAGGCACTCCTGTCACTTTTCCTGTTTGCGTATTTATACTTAATTGAGGGTTAGATGGTATTGGATTTGTAGCAGTTTGAGGAGCCTCAAAAGCAAGCAAACTATATGGCGGAGCAAATGCAGGTATTGGCCTTGGATTTAATTGATTTGGATAATCAAAAGGTGCACAAAACGAATAAGCCAATGAATCATTATCACCGTCTGATGCAGAAAGATCTAAATCTACATCAAACTGACTACATAGTACAATTGGAGGGAAATTATTAAAGACTGGGCTTGAGTTACATCCAACGGTATTGAAAGCAGGCACTGTAATTGAAAAGCTAGAGCCCGTCATCCCAGGGTTAGTTACATTATCAATAATTCCATTCCTACAACAACGTTGAAATACTAATTCAAATGGAGCATTTCTTGGAAGTAAAATGGTGTCTAAATAGATTCCTTCTTCTACACAAATATCAGGTGTATTTTTAACACATGGGTTATTTATATTTACCGGAATTGTATCAGATTGATCAATTAAGAATGTGTCCACTCTTAAAAGGGTACTATTAGATCTAAAAATTGAGACTGGTATAAAGGGGTCAAATTGAGCATTTGTATCACTGCTGCAATCACGATAGAATTGAAAAGTAACTTCGTACTCAGCATTAATTGTATTAACACTACCTAAACATTTGTAAGTAAAATATCCTCCAACGATATGTGTAGCATGGCTATCAAATCCACTCACTAGCAAACAAAAAAGTAATGTTAAACGCTGTGATTTAAGCATACACCAAAAATAGCAATTTCAATAGTTTTTGGAGGACACCAAATTTTAACCTATTGTGCTTCTTCTTGTTAATAATCCCGACCTTTGTATATTATGAGGACGACATTACTAATTTTTCTAGCACTTTTTTTATCGAATTGTACTATGCCACAACAACAATCTTCGGAAAAGGAATCAAAAAATACCAATTTATTAATTAATGAAAGCAGCCCTTATTTACTGCAACATGCACATAACCCAGTAAATTGGATGCCTTGGGGTGATGAAGCTCTAGAAAAAGCAAAAAAAGAAAACAAACCCATTTTAATAAGCATAGGATACTCTGCTTGTCATTGGTGCCATGTAATGGAACACGAAAGTTTTGAAGATTCTGCCGTAGCGGAATTGATGAATAAAAATTTCATTTGTATAAAAGTTGACCGCGAAGAACGTCCCGACATTGATCAAGTATATATGAATGCTGTTCAATTGATGACTGGAAGAGGAGGATGGCCATTAAATTGCTTTGCCACTCCAGAGGGTAAACCATTTTATGGTGGCACCTATTTTCCCAAAGAAAATTGGATTGAGCTCCTTAAAAAATTAAATAATCTATACACCAATGAACCCCAAAAAGTAATAGAATATGCAAATAAATTAAGTTTAGGTGTGCGCGAGTCTGAATTAATAGAAAAGGTAGAAATAAAATCAAAATTCAGTCTAGACAGTCTTTCAAAAGGATTAGAAAATTGGAGGTCAGCATTTGATAAAAAAGATGGAGGTAACAACCAAGCTCCCAAATTTCCAATTCCAAACAACTATGAGTTTTTACTGAATTATGCTTTTCATAAGGAAGACAAACTACTAGAGGAACAAGTCTTTTTAACCTTAGACAAGATGGCATTCGGTGGAATTTATGATCAAATTGGCGGTGGGTTTTCTCGCTATTCAACTGATATGAAATGGAAAGTGCCTCACTTTGAAAAAATGCTTTACGATAATGCGCAACTTGTTTCCTTATATTCCAAAGCTTATCAAAAAAGTAAAAACCCTCTTTATCAGCAAATTGTAGATGAAACAATAACTTTTGTAATTAGGGAGTTAACAGATCCATCTGGCGCATTTTATTCAGCTTTAGATGCTGACTCTGAAGGCGAAGAAGGAAAGTTTTATGTCTGGCAAAAGGAAGAATTAAAAAACCTACTCGGAAAAGACTATGAGCTTGCGAAGGATTATTTTAACATCAATTCAACTGGGTTATGGGAACATGGCAATTACATATTGTTACGCAATAAGAAAAATATTGAACTTGCAAAAAGCGCAGATTTATCATTGGAAGAATACGAAAAGCAAATTGAAGAGATAAAATCTAAATTATTAAAAGTAAGAGATAAAAGAGTTCGGCCAGGCTTAGATGACAAAACCTTGACCTCATGGAACGCATTAATGATTAGCGGTTTAGTTGATGCTTATTTGACTTTTGGTAATTCAGATTATTTGCAAACTGCCGAAAGCAATGCTGAATTTCTTTTAAAGCAACAAAGAAAGAAAGATGGTGGTCTTTGGCATAATTATAAATCTGGCAAATCAAATATAAATGGATACTTAGAAGATTATAGCTTCACAATTGATGCATTTATAAAGCTATATGAAGCAAGTTTAAATGAAAAGTGGTTAATATCAGCCAAAGATTTATTTGAATATGCAACAACTCATTTCTATGACGAGGAAAGCGGTTTATTCTATTTTACAAGCAATGAAGACCCAGAGCTTTTTGCACGCAAAAAAGAACTAACTGATAACGTTATACCTGCATCAAACAGCAGTATAGCAAGAAGCGCGTATCGATTAGGGATTTATTTTGACAATGCTGAATATAAAGACTTGAGCAAACAAATGTTGGCCAACATGATTCCTCTATTTAACACTTATCTTCCCTCCTATTCTAACTGGGCAAACTTTCTCATGGAAGTTGCTCAACCGTATTATGAAGTTGCTGTTTGTGGAGTAGAAGCACCTCAAAAAATTGTTTCATTGCATCAAAAATTCACCCCAAACAAATTAATAATGGGACTGAAAACTGACAAAGAGAGCATTCCACTTTTAGAAGGCAAATGGACAGAAGGACAAACCACTATATATGTTTGCGAAAATAAAGTCTGTCAATTACCTGTTACTTCAGCTGAAGAAGCATTGAAACAATTGCTTAATTAACTATTTCGAAGGCCCTGGATGAAGTTCTTATTGTTTTCTCTTCTCTTAATTTCAACTTTAAATGTTTGTGGACAATTTTTTTCATTCCAACAAGAGTGGTTTGAAAATGAAAGCTTCTTTAAGGACTCGACTATTCGTAAGAATAATATTGCAGCAATCCATATTTGGCTGAGCGAAAAAGATGATGGTCAAGCTTTTAAAACTGAACGTGACTTTTTACATTATGAGTTTAATCAATCAGGCAAGTTAAGCGCAAGTTACAAATCTGTGGCATTGAGGAAAAAGATAGATACAGCAACTTTTATTTATTCATACAATAAAGAAGGAAAGCTTAGCAAGAGATCAGAACGACAAGGACTTTTCCATTTTAACTACTACTATTTTTATATCGGGGATATGCTTTTCAAGGAGGTAAAAATAAATGCTATAAATAGTGCTATAGATACTACTTACCTGCATTATTTCGAATACGATTCAACCAATAATGTAAAACGAATTACAACTCTAAATGCTCTTAAAAAACCATTTCTATATTTAACTAAAGAATTCGATAAAAAAGATCACTTGATTAAAGAAACTAAAAGCTATCGCCGCAATCAAGGATATAATGAGACAAATTATTCTTATGAGGATGGTCAACTGATTAAAGTTAAGAAATCATATGGGAGCAACAGTCAACATGAAATAATCATTTCTCGTGACAAGGAAAAATTGGACTTAATTAGCTTTTTTCAGGATGAAAAGTTGATAAAAAAATATGCCTTTACCTATCATTTAAACGGACTTCCAAAAGCAATTATAGAACGAAATTTAGTTGAAAAAAAAATAACTATTTATCGCTTGGAATACCTTTTATATAGTAATTAATCAAAATTAATCAAGCTCACTTCAATTTCAGTGAATGCATATTCTTCAAGATTTCGAAGTTGCTGACTCACAAAACGATTCCAATTTATCTGCGCTTGAAATACTCTTGAAAAGTTGGTTTCCTTATCGTATTTGTCTTGCATTTGTCTATAGCTATTTGACCAATATTCATTAACTATTTCGTCTAACTTTTGCTCGTAGTTATTCTTGGTAAACTCAGCTTTCATCAATTCCTTTACAATCATTCTGCGATGCAATTCAGCAATATCAAAGTGCAACTGCTCATGCTGTAACAAAACCTTATTTTGATTACTCTCTTTTGACCAAGACTCATTTTTAAAAAAGCAAACATTGATCGTAATTGTCAACATTCCTTCACCATCAGTAACATACTCATATGGAAGGCCAATACTAGAAAGCGCAGCAATTTTTGAATCTTCTTCAGCTTTTGCTTCAAAGTCAGTCCACTCTAAACGATACCAGTCATTCCAAATGATTCTGTTTGTGCTTATTTTATCTTCTTGCGCTATTCCAGCAAAGCCAAATGAAAACATCAATATGCAAAAAAGCCAATCTCTCATAAATCAAATATAATTAAAACAGCAAAAAAAATGGACAATTCTTATTATTCGATCGTATTCTGTTCACTTGATTATTTATTAAAATCAAGCTATAAATTTCATCAATCAGAAGTTAAACCAACTTCTTTCCCTTTAATGCAATAAAATCTTTTAAATAAAATGGTTCAAAATAAGCTACATCTTCAAAAGTTTTTTCAGAAAATTTCTCCAATGCAAGAGCGCCCATTTTAGAAGCAGATGGCAATTGATTTTTAATGTACTTAAGATTTGCATGATTTAGAGTCGAAATGCACTTTTCAGCCCCATTCCCAAAGATATAAACCAAGTTATCTTGAAGCGCTTCTTCTAAAAATTGCTCTTCAACTATTACTGCCTCAACTGGTCTAATTTTCTCTAACTCATGAGTAAACAAAGAAGTATAAACTTCCATTCTGCGTGCATCAATAGTAGGACAAAGCAAAGCTGTTTTCATTTTTTGCTGCGCAATTCCCCAAGCTAAACTCTTTAGGGTATCAATTGAAATGAGCGGAATATTCAATGCAAAACATAACCCTTTAGCCATAGTTACCCCAATACGCAGACCAGTATAAGATCCTGGTCCTTTACTAACCGCTACAGCAGATAAGTCTTTAAATGTCAACTCACTTTCTTGAAACAATTCATCAATAAAAACAGCTAATTTCTCAGCATGAGAATATTGGCCACCCTCTTCTTTAAGCGCTAATAATTGGTCATTTTCAAACAATGCTGCGGAACAAACTTCTGTTGAAGTTTCAATGGTAAGGATATAAGCCATTATCAGTCCTTATTTCTAGAATACAATTCTTTTTTATCTACTGACTTCACTTGATCTCCATCCTGTAGTCGTTTAGATACAACTGCATAGGGTGCAATAATTACCTCATCTCCAACTTCTAGTCCATCTATTATTTCAATGTACATGGTATTTTGGATACCTGTTTTTACTGTTTTTTGTTTGGCAATACCGCTATCTAAAACAAAAACTACTTCATTCATCTCATCCAGATCGCTTTCTTCAACAATACTTTCTTCATCTTGGTTTTCTGTTGTGTCTTTGCGGGTGGTAACTGCTTGGATAGGCACAGCCAATACACTAGTTGAAGTGTTTGTTTGTATATCAACAGTTGCTGACATTCCAGGTCTAAATGGAGAGTTTGAGTTCCCTTCATTTTCGTCTAGCTCACTGTAGGACCCCGGTAAAATTCGAATTTTAACATCAAAATTAGTCACCTGATCAGCACTGGCTCCCGTTATGTTTGCAGAATTAGCAATTTCAGTTACTACTCCTATAAAATCCTCTCCCAAATAGGCATCTACTTCTATTGAGGAGGTGTCACCAAGTGTTACTCGAACTATGTCATTTTCGTTAACCTCAACTGCTACTTCCATCACCGATAAATCAGCTACCGTCATAATTTCCGTGCCAGCCATTTGAGCAGTCCCTACGACTCTTTCCCCACTTTCCTTATTTAATTTAGTTATGGTGCCTGACATTGGTGAATAAATTGAAGTTCGCCCTAGATTTTCTTTAGCCTCATTTAAAGTCGCTTCAGCACTTTCCACATTAAATTTAGCCGCTTGAACACTTTCTTTTGCTGCAGTAACTTCAGCTTCTGCTACGTAATAATTAGCTTTTGCCTGATCATACTCAGCATCGGAAATAACTTTATTTTTATATAATTCTTCATTTCGATTAAATGAAGCTTTTGCATTGGTAAATTGAGACTCAGACTGTTGCAATCTTGCCTTTGCCCCCGATAAATTTGCTCTACTTGTATTTAGTGAAGCTTCTGCTCGACTCAAAGCTGATTCAACAAGGTCTGGATTTATTTTCAATAGTAGGTCTCCCGTTTTCACTTGATCCCCTTCCCTAACGGACATTTCTACAATTTCTCCTGAAACATCAGAACTGATGATTACTTCGGTTTCAGGTTGAATTTTTCCACTTGCCGCTACTGTTTCAACAATCGTCTTTTTAGCAACTTTTTCTACAGAAACCTCTATCCCTTTTTGAGAAGTTTTACCTTTAATTATCGCTATAACAATTAATAAGACAACTACTCCACCTAAAATAAAAAACCATTTTTTCCCTTTCATAACTCCGTATTTTAATCTAAGGTAAATGCTTTACCTTGGTAAAAGTCAAGTACCTTGGTGCTAAAAATATAATTGTATTTAGCTTGCAGCAATTCAGACTGAGCATTGTTCAAGCGATTTTTCTCATTGCTATAATCAAACGAATTCACCAAACCTACATCAAACCGCTGTTGAGTATAGTTAAAAGAAGTTTCTAGAGCATCAACCGATTTTTCTGCTGCACGATATCGCTTTAAAGCAGCAACAGCATCTACGTAAGCAGATTCAATGTTCTGACGCAACTCCAATTTAGTATTCTCCAGTGCTAAGTTGGCACTTTGCACTTGTAATTTCGCTCGTTGAACATTTGTTCTTGCATTTAAACCATTAAAAATTGGAATGTTTAATCGAAAGGAAACGGAGGTGTTAAAGTTGTCATCTAATTGATCAAAGAAGGACTTATCTTGAAAGATAGGATTAGAAGAAAACGTATAAACTGGAGTATTACTACCTTCAACAAAGCTACCTGTCTGCACTCTAACAGGGCTAGTAAAGCCAGTAACTTCCCTATTATTTCCTGAGTAACCAGATCCAAAAGATCCTGAAAAGGTCAATGTTGGTGTATAGCCTGAGCGGGCAATGCTACGATTTTTTTCCGCGCTGTAATAATTGTATTGTGCGCTTTTAACTTCAGGCATTATATCAACTGCAGTAGCATATAATGATGAAGGACTTACCAGGGTTGAAACACTTTTAAAATTATCTAATGGTGGTGATTCAATTTTAAAACCGTCTGCACTTTCTAGTCTTAACAATTGAGCTAAGGTAAGCTTGGCCAATTTTAATTCATTTTCTGCATTAATTAACTGCAATTCCTCTGAAGCATATTGTGCTTCAATATCCTTTAAAGCCCCTTCTGGTAGACTTCCAGCAGAAACTTGTTTGCTAACTCGATTTTTCTGAACTTGAGTTACTTTTAATTGATTTTCTGCATTTTTTAGCAATTCTTTATTAAAAAGTATCCTTAAGTATTGATTAGCGATGTTTAAAGAAATATCATTTTTAATCTTCTCTAAGTCATACCGAGCTGCTTCAAGATTTGACTGATTTCGCTTTATGGAATTTATATTATTAAACCCATTAAATAAGACGACAGATGAAGAAAGCGAAACTGAATTGGTTCGAACCTGAGTGGTAGCAAATTCATTGGTAAAAGGGTCAATCGCTTGTCCAAAATTATACCCGTGACTGGCAAAACCATTCAGATCTGGTAGAAGACCATACCTTGAAGAAGTTAAGTCCTGCTTGGAAATCTCCTGGTTAATCTCATTTTGTTGAATTTGAATGTTATTTTCAATGGCATATCTAATGCATTCCTCTAAACTCCAAACTTTATCTTGAGCTGTCAAACCGAAACCTAAAAAGAATAAAAAAAGCATCAAGGTAAATCGTGTTTTCACGGCATTTGTCTTTTTAATCATAACATTAATGTATCGAACTGCTAAAATAGCATTAATCTCATGTTGCAAATTGAATGGATTGATGGTCGGTAAACTTTGCATTTAGATGGCTATGGAATTAGTTATAACGCCTCTCTACCAATAAATATAGTGCATTTGCCATTTCGCTATCTTTTTCCCAGCCATACTTTTTTCGGAGTTCACTATCGAAATAAGCTTTTGCTTTAGCACCGTCTTCAAATTCATTAAGTTTCCGGATCGATTCTCTAAAATCATCTATATTCCCATCAAACAATTCATTGGCATATAGATATCTTTCATTTAAACCTATTGCTGTTAGTAAGTCTTGAATTGGCTGCTTCCTCAATTGACCACTCAAACTTGGATCTTCCTCTTCTGTAAAGGCTTCATTTAAGTCTGGTTTTGAGTCTAACTCCTGTTTGGCTTCAATCTCTTCAAACCCTGTTCTAGTGTCTACATCTGAAATTTCTTTTAAGTGCTCTGCAGCGGGTGTATTTTCTTCATCTTCGGATTCAGGAACTTTTTTAAACTCAGGAGCTTCAACTGATTCAGGTTTCTCTTTATTTTCTTTTTTGTTTATCACCTTTTTAGGCTCAGGCTTTTCAGTCGATTTGGATTCAGTAGAGTCAAGATCGTCCTTTTCTTCATTCTTTTGAAAAAGTGCTTTTGAACCAAACTCTTCTTCTGCGTGATCTTGGTCAATTGCTGCAACATATTTTAGAATTAATGTTTTTTCATGCAACTGTGTAATTTTAGACAAAATCACACTCAATTCAAGTAGAGGTAGGGTTTTGGAATGCTTTAAGCGATCAGAATGCTCCTTGATGTTATCAATCAATCCTTGTACTTCATCTCTTTTACTTTGTATATCCATGCGTGCTTGATTGTTCTTGATAAATAATACCTTTGCTAATCCGTAAAATTGGGATAAATTTTTTAAATGTTCCTCGAAAATACAATAAATTCTAAAAATCGCAAAGGATGGATTGAAGTCATTTGTGGCTCAATGTTTTCAGGTAAAACTGAAGAGCTAATTCGTCGACTAAAGCGTGCAAAAATTGCAAAACAAAAGGTAGAGATTTTCAAACCCGAAGTCGATAACAGGTATGATGACGAGGCAGTAGTTTCACATGATGAAAACCAAATCCATTCGACTCCTGTTCCTGCTTCAGCTAATATTCCATTATTAATAAATGACGAACAAGTTATCGGTATAGATGAAGCCCAGTTTTTTGACATGGAGTTGGTGGGCGTATGCAACCGACTGGCCAATCAAGGAATGCGAGTAATTGTAGCCGGATTAGATATGGATTATCAAGGTAAGCCATTTGGCCCAATACCTGCCTTATTGGCCACTGCTGAATATGTCACTAAGGTTCATGCCATTTGTGTGAAGTGTGGAAACTTAGCAAATCATTCTCACCGAACCAATGCAGATGATAAATTGGTAATGTTGGGAGAAACAGAAAGTTACGAGCCACTTTGTAGATCATGTTTTTATCTAAGTGAAGCACAAAAAAAATAAAATAAGTGACGAATCAACCCTCTTTTTTAGCTGAAACTATTTTAGAAATTAATTGGAAAGCCATCCAACATAACATCGCTTATTTTAAGTCGAAACTTAAGACGGATACTCAGCTAATGGTAATGTTAAAAGCTTCTGCTTATGGAAGTGGTGCAGTTCAATTGGCTCAAAAATTGGAAAAAGAACAGTTGTGCAGTTACATCGCTGTAGCTTACCCAAGTGAAGGAGTTGAACTTAGGAAAAGTGGCATTACGCTGCCTATCATGATATTAAATCCAGGAGTAAACACTTGGGAGGAGTTGACCAAACATTGTTTAGAGCCTGAAATTCACAATATAGAGCTACTGAAGTCCTTTGCTAAATTCCTAAGCAACTCTGAGTCCATAAAAGACGGTAACTACGCCATTCATTTGAAATTTGATACAGGAATGAACCGCTTGGGAATTGATGAAGTTGAACTAAGTCAACTAAAAGACCTATTAACTGCATTAAGTTCAATTCAAGTAAAGTCAGTCATGACTCACCTGAGTAGCGCAGGAATTTTAGAAGAGGAAGAATTTACTCGAGCTCAGCTTGATCAATTTGACCGAATCAAAAAAGAACTTTACAATTTTTTGCCGCAAGAACCGATTGCTCATGCTTTAAACAGTTTTGGAATTGAACGCTATCCAGAATATCAGTATGATATGGTACGGCTTGGCATAGGAATGTATGGGGCAGCTGCAATTGACCCACTAAATAAAGCGTTAGTACCAATTTGCAAGTTAAAAGCATCAATTTCAGCGATTCGAAAAGTAAAAAAAGGAGACTCAATTAGTTACTCTAGAAGTGGCAAAGCCCCTTCAGATGGTTATGTTGCAACTTTATCTCTAGGCTATGCAGATGGAATGAACCGAAACTTGGGAAATGGGAAATGGGAAGTTGAAATAGGCGGGAAATTATACCCAACCATTGGCAATATTTGTATGGACCTATGCATGGTATTTTTGGGGAATGATGAAATAAGCTATGGCACTGAAGCTATAATCTTTGGCGGGCAAAAAACGATTTATGAATTTGCGGAAGCGCAAAAAACAATCACTTATGAAGCCTTAACAAATATCGGTACGAGGGTAAAAAAAGTACTAATCAACTAATTTCAGCTAACCATTCCCTTAGCGTTCTTTCCAATATTTTGCTGTCTTGCTCTAGCTGAAAAGCTTTAAACTTTAGCGCCTTTTCAACGTCTTTTGACAAGCTCAATTTAGATTGTCTTACAGTGTAACAAATTCCATTCTTTGATAATCGCTTTGCTAAATATTCTTGCTCACTTTGTCCTGGAGTTGGCACTAACAATACTTTTTTCCCTATTCTCGCTAAGTCCATTAGCGAGGAATAACCCGATCGACAAAGCACTAGTTCTGATGCCTCTATTTCTTGCTGTAACTGTGCTGTTGGTAGATGTGCTTCAAACTTTAAGTAATCATTCTCCGCATAAGGGATAGTTTGATTCAGCTTTCCTCTAACGATCAACACTTGGTAATCAATATCTTGTAATTGTTCTACTATTTTTTTCTCAAATAATGTTCTTTGAGGCTCAGGACCTGAAAGCAGCACGAGTAATTTCCTTGAATAAGCTTGATCTTTTGATGAAGCTACAAACCGGGTTAATGGTCCAAGAAAATGAGTGTTTTTTAGTGGTTTTGATATATGCGATAAGTCACCGCTAATGTTTTGTTCGCCTTCAAAATCTGGAACCCAAGTGGCATTAAATTTTGAAAGTAACTTCTCAATTAGTTGTTGAGCGTGCTTTTTTAAGAGGGGTGTTTTAATGGCTAATTGATGTGTAATAATCACAGATGGGATATCAGAGCTATAACAACCATAGCGATTGTCTGAAATGATTCCATCCACATGATAATTCTCCACCAGTTTTCTAATAGTATTGTGTTCCTTTTTAATGCTTTTAAAAAGTTTGGGTGAACGAAGTAATAATAAAACAGGAATAGGAATAAATTTAGAGTAGGTAGTTTTTAATCCTGGGAAAACTTCAAAAGTTAATTCTGGAAATTCACTTTTTAGCAATTGTAGCGCCTCCCCATCTGCAGCCACAACAACCTTACAATTTAGCTTCAGCAGTTGTATGATAACTGGAATACATCGACTTGCATGGCCTAAGCCCCAATTCAATGGTGTTATTAATATGGTTTTATGTTGGCTCATCATAGCATCATCAAATTTAGCTGAAAATGTGATGCTTATTAAACTTTATGATTTGCTAAATTTGAAACTTATGAAAGCAATTATTTCAGGAGCAACACGAGGAATAGGAAGAGCCATTGCCAAAATTTTAGCTTTAAAGGGTTATGATTTAATCTTATTGGCTCGAAGTGAAGGTGAATTAAAAAAATTAGCTGAGGAATTAAGTCAACCACAATTGACTCACATTTACTATGCGCTAGATTTGACCGACTTAACTCAAATAAAATCGCTTTCTGAAAAATTACTTGCTACTGATTCTGTTAAACTATTAATCAATAACCTTGGAGAATATAAATTAGATCAAGCTAGCAATCTAAAAGAAAATGAGCTTCTTGAGTTACTGGAAATAAACTTGTTTAGTGCTATAAATCTAACACAAAGTGCTCTACCTAGCTTAAAAACTTCAAATTCCTCTGCAATTATAAATATAGGCTCAGTGATGGGCTTAACCGCCAGTAAAGAAGCAACGGCTTATTCTATTTCGAAGCACGCTTTTAAAGCTTGGAACGACGCTCTCCGAGAAGAACTAAAAACCAATAACATTAAAGTTAGCTGCTTATACCCTGGAGCTGTTAACACCTCTTCTTGGGACGGTACAGATGCAAATCGAGGAGCTATGATTCAAGCTGAAGATATAGCAAAGATAGTAGGCAATTTGGTGGATTTGGGCAGCACTTGCTTAGTGGAAGAAGTAAGAATATCCCCAATGAATTTTTAGCTAAGAAGCTAAATCTAATCGATAACCTACTCCTTTAATTGTAGCTATTAGATTATCACCAATTTTTTCCCGAATTTTTCGAATATGAACATCTACTGTTCTACCTCTCACCTTCTCAAAGTTTTCCCAAATTGCGTTTTTAATCTCATCTCTAGAAAAAACTTTATTGGGCTTGGAATACAACAAAGACAAAATCTCAAATTCCTTTTTTGGTAAATAATATTCTACTCCTTCTTTTATAATTAGATAGCGTTCATTATCAATAACAAGCGGATTAGTTGTAAAATCTATACTTCTCCACTTCTTTCGTTTTAGTAGCGCATTTATTCTTCCTAGTAGCACTCGCTCGTGTATAGGTTGAAATAAAAAGTCATCCGCTCCCGATTCTAAACCTGCAACTTGCGTAAACTCCTCCTTTTTATTACTTAAAAGGATAATGAAAATATCGGCAGTTTTATTTCCAGATTTTATGGTATGACATAGGTCAACTCCATTAACAGCATCCATTTCAACTGGCAATAACATGATATCTGGTTTTTGATTTTCAAGCTTCTTATTTAAGCCAATACCATTCTCTGCTTTTGTGATATGAAAACCTTCCGCACTCAAATAATCGGCAATTGCAATTAACTCTTGCTTGTTTTCGTGAACTAATAGGAGCTTATTATTATACATAGCTATTAAACTGAACACAAACTTAGAAGCTCATTGTGTGCTTTCCATTAAAATCAGTTTAAGCAATCATGAACTTATTGAAATGATATTAAGTTTATATTAATCAAACTCGTATTCTATTTTTTCTTTTATTTCTACTTTCTTCAAAAACAACTTATTTTTACCGCTTTATACCTTAACGTTTGCTTAACAATCGCTCTTTTTTCTCTGATTACTTTTGCGGGCTTTCAACTTCATAGAACACCTTAAAATGGATTACTCTTTTCTTGACTTATTGCAGCTATTCGGAGCACTGGGATTTTTTATCTATGGCATGAAAGTCATGAGTGAAGGTATCCAGAGAACAGCTGGTTCAAAATTGAGAGACATATTAAAAAGCATGACCAAGAATCGCTATTTAGGCGTTTTTACTGGCTTCTTAATAACCTGTTTAGTGCAATCTTCCTCGGCTACTACTGTAATGGTAGTAAGTTTTGCCAATGCTGGATTATTGAGCTTAATAGAGTCAATTGGAGTGATAATGGGTGCAAATATTGGAACTACAATAACTGCCTGGCTCATTGCTTTTTTCGGTTTCAAGGTCAGTATTTCCTCTTTTGCTTTGCCCATTATAGCAATTGGTTTTCCTTTTATGTTTTCGAAACGGTCATCATTTCGATCTTTAGCTGAAGTTTTTATAGGTTTTGCGTTGTTATTTTTAGGATTAGATGCACTCAAAAATTCAGTTCCTGATTTAAATCAAAACCCTGAATTTTTAGAATTTCTAGCTGGTTTCACTGATTATGGTATTCTTTCAACCTTGTTATTTGTTGCAGTAGGAACTCTTGTAACTATTATTGTGCAATCTTCTTCTGCTGCTATGGCATTAACACTAACCTTGTTATTTAATGAAGTAATCACATTTGAAATAGCAGCAGCAATGGTTTTGGGTGAAAACATCGGAACGACTATAACCGCAAACTTAGCTGCAATTGTTGCAAATGTGCATGCAAAACGTGCTGCAAGAGCACACTTTATTTTCAATGTATTAGGCGTCACTTGGTTAGTGCTTTTATTTCCCCATTTCCTAGATTTTATTAACTATTTATGGACACCTGCTCAAGAATTTCTGCAATCAGTTATTCCAAACATTGATAAATCACAATCGGAGTTACAACTCTCATTTTTCCATACCGTTTTTAATGTAATTAATACCACTTTGATGATTGGTTTCATCCCATTAATTGCACGGGTAGTTACTAAACTAGTCCCCTCTAAAGGAATGGAAGATGAAGCATTTCATCTGGAATTCATTAGCTCTACTACAATGGTAAATACAGAAGCTTCAATTTTAGAGGCCAAGAAAGAAGTGCTAAAATTTGGTAAGCTAATCCGAAAAATGACTGGATTTATTCCGGAACTTTTAGTTGAAACTGATAAGAAGAAATTTAAAAAACTGGTAAGTAGAATAGAAAAATACGAAGAAATTACCGACAAAATAGAATCTGAAATAGTTGTCTATTTAGCCAAAGTTTCAGAAGGAGAGCTGACTGAGTTAAATTCACTTCAGATTCGGTCTATGCTGAGTATTGCTGATGATTTAGAGACCATAGGAGACATAAATTATAGCATGGCTAGAACAATAAAAAGAAAAGCTGAAGATAAAATCTACTTTATCCCTAAACAACGTCAAAACCTGCTTGATATGTTTAAGTTATTGGAGGTTGCCCTAGAACAAATGCAAGTAAACTTAGAAGATGAATTGCAAGGCAATAATTTGAATGCTGCTCAATCGGCTGAAAAAGCAATAAATGAAATGCGTAACAAACTAAAAAAGAGCCATCTAAAAAGTATAGAAAAGGGAGAATATAAGTATGAAAGTGGTATGATTTATACTGATATCTTTTCTGCTATGGAAAGCCTTGGTGATCACGTTATGAGCATAAGTGAAGCTACTACTGGACAGATTAGTTAGTCGAAAAAATAGGTGTTTCAACTGTATTACTTTGGTTGCCTGAACGGTCAATTACATAGGCGCGATAGTAAGCGCTATCAATAGGAATACTATCTAAAAGTAATAAGTCAGTCTCTATTTTAAATTCAAACTCCCCTTCAATTCCTGCAGCAGTTCTAATATTTTCTACCACTGGAATTCTATAAGCTTGACCTTCTCTTTCGTTGGCTCGACCATCAATTATTGAGAAAATACTAACTATGAAATTATCTTCATCAGCGGCATTTCGCACACCAATATCACCATCGCCATCAGTAAAGCCAATTTTCCAGATAGCTATATTATTATTTTGCTTATAAAAGTCGCGAACCTCAATTACTGGCTCGTCAGGAAAATTATTGTCTTTCTTACAGGATATTAAACTTGCAAGAAACAGCACACAGAATCCTATTTTTATAGTTATTTTCACTTTATAAAGTTAATCAGAAACAATTAAATTGAATTTAAGAAATACTTTTGATCCTAAGCAATTTCAGCAAAGGCTATTTAACTTAAGTCCAAATAACTTTGAACCTACGGCATTGGAATTATTTCAATTTCAATACAAAGAAAACGTCGTATATAAAAAATATTGTGATCTGATTGGTGTTCAACATCAAAAAGTAAAATCAATAGATACTATTCCATTTTTACCGATATCCTTCTTCAAATCCCATGAAGTAAAAACAAGCTCTTTTGAAGCCAAAGAAATATTTACAAGTAGTGGAACGAGCTCTAGCCAAACAAGTAAACATTACATAAAAGAACTTTCACTTTATGAGAAGAGTTTTGAACATGCATTTGAGCATTTTTATGGTAATGTTAATCAATATCGAATCTTAGCATTACTACCATCATATCTGGAGAGAAAAGGATCTTCCTTAGTTTATATGGCAAAACAGTTAATCGATAAAAGCAATCATACAGAAAGTGGATTTTTTTTAGATGATTTAAATGCCTTAAATAACACCCTTAATGCACTAGCTGCCAAAAACAAAAAGGTGCTTCTAATTGGAGTATCATTTGGATTATTAGACTTTATTGAAGCATTTAAACCAGTTAAAAACTCTAATTTAATTGTAATGGAAACTGGCGGTATGAAAGGAAAAAGGAAAGAATTAATTCGGGAAGAACTACATAAAAAGTTAATAGAAGGCCTTCAAACAGATTGTATTCATTCAGAGTATGGGATGACTGAATTACTTTCTCAGGCCTACTCATCTGAACACGGAAAGTTTAGTCCTCCAAACTGGATGAAGGTACTAATTCGAAAGTTCGATGACCCCTTCTCATTTGCACAATTTGGAGAAACTGGTGGCATCAATATTATAGATTTAGCGAACATTTATTCATGTGCCTTCATTCAAACTGATGACTTAGGCAAAAAGATTAATGATACTAATTTTGAAATTCTAGGCAGGTATGATAAGACAACTATAAGAGGTTGTAACCTTATGGTTGTGTAATGTCTATTTATTTTTTCGCTTAATCTTATAGATAGGCTTTCCTTTATAGCGTTTTTCTTTTCTTATAATGTCTTCTTGTAAATCTTCAAAAGCATAACTCATTCCTTCTAATCGAACTCCATAGGTTAAATAAGTAGAGTCAGTTGGTTGTCGAGGAGTCAGGGTAAAAGAACTCGCCATTGCAACTAGCTTTTGCTCAGAATTAAAAAGTTCATAATCAATTTCGTGTCGTGACCAATTCACAAAAGTTGATCCATCAAAGCTTTTAGAACTGATAAAGGGTTTGGTATTTATTTCATATCGGCATAAAAACAAAATATAATCTGCACCAAAGTTTGAAAGGTATCTTTTTATTAAAGTGCTGTCTCGCAAGAGGCTAAGATCAACTCCATAATGACTTACTGGAGTCATTTTATGAACAGTAGGTACTTGTTGCTTTAGAACTTTTGCCTCTGACTCAGGAAGCTCAAAAAATGAAAAATTTTGTCGTTCTTGACCAAGTACCCTAATCAATTCTTTCTTGTAAGCTGGATAAATCTGCTTATCATCAGTAAACCCATTACTTCCTAAGAGTATTGGAACTTCAACTTGGGAATAAAAGTCAACCCTATCAAAAGGAACAATTAAAACACGTGTTTTCTCAACTTGCATAACAGCTTTATCGGCTGATGAAGTAGACGTAATAAAAATGATACCTAATAATAAAGTTCTATACCACATGCACTAAATAATAATTCTTCTTCCCTTTCTGTAACAAAATATATTTTTCGTGAATTAAGTCATCAGCATTAATAGTTTTATCAAGATCTACTTTGGTTTTATTAATACTTAATCCATTATTTTGAATCATTCTTCTCGCTTCTCCATTAGAGCTAAATGCTTTAGCCACATTAACGCTAAAATCAATAATTTCTTGTCCACCTTCGATAGTGCTTTTGGCTACTTCAGCTTGAGGAACTCCTTCAAATACACTTAAGAAATCTTTTTCTGACAGACTACTTAAACTTTCTTCTGTTGCATTGCCAAACAATATTTCAGATGCAGTTAAAGCATTTTCTAATTCCTGAGCTGAATGAACTCGAATGGTAATATCTTCGGCTAAGGCTTTCTGCAATATTCTTTGGTGAGGAGCAACTTGATGAGCTTTTTCAAGTTCTTCAATCTCACCTTCCGATTTCAAGGTAAAAATTCTGATGTATTTTGAAGCATCTTCATCAGAAGAGTTTAACCAAAATTGGTAGAATTTATACGGTGAAGTTTTATCGGCATCCAGCCAGACATTTCCTCCTTCTGATTTACCAAACTTACTGCCATCAGACTTAGTAATTAATGGACAAGTCAGGGCAAAGGCTTCATCGTTTGACTTTCGTCGAATAAATTCAGTTCCAGTTACAATGTTACCCCATTGATCTGAGCCACCCATTTGCAGCTTGCAATTCTTATGTTGATTCAACCAATAAAAGTCATAGCCTTGTATCAATTGATAAGAAAACTCTGTAAATGATAAGCCAGTTTCTAATCGTTTCTTCACGGAGTCTTTTGCCAGCATGTAGTTTACGGTAATGTGTTTTCCCGCATCGCGCATAAACTGCAAAAATGAGAAATTCTTAAACCAGTCATAATTGTTTACTATTTCAGCTGCATTTTCCCTATCAGAAGAAAAATCTAAAAACTTCTCCAATTGTTTTTTCTGACATTCCAGGTTATGTTGTAATACCTCCTCTGTTAAAAAGTTTCTCTCCTCTGATTTTCCAGAGGGGTCTCCAACCATGCCGGTAGCTCCACCAACCAAAGCAATTGGTTTGTGACCAGCATTTTGAAAATGAGTCAAAAGCATTATGGGCACCAGGTTGCCAATATGCAAAGAGTCAGCAGTTGGATCGAAACCAACATATCCTGTGGTTTGCTCTTTGTTCAATTGTTCTTGCGTATTAGGCGTGATGTTGTGTATCATGCCTCTCCATTCTAATTCTGCAACAAAGTCCATTCAGTCAGTTTTTTTTTGCAAAGATAGTGATTCAAAAATCTTATGCTGTGCAATAACAGTAGCTTTAATCTTTAATTTTGAAGCAAATAGTCGACATGATTTTAGTTACAGGTGGAACAGGTTTAGTGGGCAGTCATTTGCTTTATTTTCTTTCAAAACGAGAAGCTAAAATCCGGGCTATTTACCGCTCTGAAAAATCAATAGAAAAGACAAAACTCGTCTTTAAAACTTATGGTGCAACAGAGCAGATAAATCAGATTGAATGGGTGAAAGCAGACGTATTAGACTATTTTAGTTTGAAAGATGCTTTTAAAGATGTGAACTATGTTTACCATGCAGCCGCCTTCGTATCATTTGATTCTAAGTCGGCTAATCAACTGATAAAAGTAAATGTAGAAGGCACTGAAAATGTTGTAAACTTGAGTTTAGAATTTAACATCAAAAAATTCTGTTTTGTGAGTTCTGTGGCTTCATTAGGCGAATACCCCAATAGTAATTGTACTGATGAGGCGGCACAATGGCAAAATAACAAATCTACCTCAAGCTACTCCATTAGTAAATACTACTCAGAGAATGAAGTGTGGCGAGCTTCTCAAGAAGGCTTGCCCGTTGTAATAGTGAACCCTTCTACGATTTTGGGTTTTGGAGATTGGGAAGGCAGCAGTTTAAAGATCATAAAACGTGTTTATGATGGTTTAAAATTTTATACTCCAGGGGAAAATGGATTTGTTAGTGTAACTGATGTAGTCAAAGTCATGCTGCAATTAATGGATAGTGATATAGTCAACGAACGATTCATTTTAGTAGGTGAAAATATGTCCTTTAAACTTCTTTTTGAGAAAATAGCTAGATCCTTAAAAGTGCGCCCACCTGTAATAAGGGCTAATTACCTTTTAGCTGTATTAATGAAAAACTTAGATCAAGTTCGTGCTAAACTAACTGGAAAAACTGCCGTGCTATCTTCTAAGAGCATACAAACAGCTTATGCTTCAAAGTGTTATGATGCTGCTAAATTAAAAAATGAATTGGCTTTCGAATTTGAATCAATTGATGAGACGATAGAAAAGAGTGCTGCTTTATTTTTAAGCCATAAAGCGGAATTGGCTAGACTTTCATAATATCAGCTTCCTTGCTCACAAGGATTTGGTCGATTTTGGTGCTATGCTTATCTGTTAATTCCTGAATGCTTTCTTCCACTGCTTTAGCTTCATCATCAGACATTCCGTCTTTTTGGAATTTCTTCACCTCGTCATTCCCTTCTTTACGAGCATTTCGAATTCCAACTTTAGCTTCTTCAGCTTCTGCTTTAGCTTGTTTAACTAATTCTCTTCTGCGCTCTTCAGTCAATTGAGGAACATTTATGAGAATCATTTCACCATTATTTTGGGGATTTAGTCCTAAGTTGGAATTGATTATCGCTCTTTCAATTGGTTCAAGTGAAGCTTTTTCCCAAGGCTGAATAGTCAAAGTTCTAGCATCCATTGTTCCTACATTAGCTACTTGAGTTAATGGAGTCATTGAACCGTAATAATCAACCATTACACTTCCAACCATTGACGGATTAGCTTTTCCAGCTCTAATTTTTGTCAACTCTTTTTCCAAGTGATCAATTGATTTTTCCATCAATTCCTCAATGGTTTCCAACATTATCTCAATATCCTCGTCCATAACTTATCATTTTTAAAGGCATGAAATTAAACAATTCTTCAATGTTTTAAAACTCTACTAAAGTCCCGACTTCTTCTTTGCCTTTTACTACGTCTAATAAATTACCTGGAGTATTCATATCGAAAACAACAATTGGCAGTTTGTTTTCATTACATAATGTAAATGCTGTTAAATCCATTACGTTTAAACCTTTTTCGTAAACTTCAGTAAAAGAGATTTTTTCATACTTAATGGCATTTGCATTCTTTTCAGGATCAGAATCATATATACCATCTACACGTGTTCCTTTGAGAATAACGTCGGCTTCAATCTCTATAGCCCTTAAACTTGCTGCTGTATCAGTTGTAAAATATGGGTTTCCTGTTCCAGCACCAAATATTACCACTCGCCCTTTTTCTAAATGTCGAACGGCTTTTCTTCGAATATAAGGCTCGGCTATTTGCTCCATCTTAATAGCTGTTTGCAACCTGGTGTATACATCAATTTCTTCTAAAGCAGATTGCAGTGCCATACTGTTGATTACCGTGGCCAACATACCCATATAATCACCTTGAACGCGCTCAATACCTCCATTTTGGGCTTGAATACCTCTAAATATATTCCCTCCGCCAATTACAATGGCTACCTCAACACCAGACTCTACAACCTCTTTGATTTCAATAGCATATTGATTGAGCCTATTATGATCAATTCCAAATTGTTTTGCACCCATAAGTGCTTCGCCGCTTAATTTTAAGAGAATTCGTTTGTAAGCCATAAGAATAGTTTTAGCAAAAGTAATTTAATTAAAAGGTCTCCTGTTGAGTTAAACTCAAAAATTAGGGCAAAAAAAAAGAGAATAATTAAATTCTCTTTTTTCTAAATATTTATACCAACGAGCTACGTTTGAAGTCCGTAACTGTTAACTCTTTATCTAGTGATTGCAAGTAGCTTTTTACAGTTAGCTTATTGTCAACAAAGTACTGCTGGTTTAATAAGGTATTTTCTTTGTAATACTTCTGTAATTTACCCTCTGCAATTTTATCAATAATTTGCTCTGGCTTGCCTTCTTTAAGCGCTTGCTCTCTTCCCAATTCTAACTCTCTCTCTTTAATTTCCTGAGAAACACCTGATTCATCAAGCGCAATAGGATTCATTGCAGCGATTTGCATAGCTACATTTTTTCCAGCTTCTTTAGCAGCATCATTGTCCTTATTTAATCCAAGAATAGTTGCTGTTTTGTATCCTGGGTGATTATAAGCTATCGCCAAATCTCCGTTTACTGAAACATATTCTGATAATTCAATTTTCTCACCAATCTTTCCAACTTCTTCGAGAATTTTTTCAGATATCGTCATTGAGTCATTGAAACTCTTCCCTAAAAGAGTATCTAAAGTTTCTGGCTTATCGTTTAAAGCTACTTTCAGAATTTGATTAGCTACACCTATAAAATCTTCATTTTGAGCTACAAAATCAGTTTCACAATTTAGAGCTATCATCGCAGCGTAACCATTATCTGCAGTTGTACCTGCAATAATAACACCTTCGT
This sequence comes from Vicingaceae bacterium, assembly GCA_040218815.1. Lineage (GTDB taxonomy): Bacteria > Bacteroidota > Bacteroidia > Flavobacteriales_E > Vicingaceae > JAVJQS01. Next base: position 246,907 of record JAVJQS010000008.1, on the reverse strand, counting down.
TTGCATCTCTATCACTCCGCTTTTCAGCTACTTTTTGTCCTTTTTTTCGAAGAATTTGTACCGCTTGATCGAAATCTCCATCAGCTTCTACCAAAGCTTTCTTGCAGTCCATCATGCCTGCACCAGAATGCTTTCTTAATTTGTTTACTTCAGCAGCAGTTATGTTTGCCATTGCTGTATATGTTTTAAGTTAATAACTATTTTATTTTGATTCTTTGCTAGACTCTACTTTTTGAGCAGCGGCTGGCTTTTTAGCTATGCGAGGCTTTTTACCAGTAGGAGCTTTTGCTTTTGGCTCACCCTCACTCTTCTCGCTTGCTTTCTTCTCATCGGCAGCTTTGCTTTTTTCGGCAGCTGCTTTATTCTTATCCTTCTCTCCTTTTCTTTCCTCAAGCCCTTCAGAAACAGCATTAGTTACAACTTCAAGCAATTTATCAATTGCTTTTGCTGCATCATCATTTGCTGGAATTGGAAAATCAACTGAAGTTGGGTTAGAGTTGGTATCAACAATAGCGAAAGTTGGAATATTTAACTTTTTTGCCTCAGCAACTGCAATATGCTCTTTTTTAATGTCTACCACAAATAATGCTGATGGTAAACGATTCAAATCAGCTATACTGCCTAAATCTCTTTCTAATTTCGCTCGTTGACGTGTAATTTGAAGACGTTCTCTTTTTGAAAGCACATCAAAAGTTCCGTCTTTCATCATGTTGTCTATAGAAGACATTTTTCTTACTGCCTTTCTAATTGTAGCAAAGTTGGTTAACATTCCACCAGGCCATCTTTCAGTAACATAAGGCATAGCGGTTGGTTTTACCCTGTTTTCAACAACTTCTTTTGCTTGCTTTTTTGTAGCAACAAATAGGATTTTCTTTCCTGACTTTGCAATTTGTTTCATTGCTTCAGCCGCTTCGTCAAGTTTAACTGCGGTTTTATTCAGGTCAATGATATGGATACCATTTTTCTCCATAAAAATATACGGAGCCATTTTTGGATGCCATTTTCTTCTCAAGTGTCCAAAGTGTACACCTGCATCTAATAATTCTTTGTGTGAAATTTTTGCCATTTTTTTTTGTGTTTACATTCGATTAAAAAACAATTGCAGAGTAGCGAATCTCTTCAGTCTCTGCAATTTTGATACTAAACACACCCGCAGGTAATGCTTAAATTCTTGTTTAATATTTTGATTAAACCCAACATGCAGCGAATAATTAACGCTTGCTGAATTGGAATTTCTTTCTTGCTTTTTTCTGACCTGGTTTCTTTCTTTCTACCATTCTTGGATCTCTCGTCATCAAGCCTTCAGCTTTCAAACTTGGCTTGTAATCAGCGTCAATCTCAACAAAGGCTCTAGACATAGCCAAACGAATTGCTTCTGCTTGACCGGTAATTCCGCCACCAGAAACATTAGCTTTAACATCGTATTTACCTTCATTTTCAGTTAAGGTAAACGGCTGATTAATTCTGTATTGCAGTGCAACTGTTGGAAAATATTCCTTAAAATCCTTGCCGTTAACGGTTACATTTCCTTTACCTTTAGATAGGTAAATTCTTGCAATGGATTTTTTTCGTCGTCCTAGGGTGTTAACTACGTCCATATTTATTTAATTGTATTCAATTTTATTTCTTTTGGCTTTTGTGCTCCGAATTTGTGTTCTGAACCTTCTACTACGTGCAAGTTCTTGAACAATGCACGACCCAATCTATTTTTTGGCAACATACCTTTTACTGCTCTTTCAACCAATGCAATAGGCTTCTTCTTCATCAACTCCTCTGCAGTAATCGATTTTTGTCCACCGGGGTATTCACTGTAAGAAATGTAGGTCTTCTCAGCCATTTTATTTCCTGTTAATCGAATTTTTTCCGCATTGACTACAATTACATTGTCTCCACAATCAACATGCGGTGTAAAATTGGTTTTATGCTTTCCTCTAATCATTTTTGCCACTTTTGATGACAATCGACCTAAGGTTTCGTTTTCTGCGTCTACTAAAACCCATTGTTTATCAACATTGGATTTATTGGCTGAAATGGTTTTATAACTTAAGGTATCCACGGTTTCCTTGCTTTTACTGTTTGTATCGTTCTCTATCCCAAAAATTTCGGGCTGCGAAGTTAGAATTATTTTTTATTCTAGGCAAGAGTAGTAGTTAAAAAATATGGCTTCATTTATCAAAATAAATTGAAGTAAGCCAAAGCTAGGTCTTTTCTATTTTTTAACTGCTCTAGAAATTTAAATTGTGAACAAACTACTCCTTTATAAACTTGTATTTGATTCCAATAGCTGCAGTAAATCCATAATGATAGGCTTCTGAAACAGGAAAAAACTCATCGTCACTTGTATAAGAAGTAAAACTATACTGATAATTAAATGCCATAAATAGTAAAATTTGTTCTCTCAAACTATAGCTTCCGCCAAGCTCAAGCATTCCAGCTAGATCAAACTTTGTAAACTTATCCGATATATCTTCCAAGTTATTATTGGCATCAAATAAAGAATTTTCAATTTCTGATCTCAATAAAAATGATGGTACTGCTGCAACATTGAAAAACCCTTTAAAATCGTTTCCAATTGTATACCCAGCTTTTATTGGCAGCGATAGGTAGTCAAATTTAAAATCAATTTCACCTTTGCTAATTGCTACGCCATTGTTATCAGTAAACAAAATATCACTCTTAAATCCCTTTTGATTGTATAACACATCTAAGCCCAATTGAAGATTATTCTTAAATTGATACTCATATTTTAATCCTGTCATAAGCCCTTTTCTTGCATAATTATCAGGAATAAAATTTTCACCGTTTACATCTGTCCATGCAGCTCCACCCTGTACCCCTATGAAATGGTTTTGTGCTATCAATGGAATTGATGTGAGTAAAATTAAAAATGCGAGTAGACTTTTCATTGGTTTTAGTTTGACTGAAAATCAGAACATCTGAATAGCTAATCTAGTTATTTAAAACAAATAATTGATTTTCACTTAAACCTAGTACAAAAAAAAGGGAAAGCACTGCCCTCCCTTTTCTGTAATTTTTGATTGTCACTAACAATACTCATCAAAAGCACCGGTAAGGTTTTCTGCAATCATTTCTGCAGGCCTGCCTTCAATGTGATGTCTTTCTATAAAGTGCACCAACTTTCCATCTTTAAATAATGCGATAGATGGAGAAGATGGAGGGTAAGGCAACATGTGCTTCCTTGCTTGTGCAACTGCTTCTTGGTCTACACCTGCAAAAACAGTCGTCATTTTTTGAGGCGTTTTATTATGTTTTGATGCCATAGTTACTGCTGGTCTAGCATTGGCTGCAGCACAACCACACACCGAATTTACCATCACCAAAACAGTTCCATTATCTTTTGCCAAAGCGGCATCAACTTCATCAGCTGTTTTTAATTCGTCAAAACCCACTGAAGTTAATTCTTCTTTCATTGGGGCTACCATTTCTGCTGGATACATAATCTATATTGTTTTTGTTATTTAAATTTTGAAAGGTCAAAGTTAACCAATCTGTTACACTCTGCATAACAAATCGAAGGTCGCTTAGTTTGCAAAATGAAGAATTTCTAAATAATAGAGTAATCATAAAAAAAGGGACTAGCAAAATTGCAGTCCCTTTAAGGTTTTATAAATAGCTGCCTTATTCTACAATCAACTTTCGAGTTAAAATGGCATCACCACTTCTCAAGTTAACAAGGTAAATGCCTTGAGAAAACTGGCTTAAGTCAACTGTCACCTTTTTTGAAGTAATTTGATTGGAGTAAACCACCTGACCCAACTCGTTAGTAATTTCCAATAACTCAAAGTCTTTATTGAGTGGAATTTCAATGGTCAACTGCTCCTTAGCAGGATTGGGATAAAACGAGAATTGAGAAGCCAATTTCTCCTCAGAAATAGAAGTTGAATTTGGTACAACTCTAATAATTCCTTTCATACCTATAGAAGCATGCGGAGTACATACATAATAATATGTACCTTCTGTATTAAATTCTTGGCTTCCACCGCCAAAGGGAAGGGTATAGCCACCATTTGAAGTAGTCCCGTTGGACGCATAAGTGGCAGAATCAACCTCAACTACATTATGACTCAAAGAAATATCCCAAAATACGGTGTCGCCAACTGCTATAGTTATACTGGCTGGAGTAAATGTATTACCAAAGTTTGTAACCGTATCAATAGCCGCAAATCCACTCGAAGTGAAAGTAATAATTGATAGATATAGTATTAGTTTTTTCATATGAATTTAATATTTTGTTAAAAGTTACTACGTGGATTAAAAGATTAAAAAAATAGTATTAGGCATTTAACAAAACCTTCGAAAGCATTGTTCAAGACAATTATAAACTTTATTTTAAAATCGAAGTCTATGCTTCAAAGAAAAAACTACTTTTAAGTTTTTAACGTATTTTTCATTTAAAGCAACTTAATCATGAACAAAGATCAATCATACTATAACCCAAGTGACTTAAAAAAGTTTAGTCAAATCTCTGAATTTGAGCCCAAATTAGCTGAAAAGTTTTTCGATTGGTACGGAGATGTTTTTAAAGCAGGCGCATTAAGTGAAAGAGAAAAATCACTGATTGCATTGGGTGTTGCACATGCAGTTCAATGTCCATATTGCATTGATGCATACACAGAAGAGTCTATGAAAAAAGGAGCTTCAGAAGCAATGATGATGGAAGCTGTACATGTTTCAGCTGCAATTCGTGGGGGAGCATCTATGGTTCATGGTGTGCAAATGATGAATAAAGCTAAGAAGTTATCAATGTAATCTAATATCTAATAAACTAAAATAAATTAAACACAAAAACCCTTTCCTATTGAAATCACTCAAAGCCAGAAGCAACATTCTATCAAAAACTCAAAAGCAACTGGAAATTCTAAACGGCGAACTGTTCCAAGGCGAATTAACTCCATTTAAAGACAATATTTCTAAAGCTGGTCAAGCTACTTTAAAACCAAGCACCATTGAGATCTTACAAATTAACTTAGGCTATATGTGCAATCAAGTTTGTAAACATTGCCATGTGGATGCTGGCCCTGATCGGAAGGAAATTATGAGCAAAGAGTATTTAGAAAAATGCTTAGAAATACTACAAGAAAATAATATCCCGACTATTGATCTTACTGGGGGTGCACCTGAAATGAATCCTCATTTTAGATGGTTTGTTGAAGAGGCTTCAAAAATTGGTGTTAAAGAAATCATTGTGCGGTCGAATTTGACCATTATTCTAGCGAATAAAAAGTTCAAAGACCTTCCAGAGTTTTTCAAAAAGCACAATGTACATCTTATTTCTTCTCTTCCTTTTTATGAAAAGAAAAGAACAGATGCTCAAAGAGGAGAAGGAGTCTTTGATAAGTCCATCCAAGCATTAATAATGCTAAACGAGGTTGGGTATGCGCAAGAAGGAACCAATTTACAATTGGACTTGGTTTACAATCCAGTTGGGGCATTCTTGCCAGGCAATCAGCTAGAACTTGAGGCCGAATATAAACGAAAACTAAAGACTGACTTTAACATTGATTTCAACTCCTTGTACACCATTACAAACCTTCCGATTAGCCGATTTTTGGATTATCTCTTGGCAAGTGATAACTATGATGAGTACATGGAAAAATTAGTAGAATCATTTAACCCTTCTACCTTAGATGGTTTAATGTGCAGAAATACGATATCTGTTGACTGGGATGGTTATTTATATGATTGTGATTTTAACCAAATGCTAGCGCTAAGAGTAGATGCACCAAAATCTCAACACATTAATGATTTTGATAGCAAAGAGTTGAGTAACCGAGAAATTATTGTCAATCAGCATTGTTATGGATGCACAGCAGGAACAGGATCTTCTTGCCAGGGAAGTTTAATTTAACGAAGTCTATTTTCTAATGTAATTTAGAGGAATGAAATTCTATTGCATTGGATTAGCTTCGCTTTTTTCTATTCTTCTATTTCAATGTTCAAATTCTAATGCTGACTACAAAGCCAAGGATAGTGTTATCAAGGACTCCACTAATCTTTCAAAAAAGATAAATGGAGTAAGCTTTGTATCACCTTCAACTGAGGTTGGAAAAGCCGAAATAGAAAAACCAAAGCATATAATTGCAGCTAATGCTCTTAGTTTTATGCCTTACGCCTTTGTAGAAGAAAATAGCACAAAACTGCTATATAACAGTAAATGGCAGTGGTGGGGAGAGAAAACAGGAGGCATTGAACAAATGATTGAGTTGGCTCAAGCAGAAGACTACCAAATAATGCTCAAACCCCATGTTTGGAAAAGCCATGGAGCTTACACAGGCAAACATTCCTACTCAACTGAAGAAGAATGGGTAGCCTTTGAAAAAAACTATGAAAATTACATTCTACACTATGCTAAACTAGCTGAAGATAAAAAACTAACCCACTTTTGTATTGGAACTGAATGGGAGCAATTTGTTCAGCAACGTCCAGATTTCTGGTTGGATTTGATTAAAAAAGTTAGAAAAATATATTCTGGGAAGTTAAGTTACGCTAGCAATTGGGACGAGTACCTAAAAGTGCCTTTCTGGAGTAAGCTTGATCTAATTGGAGTTGATGCCTATTTCCCTTTATTAGAAGCAAAAACAGCTAGTACTTCAGAACTTAAAACCGCTTTAGAACCTTATAAAGTAGCCCTTCAAAAATTATCAGACTCACTTGGCAAAAAAATTCTCTTTACTGAATACGGATACCGCAGCAGAGATAATACAACGCACAAACCTTGGAAAGCTGACCGAGAAGGAAGAGTAAATATAAAAGCTCAAGAAAATGCCTACGAAGCTTTTTATGCTACTTTTTGGCAAGAAAGTTATATCGCAGGAGGTTTCCTCTGGAAATGGTTTCCAAACCATGAAAACATTGGTGGAGTTAATAATAATGGGTTTACGCCGCAGAATAAGCCGGTAGAGAAATTGATTTTTAACTATTACCAATAAGCAATTGTTCAAAGTTGGGTTAGCAAATCTTAATTATTTTACTCAAAGTCTTTTAATCAGCTCTACATATAACTTTGTCAAGTTTTTCTCAGCCTTCCCTGCTATCTCTAGAATCTCGGCAATGGAAACGGGTTTTAAATTATCTGGATCGCATTCATCAGTTAATACAGATATGGCACAACAAGGTAAGCCCATATGATTGGCAACAATAACTTCTGGAGCAGTAGACATACCAATTGCATCAGAGCCTATTTTACGCATGTATCTATATTCAGCACGTGTTTCTAGATTAGGTCCTGCAACAGGAGTGTAGACCCCTTCATGTAGTGTGACTTCAAACTCCTTTGCAATTTCTTTTAGCATTCCGTTCAATTCCCGATCGTAAGGTTCACTCATATCTGGAAAACGAGGTCCTAATTCGTCTAAATTTTTTCCTCTTAACGGATTATCGGGAATCATATTAATATGATCATCAATCAACATTAAAGTGCCTTTCTTGAACGCCGGATTGACTGTTCCAGCTGCATTAGAAATTAAGAGTTTTTCAATACCAAGCCTTTTCATCACTCGAATTGGAAATGTAATTTCTTCACCGGAATAGCCCTCATAATAGTGAAATCTACCTTGCATAGCCAGTACTTTTTTACCACTCAAATTTCCATAAATGAGTTTTCCGCTATGCGACTCAACTGTTGAAACTGGGAAATTTGGAATATCAGCATAGTCAATAATCTGCTCTGCATCAATTTGTAATGCTAGGTTTCCAAGGCCTGTACCTAGTACTATACCAACTATTGGAGTCTCAACTCCTTTTGAGCGGATGAATTCAGCTGCTGCATTTATTTTTTCAATCATTTATCTTTTCAATTTTAGGCGAATAACCAGATTTTTTAAGATCGTCAATATTATCGATGTCTATTAATTCTTGCAAGCATTTCACTTTTAATTCAAGTTCTTTTGCCCTTTTTAAGGTTTCACTAAGCACTGCATCTGTGCTCCATGCTACAGACTCAAACAATTCTGGTGTTAATTTTTTCATGCCCAGTAAGTAATACCCCCCATCATTTGCAGGTCCAATCACAAGGTCATTTTTATCTAGCGCTTCGAAAGCTTCATCTATTATTTCAGAAGTTAAGTCAAAGCAATCACTGCCTATAATTATTGTTTTAGAATTAGGCTCAATTACTGTTTCAAAAGCAGTACGCATCTTTTCTCCTAAATCACCTTCAACTTGAAGGTGTTTTTTAAAATAATTAGATGACCAATTATCGTTTTTAATTTCTTTGCTATAAAACAAATGTCTCTCCGCTAAAACCGCTTGTGTTTCATTTCGTGATTTTTCCAATAGTCTGTTATAGACCTTTAAGGCCATTTCGTCTCCAATAGCAACAGCTAAACGTGTTTTTACAGTTCCTAAGATGGGATTTTTAATGAAAATAATCAGCTTATTTAGCACTAATTAGTTGTTTAGATCCCAATTATACTCCATAAAATCAACTTTTGTTGATGCTGCCACTTTTGTCTTAGAGTACTTATTAATGTAGTCGATTACAGTCCCCTTTTTTGTAAAGTCTTCTTTGTACCAGTCGAATAACTTAGATACTTTTATTGGATTACCTGACAACTTATTCTTTGAGTCATTATTTATAAATTCATTTGCCAGTCTGCTAAGGCTCAACTCTAAGTTCTCTGCTGTAAAAGCTTCATTGTTTAACTTAGGGCAAGATTGAGCTGCACAATTAACAGCAAAATGAATTCGTGGGTCTGGATACTTTACCCTCAATATATCATGTTCAATGTTATTGAGTGAATAGTTCTTACCACCAATCTGGATAAATTTTAAATCCCAAGCCTTACCATCATTTATATCCATTATAGAGTTTAAGGGATAGTTTTTTAAAATTAAACTTACTGTAAAGGCATTGTAAGCATTAATCCAGTAAGCCATTGCTTCTGATTTAGACCAATCGTTTGTTGGAGGGTTCTTACTTAACTTATTAGTGTAGATTTTTAGTTTATCACTTGCTTCTTTAAACCCATTATAATCAACTCTACCATTATCACTTACATTTACAGCTAGTAATTCGTTCCAAGAACTATGATCAATATGTGGTGAATTATCCCGTGTAAAAGCAATGCTTAATATTATAAGAAATACTGCCAATACCTTTTTCATTTTTTCTAGTTTAAGAATTAAACAATCTGCTAAATATAATCTACTATTCACTATTTTTCATCTGGCATTAAAACCGCCACAAAATAAGCATCGTCTAGATACTTATTGGCAATAGACTTTAACTCATCAGAAGTCAATTCGTTAACCTTTTTTTCAAAGTCCAAGACTTTTTCAGGGTTTCCTTCACCTTTTTCAGCTTCAACCAATAAGTTCAACCAATAGCGGTTGGTTTTCATATTTACCTTATGCTCCAATAGATAAGTTTCTTTTACTTTTGCAAGATCTTTAGCTTGAACTCCATCCTTTTTAATCTTTTCAACCTCTGCTAAAGCAACTTTAATTAGTTTGTCCACATTTTCAGGACCACAAGGAAAGGAAATAGAAAAATAGGCCTTTTCATAAGGAACTTTACTAAACCCTCCTCTAGCACCAACTCCATAAACTCCACTTTCTTTCTCTCTGAGTTCTTCAATCAACTTAATACTTAATACCTCTCCTAAAGCATCCATCTCAAACTTGGTTTTTTCATCAAACTCCATTTCCTCTTCCCAAGAAATTCGAACCCTGCTTTTTGGATCTTCTCCCCTATTGATAACATATTTTTCAAATTCATCCTTATATCGAAAATCAGGCACTAAGATTGAATCTTCAGTACCGTTTGATGGCAAACTTGCCAAATATTGTTCAGCATATTGTTTTAACTGACCTTCATCTACATTTCCAACAAAAAAGAAATGGAAGTCGCCTGCATTTGCAAATCGCTCATTGTATTTAGCAAATGCCAAGTCATAATCAGCATTGTCATATTTTTCAGGTGTTGGAAATCCACTAAACCTGGGGTTACCCTCATTTCTATGCTCACCTACTTCATTACTGAAATAAAAACTAGGGTCAGCCATTAAGTTACCTAAAAATCCCTTTTGCTTATCAATATAAGATTGATAAGCTTCTTCGTCTTTATTTAAGTCAGTAAAATAAAGGTATGTCATTTGAAATAAGGTCTCCAAATCTTTTGGTGCAGCACTTCCAGACATATTTTCACCATCTGAAGATATATAAGGACTTACTCTCACGATTTTACCACTCATAAATCGCTGCAATTCATTTAAAGAATAACCTCCTATTCCAGCACTAGCAAGTCCGCCATTAGCAAAAGTAGTTTGCATTAACTCTTCATCAGTATATAAACTTGTTCCTCCTTTACTATAGGCTCTAAATAAAACTTCATCATTTTTGAAGTCAGTTATTTTATAGGTCACTTTTACACCATTATCTAAATTTAGTGTTTTAGTTCCAATTTTATCGTTTTTAGTGATAGAAGTAATACTTCCCTTTGCAGGCAACTCTTCAATTAGGGTAGTTGGCACTTCATCATCTACATAAGGTTCAATCATCATCCCTTCAACTTCAGCTAACACTTCTCTCACTTCCTCTTCTTTTATTTGTTCAGCTTCTTCTTTTTCAGGACCGGTAAGTATAATAACTCGATTATCATCATGAATAAATCCATCGATTAATGCATTTACCTCCTCGAGTTTTATGCTAGGCAAGTAATTTTTATATAAATCATATTCAACCGATAAACCCGGCATTGCTTCTTCCTCCAAAAAATTTCTAACATACTCTCCAACTATTCTTTCGCTCTCTCGCTTATCTCTATCGTTATATTGTTTCTCAATAGAAGCTATAAGGCTTTTGTTTGCTCGTTCAAGCTCTGAAGCTAAAAACCCATGTTCTTGAACTCGCTTATTCTCAACTAATAACATCTTTAGTGCTCTCAATTGATCATCCGGACTCGTGTAGGCATAAGATTGATATGCATTCTTTGTTCTAGCATATGTTCCTCCATAATATGTTCCTCCAAATGCAAAGGGTGGGTTCGGATTATTTCGGATTTCATTTAGTCGATTATTTAACATTGTTGAAAAAAGCCGCTTCTTCAACATTTCTCTATAATCGCCATAGGTTTTTAATGGTTTAGCCTCATCATAATCCTTATACAATAATTGAACATTTGCAAATGCCGCTTCTTTATCTGAAGCAACAGATATAAACGTTTCGTCATGATTAGGAAGGTCATAAACCTCTCTTTCTCTTGGATTTTCGGGCATTTCAATCCTTGAAAAGTGAGTCTTAATTTTTTCAACTATTTTATCAACCTCTAGGTCTCCAACAGCTATTATTGCCATTAAATCTGGACGATACCAATCATTGTAGTACCTTCTGACTGCTTCATAATCGAAGTTTTCTAATACTTCTTTTGTACCTATCGGCAATCGATCAACGTATTTTGAGCCGTACATCATTTTTGGTAAATACTCTCTTAGCATTCGCTTATCACTACCCAATCCCAGACGGTACTCTTCTAAAACTACACCTCTCTCATCATCAATATTTTCTTCTAATAATGTTGCATTGTGGGCCCAATCCTCAACAACTTGAAAGCCTTTTTCTAATTTCTCAGGATCATCACATGGAATTGGCAAAATATAAACTGTTTCATCAAAAGAGGTGTAAGCATTTAAATCAGCTCCAAATTTTACTCCTATACTTTGTAAATAATCAACTAAATCGTTCTTCTCAAAATTTTTGGTGCCATTAAAATTCATATGCTCCATAAAGTGAGCTAGACCTAATTGGTCTTCATCTTCCAAAATAGAACCGGCATTTATTACTAAACGCAACTCTAATTTATCCTCAGGTTTTGGATTTTGTTCTGCATAATAGGTCACCCCATTGTCGAGCTTTCCAATTTTTACATTTGGATTTACTGGCAGTTGATCTGAAAGTTCTTGAGCGGTAAAAGGCAGTGCTAGGAATGCAAGCCCAAAAAATAAGAATAGCGACTTTTTCATATTGATTAGTTTAGAATGATTGAATTTGCAAAATACGATTTTTATCGAGTATAACAGTTGTGTGTTCAACTACAGCAGCTTCTCATTCAAATTTACAAAGACTTATAAGTCTTTCATTCCAAAGACAACAATCAATATAAGGAGAATTATATGGCACAACAACAAAACTTAAAAAACAGAAGAACAACAGCTAGTATTTTTAATATGCATAGTATTTTAACACCTAAATCTAGACCTAAGGAATACGCTACTTTTAGGATTTTTAAAAGTTTTACTATTAGAACTATAATTGGTTAATTTTGAAGTAAATGAAACAGTATTTATTCCATTTTTTTTTACTGATTTGTTTTCCTTTTTTTTCTGTTTTCTGCAATGAGAATAAAAAGGTAGACTCTCTTAAAATGGTTATAGAGTCCAGTTCTTCAGATTCCTCCAAGATAAACGCCTTAAATAAATTATCATGGGAGTACATGTATTCCAAACCTGATACAACAAAAATAATTGCTCGCTCGGCCATTAAATTATGGAAAAAGCCATACAAAAAGTCATTATTGGTTAACTCCATAAATGATTTAGCTACTTCCTTTGCTGTTAAAGGCGAGTTTGACTCCTCCCTAGTATATTTTAATAAGGCTAAAGATGAAGCAAAGAATTTAGATAATCGAAAGTTAAAGGCCATGGTTCAAAATAATATTGGACTTGTTTATTGGAATCAAGGGAAGCTTGACTTAGCAGTTGATGCTTATGACTTAGCTTTAATTGAATACAGCAACCTAACTAAGAAAACAGTTGACATAGCTAATATCTATAACAATTTGGGTTTAATTCATAACGATAGGGGAGATTTCGATCAGGCCATCGAAAGTTTTAGGAATGCGATTACCATCTTTGATTCTTTGGAAACTAAAAGCAGGGGAGTAGCAAACACTTATAATAATATTGGAAGAATATATAAGTCCAAAGGCAATCTCCCTTTTGCCTTAGATCATTATTTGAAAGCGTTAAAGCTTCTTGAAGATATTGAAGATGAATCTGATGCTTACGCAAACGTGTTAACAAACATTGGAAATATTTACAATAGTCTTGATCAAAACGAAAAAGCATTAGAATATTATGAGCAGTCAAAAGCAGCTCTCGAATTAACTTCAAACAAGTCTAATGCACTTGCTAATGTGCGGAACAATATTGGGGACATTTATAAGAAAAAAGGCGATTTTCATAATGCTCTTGCTAATTTCAATGCTGCTTTAGCAATACAGGAAGAACTAGGTGAGCAGACAGTTGGCATGTCAGAATCATTACGAAATATTGGAAAAATTAAGGTAGAGCAAAGAAAATTTGATGAAGGAGAATTTTTCTTTAAAAAGTCAATTTCTATTCAACGAGCTCTCGGTGACAAAGAAGGAATTGCTAGATCGCTCCAATTTTTAGGAGCATTGGAAATTGAAAAAAAACAACTTTCAAGTGCTATTAAGAAATGTAAAGAAAGTTTAGAGATAGCTTCAAAGCTGGGCTTGCTTCAAATTGAAAGAGAAGCTTGTGATTGCCTATCAGATGCCTATGAACAGAAAGGCAATACAGCTCAAGCATTTAAATACTATAGATTATACATAGCAAAACGCGACAGTTTAATAAATCAAGAAAAAACACGAGTTATTACCCAAAAAGCGATGCGCTATGAATTTGATAAAATTCAATATCAGGATAGCTTAAATCGCGCTGCTGAAACAAAAAAACAAGAATTATTGCAGCGTGAGAAAGACCTTAAACAAGAAGCCGCAATTCAACGTCAAAGGAGTTATACTATAATTGGAGGGATAGGATTTCTTTTCATGCTAGGATTAGCTTTTGTTCTTTTTAAAGGGTATAAAAACAAACAGAAGGCCAATGAAATTATTACTGCACAAAAAGAAGAGGTTGAAGAGAAAAATATAGTAATTGAGGAGAAAAATAGAGAAATTGTTGACAGTATTAATTATGCTAAGCGTATACAAAATACAATATTACCATCTGAAAAAACCTTAGCTGAATTTTTACCTAATTCCTTTGTGTTATTTCAACCAAAAGATATTGTTAGTGGTGACTTTTATTGGCTAGATCAAAAAGATGACTATGTTTTTTTCGCAGCAGTTGATTGCACTGGTCATGGAGTCCCTGGAGCATTAGTTAGTGTTGTTGGACATAATGGGTTAAATCGAGTCCTCAAAGAATTTGATATTTATGAACCTGCTAATATGCTTGATAAGCTGAATGAGCTAGTTGAAGACACTTTTTCACAATCAAATGAATCTATAAAAGATGGGATGGATATAGCATTATGTCGATTAAATAGAAAAACAAATGAATTGGTATTTGCAGGCGCAAATAATCCATTATACATTGTTAGAAAAGCAGAAGATAACATTGATGCTAACCCTTTACCTTCATCAGCTTCAAGGCAAGAAGTAGATAATTCAACTCATTGTCTTTTTGAAATTAAAGCAGATAAGCAACCGATTGGGAAATATGAATATAGAACTTCCTTTAAAAGCCACTCTGTGCAATTAACGAAAGGTGATTCGCTTTATATCTTCTCTGATGGTTATGCAGACCAATTTGGTGGCAAAAAAGGAAAAAAATTCATGTACAAGCCTTTTAAGCGTCTCATTACTGAACTAGCAGGGCTAAAAATGAGAGCTCAAGAAAAAAAACTATTTTATGCCTTTGATAAATGGAAAGGTGATTTAGAGCAAATCGATGACGTTTGCGTAATGGGTGTTAGAATTTGATTGGTTTTTAGCATTTAGACTATTTATAGAAGTTAATACAAGTCTAACAAAGCTTGTCAATCATAGGTTTTAAACTTTCGTAGGTATTTTCTATCTGATCTTTAAGGTTATTTTGGGGCACCCAAACTACTTTTTCAATTCCTTCTTCCCCTTGGGGAACTAATGCCTCGTCCCCATTATAGTTCATTTCAAACCAATAGGTACGTTTTAAAATTAACTGCTGCTTTTGTTGGTATATATGATAGGTGGGTGGCAATTCTTTACCAAGCTTTAGTTGACTGATACCACACTCTTCTTCAACCTCCCTTACAGCTGCTACCTTCGCACTTTCTCCTTGTTCAATTTTACCTTTAGGTAAATCCCATTTCCCCAATCTGTATATAAAAAGATAGGCTCCATTTTTATTTTTAACAAGTCCACCAGCGGCTTCAATTATAGTAAATTGTTTTTGAAACAACTCCCAGTGCTGCTGTGGAGCATCACTAAGCAGTCCAAGCTTCATTTGTTTAGATTCTTTAAGAAGCCACTTCACTAAGGTCACAATTTCTTCTTCACGAGCTTGTTTTAAAAACAACTCTGAATGATATTGTTGATTACTTTCCGCCTTTTCTGTTATAGAAACAAGGTGGTCATTTATAAAAACTGTATACTTTTGCACCATGCAAATAAACGAAGAAACCGCACAAAAAGTAGCAGAATTCTTATTACAAATCAAAGCGGTGCAATTAAACAAGGCCGTTCCATTTCAATGGGCATCAGGTTGGCAATCTCCTATCTATTGCGATAATAGAAAAACACTCTCTTTTCCAAAAGCACGAACTTATATCCGTCAACAATATGTGAATGCCATTCAAGAAAAGTTTGGACAAGTTGATATAGTTGCAGGTGTTGCTACAGGGGGAATTGCTCAGGCTGCACTAATTGCACAAGATCTTGAATTACCGCTAGTTTACGTGCGCTCCTCAAGTAAAGGACACGGACTACAAAATCAAATTGAAGGAGTAGTAGAAGCAGGGCAACGAGTAGTGGTAATTGAGGATTTAATTTCGACTGGTATGAGCAGCTTGAAGGCTGTTGACGCCCTAAGGCAAGCAGGATGTAATGTTGTTGGAATGCTTGCAATCTTCTCTTATGGCTTTGAATTGTCAAAGCAAAATTTTGAACATTATAATTGTCCCCTTTACACTTTATGTGATTACAACACCCTTATTGATGTAGCTTTAGAGAAAGGCTATATTGAAAAAAATGAAATTGACTCACTTAAAAGCTGGAGAAGAGACCCGGCCAACTGGAATATATACGTATGACAACAATAGAAACTGAAAAAAAAATATCCCCTAATGGCATTGAGCCGCTTTTTGGGTTTATAAGTAATCTGAATAATTTGGAACAATTGATGCCATCAGATAAAATAGAGAAATGGGAATCTAGCGATGATCAATGTGAGTTTACGATTAAAGGCATGGCAAGAATTGGCCTTAAAAAAGAATCCACAGAAGCACCAAAGAAAATAATGATTTCTTCATTTGGTAAAGTTCCTTTTACTTTCAATTTAGATATCTTACTTGAAGAGCAATCAGCTGATCAAACACAAATTCAAATGATTTTTAGAGGTGAAATCAACACTTTTATGAAAATGATGGTTGAAAAACCACTTCGGAATTTCTTTAATATGCTCGTAAATAAAGCTTCAGAACTTAAGCTTTAGCGTAAAAACTTAAGTTCCTTTAAATCGTAATCTTTCAACTTCCCATTGTAGTTCAATTGAAGTCTTCCATTTGGTAAAACTCCGAGTATAACGCCAATAAACTTTCCACTTTTATCTTCAAACTCCATTGGTTTTCCAATGCCATAGAGAGATTGCAGATAAGTTTTATTTAACTCATTTGGATTAGAAAACATTAAACTATAGGCAGAATTTATATAAGCTAATACTTCTTCTAAGGTTTCCTTTAGTTTAAACTTTTTACCACTAAGCTTTATCAATGAGGTAGCGGGTCGTTGGTAATCATCAAAATAAAGTTGATTAACATTTAACCCTATTCCAACAACAGAGAATTTGATACGTGATTTATAAATACTGTTCTCAATTAAAATACCAGCTATTTTCTCACCATTTATTAAAATATCATTTGGCCATTTAACTTTAACTTCTCCAACTGACATACTGTCGAAGTAGTTTTTTAATCCAACACTAATTGACTTGCTCAATAAGAATTGTTCTTCTACAGTTAAATTTGGTTGAAGTATTATGCTGAATAACAGATTTTTACCTATATCAGCATCCCATTTTTTTTCATGCTGCCCTTTGCCATCCTTTTGGAAATCAGTTTGTAATACATGACCTTCTTGAACATTTTCTAGTCTTAAGAGTTTCTGGGCATAGATATTGGTTGATAGTCCTGAATCTATTTGAATAATTTTAAAATTGAGTGTGCTTCGATTCATTTATTAATCGGGGTTTAAAGCTACAAAAGAACATATTTTAAAGGGTCTAAAATCCTTACTTTTGTACTTTATCGGTAAAACAGTTTATGGCGAAAATAGCAAAGCAGCTTAAATCAGACGAATTGACAGACTTAATTGTCAAAGGTATACAAGAAAAAAAAGGCAAAAATATAGTTCAGTTAAATTTAAAGGGATTAAGTGGTGCTGTTACCGATTACTTTGTAATATGTGAAGCAAATTCAAGCACACAAGTTGGAGCAATTAAAGATTCCATTGAAAAAGAAGTAAAAAAAGCCTGTGGTGAAAACCCTTGGCATGTTGAAGGCACTGCCAATTTAGAATGGGTGCTCCTTGATTATGTAAATGTCGTAGCACATGTTTTTCAGCCTGAACAACGTGAATTTTATAATATAGAGGGACTTTGGGCAGATGCAGAGATAAAAAAAATACAAGAAGAAAATTAAGAAGTAGTTAGAAAGATGTCAGAGAATAAAAAAAATACAAGTAGAAATTCAAAACAGACTTCAAATAATAAGTCTGCTCCTAAAGGTGCTAAAAATAGCGGTGGGAAAGAAAATCCTAAAAAGCCATTTAATTTTTATTGGATTTATGCCATTATTGGTGTGATTTTGATCGGGTTAAACTTATTCAACTTTGGAGGTGGGGTTAAAAAAGTAGCCTGGGAACGTTTTGTAAACGATATGCTAAAAACTGGGGAAGTTTCACGCTTAGTTGTTGTTACTACGGGAAGTGAAACAAAAGCCGAAATCTACATCAAACCGGAAGCACTAAGCCAAGAAAAATATAAAAGCGTTAGAGAGCAAAGTAGTGGCAATTTAGGAGGTAGAAATCCTCAATACTATATCAAAGTTGGTACTATTGATCAATTTAAGTCTGATTTAGATCGGGTTCAAGATGACCTTCCTTCAGAAAAACGAATTTACCCAGAGTACGAAACTAGAACTAATTGGGCAGGTGACTTGATTGGATGGTTATTACCAATTGCTATTTTAATCGGTTTTTGGATATTTATCATGCGTCGAATGTCAGGTGGCGGCGGAGGACCAGGTGGCCAACTTTTTAATATCGGTAAATCAAAAGCTACCTTGTTTGACAAAGCAAAACATGTGCAAGTATCTTTTAAAGATGTTGCTGGTTTAGATGAGGCTAAAGTAGAAATTGAAGAAATAGTTGAGTTTTTAAAAAATCCTGAACGTTACACTGAGTTAGGTGCTAAGATTCCAAAAGGAGCATTATTGGTGGGCCCTCCTGGCACCGGTAAAACCTTATTGGCTAAAGCGGTAGCTGGTGAAGCACAAGTTCCATTTTTTAGCCTCTCAGGATCGGACTTCGTTGAAATGTTTGTAGGAGTTGGAGCTTCAAGAGTTCGCGACTTATTTAAGCAAGCCAAAGAGAAAGCTCCAGCCATTGTTTTTATCGATGAAATTGACGCAATAGGTCGTGCAAGAGGTAAAAATGTAGCGCAAGGAGGAAACGACGAACGTGAAAATACGCTAAACCAATTATTAACTGAAATGGATGGTTTTGGAAGCAACACTGGAGTGATTCTTTTAGGAGCGACTAACAGAGCTGAAGTGCTTGACCGTGCTTTATTAAGGCCTGGGCGTTTTGATAGACAGATTCATGTGGATTTGCCAGATTTAAAAGAAAGAATTCAGATTTTTAAAGTACACGTTAAACCGCTTAAAGTTGATACTTCTGTGGATATTGACTTTTTAGGTAAACAAACACCTGGGTTCTCTGGAGCCGATATTGCAAATATTTGTAATGAAGCAGCTCTAATTGCAGCGAGAAAGAAGAAGAAGAAGATTGGACAGCAGGACTTTTTAGATGCAGTGGATCGAGTAATCGGTGGATTGGAAAAGAAAAATAAAATCATAACCAGTGAAGAGAAAAAAGTAATCGCTTTTCATGAAGCAGGTCATGCAGCAGTAAGTTGGTTGGTGAGATACGCTTCGCCCCTAGTAAAAGTTACTATTGTTCCAAGAGGTAGATCATTAGGTGCTGCATGGTATTTACCTGAAGAAAGACAAATAACGACTACCGAGCAAATGATTGATGAAATGTGTGCTGCACTTGGTGGCCGAGCTGCTGAAGAAGTTGCATTTGGTAAGATCTCTACTGGTGCATTGAGTGATTTAGAAAAAATCACTAAACAAGCATACGCCATGGTATCTGTTTATGGGCTGAATGAAAAGATAGGAAACATTAGTTATTATGACTCTAGTGGGCAGAGCGAGTATAGCTTCAGCAAACCATATAGTGAGAAAACTGGTCAACTGATTGATGAAGAAGTTAGTAAACTAGTAGAAACAGCTTATAAAAGAACCAAGAAAATTCTTTCTGAGAACAAAGACAAGTTAGAAAAATTAGCAGGCTTGTTGCTTGAAAAAGAAGTTATTTTTAAGGAAGATCTTGAAAAGATTTTTGGAAAGAGGGAGTTTGAGAAAAGTAGAACAGATCAATTGCTTGATGAAAATACATCAGCTAAAAAAACTACTTCAACATCAAAACGCACTTCAAATGGAAGGAGTAAAATAAAAGATTGGAGTCCTGAAGATAGCTCAACTGCTAAAGAAAGTGCAAAGGGTACTTCAAGTCCAAAAAAGAAAACGAAGAACACTGATAAAAAAGAAACAAATACTGAAAAAAGCGAGAAAGCTTAAGTGTAAGTTGATTCAGGTAAATAAATAATTTTACTTTTACTTCATGTCAGAAGCATGGGTAAAAGTTTTTAGCAGCAATGACTTATTTCAAGCAGAAATAATAAAAAGCATGCTAGATGATGAAGGGATAACTGCCGTTCTTATCAACAAAAAAGACTCCATGCATCTGCACCTAACTATTGGTGAGGCAGAGGTATTTGTGGACGATGATAAAGTCATAAAGGCACGACATTTAATCTCTAAATTTGAAGGGTGACAAACTTTAAAGAACGCACATTAACTGCCATCTTATTTGTAATTGTGCTCTTGGGCTCAATCATTCAAAGTGAATTTGCGTCTTCAATACTATTTTTCATCATCATCTTACTATGTCAGCGCGAGTTCTATAATTTTTTTAAACCCACTGAAATAAAGCCACAAAAACTGGTTGGTACTATTGGTGGACTTAGTTTTTTTAGCCTTTCGGTTGCCGCATCACAATTTAGTTTAACTGGGAAATCTTTATTTCTTATAACTCCAGTGATCTTTATAATTTTTGTGATTGAGTTATTTAGAAACAGGCCCCAACCTATTCCCAATATTGCATTTACTATTCTAGGCATTATCTATATTGCTGTGCCTTTTACAATGTTGCATGAGCTATCGTATTTTAGTAAAACTGGTTTTAGCGAAAGCTATAATTACGAAGTGTTAATGGGCTATTTTTTTGTGCTTTGGGCCAATGACACTGGAGCATATCTAATCGGTAAAAATTTTGGCAAAACGAAATTGTTTGAACGTATTTCACCAAAAAAAACCTGGGAAGGTTCAATTGGGGGAGCTTTTTTTGGCTTAGTAGTTGGTTATTGTAACTATCTCATTTTCCCAGAAATAAGCCTTGCCATATGGTTAGGAATAGCATTGATTATAGTGCTATTTGGCTCCTTAGGCGATTTAGTAGAGTCCCTTTTCAAAAGAAGCATGAACATTAAGGATTCTGGCAAAATATTACCTGGCCATGGTGGTGTTCTTGATCGATTTGATGGAATTTTTATTTCCGCGCCTATGGTTTATGCATTCTTGAGATTGATAGAAGCATGGGGAAATTAGACAATATCATCGGGCAAGAAATTAGTGCTCTATTTTGAAGATTTACTTTACTATTTTTGAATTCAAATAAAATTGCATGAAATTTCATAAAGAAGGATATCCCACCTTGCTGTTTATACTTGTTGTAATTCTAATCATCAACTTTGTTAGCTTTTACTTTTTTGACCATTACATCCTTGTAACCAGCCTGGGAATTGCACTTTCAGCATTCTTATTGATTGCCATTTTACAATTTTTTAGAAGTCCATCTATAGCAGTAATTCAAAACGAGTCTCACATTATTTCACCCTGTGATGGAAAAGTAGTAGTGATGGAAGAAGTAGTGGAAACTGAATTTCTAAATGAAAAGCGGCGACAAATTTCCATTTTTATGTCACCGATAAATGTTCACAACAATCGCTACCCAATTAGTGGCAATGTGAAATATTATAAATATCATCCGGGCAAGTATTTAGTAGCGTGGCATCCAAAATCATCAACTGATAATGAGCGGACAACAATAGTAGTTGAAAATAAAAAAGGAGTTAGTGTATTGTTTCGCCAAATTGCCGGAGCCATGGCTCGACGCATTGTGTTTTACGGTAAAGAAGGCGAAACGGTAATACAAGGTCAAGAATGTGGATTTATAAAGTTTGGATCTCGAGTGGATTTATTTTTGCCCTTGGATGCAAAAATTAAAGTGAACTTGGAAGATAAAGTAGCAGGAGGCAAAAGTATTATTGCTGAACTAGGGTAAAGTCAATTTAGGGGCTTTTATTTTTTTTGAATCAATGTTTGCTGACGAATAGACTCATCGTGAATAGAATTCAATAAATCATTAATAAACTTCTCACTCAAGCCCAAGGCTTTTCCACTTTTTAGGCTTCTATCCAATATTTCTTGCCAGCGATTGACTTGTAACACTGTTACCTGATTTTTCTTTTTATACTCCCCAATTTGTTTAGCTAAGCTCATTCTTTCTGCGATACGCTCAATTAAATCATCGTCAATCGCGTTAATTTGCTCCCTAAGCACTTCCAATTGATTTTTATACTCTTCGTCGGTAGAAGATTTACTTTTAGGGGTGAGTCCTTCTATTAGCTGTTTTAATTGATCAGGCGTTAATTGTTGCTGCCTATCGCTGAGTGCAGCTTCTGGATTAATGTGCGTTTCCACCATTAAACCATCCATATCTAAGTCTATAGCTTTTTGAGCGACATGAGGAATTAAGTCTGGATTTCCTGAAATATGACTAACATCACAAATCATCGGTAAATTCGGGTAAGTTGCCTTCAACTGAATAGCTAAATTCCAATTCGGAAAATTACGGTACGGTCCGTTTTCTGTCATGTGAAAACCACGGTGAATGGCACCAAGTTTTTTAATCCCTGCTTTATTGATTCGCTCTAAAGCACCCATCCATAAAGCCAAATCAGGATTAATTGGATTTTTAACAAATACTGGTATATCAACACCTTTTAATGCATCAGCAATAGCTTGAACGGAGAATGGATTTACTGTTGTTCGGGCACCTACCCATAACACATCAACACCTGCTTTTAAACACGCTTCTACATGGCTGGCATCTGCTACTTCAGTAGTAATTTGGAAGCCAAACTCTTTTTTAATTTCTTTCAACCACTCAAAAGCTTCTACACCAATTCCTTCAAAGGTATTTGGTCGCGTTCTTGGCTTCCATACTCCTGCTCGAAAAATTACATTTTTATAATTTTCATGAATTCCTGCTGCTGTTGCTCTAAGTTGTTCAGGGCTTTCTGCACTACAAGGACCAAAAAAATAATACGGCCGTTGATGCCCCCCTAGCCAATCTTGAAAATTTTCTAAACTTAATCCTTCAGCCATAATTCTTCTTTAATCGGCCCGTAATTTTTTAGACTTCTTCAGGTAACGCGTAAATAGATAGCTTATTAAGAGCACCACTAATGTGATTACTAAAGGCAACCAGTATTGATCAAATAATGTTTTTGAAGGCAAACGATAAAGCGTTTTTAAAATCACCAAAACGGCGCCAGATAACCAAATATAAGCTGAAGTATATTCTTTAATAATTACTCGGTTCCAATTGAACTCCATTGAGCTCATAGTCTCACCTAACCCCTTTAATTTAGGCAACCATCGATTCGTGTCAGCGCAATATTCGTCAAACCCTTTGCCAAACTTATCTCTTAAAAAATTTTCTTCCGCTCGAATAATAGCTTGATAAATCAATATAAATAGTGGTGACATTACCAAGTTAAATAGCAAAGTATTTGTCATTAAACCCAAACCAATTAAAATAGACACATTACCCACATAAAGCGGATTTCTAGTGTGCGCAAATAACCCCTCGGTTATTAAGTCTTCAGCATATACTCGACGATTTTTACCTCCCCGGATAATATACTTGAGGCCAATTGTTGCTACTCGGCAAATTTGTCCAAATAGTGCAACAGAGAATCCAACTACCCAAGCCACTCTATAGTCGGAAAACAAATGCTCCGACGGAATGAATAAAAATAAATAGAATACGGGAAACAGAATGTTCCGGTAGTGAAATAAGAAGTTACCTAATTTTACCATTATTTTACAGCTATTATTCCGCAGAAGTTATACCACTTGAAAAACACATCCACCATCTTGAATCCGCATTTCTTTAATAATTCTTTGTTTTCCTCCAGTTTATAGGGAATCAAAACATTTTCTAACGCTTCTCTTTTTTGAGAAATTTCCATGTCTGAGTAATTATGTCGACGTTTCATGTCGTAATAATACTTGATGAACAAACGATTAAACAATGAATCTTCACCCAATACTTTTTCAGTTAAAATCAAGCATCCATTGTCATTCATACCATCATATATTTGCTGAACCAATCGCTCTCGGTTTAATGGCCGAATAAATTGCAAGGTCAAACATAAATTAACTACAGAAGCATTTTCAATAGAAATACCTTGATTCAAATCTGCATAGTTGAGATCATATTCCCGCTTTATGCCATTTTCTTGAAGTTTCTTGTCGCATTTTTTCAGCATTTCTTCTGAATCATCTAATCCGACAAATTTTACTTTTTCATCAACAACCTTATCTAACAAAATAAGTGATGCTCCCGTGGAGCAACCCAGATCATATAAATTAGACTCTGGCATAGCAAAATCTTTCCCTATTTCGGCAACCATCCGTTGAATTTCTCCATAAAATGGCACTGACCGACTTACCATATCATCAAATACAGTCACCACTTCATTGCCAAACTTAAAGTCTGATGCCTCTCGAGGTTGATTAAATACCTTATCTTTTCCCATCTACTATTAATTAAAGTTCAATACTACAAAATTTGCTTCAATTCATGTAGTGAATTAATAACATAAGTTGCTTCCTTGTTTTCATTAGATCCACAAAAATACACTTGATCCATGCCGACTCCTTTTGCACCCAAAATATCTGGGCCATAATCGTCTCCAATCATTAAACTATTTGCAGATGAGGCACCCGCTTTTTTAAGTGCATGATGAAAGATTCGCTTATCTGGTTTACGATAGCCAAAGCCGTCAGAAATAATCACTTGCTGAAAGTAATTGGATAAGCCTGTATTGTCTAACTTAATTTGTTGAGCCTCAATAAAGCCATTTGTAATAATATGCAAGCCGTATTTGGGTTTCAAGTAATCTAGCAATTCAAGAGCTCCAGTTATTAAACCAGTTTTACTAGAACAGTTTTTTACATAATCATCATTAAAGTCAAGGGCAAATTCCTCATCATTAAAATTATAAGCTAAAAAAGATTGATGATAACGCTGTAAGCGCAATTCATTTTTAGAGACTTTCCCAACTCGATAGTTTGCCCAAAGCATATTATTTTTAGCATTATAGGTGCTAAAAAAATCATGAAAGTCTGTATTGAGCTTTTCTTGTAATCTGTGCTTAATAAACAATGTCTCTATTGTTGTTTTTGAATTTTGCTCAAAATCCCAAAGTGTTCGATCTAAGTCGAAAAAAATATGTTTGTATTCCTTCATTTAATCCTTACCTCCAAATGCCAAATCACCTGCATCACCTAGGCCCGGAACAATATACGACTGCGCTGTCATCTCTTCGTCAACTGCTCCTAACAATAGGCTAGTATTACTAGGAAGATTTTTCTTAGTATATTCCACGCCTTCGGCACTTGCTATTAATGAAACAATGTGACAATGTTTTGGCTTACCTTTCTCTAATAGCGCCTTATAAGCCAATACCATTGAAGAGCCAGTAGCGAGCATTGGGTCTGACAATATAACTGTTCTTCCTTCCAATGATGGGCAGGCCAAGTATTCTAGCTCAATATCAAAAGAACCATCTTTATGATGTTTTCTAAAAGCAGAAATATATCCGTTATCTGCTTGATCTAAAACGTTCAATAAGCCGTGGTGCAGAGGAAGACCTGCTCTTAAGATGGTGATTAAAACTGGTTGTTCTGTCAATAACTGCTCTTCAGCAAGACCTAGTGGTGTTCTAACTTCCTTCTTTTCATAAGACAGTTCTTTAGATAACTCATAGCCCATTATTTCACCACAACGCTCCATGTTTCTTCTAAAGCGCATCCGGTCCTTTTGTATCTTTACATCGCGGATTTCTGCAATAAATTGATTAAACACAGAAGGCTTCTCTTCAGATAAAATCCTAATTTTTTTCATATACAATCGGTTTGAACTTCAAAAGTAGGAGTTTTTACGATGCCTTACCCGCTTCGGGAACAGCATACTCAATCAATTCTTCATAAACAAAACGCCAACCTTTCCATTCCATTTCTTCACTAAGACTTTCATTGTGCCATAAACTTATAAAAGTTCCTTGATTGAACTTCACCTCATCAATTAGTTGCCTTATCTCTTTAATAGCTTCAGGAATACTCCTATTTAAGTAATACTTTAAAGTAGACTCCATCACTTGAAATGGAAACACTTTCAAGTTACACTCTATCTCCCCATCTAAATCATAGAAGGGATAAGGTGTGCAAGTTCCAGCTCTAAAACCCGGTTCAGCAGCAAATCCCATGGTATAGTCCTCTAAAATATCTTCCTCAATTAAATTACGGTAGGTCTCAGGTAGCGAAAGCTTTAAGAAATGTTGCCGACTTCGAAACACTTCACGTTTAACAATTTGTTCTAATCTCCGAATTTCTTGATTAATTTTTTGTTTGTCTTTATTAGAATTGTAAGAAGGGTGAATACCTACCTCTGCATAGTCAGCAATAGATTTTATTAGTGATCGAAAATGACTGTTTTCATGAGAAAGATTCTTATCGTTTAGTCCATAGTCTCCCAATAAGAAAAAATAAATAGGTTTAACATGAAACTTCTTTTGAAGGTTTAACAGATAATTATAAGTATCAAAAGGATCACTTTGCTTACCACTGAGCACTTTTAATTGAAGCATAAGAGTGCTAAAGTCTAGTTTGGAGATTGTTCTTATCACACTTCCAATTGTTCTCAAAAAGCCTTTTTGTTTGAAAGCATAGGCATTGTCAATATCAATTGTAGGAATAAACCGATAGCTTCTCTTGGGGAATTGAAGCTCTGGAAAATTTGTTTCAAGCACATTTTTAATCTCATTGACCCAACGATCAACAACTGCAACTTGTAGAAAACCTTCTTTTTTTGCAAGGCTTTCACTTGCTGTAAAGCGGTCATACTTATCTCTTAAATGAGGTAAATATTCTTCATATCGGCTTAACATATAAAATATTGAAGAAAATGGGTCATAAGGCAAAGCGGCATTTTGTTTTGTAGTAAAAAGTTGCACCAACTCCCTTGATTTGTCAATCGTTAAATTTTGCTCTTTTATACCTTTCTGCTCTAGTAACCCACTGGCATAGAAGTGTATTCCGCTCTCGAATGGTTTTGATGAATATGAAATTTTAGGTCCATTATATTGGAGAAAATTTTCCAATTCAGTGGTAAACTCATATTCATTGAATTTCAAGTAGGTTTTAAAAACCGTCTTAAAACAATAACGATTTCTTGGAGTAATTTTTGGTAGATAAATTAATAGCATAGCTTACATTAATCCTTCATCTGAAAGGCTAAAATACGCAGCATTGCCAACTATTATATGGTCAATTACTGCAATATCTAAGTTTTTACCTGCCAAAACTAGCTTTTTCGTTAACGCAATATCAGCTGCACTAGCTTTTAAATTTCCCGATGGGTGGTTGTGACATAATATAATTGCTGAAGCTAACTTTTCAATGGCCGGTTTAAAAATCATTTTTGCATCTGCAACAGTTCCGCTAACACCACCGCTGCTTACGTTTTTTCTTTCGATTACTTGATTAGAACGATTCAAAAGCAGCACCCAAAACTCTTCATGAGGCAAATCACTAAGCACCTCTTCTATTTCTTCAAAAGCATGAATGCTTTGTGTAATTTTTCGTTTTTTGATGGTACCACCTTCTTTTCTTCGGCGGGACAACTCCATTGCTGCTGCAATTGAAATTGCTTTTGCCTCCCCCACTCCTTTAAACTTTTGGAGTTGTTCCAAGTCGAGTTTTCCTAAACTGTTCAGGTTATTGTCAACAGAGTTTAGGATTCTTTTCGCCAACTCTACCGCTGTTTCATCTCTACTTCCTGAGCCCAATAAAATAGCTATTAATTCCGCATCAGAAAGACTTCCTTTGCCTTTGTTGGCGAATTTTTCCCGAGGCCGATCAGCCTCAGCCCAAGATTTTATATTTAAGCGGTTAGTGTAACTCATTAAGAGTTAAAGGTAAGGAAGAAATAAGGAACACTTAGTGAATGTTAATCATTCAAGTTCGGCTATTATTTCATCAAGTAGCCTTCAAGCGCTCCGTCAAAATCAGCTTTAGCGGTAATTAAGTTTCCAAAATCATCCCCATCAATCAACATTTTTTTTCCTTTTACTTCACCTAAGTAAGTCGAAGGAATATTAGAAGCTGCGATCGCTTCGACAAATGCTTCTTGCTGTTCAGGTGAAACACTAACCACTACTCTACTCTGAGCTTCCCCAAACAAATAAGCATCCTTTCTAAAATCACTATCTGTTTCAATCTCAAAGCCCAGCTCATTAGGCATTCCAGCTTCCATCAAAGCCATAAATAAGCCACCATCTGCACAATCATGAGCTGATTGTAGCAATTCATTAGAGATTAGGTCTTTCACAACTTCTTGCAAAGCAAATTCTTCATCCAATTCAAAGTGTGGTGCTGGTGATTGCTTAATCTTATGAAAGGCATATAAATATTCTGAACAGTTGATGTCGTTTTGTGCACTACCCAACATATAAATTTGGTCACCCTCGTTCTGGAAAGCCAAACTAGTTACCTTAGACTTGTCAGGCACAATACCCATCATACCAATGGTTGGAGTTGGGAAAACAGGCACGTCTACACCATCCTTAGTACTTTGATTATAGAAGCTCACATTACCTCCAGTAACTGGGGTTTTAAACTTTTCACAAGCAGCTTTCATTCCCTTTATGGCTCCTACAAATTGCCAATAAACTTCTGGATTGTAAGGATTTCCAAAATTCAAACAATTCGTAATTGCAGAAGGCTCACCCCCTGATACTACAATATTCCTCGCCGCTTCGGCTACAGCTATGGCACAGCCTTTTTCAGGATCTGCATTCACATACCTAGCGTTGCAATCTACCGTAAATGCCAATGCTTTTTTCAAGCCTTTTAAATTAACAATACCTGCATCTGTTGGCTTATTAGTGCTCAAATTCACTGTACCCACCATGCTATCGTATTGCTCCATCACCCATTTTTTTGAGGCAATATTTGGATGAGTATATAAAAATTTCGCTACTGCTTTTAAATCTTTCGGTTCTTCAACTGAATCAATTGAGAACCTTTTGTTTTGCTCGTAGTAAGCTGGCTCTGAATATTCTCTATCATAAACTGGAGCTCCACCTCCTAAGATTAAAGATTCAGCAGGAACATCAGCCACTTTTTCTCCACCCATATAATACTCTAAACGCCCCCCTTCAGTAACTTCACCAATTTGGACACAATTTAAGTCCCACTTTTCAAATATCGCTTCTACTTCTTTTTCTCTTCCCTTTTTCACAACAACTAGCATACGTTCTTGCGATTCTGAGAGTAAAATCTCGAAAGGTAACATTCCTTCTTGTCGCGTAGGAACTTTGTCTAAGTCAATAGTCATTCCAAACCCTTCCTTACCCGACATTTCTGAGGTAGAGCAAGTAATTCCAGCAGCACCCATATCTTGCATACCAATGATAGCATCAGTTTCAGCAAGCTCTAAACTAGCTTCTAATAATAGTTTTTCCTGAAATGGATCTCCAACTTGCACAGCTGGCAAGTCATCCATTGAGTCCTCAGTAATGTCTTTTGAAGCAAAAGCTGCACCATGTATTCCATCCTTACCCGTTGAGGAACCAACAATGTAAACAGGATTTCCAAGCCCATAAGAAGTAGCTGAGATCATTTTATCAGCTTTCATAATTCCAGCTGACATCGCATTAACTAAGGGGTTAGTATTATAGCATTCGTCAAAAAACACTTCACCACCGACTACTGGGATTCCGAATGAATTTCCATAATTACCAATACCCTTTACTACGCCATTCACCAACCATTTAGTCCGATCTAAACTAATATCACCAAAGCGCAATGAATTTAATTGAGCTATTGGACGAGCACCCATAGTAAAAATATCTCTATTAATTCCTCCAACACCTGTAGCTGCTCCTTGGTATGGCTCTAAAGCGGATGGGTGATTATGTGACTCAATTTTAAAAGCACACGCTAATCCGTCTCCAATATCAACTAAACCTGCATTTTCTTCACCAGCTTCTGCCAACATGTGAGGCCCCTCTTTTGGCAATTTTTTTAACCACTGAATGGAATTTTTGTAAGAACAATGCTCCGACCACATTACAGAATAGATACTCAGTTCTGTAAAGTTTGGAGTTCTTCCCAAAATTTCTTTGATCTGTTCAAATTCTTCAGACATTACGCCTAATTCTTGAGCCGTTGCTAAGGTAACTTCTGTATCTTTTTCAGTGGTTTCCATGGATTGAAAGCTAGGTTTTAATAGGCTGCAAAAGTAGCTAATTTGTCGGTTATGCTTTCTATAATTAAACAGATTTAATTTTGGTAATTCTGCTTAAATTTTAAAATAAAACCATTCAATTAAACTGGAAAGAAAGTCTAAATTAATCCTTAAGGCCTCTTGCATAAGAATACCATTTGTAAAACAAAAATCCAATGCAAGGCCAGATGATTGCCATTTCATACATATTGATTGTTATTCCAATAGTAAATAATGGAATTAAAAATACAGCAATAAATATTTTTTGATTCCATTTCTTAGAAGGTGGTAAGGAAATGATCAAGCTATAAATCATTTTAAAGATAAAAGCTATAAATAGTACACCGATGATTCCACTATTTACAAAAATGCTCAGAACAGCATTATGGGTATCATGCAATACTGTAATTTCACTTTTTTTTATGTCTATTAATGGTGCATATGTTTGAACAGCGTAATCCTTGAATATTTCAAATGCAGATCCAATTCCGCTACCAAATAGATAGTTCCAAAATGTAAAATCCTTAATACCTTCTAAGTACACATTCCAAATACCGCCTCTACCGGTTAACATTGAATTGGGAAATGGGTTGCTGGTAAATTTATAAACGGTATAGAAGTATTGAACTGCGATAGCAATTGAAACAATTAGAATTAGTCCACCATACCAATAAATTCTCTTTTTTGAAATGAGTTTAAATTTAGACAAAGACCCACTGTTGATAAAAAATAAGTAGTATAAAAAAATCAATAATACACAGGCTGTTATTGACTTAAAGTAGGTTGCTATACAAATAAAGAACAATAAAATAAACCTCCAAAAACTTTCTTTCTCAGGTTTAAAAAGCTGAAAAAGCGTTAAAAAACAGATGATTATTGAAAGCTCTGAACCATGATATAAAAAACCATTTGGCCGTGGAATATAAACTCCATCAATTTTTGCTGAATTTACATAGGTTGCATTCCAAAAAGTAAGTGGTAGTATTTCGAAAAATTGTAAAACAGCTATAATTACTGGCACCCAAAGTAAATAATAAAACCTTTTTTGATACCTGAGAAGCAGTTTCTTAGGGATTTTATTGTTGACCCAAAGATCTATCATAATTAACAATACAAATGGGCCAAAAAAGAAGTCTATAAAACTTTTGACATCCCAATTTCCTAGCATTGGCTGCAGAATTAGATAAAACCCAGCGAAATAAAGCACCCACTTTTTTGATGCAGTTTTTATTAAAATCCACATTGCACACAAAAAAGCTAATCCGAAAAAATAAAAATGAAATTTTAATGGAAATGGTGGAACAAGGTTTCCTAAAATGATCACTACAGGAGTGAAGCTAATAATCTCCAACATCAATACCTCAACAATATTATTTCTATCGAGTAAGATCATTTAATCGCTCTTATTTAACTTTTAAACTCCATCTAAAAATAATGTTAAGCAGCTTATTTTAACATAAAAACACTATCAGAAAAGGCCTCTTTTGCCGCTAGTCCAACTTGAATTTATTTGGCAAGGATCTTAGACCAATTATAATTGCTCCTAATGAGAAAAAAATAAAGCCGAATAATATGGCTCTTTTACCCTTCCCCAGCCCATATTTTGAGCCAAACTCAGTAAAATGTGAATGAATAGTGTAGGTGTTATTTAAACTTGTTAGCCTGGATTCAATACTATTTAATCGGCCGGCAAGATCTATATATTTATCATAAATTTCTAGTGGGTTGAAATCTGACTCCTGCTTAGATTGCCCATAAATTGGAACGCTTGAGTTAGAAGTATTCTGTTTTTTTGCTTGCAATAATGTACTCTGGTTCGTCACATATTTAAGCGTATCTAAATCTGTTAATTGTTTCTCTATCAGGAATTTTTGTCTGATCAGGTTTTCCTTTTTCTCTTTTCTTTCTTTTTCAAACTCTGGAACACGTTCTATAAATTCAATAAGCCTTGGTTCTAGTTTAGAGAAAACTATTTCATCGGTACCAACAATTTTAACTGCATACTTATTAGTTAAGTCATTTACATCGCTAAAATAGATGTCGTCAAAACTTAATTCTCTCTTAGTAGTTGAATCTAAGCCTCTGTATAACTGATCAATAATTTTAAGTCGTTCAACTGTAGTATTAAAAGGAACAATGCTTATTTCTGAAAGCGACTCCGCTTCTTCTTCTGATATGTTGAAAATTTTTGCCAATCGACCTTGCTCACCTCGTTCAATTAAGGCATCAAAAAAATCAATATCATTGAATAGTTGATATTTTGCATTTACGTTTGGCTCTAATACTAAAGTGGAAGTATAGTTTCTCGGAAAAACATAGATACTAAGATAACCAATTACTCCACCAAGAATAGTCAGTATAAAGAGTATCTTAAAATTTCTAATAGTGAATAGAATGAAATTTTTGATGAGCTTTCCGAGTTGAATAAACAAGCCTATCAAAAGGTTTAAAATCTTATTAAACAACCTCTCTATGTCACGAATGATAGGGGTAATGGTTACTTCCTCATTTATCTTATTCTTATCCATAGTGTTTGGTTTACCCAACAAATATATTTTAAAATTTAGTATTTCACTTAACATTAAGTTAAAATAGAGTAATGAAGAGGAATGCCTTATCTAATTCTTAACCCTACTTGGGTAAAGTCATCAAAATAATTTTAAAAAACTCACATGAGTTGGCAATTTATATTTCTGTTGGGAAGAAAAAACCTAGATTGAAAAATAAATTATCATTCACTTCATGTTTTAAGCATCAAACAATTAGTTATTATTTTATTTAGGCTGGTCTTTGAATTAACTTTTTTAGTTTGATTTTCAAATTGGTATTATTGTAGACTTGTAGCTTATCCCCTAATTGTCCGTTAATGACGAACAAGTTTTCAAAACTTATTTTTATTGATAGTTTATTTACCCCTGTTTATTATTTAGCTTCGGGTACTTTACCTCTTCTTTTTTCGCCAAATAAAAAAAAGGAAAAAGTAATTGCCATTAAATTTTTTGGAATGGGCAGCTTAGTCCGCATGGCAAACACACTGAAACAATCCGATTTTTCATACTCCAACTTGGAATTAATTACGCTTGACAAAAACAAGAATGTGGCTGATTTACTAGAGATAAAAGCACACTATATTCGAACTAACAACCCATTTTCTTTATTCTGGGATCTTTTTAAAGTGATTATTCAGGTTTGGCAAATGAAAAAAATTGTTATCGTGGACTTAGAGCGCACCTCTAAACTTTCAGGGATACTCCGCCTCATTTGCAGTATAGGGGCTTCTTGTTCTTCTTTTACTTTAAAGAACGAGAATGTTGAAAAAAATAATCAACGTTTTATATCCCTTAAAGCTAAAACTATGAGCCAAGCAATTAACGAGTTGTTTGACTTAAAGAAATTACCCGAAAAAGTAGTGTTTAACGAGACGGTTGAAAACGGCAAAATTGTAATTAATATCAATGCTGGAGATTATTTACGACAAAGAAAATACGCTATAGAGCACTTTATTGAAGTAATAAGTTCATTGAGCGAGAGTGACAATTCCTTAGAATTTATTTTAATTGGATCCAAAAAAGAGAAATCATATACTCAACAATTAACAAATCGTTTAGATGAACTAAAAATCAACTATACCAATACCACTGGGAGTTTATCGCTTAAAGAATTAGCACAGCTTCTTCAAAATAGTCAATTGTTAATTACCAACGATTCTGGGCCATTGCATTTGGCTTATTATTTTAATGTCCAAACAGTCGCTATTTGGGGCCCAACCTCTCCTTACTTAGTTGGTTATCCAGATTCTTGTCGAATGAAAAATGTAAGTTTAGAAAAAGAATGTTCCCCATGTTTTATTCATCCAAAATCTAAAGTAGCAGCAGCTTGCAATGGAAGAATAGATTGTCTAACCAATTTAAATCCTCAAAAGGTGGTTAATGTTGTAATGGAATTAATTCAAGACAAAAATAAATCACTCCACAATGTCGGGTAAAATAAAGGTCTTATTTCTAAATCCACCAGGCAAGAAAATCTATATTCGAGATTATTACTGCTCTAAAGTATCCAAGGCATATTACCTACCTCAGCCAGTAGACTTACTCATTCAGACTAGCTTTTTTGAACAGAGCAAATACGAATTAAAACTAATCGATTGTATTGTAGAAGGTAAGGGGAAATCGAAAGCGTATTCTGAGATAAAAAGGTTTAACCCGCAGTACATTGTGGGTTTGTTTGCCTCCGTTTCATTAGAAGAGGACATTGACTTTTATTCGAATTTAAAACTTGAGATACCTGAAACTAAAATTCTAGCAAGTGGAGATGCATTGTTAGAGAATCATGAATTACAGCTTCAGCAGTATGAATGGCTAGATGTTATTATAACTAACTTTTATAATGATGGAGCTAAACAATGGATAGAAAACAAGTTGGAATTCGCTGAAGGAATTGTCTATAAAAATAATTTCAAAGTTGTTACTAAAGCAGAAAAAAAGTTAAGCAAGCTTCAACTCCCATTGCCGCGTCATGATTTATTTTTAGGAAAAAAGTACCGAATGCCATTTGCCAATGCTTTACCAATGGCTACTGTGCTTACCAATTACGCTTGCCCTTATCCTTGTACTTTTTGCATCATGTCTACAATGCCCTACATTACACGGTCTGCCGAAAGTATTATTGCAGAATTAATCGAGCTGAAACGGTTAAACTACAAGTACATTTATTTCTCAGATCAAACTTTCTTTCAATCTAAGGCAGTAACAAAAAAAGTGCTTGAATGGATAATAGAGACAAATTACGACATCTCATGGATGTGTTTTTCGAGGGTAGATGTCTTAGGTAGAGAGGAGATAGAACTAATGAAAAAGGCAGGCTGCAATCTAATTATGTTTGGTGTTGAATGGGCAGATGAAGCATACTTAAAGGAATATAAAAAGAATTATACGCTAGAACAAGTACGTGAAACATTTAAGTTAACTGCCGAAGCTGGAATAAAGAGGTTAGGCACTTTCTTAATCGGTGTTCCTGGGCAAAGCAAAGCTTCCATTCTGAATACTCTTCGATTTGCCAAAGAAATTGAAGCAGACTATGCCTCATTCAATGTTGCTGTTCCACGCTCTAAAACCTCCTTCAGAGAAAAAGCAATTGAGAGTGGCATTATAGATAGTTCTGTTAAAATTATGGACCAGTCAGGTCATGAGGTAACTATGGGCACAGGAGTGTTGTCTAGAGACGAACTACAACGGTTAAAAAAATGGGTGTACTTTTCTTTTTATTTCAGGCCATCCTACATTTGGAAGAGATTAAAAAGCATCAAAAATTGTATAGAATTTAAAATGCATCTTCGGGAAGCTTATTTCATTTTAAAATAGAAGAAAGGAAGAATGTCACGCAAATACTTTTTGCTTAATCAATCAGTGCGTCAGGCATTAATTTCAATTTGGCTAATATCAGCTGCTTGTTTTATTCTTTACAAAGGTGCAATACCCGCTTGGCAAGATAAGAGTTCTGACTTCTCTAATTATTACACATCAGCAGCTTTATTGAAAAATGGAGAATCACTTGCAAAATTTTATGATACTATTTGGTTTGATAAAAAAGCCAAAGAAGTGGGGGTTAAGGAAGGAGCTAAGTTTTCTCCATTTCCCCCAGCAACTGCTTTTTTATACTTGCCGCTAACAGTGATGCCCCCTCTAGTAGCCAAACGATTTTGGATGATATGTAATCTTTTGCTGCTTTTTATTTTGATTTACCAAATCAAAAAACTCGGTTCCTCAACATTCTTAGAATCTGCTTTCTTATTTAGTCTATTTATGACTCCCATCGCTTCAAACATTCGCCTAGGGCAGAGTTACCTATTGTTTACCCTGTTTTTGACTACTTTTTTACTTGGAATAAGAAATAAAAAACAGCTACTTAGCGGAAGTTTATTAGGCATTGCAAGTTCATTGAAATACTTTCCTATTGTTTATCTCTTTTATGCTATTAAACTAAAAAGAAAGTTAATATTAGGCCTATTAGTTGGAGTAACTCTTACCTTATCGGCACCCATTTTTATTGATGGTTTAGATCCATATTATGCGTTTTTGAAAGAGTTTTGGAATCATTTAAATGGAAATTTGTCTATGCAAGGGCAATTTTCCTTTAGCTTTCAATCTGTTGACGCCTTGCTTGCCAATTTATTTATATTTGATGCTGAGCTAAATAAAACCCCAACTATAGCCTTCCCACTTTTAAAGTCAATAATAAAAATGTTATTTGTAGCAGTTATAGTTTCTCTCTCTCTCTGGGTTTTCAAAAAAAAGGTACAAACTCCTGAAGAATTAACGATTGCTATCATAGTGATAGGTGCCTTTTTAATAGTTCCAGCTAGTGCAACATACCATCTCCTTTTGATCTTGCCAGCTTTATATCTGGCAATTAACTTGTTGAAAAAGGAAGGCAATTTCAAAAAAGAAATAATAACAATCCTACTTCTTATTTTTTTAACTTGTAACCTATTGCCGCACCATATCCCCTATCTCCCTGACTTTCCAACATTAAATACAATTATTCATTTTCCCCGGCTTTATGGATTAATAGCCCTTTTTGCATTTTTAATTATCCTTCAAAAACGACTTTCACAAAACCATGGCTAAAATTCTATTTCTTCAAAATATGGATTACGAGTTTGTAGGACCCATGTACCTTTCCTCCATGCTAAAAAAACACGGACATGAATGTGATTTAGCAATCGGCCATAATTTAATGGATTTTGAAAGTAGGATTGCCTCTTTTAATCCAGACTTTGTAGGCTTTTCAATCATGAGCGGAAGTCATTCTTGGGCGTTAAAAATGGCCCGGGAAATAAAAAAGTCTTTTGGCACTAAGAATATCTTTGGAGGTGCTCACCCAACCTTTTTCCCAAAATTTATATCAGAAGAAGGAGTTGATTATATGATTCGTGGAGAAGGGGAAGAGTCTCTCTTGGAAATTATGAATTTGGTTGATCAGCAAAAAGATTTTCAAGAGGTTCCCAACCTATCCTTCCAAAAGGACGGGAAAGTCCAACATAACCCCTTAAGGAATTTGGCTTCTCGATTAGACGATTATCCATTTCCTGATCGAACGCTGTATGCCGAGCTACTTAGCAAGGGAAGCGGAAAAGTTAGAAATATTATTACTTCAAGAGGCTGTCCTTTTCATTGCTCTTTTTGCTTCGAAGATGCCATGCGAGAGCTCTATGACGGAAAGGGTAAATATGTGCGAATCAGAGAGATAGATGAAGTTATTGCAGAATGTATAGAGCTAAAAAACTCATCAAAAGTAGAGGTAATTTACTTCGCAGATGACGTTTTTGGAATGAAGCGTAAATGGCTCTATGAATTTCTAAAAGTGTATAAAGAAAAGGTAGGGCTAGAATTTATTTGCTTGGTCAGGGCTGACCTGGTTGCTGCAGATCGGGAGTATGCTTTTAATCTAGCAAAAGCAGGATGTAAGTCTGTATTTTTTGGAGTAGAGTCTGGAAATGAGGACTTGAGAAATCAAGTATTAAAAAAGCAGTTGGACAACGAGCAAATTGTTAAGGCGGCTGAATTGCTGCACGAAGCAGGAATTAACTTCAGAACTTATAACATTTTAGGCTTACCGGACGAAACACTAGAAGACGCCTTTTCTACAGTAGATCTGAATATTAAGATAAAAGCAGACTATCCTTGGTGTTCCATATTTTCACCCTTTCCAGGAACTGAGCTTTCTGACTACGCCACAGCAAAAGGTTATTTAAGTCCAACATTTAATGTTGAGGAGCTAGATAAATCCTTCTTTCTTTCTTCTCAACTAGCACTGCCACACATTAAACAAATGCAAAACCTGCAGAAGTTTTTTCAAACAGCAGTTTTATGGCCATGGACATTTCCATTAATTAAAAAGCTCATAAAATTTCCGCCCAATTTTTTATTTAGAGCCTGGTTTGGAGTTATTTACTTTTACGTTTACATAAAATCAGAAAAAAGAAATTTCTGGGAAACATTAAAATTTGCTTTAGGAAACTATAAACACGTTTTAGTAAAAGAATGATGATTAAGCCTCTTTTGAAAGGCGTCATTACAGCGCTCATGTTTTCTGTTTTTGTAGGTTGTGAAAATGATATCTCAGTTCCTGAAACAACTATGAAGGAAAACTCTTTTGAGGCTTCCACTCTTCAACTTTACTTTTACCAAAATGATTCTGAAACAAAAATTGAGTTTGAAACAGGACTAAAGTGGGCGTTTTCATTTTTAGGGGCAGAATTAAAAAATGGTGCTTGGAAAAATGCTACAACTTGGCAAAGTCCTACTTTGATTCAACTTAACATTGGCGCATTAGGTTTTAATACAAACGCGCAAGAACAGTTGAAGCTATTAATTCATCAATTTAAAACAAGTGAGGAGTATTTAGAAAAAAACGGGATTGACGCAGGTCGTTTTGTTGTTTGTATTCTTAATAATTCGAATCATTATTACAAAATTGTAGGGATGCCCAACACACTAGACAAATATCTTTCTGACCGGCAGTTTTTACAAAAAAGAGCAGCAATTTTTGAGTCTGCTGTGGCATTAAAAGAAAGGCTTATTCAACTTCCTTTGAGTAATTCTTCAGCAAACCGATTAAGTTACTTATCAGAAGAGCTTTCAGGCTCTTTGAAAGACTCAAGTCACCAAGTAATAGAGCGGGAAGTAATGGATATAATGGCAAACGGACAATTGCGCTTTGGGGTTTATGACACAACTGGTCAGCTTTTAGTAGGCTCAGATCCTAACATTTCAATTGGAGGAAAACCGGTAAAGTGTTTGTGGTGTCATGAAACAAATATTCAACCTGGGTTTGCAGCCTTGAGCAGTATTCCTGGGTATTATTCTCCTGCTCAGTTTGATAGCATTATCGGTGTGAATAAAACGACTCTAGAGCTTTACAGAAATAATTTAACCCCAGAAAATGATTTGATTAATCCGGCAAACCACACAAAAGTAGAAAAACTGTATCTTAGATATATGGAGCCTTCCGCTAAAAGGCTGGCTGCAGAATGGGGGCTGACTGCTGAAGATGTAGAGTTAAAATTAAAAAACATTCCAACACATCTTCATCCTGAATTTCCAGCTTTTGGACAATTGTATTTTAGAAACGAAATAGAAGCTTTTTCCCCTTATGCTACTTTGCCAAGCTCTTCTAGCGCTAGGGAAACCAATGATAACGAACCCAACCTATTGCCTTGAAGTTCGATTTAAAAATGATAAATAGATCAAAACTAATTGGTTTAGAGGGAATAAACTTCGTACTTAAACCTTTACACACCTCTTTAGTTTCCTTGGCTGTCGTTCGTTTTTTTAATCTTGAACTATGGGGAGCTTTAGTGGCTTATTTAGTAGTTGTAGAATTGGCTTCTAACCTTTTAAACTGGGGTCAGAAGCCTTATTTAATAAGGTCTTTCTCACTCTCACCCAACTCAATAAATAAAAATTGGTATGAAGTTATCTATTCCAGATTTCCTTTATTATTTCTTGTTGGGATTACATTTTTTTTATTGCCAGAGTTTAGAAATTATTCAGCATATTTAATAATCTGGGTTGCTTGTAAGTGGTTTTCTCAGCTTTTCGAGCCTTACCTCCAATACAATAGAAAATACAGCTGGTCAATCGTAGCAGAGTTTGCTGCAATTGTAACAGCAATGGGAATCCTATTCTTGAAACCAACCATTGATTTAGAAAGCTTGATTCTTATTTTTGCTTGTTCTTCAATTGTTAGGTTTCTGTTTTTACTTCCGTTATTTCCGATAAAGGAATTGCCTAGCTTTTCTTTGAAAAAGATGAAAAGTCAACTTTTCGCTTCATTTCCTTTTTTTGCACTTTCCATTGCTGGATTGATTCAGACAAAGGGAGATCTTTACGTTTCTGCTTATTTAATGAATGACATGGATTTGGCAACCTATCAAGTAATCATCGGATTTTTACTTATTGGTCAAGCAATATCATGGATTGTACTAGGTCCATTTCAAAAAAACATTTTTCGATGGCAAGGAAAGGATATTAGAAAGTTAAAAAGCCTCTACCTAAAAATAGGGATTTCAATTTCCAGTGTATTTACGTTGCTGTTGTATTTTGCTATCACTTATATCTACTTAATTAAAATAGAGTTAGTGCTTTTAATTTACTTTTTTATTTACTTAATTGTCCTTTATTTTTATTTGATAGAAAGTCAAATTTTGCTTAAAAACAAGAAAGAAAAAGAACTCCTTAACTTTACCCTTTTGGCCGCAGGCTCCAATTTGTTTTTATCCTTCGTATTCATCCCTTTTTTAGGCTTGAAAGGTGCTTTAATTGGTGGAATTGTTGGTAAGGTAGTTTTAGCTATACTCGTAGTTAATAAGTATAAAAAATTGACATGAACGCTTTAAAGGAAAAATTAAGAAGTGCAAACGCAAGGGTCTATCCTAGCAGAGTTTTTCATTCGCCTAAGTGGATTGTTTTGGGCGTGAATAATGTGTGTAACTTACATTGTAAAATGTGTGATGTTGGAACAAAAAACTTGGAGAGCAACTTTGCACAAAACTTAGTTGGAACTCAACCGATCAACATGCCCTTGGATTTAATTAAAAAAGTAATTGATCAAACTGCCCAATACTTCCCTTCTAGTAAGCTGGCCTATGCATTTACGGAGCCTCTGGTTTACCCAGACTTAGTAGAATCGATTCAATACGCCTCAAGTAAAGGACTTTACACAACAATAACGACAAATGCCCTAACCTTGAAACAAAAAGCAGAAGGCTTAGCCAAAGCAGGGCTTGGGCATTTATACGTTTCTCTTGATGGTCCGCAAGATGTGCACAATGAAATAAGAGGGCATAAAAAGTCTTTCCAGAAAGCGCTAGAAGGTATAAAGGAAATCAAAAAATACGAAAACGCGCCCACTATTGATGTAATTTGTGCTATTACACAATGGAATATTGGGTGTTTATCTGAATTTCTTGAAGAACTTAAAGGGCTTGACATTTGCGAGGTTTCATTTATGCACACCCAGTTTGCAGATAAAGGAATGGCTGATAAGCACAATGAAAAGTGGGGACATTTGTATCCGGCAACTTCTTCCAACTTAGAAGAGATTGATCTTACTAAAATGAATTTACCTGCCTTACTTGAAGAAGTAATGGAAATTAAAAATAGAAAATATGATTTTGAAGTCACTTTTTCTCCAGAAATTGATACCTCTGAAGGCTTAAATGAATTTTACCTTCAAACAGATAAGCTACTTGGGAAATACTGTAATGCTATTTTTTCAAGCATCATGATTAAATCAGATGGCTCAGTTATTCCAGCTCATGGAAGGTGTTTTAACCTTGATGTTGGAAACCTATATCAGTCAAATTTAAAAGAAGTGTGGAATTCATCTACCTTTTCACAATTTAGAAAAAACCTAATGAAGGCTGGAGGTCTTTTTGACGGTTGTTCAAGATGCTGTAGTGCTTTTTAATAAATGATTTCAAAAAATGCCTCTTCTTTTGATGCTGCTGTGGCAAATTATGATACAGACTTTACCTTTTCTGAAATTGGCAAAAAGCAGCGCGGTAGAGTTTATCATTGGCTAGAGAAGATTAATTTCTTTTCCTCTTCAAAAAAGGTATTTGAGATCAATTGTGGAACAGGTTATGATGCAGAGCAGTTTCTTTCTCGAGGACATGAGGTAATAGCAACTGATGTATCTTCAGAAATGATAAACTATGCAATAGACAAGAGAAATGAAGCGCTTACATTTTATACCCTAGACTTTCTGCAGCTTAAAAAAGACGAAAACTTCGAAAAATCAGAGGTATTGTTTTCAAACTTTGGTGGTCTAAATTGTCTAAACCCCCACGACTTAAATAACTTTTTTAAGGATGTTGCAACTGTTCAAAAGCAAGAAGACTTTTTTATCGGTGTATTTATGGCAAAGCATTGCTTGATGGAGGATATTTATCATTTTTTAACGCTAAAGTGGCAAAAAATCAACAGAAGAAATACATCTGAAGCACTTAAAGTAAACGTCAATAAAAATGTCGTGAACACCTATTATTACTCCCCATCTGAACTTATCCAAGCTATGGGTGAAAACTATAAAGTGCAGTTGAAAAAACCAATAGCCTTCTTCTTGCCACCATCTTACTTAGAACCTTTCTTTAAAAAGAACTTATGGCTATTAAAAGGCCTTAATTATTTAGAACGTATTTTTGGGGGAATGAGCTTTTTGGCATCGTATTCAGATCACTACATTATTGTCGCTAAGAAAATATGAGCACTATTTTAACACATGGATATTTTTTAGCTGAGGACCAAAAGGAACAAAAAATCATGCGTCCTTACCCACCTCTAGGACTACTCTATGTTTCAGCTTATCTTGAACAGCATAATGTTGATCATCAAGTGTTTGACTCTACATTTTCAACAGAAAAAGAGTGGTTTGATTTTATAAAAAAACACCAACCTAAGGTAATTGCTCTGTACACCAATTTGATGACTAAAGTGAAAATTTTAGAGTTGATTGAAAAGGTGAAATCAGATGATACACTAAGTAAAACGAAAATCTTATTGGGCGGCCCTGATATAACTTACAATTGGGAAAACTACTTAAATCATGGTGCCGACTTTTTAGTTATAGGCGAAGGAGAGGAAAGCTTTTTAGAATTTCTAAATGAACATAATGGTCAACAAGATTACAGCTCCATTTTAGGACTGGCTTATAAAAACAAGAATGGTGGAGTTGTTAAGAATCAAAGTAGAATTAAAATAAAAGATGTTGACCAACTGCCGATTCCGAATCGTAAAAAAATTGACCTTTCACCCTACCTTGAGACTTGGAAGACTCATCACGGAAAAAGCACCTTAAACATTTCTACTCAAAGAGGTTGTCCTTATACCTGTCAATGGTGCAGCACCGCCGTTTATGGTCAAAGCTATAGAAGAAGAAGTCCGAAATTAGTAGTTGATGAAATTGAAGCATTAATTCAAAACTATAAGCCTGACGCGCTATGGTTCGTGGATGATGTATTTACAGTAAGTCATAAATGGATTGCGGCTTTTTCAGACGAAATGAAAAAACGCAACATTAGTATCCCATTTGAATGTATCACTAGAGCAGAGCGCTTAAATGAAACAGTGATTCAAGAATTAAAATCCGCTGGTTGCTTTCGAGTTTGGATTGGAGCTGAAAGTGGATCACAGAGAATTATCGACTTAATGAAACGTCAAGTCAATATAGATAAGGTGGCACAAATGATGAAATTGACCAAGTCCTACGGAATTGAAACAGGAACATTTATTATGTTGGGCTATCCAACAGAAACTAAGGAGGACATTCAATTGACAATTGATTATTTGAAAGATGCAAATCCAGATAACTTTACCATAACCGTTGCCTATCCAATAAAAGGAACGGGACTATTCAACCAA
Organism: Vicingaceae bacterium; assembly: GCA_040218815.1. GTDB lineage: Bacteria > Bacteroidota > Bacteroidia > Flavobacteriales_E > Vicingaceae > JAVJQS01. Next base: position 203,476 of record JAVJQS010000008.1, on the reverse strand, counting down.
ATAGAACCGCTTATTACAAAAGACCCCGCTTGGTCGAAAAATACTGATCGAGATATTGAGTTCCAACGAACCTACCCAAGAAGGTACTATGATTATGCAGTTAGAAAGGTTGTGAATGAGCTAAATTATCATAAAACTAAATTGCAAGGAAATGTTCTTTCTAAAAAGGCAATTGTATTTAAACTGAAGTCCATCCTGTCACATTATCAAATGAGGTACATCGAGCAGTAGCATTTATCTATTCAACCCCTATAAATGAGTAAAAATCAAGTTCTTCTTTTCAATCCTCAGAGTGCAAAATGGAAACATAGAGTACCAAACTCAATCTTGCAGGTTGGAGCATCAATCTATGGTAAATATGATTTAATATTTATAGATGGGAACTTAGAGGCAGATCCTTGGGAGAAGATTAAATCTTACTTGACCCAAGGAAATGTCAGTTATATAGGACTAACTGTTATGCCTGGTCCGCAGTTAAAGCAAGCTATACCAATTAGCAAAAAAATAAAATTAGAGTTCCCTGAAACGACTGTTATTTGGGGCGGATACTTTGCCTCTAATCAATATGAAGTAGTGCTAAAAAGCGGCTATATTGATTATGTAGTAGATGGTGCTGGTGACAATTCTTTTCCCGATTTACTCGATTCTTTAGAAAAAGGAGAAGACCCGTCTAAGGTGAAAAATTTGATCTTTATTAAAGATGGTAATATCATCACAACAGCTAAAGAAGCTTTATTAGACCAAGATACTTTGCCTCAATTGCCCTATAGTTATTTTGACAGTTTTTATCCTATTAGAAATTATCTGCAAAAAACATTTATGGGTAAGAAAACCATGGCGTACCATTCCAGCATGGGGTGCCCCTTTACTTGTTCTTTTTGTGCAGTAGTCCCAATTTATAAAGCAAGGTGGAAAGGGAAATCTGCAGAAAATATTTACAAGGATGTAAAGTGGCTGATAGAAAATTATGGGGTAGACGCTATAGAGTTTCATGACAATAACTTTTTCACATCTCGAAAACGAGTTGTTGAGTTTTCTAAGCTAGTGCTTAACGACAACATAAAATGGTGGGGAGAAGGAAGGATAGACACGATTAATAATTACTCAGACGAAGATTTGCAACTCATGAAGGATGCAGGTTGTGAAATGATCTTTTTTGGCGCTGAAACAGGGAGTGATGAGGTATTGAAACAAATGGATAAAGGGGGAACGCAATCAGCGACTCAAATCAAGGAATTTGCAGTACGATTGAAAAAGTTTGGAATAATTCCCGAATACTCCTTTGTTCTTGGTATGCCGGGAGAAAGCGAAGAGAAAGTGATGACCCAAATCAATGAGGACATTGAATTTATAAAGGAAATAAAAGAGCTAAATCCTGACACTGAAATCATTATCTATCTATATAGCCCGGTGCCCTCAGAAGGAACAGAGCTCTATAAACAAATAACGAAAGCTGGTTTTGAATTTCCTGAAAAAATTGAAGATTGGTTAAACCCTTCATGGGAGAACTTTGACTTGAGAAAAAATCCATTAACGCCTTGGTTAACCCCAGAAATGGTTTCAAAAATTCAAGATTTTGAAACTGTATTAAATGGATATCACCCCACCCAATCTGATTATAGAATTCGAGGAATCAAAAAAAGAATACTGCAAGGAGTCTCAAAATGGAGGTATAAAAATGGGTTTTATAAATTCCCCTATGAGATAAAAGCATTACATAAGGTTTGGAAATATCGCCAACCAGAAATTGAAGGATTCTATGGAGAATAAATAGTAGCCATAAAAATTTAAATTGGGGGCTCCTGCTCTAATAGATAAAACATGAGAAAAACGATTCTTAAAATAGCAGCTCCCGTACTTCGTCGTTTTACAAAATATTATTTTTCAAAACCTAGACCATATAAGTATAAAGGGATCAAAGGAGTAATACTCCCTGGCGTATTTTATCCTTTTTTTACGATAAGCACAAGGCTTTTACTAGACTTTCTTGAGCCTCAAAGCTTAAAAAATAAGCACTTTTTAGAGTTAGGTTGTGGAACTGGGTTTATAAGCGTTTTAGCTGCCAAAAAGGGAGCTAAAACTACTGCCACTGATATAAATCCCTCAGCAATAGAAAATGTAGAACAAAATGCAAAAAGAAATGGTGTTGAAGTCTTAACGGTACTTTCAGACTTGTTTAATAAAATACCCAAACAGATTTTTGACTATATCATCATCAATCCTCCCTACTATCAAAAAGTCGCTCAAACTGTAGAAGAAAAAGCTTGGTTTTGTGGCGCCAATTTTGAATATTTCAAGGAACTTTTTTCTTCCATTAAGGACTATTTTAATGAGCAATCAATGGTGTACATGATCTTATCTGAAGATTGTAAGATTGAATCTATTCAAAACATTGCCAAGGAACATGATATTCAATTTGACCTCATTAAAACTCAAAAAAAATACGGAGAGCTTAATTTTATTTTTCAGCTACTAAAGCAATAAATTTAGCTGCCATTTATACATACTGAAATCAAAAAAAGTAACAAAATCCAATAGAAAATCAACAAGGCTAACGTTTCAATTGAATTACTTGAAGATAATAAAATACCATGGCAATTTTAAAATAGGCCCACTTTAAAGCATAATGGAGATATCCAGTCTGTACTTTTTGTAAAGCTTGTCTTGCTCTAAACCATTTGTGAACAAATCGATGTAGTTTTTTATAAAATTTTGAAGAGAAAGTTCCTTCATACATCATCGCTAAATCATCTGAATCTGACCAATTAGATTTTTGACCCAACTGAGATTTTACACGTTCATAAAACTTGGTTCCAGGAAGTGGATATGACACAGACACACCAATATCATATGGCTTGAGAGCTGCTAAAAGTTGAATTGTGGCTTGAATATCTTCCCATTTTTCTCCTAAATAACCAAACTGCAAAAAGAAACAAGGCTTAATCCCATGCTGCTTCATCAGTTTTGTGCTTTGTTCAATTTGCAATAGCGTGGTCCCTTTGTCCATGGCATCCAATATTTTTTGAGACCCACTTTCAGCTCCGATCCAAACTTCATCACAACCAGATTCTGCTAGACTTTTCACAGTGTCATCTTTAACCAGTAAATCGGCCCTGGATTGAATTTTATAGGAGATAGAAATATTTTCCTTCTTTAATAGTTGGTTAAACTCTTGCACCCAGTTTGGCTTTAAGCCGAAAATATCATCACAAAACCAAATGTGATCAAAATCAAAAAGTGTTTTTATCCATTTAATTTCATCCACCACATGCTGAGGTGAACGGCTATTATATCGATTCCCATAGATTGGCTTTGCACACCAGTTACATTTGAAAGGGCAACCTCGAGTGGTAGCTATATTGATTGAAAAATATCCATGTGTGGCCCAAGCCTCTTGATATGGCTCAATATCGATTAGATCCCAAGCAGGTAGAGGCAACTTGCTCAAATCATTAAGAACTGGGCGTGGTCGATTTTTTGTGACCTGTTTACTCTCTAAATAGGCAATTCCGTCAACTTCTTTAAAACAATTGATGTTTTGAACTAACTCAAGTAAGGTTTGATCTGCCTCACCCATTATAACAGCATCTGCACCTTCTGCCAGGTATTCTTCAAAATGGTCAGTTGAGTCGCTGCTGGAAACAAATACTTTCAAGTTCTTCGCTTTAGCAAGACGAATCATTTCGAAAGCAGCTTCCCGCATTTTTGTGAGGCACATTTTCGTGAGATAGTTAAACCCGTCATCATAAATCACAAAAACATCTGGCGTATCTTCTTCTAGAAAAGGAATAACTTCTTCTGCAGCATAGGCAAAATTTGTATCAAATAACTTTACCTCATGATTGTTTGCTTTGAGTAAAGCTGCCGCCTGAATGGTTGCCAATGGAGGATAAGGCTTCTGCTGCTTCCATTGCTTTTCATCAAAACGTAAAAAGTAGCTATGCGAAAGCAGTATCTTCATTCTTTATTGATAATTTGTTAAGTCGTTTTTGGTACTCTTCCAATACCTTTGTTTGAAAATCGTTTGGATGATGTTTTGAAACTCCTCGATTTGTGCGCATGGTTAGTTCAAGCTTTTGAGCATTAAAATGCTTGAACTTTTTACTCCATCGTTTAAACGTCAACTTCATAAAGAACAAATCAAGCTGATCTGCTCCAAGTAGGTTTATTAGTTGTTCAGCAATAGACTTTATCCTGCTTTCTCCTTCAAAGCATTTTACTTTTTTTCTGTTGCCTGATGATATGTAAAGTTTCTTTGACCAATTGTTCTTCTCTTTTAACTTGTCGATTAATTCACGATTATAAACTGGCATTAAATAAGAAACTTCCACGGCAGTAAATATATTTTTATCTATGATCTCCAAATTATCCTCATCAACAAGGTAATTAATACAAAAGTATTTGCGAGAATTTAATAGTACTAATTTCTTAAAAAGGATAAGTAATGTTCTACAAATCCATAGTCGGTTTTTCGAAGTAATAATGAAATAATCAATGTCTCCATCAGAATGCATCACGCCTTTTGACAAGGAACCAGAAATAGCAATGCCTCTGACAAATGGAAAACGCTTAATGATTTTAGTAAAAAATGGAAGCTTTTTAAAATATTGCTCAGCTCTATTTTCTTTAACTTCTCTTTCCTCTACCAGCTTTTTTATAGCTGGTTGTATACTGTAGTGGGCTTTATAAGAATAGCATTTTTGTTGATTGATTAGAGATTTCAATTGATTAAAAGATGCACGATCATTTTCCTCCCAAAGCAACTCTTCCTCTTTCAATGGATGTTGGAAAACATCAAAGTAGGCTAAATTTGTAAGTATGGGATTTTTCAATTTGTGCAGAAAGCTAAAAGTTCGACTTCTAATAAAGTAATTCCTCTTTGTAAATATCTTAATTTTAAAGGAATCTATCCGGATACGCTTAAATAGTTCTTACCTAAAGCAGCAATCAAATTAGTTTTACTAGCCTCCTTGACACTTCAGCTTGCGTTTATTTTACTGTCAGCCTTTATTTTGCTAAAAGTAGAACTTAGTTTAAATAGGATAATTTACTTTTGAAGTCATATGACAACCGCCTACTTTTCAACCTTTCTGCTTTTCATCTTAGGTATTTACTTAGCTTTTAAAAACAACTTAGTTAAGTCAAATGAAGTCCCTTTGTCCTTCTCAATCGCTGCATTTCTTTTAAAAATCATAGCTGCTTATAGCGTTTGGTTCATTTATAGCTACTATTATAGTGACAGGGCTTCCGCTGATATTTTTAAGTATTTTGATGATGCTGCATCAATCTTTGATGCCAGCAGAGAAAGAATTGGTTTAAGGTGGCAATTATTATTTGGTACAGGAATTCGTGGAGCAGCCATGGATTCTGTTTTAGCTAATACGATGCATTGGGATACCTCATCAAGTCTATTCTTTAACGATAATAGAACGATGATTCGATTGCATTTATTACTCTATCATTTTTCAAATGGATTTTACCACCTTCATCTCCTCTTTTTTACATTAATCTCCTGCCTTGGGTCTTACGTGATGTATCGATTCTTTACAAATTTTAGTTCGCTGAATCGCAAGCTCCTCTTTATTATTGCATTTGCCATTCCATCCGTTTTATTTTGGTGTTCTGCTCCATTGAAAGAGTGTTGGTTGTTATTAGGCTTGGGCACTTTCCTTTTTTATATTTCCAAACTACTCCAAAAAAATAGTTTAGTAGCATGGACTGGACTAGTTTTTAGCATTTTAATACTACTCAGTATTAAAGTTTACTTCTTATTCGCCCTAATTCCTGCTTGTATATTTTTATTTATTACCCACTTTTTAAAACAAAAATCAATTCATTTAAGCTTTTTAATTATTCACCTCGTCTTTGGTATTGGGTTCTTACTTTTTAATGAAAAAATCATAGCGATTCTTAGTCAAAAATTACTTGATTTTAAAAGTCTAGCCAATGAAGTTGGAGCAAGTAGTATAGTATCAATTAGCAACTATTCAGATTTATCTAGCTTCTTTTATGCACTTCCTAAGGCCTTATATAACGTCTTTTTTCGAGCAGCAATTCCTATAGACTTTAGTCCTTTTTCTATAATGGCTGCAGCAGAGACAGTTGGACTACTAATTTTATTAATCTTACCCTTTTTCTTTTTCAGAAAACCCAACTATAAGGAAAAGCAATTAGCTTGGTTTTGTGCTTCTTTTGTGCTTATTACAGCAGCTATTATTGGTTTAACATGTCCGGTTTTAGGAGCCATAGTTCGTTACAAAGCCCCTCTCATACCCTTTTATCTTATCTTGCTGCTTACTTTTGTCGACCTAAGGCAACTAAAACGTCTAATTAGTAAATGAAAAAGCTACATTATATCACTTTCTTAATTCCCCTCTATTTTATGAGCGCATGCTATTACACTGAAGAAGCAGATTTACTCATCCATAATGCAACCATATATACGGTTAACACTGAATTCACAATAGCAGAAGCAATGGCCATAAAGGATGGGAAAATCATTGACATTGGACCCAACAACGAATTGAAAAATCGATATGAAGCCATACGTGAAATCGATGCCAAACTAAAGCCTATTTATCCTGGGTTTATTGACGCGCACTGTCATTTTTTCTGGTATGGTAATACCTTTTTTGAAGTAGACCTAGTGGGCACAAAAAGTTGGGAAGACGTATTGGAGAGAACAAAAAGCTTCGCCGATGAAAATTCAGATGGCTGGGTTACAGGTAGAGGCTGGGATCAAAATGACTGGGATGTAAAAGAGTTTCCTGCTAAATCTAAATTGGATAGCCTATTCCCAGATAGAGCAGTTTTATTAAAGCGGATTGATGGACATGCTGCTATTGCCAATCAAAAGGCATTGGATTTATCAGAAATAACAATCAATTCATCTATTGATGGAGGGGTTGTTGAACAAAAAGACGGAAAGCTAACAGGTATATTGATAGATAATGCCATCGATTTAGTTTCCAAAGCAATTCCTGCTATAACTGAAAAAAGACAAATTGCTGCCTTAAAAAAAGCAGAAAAAATGTGCTTTGCCGCTGGCTTAACTACAGTTGATGATGCTATGATGGAAAATGACATGGCTAATTTAATTGATTCCTTGCACCGCTCAGGGGAGCTCAAAATGAAAGTATATGGTATGTTAATGCCTACCGAAGAGAATAAAAAACAGTTTTTAGAAAACGGCCCATATATTACACCAAGCTTGAGTATTCGATCATTCAAATACTTTGCTGACGGTGCCCTTGGTTCTCGCGGTGCTAAATTGATTGAGCCTTATCACGATGACCCAACAAATGACGGACTTTTTTTAAAAGACAGTGCTTATCTAGCGAATGAAGCTAAGCTATTGAACCAAATGGGCTTTCAAATGAATACCCATTGTATTGGTGATGATGCCAACAGGTTGATGCTAAACATATATGCCAATACCCTACAAGGAACAAATGATAAGCGGTGGCGTATTGAACATGCTCAAATTGTAGCGTCAGATGATATGGATAAATTCGGAGAAAATACCATAATACCATCAGTGCAACCTACTCATGCCACCTCAGATATGTATTGGCTAGAAGAGCGCTTGGGAAAGGAAAGGATGAAAACTGCCTATGCTTACAAGGAATTACTTGAACAAAGTCAAATTATAGCTCTAGGTACTGATTTTCCAATTGAATCGATTGACCCAATTAAGACATTTTACGCAGCTACAATTAGAAAAGACAACAGTGATTTCCCTAAAAAAGGTTTTCAAATGCAAAATGCATTGAGTCGAGAGGAAGCACTTAAAGGCATGACCATTTGGGCAGCTATGTCCAATTTTGAAGAAAAGCAAAAGGGCAGCATTGAAGTTGGAAAGGCTGCTGATTTTATTATTTTAGATAAGGATCTCTTAAAGGTAGAAGAATCTGAACTACTTAAGATTAAGGTTCAATCTACTTTTTTGAATGGAGAAGAAGTTTATAGCGCAAATTAATTAGAAGGTTACTTCTTCGTATGAAAATGGAATTTGTAGTTCGTGTTCAACCAATTCTCCTACAGATAAAATATCATCATCCCCTTCTTCAAACTTCCAAACAACCCGAAATTTTTTAGCTTTATCATAAAGGGGTTTGAAAGCCATAATTAATTCAACTAATTGCTTTTGGGAAGCTGAATTTAAATATTCAATTTCACAAGTTAGCACTGTCTCGATGGTTGCCTTCTTTACATATTTTTTACTCCACTCTATAATGGGCTGATAAAACTCAATAGCATCAGCTGGATATGATTTACCAGACAATAGCATTTTACCAGTTGATGGATCAAAATCTATTTCTGGCGTTTGCAGATATGGCTCAATTTTTAGTGCTTCCATAGTTGATTTTAAGTTCTAAACTAAACCAGTTATTCCCTTTTTCATCCTTATTGATTTCCCAATCTAATTCAGAGTCAATTAATTTTTTAATCATGATTAATCCCAAACTCTTCCCGTCTAAAAGTGCTTCCCTATGCGCTTTCTTTAATTCCTCCTTCGACATAGCGAAAAGATTAGTTAAGAGCTGCGTGAGGTGGGGCACGTCTTTTTCTTTGATTTTGTTAATGGTTGTAATGATTATAGCATTATCACCCAACATCAAATGTACAAAGGATTGTGGAATATTGTCTTCAAATTCCTTTTGATTGTATTCTGCAATATTTTGCACCATTTCCACAAAAGAAGAAAAAACACCTTTTACCAAGCGAACATGGGCTTTTTCTAGAAACTGCTGTAAGAACAAGCGACCCATTCCTAAAAAAGCATCTGAAAACTCATTACTAATTGGTCCCCAATATTCAATTTGATCTTTATTGAATGGTAGGTTTAATAACTGCTTCCGTTTTTCGATTAATTGCAAATTGCTCAAATTGGTATAAGTGATAAAAGTAACTAATTCAACATTTACTATCGAATTAATCGTTTAATAATATCTCTGTGTGAAGTAAATTTATCCATAAACCTTGAATCTGCTAATTCAAAATCTTGAAAATCAAAGCCAAATGACACTGTACAGCCTACTAGTGAAAAGCACCCCCCTTGAACAACTTCAGAGGCAAACCAAATTCCAGCTGGTACTACAAACTGTGGTAATTCATTATTCAGAAAATCATTTCCTATTTTTTGATTAGTGTAATTACCATCAACATCAATCATATGCACTATTAGTGGATCTCCAGCATAATAATGCCACATTTCATCTGACTTTATACGATGAAAAGCCGAAAAATTTCCCTCTTCCAATAAAAAGTAAATTCCAGTTGATAAATTTCGCTGACCCACACCCTCAAGATCGATTTTCGTTTTACTCCTATAGGTTTCTCGATAAAATCCTCCTTCAGGGTGAGGCAAGAGTTGCAGATGCTCTACCCATTGCTTTTTTGTCATTTTGCCGTTAGATTTAAATTCCAAATTTAATTTTATCTTTACTTGAAATCTAACTTACCATGGTAAAACGAATTTTTGACTTACACTATCACCAGTTAAATAACTTTCCAAAAAAAGACGCTTTAACTGCAAAAATCAATGGAGAGTGGGTGCCAACTAGCACTCAATCGATGATTGAGCAAGCTATGGCTTTTGCTTCTGGCTTACTAGAATTAGGTTTACAACCAAAAGATAAAATTGGCTTAATTTCAAATAACCGTCCTGAATGGCACATTGCCGACCTTGGTATTTTAATGGCAGGAATGATAAACGTTCCCATTTATCCAACTATTACGGAAGAGGATTACGAGTACATATTAAATAATGCTGAAGTAAAACTTTGTTTAGTAGCTGATGAGGAGTTGTTTGGAAAAGTGAATTCAATAAAAGATAAGGTTGCCACTTTAGCTAGTATTTACAGTTTTGATACCTTAAAAAACTGCGAAAATTGGACAGCCATCAAAGAGAAGGGTGAAAATAAAAATGGAGAGAGAATTGAACAAATTAAAGCAAGCATCGATGAAGAAGATTTAGCTACTTTAATTTATACTTCAGGCACAACCGGGCGACCCAAAGGAGTAATGCTTTCACATAAAAACTTAGTAAGCAATGCTGTTGCATCAAGGGAAAGGTTACCTGTTGGCAGCGACTCTTGCTCCTTGAGTTTTTTACCACTCTGTCATGTATATGAGCGCATGGTTTGCTACTTATACATCTACACTGGAACCTCAATTTATTATGCAGAATCACTAGAAACGATTGGGGAAAACCTAAAAGAAGTACATCCTCAGGTTTTTACAGCCGTACCAAGATTATTGGAGAAAGTGTATGATAAAATTGTAGCAAAAGGGGCTGAACTCACTGGAATTAAAAAGGGATTGTTCTTTTGGGCATTAGGTTTAGGGCAGCGCTATGAATTAAATGGTAAAAATGGAGCGTGGTATGAGTTTCAATTAAAGTTGGCTAATAAAATTATTTTTAACAAGTGGCGAGAAGCCTTAGGCGGTAATGCAAAAGCAGTTGCTTCAGGAGCTGCCGCTTTGCAACCGCGATTGGCACGAGTATTTTTAGCAGCACAAATTCCCGTTATGGAAGGATATGGTTTAACAGAAACATCTCCTGTTTTAGCAGTAAATGCGCAAGAAAATGACGGCGTTAGAATTGGAACTGTTGGCAGACCACTAACTGGAGTAGAAATAAAGATTGCGGCAGATGGAGAAATTTTAGCCAAAGGACCCAATGTGATGATGGGTTATTACAAGAATGAAGAAGCCACCAGAGAGGTTTTTGATGCAGATGGTTGGTTTAAAACAGGTGATTTAGGGGAAATGTGGGAAGGAGAATACTTAAAAATTACCGGTAGAAAAAAGGAAACCTTTAAAACTTCAGGTGGGAAATATGTTGCCCCTCAAACGATTGAGAACAAGATGAAAGAATCGTCATTCATCGAGCAGATCATGGTTATTGGCGAAGGCGAAAAACATCCGGCGGCAATCATTCAACCTGCTTTTGAGTATTTAAAAGAATGGTGCAAACGAAAAAACATCAACTACAGCAACAATGAAAGCATGATTAAGGAAGAGCGTGTTTTTAATCGTATTATGCGTGAAGTGGACTATTACAATGAAAGCTTTGCACAGTATGAGCGCGTGAAGAAAATAATTCTATCTCCTTCTGAATGGGGAATTGACTCAGGTGAAATGACACCTACCATGAAAGTAAAGCGCAGAATAATTATGGATAATTTCAAGGATGAAATTGAACATTGTTACCGGGGGTAAAATCAAGACATAAAAAAAGGAGCGAAATTTTCGCTCCTTTTTTTATGAAATAATATTCTTGAATTCTGAATTAGAAATTATAGCTATATCCTACAGATAAAGTTTGTCCTGGAGAGAATTTTGAGAAGATTTCACTTTCGGCTCTGTAAGATTCATAAAGCTTTTCTCTTGTATCGTTCAGAATATTTGAAACACTCAAGCTTAAATTTGAATTAGACTCTTTACCAAGAGACTTAGAAACTTTAAAATTCAAACTGCTAAATGGCTGTTCAAAAACGTCAGGACTTCTACCTACCCCAACTACAGCTAATCTTTTACCTTGTACATTGAAACTTATATTTGCTTCTATGCCAAGAGAATCATTTACGTAATTTAAGTAAGCATTAACAATGTATGGTGATTGACCTTGTAATTGTCGAAATTCATCAATACTCTCTCCAGCTCTTTTATTTTCAACTTTTTCCTGATACTCAGATCGATCATCAGGAGTACCGAGTATTCCATCATTTCCAGGAGTAATAATGTCTCTTCGATCAATTCTTGAAACCACATAAGTAAAGTTTGCACCAACCGACCAACTTCTCAAACTTTCCTTAATGAAAGATAAATTTTTTCTAGCATCTAACTCTCCTCCAAAAACTTGAGCATCAGAAGAGTTTCGTGGAGTAAGGGAACTTGTTGCAGTTTGGTCAAAAGGAACAATTTCAATTGGATTTACAAACTTTTTATAAAATCCACTTAACGATACTAATTGGCCTCCTGGGTAAAATCGCTCTAATCTAAGATCAAAATTATCAATTTCAGTTTGCTCTAAATCTAGGTTTCCTATAAAGGTTCTTCCTGTAAGCGCATCAATAATTACAGCACCTGACTTTTCTTTAAACGATGGCCTAGCTAAAGTTTGAGAAAAATTAAATCTAAGATTTGTTTCTTCTGCAAAATTATAAATTAACCCAACTGAAGGAAGCACATTGAATTCATCTAGAACCTTATCGTTGTTAAAAATATCTTCTGAAGAAGCAACAGATTGTCTTTGACCAGTATACCGAATAGCAAATTGTTCGAGACGCACTCCATAGATTGCTTTTAGAACTTCATTCAATGGCAACTCATTCATAGCATAAAAGGCATAATTAGTTGAGTTTGCCATGTAATTATTATTTGGTTGAACAAACCCTCTTGCATAAACTCCTCGATCATTTGTTACAGGATCATATATATTTGATGGCTCAAGAATTTCTCTCGGATCAAGTTTATAATCTGAACGAGCAACATTCTCTCTAAATTGATAAGTTAAAACATCAAAAGTTCTATCTTTAAAGTTATATGCTGCACCAACTTTTAAAGTAGACTCTTGGTCATTCCAAACTTTAAATCGCTTTTTTACATCCAACTTATTACCTAAACTTATTTCTTCCAGATCTCTATATATTCTTTGAACTAAAGCATTTCCCTTTCCAGAAATAATAGTTCTATCTTGGTCTATCTCATAAATTGTTTGGCGAAAATCAGGCTCCCTATTTAAAGCTAAGGTAGGTGCAGTTTTAAACGTTATTTCAATGTCCGATTCTGGAATTACATGTTTTAAAGTTAATAAAGCATTTGAAATACTTCGTTGATTATAGTATAGCACGTGTTTTTTAAGGGTTGCCGATTGATCTACACGAGAAGATTTAGACCCATCAAAAAGCGAAGCTTGTTTTTGTCCGTTTTGCAAATGCATTAAAGATACAGTCGCACTTGAATTTCCTTTTTTCACAGAACCACTAGCAAAAGCACTCCAAAAAACCTCTTCTATCCCAACATCTCCTGAGTCTTTTCGATCAAAACCTAGTTCGTAAATATTTGTGTCGCGATTTGTTATGTATTCACCAAACTCTGCGCCTTCATAATAAGTGAACTTTCTATCATAGCTTGTAGAAAAATTATACCCATAAGTTAAACCATTTTTATTAATCTGATTACCTACATTGAAGCCAAAGCCTGTATTTAAAAAGCTAGAAGCCCTAGTTGCACCCATTGTTTTATCAAACTCCCTAGTTAAATCTGAAACTAATTGTGGATCCTGCGAAATTCTTCCTATATCTAAATCAATGTTTCTATCAAACGGCACATCACGAGAATTAGCTCCTAATCCAAAATTATCTGCGGAAGAAGATTCGTAAGACAAGAAATCTGAAGTTAAGTTCATTTCAGGGTTATAACCCAAAGAAATGGAAGCTCCCATCGTTTTTTCATCAGGAAAATCCTTTGTAACAATGTCAACATTTCCTCCAGTAAAGTCTCCAGATAAGTCTGGTGTAAATGTTTTAAAAACAGTGAGATTGTCGATAAGGTTAGTAGGAAAGATATCTAATTGAATGGAGTTTCTATCAGGATCTAAGCCAGGAACTTCCATTCCATTTAATGTTGTTTTTGTATACCTGTCTCCAAGACCTCTTACATAAACATACTTTCCACCTTCAACCGAAACACCTGTTACTCTTTTTATGGCTGCGCCAGCATCACCATCTCCGACTTTTTTAAACGTCTGAGATGAAATTCCGTCCATAACATTGGCAGATTTTTTTTGCATTGTAACCATTGCCGTTTCATTATTTCGAGTTCGTTTAGCAGTTATAACTACTTCTTTATTAAGAATTGCATCAGGCTTAAGCCTCATCTCACCTAAGGTGGTAACTTCTCCAGCTTTAACTGAAATATCACTTACCACTAATTTTGCATAAGAAATATAAGAGCATTCAATTGTATAAGTTCCTTCCTGTACTTTTAATGAAAACGACCCATCCAAATCTGTTGAGGCACCGTTAGATGTTCCTTGAACAATAACGTTTACACCAATCAATGTTTCTCCAGTTTCGTCGTCAATAATTTTTCCTCTTATTGTACCCAACTGAGCAAACAATGAGTTACAAGTTGCTATAAACAATAAACTCAATAGTATTCTTTGATTTCTCATTCCTTTCTGAAAATAGTAAAAACCCTTCCGGAAAAATTCCGAAAGGGTTTATAAATAAAGTATTCTTAATTTATATATTAAAAGTCGTTTAGTTCTCCATTAGCGTCAAACCAAGTCCATCCTGTAAATTCTGATTTTACAAACCCATTAGAAGGAGCAGTGCTAGATAAAGAATTATTAGCAGCAAATACTGCATCAAAGTCAAACCCTGCAATTGGTGTAGCCAATTTATCTGAAGCAATATCTTCTAAAGTAACCATAAATGGATCTGTATTAAATACACAACTTTCCATTGACAATAATCCGGTATTATAATTAGATGAAACTCTATTATCGTCATCTAAATCATCTGCATCTAATTCAACATCCGCAGATTCTTTAAAATTGAAAAAATATAGATTGTTTACGTTTCCTTTAGCATTTGATCTAAAATCAGCAAACTCACCACTTCCAGCATCAGTATTTCCTTTCAAATAACCAGCAGTTAAAGTAAAAGCTCCATCTGCATTTGCAGAACCTTCAGGTCCGTCAATCTCTAATGCATGGTCTGAATCTAATCCAGAAACATAAGCAATGTTTGTTATTGTTCCTGAGTAAGCTTGATCAATGTCATATGCATCGTCTCCTTGATAACCAACAATAGCATTTGAAACATTTACAGTTCCTCCAAAAAATTCGATTCCATCATCTAAATTAGCTACTACTTCTATGTGAGAAATTGTTGTGCCAGTTCCAACTCCACCAAGTGTTAGTCCGTTGATTTCGTTTCCTCCACCTGGAACTAGTTCAACTCCACCATGACGAATTGAAACATACTCTAATACTCCTGAATTATCTGCAGGGTCATTCCCACCATAAATTCCCTCTGTAACTGTTGGAGGAATACCTTCTATTCTTGCAGTTATTCCTGCACTTGGTGAAATAGGCGCTCTACCCAGAATGATTAATCCAGCCCATTGACCTCTTGAAGTAGAAGTTAAATTTGTTCCAGTTTTTTGCCCAACTGCAATATTATCAGAAGATGAAGTAAAAATAATTGGTTTTGCAGCTGTTCCTTTTGCCATAATTTTTGCTCCTTGAGCAATAATTAAAGGCTTTGCATTAGATTCAGACCCAGGCTCTCCTTTTATTATTGCACCTGCCTCAATGGTTAAGGTTACACCAGAAGTAACAATAGTTCTTTTGTCCAACGTATGTATTTCATCTCCTGCCCAAGTTTCGTCAGCAGTAATAAATCTTGTTGTTTCAGTTTTTCCACCTGAAGTAGGATCTTCATCATCGTCATCATCAGAACATGAAGAAAATGAAACAGACATTGCCACTGCAATTGCTGCTCCCATTAATAATTTGTTTGAAAATCTAAATTTTTTCATTTTGGTTAATTTTAATTTGTTTCAGTTTTTAACTAGTTTGAATTTCGATGCAAAAGAAACACCATTTCTTAAGTGCAACATGACGCAATGGTTATTAAAAACTTATGACTACTTTAAGAAATTGTTAAGCGGTTTTTTTGGTCATAAAGCCTGAAAAAATCAAAATACATTTAATAGTTACTGTTTTAGCTAACAATAGAATAATTAATCTTGTATTAACATTTCACAGCAAGCATTGAGCTACTTTTGCGACTGAAATTCACTTTACTTCACTATGAAAAAAGAAAAGATTCTTTTAGTTGACGACGAACCAGACATTTTAGAAATCGTTGGCTACAACCTTAAAAAAGAAGGTTTTGAAGTTTTTACAGCAGACAATGGTAAAGAAGCCATTAAAATAGCAAAAGCAGAAAAGCCAGACTTAATTATTTTAGATGTAATGATGCCAGAGATGGACGGCATGGAAACCTGTTACCAAATCCGAAACGACTCATCCCTAAAGGATACCTTAATTGCATTTTTGACTGCCCGAGGAGAAGATTATTCACAAATTGCTGGTTTTGATGCAGGTGCAGACGATTACATTACAAAACCAGTAAAACCACGTGTTTTAGTGAGTAAAGTAAAGGCCATCTTAAGAAGAAAAGGGTCTGCAGAACAAACAGTTCAGGACATTGAAGTTGGTGGAATTTCAATTGATCGTGAACGTTATGTGATAAAAAAAGATGGTAATGAATTAAATTTACCTAAGAAAGAATTTGAATTATTGTCCTTATTGATGGGGAAACCTGGAAGAGTTTATACAAGAGAGGTTATCATGAATAGCATCTGGGGCGGTGAAGTAGTAGTAGGTGATCGCACAATTGATGTACATATTCGTAAGCTTAGAGAAAAACTAGGTGAAGACTTGATAAAAACTGTCAAAGGGGTAGGGTATAAATTTGAGGCCTAAGATTTCCGTATCTTCCAGAAAACCCTTAGCTTTAAGGATGCGAAATTTAACGCCTCAAGAGCTATCCATCCGCTTGGCTGCATTAATTGCTACCATTGTTACTATCCTCGGTAGCTTATATTGGATTATTTTCTTTCCCTTTAGTTTTCTTTTTGCGTTTTTACTATTCGCAAGCACTTCAATAGCTTGCTACTTCATATTTATGTGGGGTATTAGTCAATTCATTGATAAAAAATTTCGATTGATTTATCGAACCATCCATAACTTGAAGGTTGGTCTGAAACAAAAACCATATAGCTTAAATATGAAAGATGATGTATTTGGTAAAATACGTCAAGAAGTAATTGAATGGGATAAACATAATCGAGAGGAAATTGAACGCTTAACAGATCAGGAAAAATTTAGAAGGGAGTTTTTAGGTAATGTTTCACACGAGTTAAAAACACCAATTTTCAGTATTCAAGGGTATATTTTAACACTTTTAGAAGGAGGCTTAGAAGACAAGAAGATCAACCGGAGCTTCCTTTTGAAGGCTGAGAAAAGTATCAACCGAATGATTGAAATGGTAGACGATTTAGATGAAATAGCTAAACTTGAATCCAATCGGATAACACTGAGTAAAATTCGATTTAACCTTACCGATTTAGCTAAAGAAGTAGTTGAATCTTTGGAGTATAAAGCCAAGAAAAAGGGAATTAAACTTCGAATTAACATTCCAACTAAGCCCATCTTTGTAGAAGCGGATCCAAATAAAATATCCCAAGTATTTACAAATCTGATTGTAAATTCAATAAATTATGGTGTTGAAGAGGGGAAAACAGTTATTCGATTTTTTGACTTAGATGAGAACGTTTTAGTGGAAGTTGCTGATAATGGTAGAGGAATAAATGAGGAACATTTACCTCGACTTTTTGAACGATTTTACAGAGTAGATAAAGGACGCTCAAGAACTGAAGGTGGCTCTGGTCTTGGCTTAGCCATTGTTAAACACATAATTGAAGCGCATCAGCAAAGCATCAATGTTCGGAGTAAAGTAAACGAAGGTTCAGTTTTTTCATTCACTCTAAAAAAAGCTTAGAAATCTTTTTCTATGTTAATCTAAGCTTAATTTTGAAAAAATTACGAAATCAGATGCAACCTTCTTTTAAAAAATAGCATCTTCTAAACTGATAAAAACCTTGACTAAGCCGAAAGGACAATTGATGAGCGATGAGGAAATGCTAAAAGGCTGCAAAGCAAATAATGCTGCAGCTCAAAAATACCTCTTCGATCGATATGCTAGAATTATGACGGGAGTTTGCATGAGATATGCAGACAGTTATGCCGAAGCGCAAGATATTGTTCAAGACGGATTTATTAAGGTATTTAAAAAAATCGGAACGTTTTCCGGAACTGGTTCTTTAGAAGGTTGGATTAGACGAATAATGGTAAATACAGCATTAGATTATTTACGAAGCATTAAAAACGAACGTTTTAACGTTTCAGTTGATGATGTTGATTACTTGCTGAAAGAAAAACAAAAAATTGTTTCTTCTATGCAAGCTGAAGATTTGCTTGCGGTTGTAAGAACTTTGCCTACTGGATATCGTACTGTTTTTAATATGTACGCTGTTGAAGGCTATTCACACAAAGAAATTGGTGAACTATTGGAAATTTCAGAAAATACGTCAAAATCACAATATTCTAGAGCACGAACATTGTTGCAAAAGAAATTGGAAAAAATTAATATAAAAAAATAACGTCTTGAAGGAGCAAAAAAACATAGACGAAATATTTAAAGAAGCATTCGATCAGTTTGAAGTTGATCCAGGAGTTGATGTTTGGGCAAAAGTTCAATCAGGAATAAGCTCCAGTGCTGCTGCATCTTCTGCTGGTGCTGCAGGCTCAGCCTCATCCTCTTGGGTAGCAACTGCTATTGTAGGATTGGCAATATCAGCCGCTGCTGTAGGAGGATATTATTTTTTCAATCAAAAAGGCGAAGCTAAAGTAGAAGCTGCAATTCAGGCAAGTAAAAAAGGAACAGAAAACAATCAACCAATTAATACTGCACCTACTAATCAATCAGCTAACGATGCAGCTGATGTTTCACCAGAAAATGTTGGCAACACCCCTGCAAATGATAAAAATGGAGCGACTATTCGACAAGCTACTCCTGAACAGAATACTGGGAAAAAATTACCAAAAGATCAAGCAGACCCAGTTAGACAATTATCTAATAGTTCCAAAAGCAACACTAATACGAACAAGCCTGAAGGTGAAGTTATTGATCAATCTCAAGCTGAAGCAAACGAAAATACGACAAACCCTTCATCAACTGAAGGTGCCACATCTGCTGAAAATGATGCTCCGATAGAGGATGATTCAAACACCTCTGTTCAATCTACCTACCAATCAGCTGAAAATTCAACAAGTGAAAAATCTGATGAGAGCAGTCCTTCTAAAATTGCTGAACCTGCCTCAATGGATGACGAAGAAAAAATAGCCGTTCACATTGAGTTTCCAACTACTTTTACCCCCGACCATGATGGTATAAATGACAAGTTTATTATTACTAAAGATTTCTCCGTAGGCTTAGATAAGGTGCAGGAAGCAAGTATGCGAATAAGCAATAACACGGGCAAAACAGTTGCCGTTTGGAAAGGTGTTAATGGAAGTTGGGATGGAAGGCTTCCGGATGGAAGCAACGCACCTAAAGGTAATTACCTGTATCAATTTATTTACACCATTGATGGTAAAGCTCAAACTCCATTGAATGGTCTTATATTCCTAAATAGGTAGAAACCTAGTTTAGTAGTTCAAATTAGGTCGAAGCCACTTTTCAACCTCCTCAACTACTTTTCCCTTTCGGGCAGCATAATCAGTCATTTGATCTTTCTCTACTTTGCCTAATCCAAAATATTTTGATTTAGGGTGCGAAAAATACAAACCACTTACCGCAGCAGTAGGAAGCATTGCAAAACTTTCCGTTAGCCTTATTCCTATATCTTCTGCTTTTAGTAATTCAAATATGGTCTCTTTTTCACTATGATCAGGGCAAGCAGGGTAACCAGCAGCTGGTCGAATACCTTGATATTTCTCTTTGATTAAAGCTTCATTATCAAGTCCTTCATCAGATGCATAGCCCCAATGTTCTGTTCTCACCAATTGGTGCAGTTTTTCAGCAAAAGCTTCAGCCAATCGATCTGCAAGTGCTTTAATCATAATGCTGTTGTAGTCATCGTGATCTTTCTCAAAACGCTCCACATGCTCTTCAATGCCTATTCCAGCTGTAACGGCAAATGCACCTATATAATCTTTTAATCCAGTGTTTTTTGGTACTATAAAGTCTGCCAATGCCAAATTTGGAACATTTGATGCTTTTTTACCTTGTTGGCGCAGACTATAAAGGGTCTTTTTTAGCTTATTCCTATCTTCATTTTCATACAATTCAATATCATCACCACTTGAATTTGCGGGCCAAAAGCCAAAAACGGCTTTTGCAGTTAGCCAATTTTCATCTACAATCTTTTTAAGCATTGCCTGAGCATCATCAAATACTTTCTTAGCTTCTACTCCAATTAACTCATCCTCAAATATTTTAGGGTATTTTCCAGCTAACTCCCAAGTGCTAAAGAAAGGAGTCCAATCAATAAAAGGAATCAAGTCTGAGATTGGAAAATCTTCTAATTTTTTTGTACCCAAAAACTTCGGTGTTGTAATTGATTCCGTTGAAAAATCTAAGTCCAATTTATTTTTACGAGCATCCTCAATGGAAATAATTTTTTTGAACCCTTTCTTCTTTTCATGCTGCTCTCGCAACACTTCATATTCTTTGCTAACACTTTCAACATAAGCTGACTTCACCTCGGCTTCTTTTGTTAACAGGCTTCCTGCTACGGGAACGGAGCGTGATGCATCTAACACATGAACTACTGGATATTGATAGTTCGGTGCAATTTTTACCGCTGTATGTGCTTTTGAAGTGGTTGCTCCACCAATTAGTAAAGGCATTTTATAATCTTGTCTTTGCATCTCAGCAGCTACATGTGCCATTTCATCTAAAGAGGGAGTAATTAAGCCACTTAGGCCAATCATATCTACTTCTTTTTCAATAGCTTCTGCAAGAATTTTTTCTGCAGGAACCATTACTCCCATGTCAATAACCTCATAATTATTACAAGCAAGCACTACCGCCACTATATTTTTCCCAATATCATGTACATCTCCCTTTACCGTCGCTAGTAATATTTTACCTGCATTTTTAGCTACATCACCCGACTTCTTCTTTTCTTCTTCTATAAAAGGAAGCAAGTGGGCTACGGCCTTTTTCATTACCCTTGCACTTTTTACTACTTGAGGTAAAAACATTTTCCCCGAACCAAATAAGTCCCCTACCACATTCATTCCGTCCATGAGAGGCCCTTCAATTACTTGAAGCGGCTTATCGTATTGCAATCGTGCTTCCTCTGTATCTTCAACAATGTATTCTACTATTCCTTTTACTAAAGAGTGGCTTAAGCGATTTTGAACTGATTCTTTGCGCCATGCTTCATCCTTCACTGTGACTTTTCCGCCAGTTTGGGCATTTTCAGCAAATTGTGTGATGCGCTCTGCAGCATCATCTCTCCGGTTTAACAATACGTCCTCTACATGCTCTAACAGGTCTTTTGGAATGTCATCGTATACTTCAATCATTCCCGCATTGACTATTCCCATATCCAAGCCATTTTTAATAGCATGGTATAGAAAAGCTGAGTTCATCGCTTCTCGCACATAATTATTTCCTCGAAAAGAAAAAGAGACGTTACTCACTCCCCCACTAACAAGGGCATGAGGTAAATTACTTTTAATCCAATTTGTTGCTTTTATAAAATCAACTGCATAATTATTATGCTCTTCAATTCCCGTTCCTACAGTGAGAATATTAGGATCAAAAATAATGTCCTCTGGTGGGAAATCGACTTTCTCCATAAGGATTTTATAGGCTCTTTCACATATTTCTATTCGTCGCTCATAGTTATCGGCTTGACCTTTTTCATCAAATGCCATTACAATTACAGCAGCTCCATATTTACGTACTAGCTTAGCTTGCTTAATAAAATTCTCTTCTCCTTCTTTTAAACTAATGGAGTTTACAATGGATTTACCTTGAACACACTTTAAGCCAGCTTCAATAACTGACCATTTGGAGGAATCAATCATCACAGGAACTCGAGAAATATCAGGCTCGGAAGCAATCATGTTTAAGAAAGTCACCATCGCTTCTTCAGAATCCAACATTCCTTCATCCATGTTGACATCGATAATTTGAGCACCTCCTTCAACTTGTTGTAAGGCAACCGATAATGCCTCCTCAAATTGATCTTCTTTTATCAATCGTTTAAACTTTAATGAGCCAGTAACATTTGTACGTTCCCCAACATTTACGAAGTTACTTTCTTTGGTAATGATCAAGGGCTCTAAACCGCTATAGCGCGGCATTTTTTCAATTTTTGGAGCTTTTCTAGGCTGATATTTCTGAGCAATTTTTGCAATCTCGGCAATGTGCTCAGGGGTAGTTCCACAGCATCCCCCAATTATGTTAACGAACCCACTTGCTATAAACTCTTCAATGAATCCGCCCATTTCTTCAGCCGTTTGATCATATTCTCCAAAGGCATTAGGTAGTCCTGCGTTGGGGTGCGCACTGACAAGAAATTCAGTATTTTTTGAAATTACTTCTAAGTGGGGCCTCAATTCTTTTGCTCCTAAAGCACAGTTAAACCCAACACTTAACAAGGGAAGATGGCTTATAGATAACAAAAAAGCTTCAGCCGTTTGCCCTGAAAGGGTTCTTCCACTAGCATCTGTGATAGTACCCGAAACCATAATCGGCAATTCTGTTCCAGATTCTTCAAAGTAATCAGAAATGGCAAATAATGCAGCCTTACAATTCAGGGTATCAAAAACAGTCTCTACCAACAATAGGTCAGAACCACCTTCAACCAAGGCTTTTACTTGTTCAAAATAAGCTTCCTTTAATTCATCAAAAGTGATGTTTCTATATTCTGGTTTGTTTACATCAGGGGAAAGTGACAATGTTCTGTTGGTTGGTCCAATTGAGCCTGCAACGTATCTAGGCTGATCTGGGTTTTTTGCAGTAAACTCATTTGCTACCTCCTTCGCTATTTTGGCTGACTGATAGTTCAGCTCATATACAGCGCTTTCTAAGCCATAATCTGCTTGTGCTATGGTAGTGGAAGAAAAAGTATTGGTCTCAAGGATATCTGCTCCTGCTTCAAAGTAGGCTGCATGAATATCCTTAATTATTTCAGGTTGGGTAATTGAAAGTAAGTCATTATTCCCTTTAAGAGGCATAGAATGCTCTTTGAACTGAGTCCCTCTAAAATCTTCTTCCGTTAAGGTGTGGCGTTGAATCATGGTTCCCATTGCTCCATCCAACACTAATATTCTATTCTTTAATACTTCTCTAATATCCATCATATACTGTCATAAAAAAAGCCCTTCGACTTCGTCAAAAGGGCTTTAAAATACTTTTGGCTTATCTACATCCGCCTATAACGGAACAGGAATTGGCACCGCTTTCATTCCTGAAAAGGTTGCCAAGGCTTCGCAGGGCCTGTCCCTCCGCCTTTCTTGATAAAAATTTAATAAGAACTATTCAGTTAACTACCAACTGATTGATTTGTTTTTTTGAAGTGTCGGTACATAAAATATCCTATTGTCCCTAATAAAATATAAGGAACAAACATAATGTACATAATACCACTATTAATGCCTTTTCCAACCGCTTCTTCTCCGCTTTGCATGTTTGATTCTAAAACGGCCTTGCACATGGCACATTGCGCTGATAATTCCTGCTGAAAACCAGCAACTAGAATAACAATAACAAGTAATATTAAACCTCTTCTCACCATGTGTACAAAGATAAACAGTAAAATGGAGTTTTTGTTAATAATAAGGAGAAATCATCAAGTACACCACAACACCAGTAACGGTTACATACAACCAAAGCGGTAAGGTAATACGTGCAATCTTTTTATGCTTATCGAACTTTTCAGCCAAAGCACGACTGAAGGTAATCATTACCAAAGGAACAATAATGATAGCAAGTAAAATATGGGAAAGTAAAATGAAAAAATAGATGTTACGGATAATGCCTTTACCTCCAAATGATGTTGATTCGGTAAGGGCATGATAAGTTACATAGGACAGTAAAAATAACACAGACAAAAGCAATGCTGTAAACATTAAGTTTTGATGCAACTTAATATTCTTGGCTTTAATGGCAAAAAACGCTGCAATTAAAACAATGCTTGCAGTGCCATTAATAATGGCGTTTAATTTTGGTAACATATAGACCTCATCTCCAACTTCAAAGTTCTTTGGTAAAAGGTATAGCACCGCAACCACAACAGGTATTAATATCGATGCAATTATGATTAATGGTTTAAAATTCCTGGCTTTTTTATCTTCCATTCTAACTGTTAGCTTCAATGAGCCTCTTTTAAAGGGGCATAATCTTCTCGTAATAAAATTTGAATAGCATCCATTAAACTCTCTACTTCTCTGGTGCTAGTGCCATCGAATATTCCACGGATTCGTCCTTCGGTATCAATCAGAAATAAGTTAGATGAATGTAAAAACCCTCCTGGCGCTACTTCATCTTCCATTGCATTTGCAAAATAGCCATCAAATGCAATTTGATATATATCTTCTTTTTCGCCAGTAACAAAGTCCCAAACTGAATCACGTGCATGTACCATTCGTGAGTACTCATAAAGCACTTCGACTGAATCGTGTTCAGGATTTACGGTGTGAGAGAGCAATCTAAATTCAGGACGGTCGTAAAAGTGCTTTTGCAACTCCAACATGTGAGTTGACATTTTAGGACAAATTGTAGGACAAGTTGTAAAGAAAAAATCAGCTACATAAATCTTCCCTTCATAATCCTCTTGTGAAATGGTTTCACCCAGCTGATTAGTAAACTCAAAGTAAGGGATGCTATGGTATAATGTATCCCTTGTTCCTTCCACTAGTTTCTTAGGACCGTAGAATGGGAGTTTTTTAAAGTTATTAGTACCCGAATGCAATATAAAAAAGGCAATCGTTGGAACAATTAAGATGGCAATTAAAATTGCCCCCTTTTTTATTGTTTTTCCGCTCATTACCTATAATAGACCTGAAGTATCATGCACAAATACTGCTTCAACAAGTAGCATAACAATTAAATATGCAACCAACACCAAATAGGGAATGGATACCATGTAAATGAAATTTTTGTATTCGTGCTTGAGGTGCATATAGTAAGCGACAATGTAATAAGCTTTAATAAGCGTTAAAACAATAAACGTCCACTTTACAAAAGCCCACATTAAGCCTAAATCTTTCCAAAATAAACCCAAGGAAACCTCAGCTGTTGTAATCCCCAATAGTACCCAAAAGATTACCCAAATTGTCTTTCGCATCGCTTTTCCCTCTTCTTCTGAGTGATGTGAAACATATTCTGCAGTTCTATCAAAATCTGACATATCCTGTTATTCTTAAAAATTTATACTAAGTAGAAAAAAGTAAATACAAACACCCAAACAAGGTCAACAAAGTGCCAGTAAAGCCCGACCTTTTCAACCATTTCGTAGTGCCCTCTTTTTTCATAAGTTCCCTTTAAAACATTAACGAAAATGATGAAGTTTAGAACAACACCACTAAAAACGTGTGTTCCGTGAAAACCTGTTATAAAGAAGAAGAAATCTCCAAATGCAGGAAGTCCGTATTCATTTACCGTGAGATTAGCTCCGTAAACTTCTGTACCTTCTTTAATCATTGCAGCTGCTTCTGCGCCGCTTACTTCTACTCCTGTTGGCAAAACAAATGCGTTTTTAGCATCACTGACCCATTGAGCAATCGTTCCATCAACTAATTGCAAGGCTCCTAACTCGGTTCCGTGAATAAAATGATACCATTCCCAAGCCTGAGAACCTACAAAAATTAAACCGCCGACGATAGTTAACGCCATCCAAAGGGTTACTCCTTTTTTATTCATACGATGTCCGGCTTCCACAGCTAATACCATGGTAACAGAACTCATAATCAAAATAAAAGTCATTAAAGCCACATAGAGCAGTGGATGATCACCGTGAAAGAAAGGAAAATGAGTAAATACATTTTCCGCTACTGGCCAAATCTCCTCAAACCTATGACGCATAAAGCCATAAGAAATTAAAAGGCCAGAGAAAGAGAAGGCATCTGAAACCAAGAAAAACCACATCATGATTTTTCCATAACTAACATTAAAGGGAGATATTCCACCACCCCATAATTTTTTTGAATCAACAGAAGGAGTATGTCCTGCCATAGTAAAAGTCTTAAATTATCAGCTTAAAAAATATATATAAATAGAGCCACATACCACCCATAAAATGCCAATATGTAGAACACACCTGCAAACCTAATAAATTTTTTGAGTTGTATTGCTCTTTCAAAGCATTAAAAAATACAATTGATAAAGCTACCATTCCACCAAGCAAATGCAAGATGTGTAAAAACGAAATAATATATAAAAACGACCCTGAAGCATTGGATCCAGGACCTGTTAAGAATACATTATTAGCCATTAACTGATTATAACCTAAAAACTGCATATAAATGAACAATATCCCGAGAAGGAGAGTAAGCCCAATAAATAATTTCACTTGCTTAGGCTTATCCTTTTTTGCAAAGTAAGCCCCTAAAATAAAAGTGAGACTGCTGATAGCAATAATAATTGTACTCCACAAGAACATGGAGGGCATTTCGAAAGAGTTCCAACTTCCATCGCCTTTGCGCACTATTACTGCACTTGTTAGTCCAGCAAAAAGCATAACGATACTTGCCATACCAAACCAAACTAAAGGCTTGGCTACCTTCTTGCGCTTTTCTTCTTGAAAATCCTTTTCACTAAGCGAATACTGATCGTCCATAATTACATTTTATCAAAAAACCAGGCTAATAATACAACCGGCACATATATAAATGAGGCAAACATCACTTTTAACGCTGCCTTATCTGTTCTTTTTTTATACAATTGAATTGAAGGTTGTATCATTAAAATTCCAGCTAAAATCATAACAATCAATCCATAATTCCCTACAAATCCGAAAGCAACTGGCAATAAACTCACCAGCAACAGAAAAAAGGAATACAACAAAATTAAATAGGCAGAAGTTTGATCTTTCCCTCCCTTTGAAGGCAATAAGTGAAACCCTGCTTTTTTGTAATCTTCATCTGCTTTCCAAGCAATTGCCCAAAAATGGGGGAACTGCCACATAAATTGCAGGGCGAATAATAACCCTGGTTCTAGTCCAAATGTTCCTTCATATGCTACCCAGCCTAACATGGGTGGAATTGCCCCTGGAAATGCCCCAACGAAAACAGCCCAAGGAGTGATTTGTTTCAATGGAGTGTAAACAGCGGCATATAAAAATAATGCCAGTATTCCTAAAATTCCTGAAAGTGGGTTTAACAAAAACCAAAGCATTAAAACCCCAACAACGCCAGATGTAGTAGCCACAATTATTGCCTCAAGTTTGCCCATTTTACCTGTAACCAATGGACGATTTTTTGTGCGCTCCATCAAGCGATCTAAATCAATTTCAATAATTTGGTTGAATCCATTTGAAGCACCTGTAACTAAGAATCCGCCAATGCATAAGTAAAACAATTGCATGAAATCGACCGAGTCAGCAGCAATTAAGTAACCCAATGCTGCTGAAAAAACAACTAAAGAAGCAAGTCTTAACTTAAAAAATCCAGCGTAAGCAGCTAGTTTTTCAGAAAATGATGGTGAAATAGTAAGTGAGTTATCAGTTGTCAACTGCATTAATTTTTCCCTAAAAGCAAGGCAAAAGTACAAAAGATGCACCTATAAATAAGGCCAAAAGAGCACTAATAATCAAAATATTGGTTGAATAGTTTAGTCTTAAAACTAAAGTAAACCATGTTATTGATGTCTATTGTAGTTTCAACTTTTTCTTCGCGCCAAATATAGCCTACACCGAATACAGCTTGCCAATCTGGCTTAATTGTATAGTCTACAGCTGCTCTAACATAGCGCACTTGATGCAGCTCACCCTGTGTGGTAAAGTTTTCATATTCCTTGCTTCTGCTTATGTTGGAAAACTGAATATTTTCTCCCAAATTTTCGAAAGGTCTTGAATATCCCTTTTTATTCTGGTTGAATTGTAAGTGATAGGCCAAACGTCCTTTTCGATAATCTATTAGACTAACGAATTCATAAAAATTGGCGCCTAAAGGATGAGCCAATGAAAGATTATAATTTGAATATGCTTGAACAGGACTGCTATGTGCGTAAGTAAAAGGACGAACATAATTAAATTCAACTTGAGGCTTTAAGCCTTCTATCCCAAACAAATCATAGGCCTTCCAACCTAGTTGAATGCCATATTTATTGGCCCACCAACCAGACTGTATATCTTCATCGGGGTTCAAGCTTTGATTAAAATCAGCTCGCAATTCCTTGAGTAAAAATTCGTCCAATAACAATTGGAAATAAAACACATGTTTTTTAAACGGAGTAATTTTTAGATTGGCCCCTACCAATGCATTGTCAGATGAACCCACTGAAAATTCAACTGGTCGATAAAAAATTACTGGGTTCATGTAATTAACATCAAAACCACGGGTATAATTTTCTTCTTCAGCTTGCCAAATAATCGTTTCAAATAGACCAATCGAAAGCCATTTGGTAGCATTCCAGTCAAGGTAGTGTGTCGCACTATATTTTTTGCGGTACAATTCCGATGCTCCTTCCACTTGAAATATATCTTGATGAGCTGCAAATAAATTAGTGTAGTTTAGCTTCCAGAACTTCGTATTGATTTTAAGATAAGGTGAAGCATTAGCAAAATCAGATAGCAATAAGCTACGATAGCCATCACCAATAAAGTTTCTGCCATAACCCAATTCAAAGTCAAAGATTTTATTGGCACGAAAATTTACAAAAGCCGAAAAATAGTCGGATACAGCTAAATCAGTATCAATAAAAGAAACAACATTTGCACCTGGCAATACTCCATTTTCAGCAATAAAGTCTTGCTGATAGTTCATGTAATTAGAAAAGCTTCTTAAGTAAGTGAATTCCGCATTCCACCGATCTCCATGCTTGAAGCTTAAATTCAATCCTAATTTGGAGTCTTGAACAAGATGATCTACTTTATTTTGTCTCCCAACAGTGTATTCAAATGCAGGGTTTAAAACAAACTTGGCTTTCTTGGTATTGAAATTCAATAACCCTTTATTCAAGGTGTCTTGCTCTATGAAGCTCTTTTTAAAGGCAGTATGCTCTAAGCTTCCAAAAGAATAAGATTTCGCCTCATTTACATAATTAAAATCACTTCGATTGTTGACTATTTGCGCTTTAAGCCCGAGCGACAATAAAAAGAGAACAAGAAGAGATAGGCCCTTCATGATTTATCAATCTCAGTTTTCTTTACTGGCACTAAAAATAAAATACCCATTACTACACAAACAATCGCGGCCAAGCTAATAAAGGTCCAACTTGTATTTAAGTTTTTTACAAGAACTGCATAGCTTATTAATAATGCATTAAATACATAAATAACTCCAACAGTTTGAGCGTGGTTTAGTCCGAGTTTAATTAATCGATGGTGTATATGATTATTATCTGCAGCAAAAGGTGAAATCCCCCGTGCCATTCGATAAACGAAAATGCGCAAGGTATCTAATAGTGGATATGACAAAACAGCCATTGCAAAAATTGGTTTTGAAATGTCTTTCATATGACTTGGAAGGGCTGAAAAGTCAAATTCAATGACCCGAATAGCGAGCACACAAATAATTAAGCCAACAGTGAGAGAACCCGAGTCTCCCATAAAAATATTAGCAGGATAGAAGTTAAATCGGAGAAAGCCAAGCAGTGCTCCTGCTAATGCAAATGCAATTATGGCATCAACCATGCTGCCGGCCAATAAGAACCATACACCAAAGGCGATAGATGCAATACAGCCGACCCCACCAGCTAAACCATCGACTCCATCAATAATATTAAAAGCATTTATAATAACTACATAAGTAAAAATAGAGAGTGCTATACTTGCCCATTCAGGAATTTCACGAATTTCAAATATGCCGTATAAGCTTGTTATCTTTATACCAGCCATTAAGGTCATGATAAAAGCAACCAATAAGTGACCAATCAGTTTTTTTACTGCAGCAGTTCCAATAATATCATCTTTAATCCCAATAAAAAACATCACTAAAATACTTGGTATTAAATATTTTATGTATCCAATATCTTCTGAGGGATAGCAAATCATAAATGAAAATAAGGTTCCTGCAAAAATCATAATCCCTCCCATTGATGGAATACTTTGCTTATGAAGTTTGCGGGTTTCATTGGGGTCGTCAAACAAATGCTTGATTCTAGCCACCTTTATAAATGAAGGGGTTGACAACAATACAATAAAAAAGGAAATCATGATAGCTAATGCAATTACCATAGGGCTAAATTAATTCAATTTTAAGATTAATAGTCAAAGTAAAGGTTTTGTAAGTTGGTACTCAATCCAAAATAAAAATAAAAGGATTGATTATCTCTTGACAAATAAACTGGATTTCCATGGATTTGGGTTTCACCACCTTCGTTAACATACTGTTTCCTATACTGAGCGCCAAGGTGAAAGGTAAAGTTATATGATGGATTAACAATAAAGGCTTGTCTGAAATCCAAATAGTTCACTTCAGTCTGTTTATAAGTGAGCGTATTTAATTTCAATCGGGTTTGCCATCTGTTCTTTTGAAATTGCACTATTCCAATTAATTCATTTGACCCACTAACTGGGTGGTTGAGTGATTGGTTATAGTGCGAATAAATTCTTTGAGTTGTAAGATTGGGAGTACTATTAAGTTCAGCTTGAATCATGAAGTGATTGAGAAAAAACCATTTTGCACCAATCTGAATTCCAGGGTCATCAAATTCTTTATTGCTTATACTAAATTGATTGTAAACTTCAACATGCTTAGCAATTCTAAGCGATATGTTTGTACCAATGACTGACTCAGCCTTACTCTCTTTATCTTCTATTAATGTATTTAAAAATATAACAGGCACCCAGTAGCTTGCGCTTACTGGGATGTTTCCAGAAGTATCTAAACTTGGAAAAACAATTCCTTCAAAGAAACCAATATTCAATTTAGAGCTTGGACTATATTCCAAATAGTGAAATGCGCCCTGCTTTCGCTCAAATAAGGCTTCAGAGAATCCATCAGAATTTACTCGCCCCAAATCCTGAAAAAGGGTATACATGTTTTGATATTGAAGCTTATTGTCAAACCAATTTGTATTGATTTTAATGTATGGGTAATTAAAACTAAGGTCTGATAGCAAAATAGAACGGTAGCCATTTCCAACGAAATGTTTTCCATGACCCGCCTGAATATTTATTCTTTTTGATGGAGAGTAGCTGATATAAGCAGAAGCCATGGCAAAATCATAACCAAAGTCTCCAAACTTTTTTACCCTTCCTTGACCATAGGCCTCCTGAGTTTGGTCTACCCTATTACTCAAATACTGTGGTAAATTAGCTTGGTTTTCCCTGAAGCTAGACTCCACTGCTACCTTTTCCCCTAACATCAACTTAACATTGAACCCTCTAGTACTTTTATAGAGGTTAATGTTTCGCGGATCATTTTCTAACTCTTGTCCATATTCTAAATTGAGAATTGGATCAATGGTTAAATGGACTATCCCAGTGTCTAAAGAAATGAGGTGCTCATGAAATAGCTTGCGAGCTACAAAACTTTTACCGCTCCTTCTAGAAATTGCTATTGTTTGAAATAGGCTGCTATCATTTTGAACAGACTCGTCGATGGCAGTTATTAAAATCGGCTTAAACCCACTGTGCACAATGGCATCAGATTTTAAGATTTCTCTTTCTAAGTCAACAGAAAATGAATGGTTTAAGGGAGAGTTGTATTGCTGACCGCTGCCAAGAATAGGGATTAAAAGCAAAAGTCCAACGATACAATAATGGAAATACTTAAAGTTAAGCCATTTCAAAATTCATTGTTTTAACTTCTTGATAAACTCGTTGAATTCCTTCTTTTAATTCTATTTGGTGTTTCCATCCAATTTTGTGAAGCTTGCTCACATCCATTAGCTTTCTTGGTGTGCCATCAGGTTTGGATGAGTCAAAGGTTAATTCGCCATCATATCCAACTACATCCTTAATCAAAAGTGCTAGATCTTTTATGGAAATGTCTTCTCCGGTGCCAATGTTAAACCAATCTTCTCCATCATATTCTTGCATTAAGGTATAGCAGGCATCTGCCAAGTCATCTACGTGAAGAAACTCTCTTTTTGGACTTCCTGAGCCCCATATTTCAACTGAAGGAGCGTTATTTACTTTGGCCGAATGAAATTTTCGCAATAAAGCTGGCAATACATGAGAGTTTTTTAAATCATAATTGTCATTTGGACCATATAAATTCGTTGGCATCGCTGAAATGAAATTACACCCATACTGTTTGCGGTAATTTTCACACAACTTTATTCCTGCAATTTTTGCAATGGCATATGGCTCATTGGTAGACTCCAATTCATCAGTAAGTAAATATTCTTCTTTTAATGGTTGCGGTGCTAGCTTTGGGTAAATACAAGAAGAGCCTAAAAAAAGTAATTTTTCGACCTTATTCTTATATGCAGCATGAATAATATTAGCCTCAATCATTAAATTATCATACAGAAAATCAGCGCGATAGATGTTATTAGCTTGAATTCCACCAACTTTTGCCGCTGCTAAGAAAACATATTCTGGTTTTTCAGTTTCAAAAAAAGTACTGACTGCAGCTTGGTTTCTTAAGTCTAACTCAGCTGAAGTTTTAAGCGCAAGATTATTGAAGCCTTCATTTTGCAATTTCCTTACAATTGAGGAACCTACCATGCCTCGATGACCTGCAACGTAAATTTTTGATTCTTTATTCATTGAAGTCATATACTTTATGTCCACCTTCCATTAAATACTTATCACGTTTAAATAAAGCAAGATCTGCTGAAACCATATCTTTCACTAACTCATCTACAGTAAAAGTAGGCTCCCAACCTAATTCTTTTTTCGCTTTACTGGCATCTCCTACTAATAAATCAACTTCCGTTGGTCTAAAATATTTTGGATCAACTTTTACAATGGTTTTCCCATTCGCTTTATTAATTCCAATTTCATTTACTCCTTTGCCTTTCCATTCCATTTCTATATTGAGTTCCTGAAAGGCTTTTGTTACAAAAGTTCTTACCTCAATTGTTTCTCCAGTAGCTAGTACATAGTCGTCAGCTATATCTTGTTGCAGCATTCGCCACATCCCTTCAACATAATCTTTCGCATGCCCCCAGTCTCTTTTAGCATCAAGGTTTCCAAGATAAATACAATCTTGCATATCTAGACTAATTCGAGCAGCAGCTCGGGTAATTTTCCGCGTTACAAAAGTTTCTCCTCGCAATGGACTTTCATGATTAAACAAAATACCATTACATGCATACATGCCATAAGCTTCGCGATAATTTTTTACAATCCAGAACCCATAAAGCTTAGCAACACCATAGGGGCTACGTGGATAAAATGGGGTGGTTTCAGTTTGAGGGACCTCTTGTACTTTTCCATAGAGCTCTGAAGTAGAGGCTTGGTAAAATTTTGTCTTTTTCTCTAAACCAAGAATTCTAATGGCCTCTAAAATTCTCAAGGTACCAACAGCATCAGAATTTGCAGTATACTCTGGAGTCTCAAACGAAACTTTTACATGAGATTGTGCTGCCAAATTATATATTTCATCGGGTTGCACTTCTTGAATTATTCGGGTAAGATTTGAAGAGTCAGTCAAATCACCATAATGCAATTTAAACTTTACTCCTTTGTCATGTGGATCTTGATATAAATGGTCGATTCGAGCGGTATTAAACAAAGAGCTCCTCCTTTTCACTCCATGTACTTCATATCCCTTTTCCAATAATAATTCCGACAAGTATGCTCCATCTTGTCCTGTAACTCCTGTTACTAATGCTACTTTACTCATAAGCTGTATTTAAGGCAAAACTACCCTTTTTATCCTTTTTAAATTCCCTTAAGCACTAACTAAAAACCAATCATTCAGCAAGTTTTCCCTGTTATATTTCATGCTCTCTTTAGTCTTCCAATTCAATACTCTCCCACCCATAGCTTCTACAATAGCCTGGCCAGCTGCGGTATCCCATTCCATTGTAGGAGCAAAACGAGGATAGTCATCTGCTACGCCTTCTGCTACCATGCATAATTTTAAAGAACTCCCAACAGAAACAATATCAACTTCTCCCTTTTCTGTTTTCTTATCATTGATAAATTCTTCAGTTTCTGGAGACATATGTGATCGACTTCCAACAATAGTATAGGGTCGATCTATGTTTTTTGGCAACTTATTTGCTGAGCTCATCCAGTTAGAAAAATTACTTTTTATTACCGTTTTAGAGAATGTTTCGACTTTGAATGCACCTAATCCTTCAGCACCAAAATAAAGCTGGTCTTTTACCGGCACATAAATCACTCCTAAAATAGCTTTTTGCTTATGAATTAAAGCAATGTTTACCGTAAACTCTCCATTTCTTTTCACAAACTCTTTTGTACCATCCAAGGGATCCACCATCCAAAAATAATCCCATTGTTTTCTTTCATCAAAGGGTATGGTCCTTCCTTCTTCACTCAAGATTGGAAAATCACTTGCACTTAATCCTTCTACAATTTTAAGATGTGCTTTTTTATCAGCTGCTGTTAATGGCGATTTATCATCTTTATGCTCTACCGCAAAATCTGAGTCATAAATACTAAGGATTTCCCTGCCTGCCTCCAACGAAATTTTACATACTATTTCAAGGTATTTTTGTAATTGACTTTGATTCATAAATAAACTTTTGAAATAAAAAAAGAGCCTTGAATTCAAGGCTCTTGGAGAAAATGAAAATTAAAATTTTTATTGAACAATCAATTTTTTAGTGATTACATTTTTGTTTTCAACCATTATGTTTACAAAATAGATGCCTGAATCAAAAGATGATACATCCAAATTCAATTGATTAGAGTTAGCCGAGAAAGCTACACTTTGAACTAGCTTGCCAGTCAAATCCTTTACCTGAACTTGCTTATTCCTTCCAGCAACATCTGCTTCAATTTTTATTGAAACCTTATTTAATGCAGGATTAGGATATAATGAAATTTGGCTAGAAGCAAGTGTATTTTCAGTGACTCCTGTCAAGTAAGAAATTCTGTATTGAACAAAAAGTTCAGAAGAAGTCGTTCCAAAAGGTTTATTTAAATCATAAAACTCATACCGATAAGTTGAGGTTCCTACTTTTTTATGAGGAAAATGATAGGTAACGAATCCACCTAATAAGCCCCCAGCAGTATCTCCAGCAGCAATTCGAACCGTATCTCCAATAAACCAGACAGGTTCATTCATTTTTTCACCATAACAGGTATTGCCCCAGCATACAGCATCTCCTGTTCCTGGAACAATTGATTCTTCATAGCGAATTAGGGCTATAGTCATGCTATCATTCGTATTATTAATAATGGTTGAAAAACCCTTATTTTCAAAAGACTCTTCAAAAGCTAAACTCGTATCAATAGCCTCATCTAAAAATATAGTGTCACCAACAATAGTGTCACCGCTTGGATCAACAATCATAATGCTCTGAGCAAATGCCCCTAGTGTAAAAATTGTAACAAAGAAAGAGAGTAAAACTTTTTTCATATCTTCAAATTTAGCCTACAAATATACGAATAGTAAGATTATATCAGTTTTAAATCAGGCGATTAAGAAGAATGGTATTGATTTTGTAACTTCGCTTTCCAAATTAAATTTATCGTACATGAAAAAATTAAAAATTAGCTTACTCAGCCTAGCTCTTCTTTTTGGAATCACCTCATATGCCCAAAGCAATCATAACACCATGCCTTCTGTGGTAGTTCAGAAACTAGATGGAAGTAAATTTAATACTTCTCAAATTGAAAATGATGGAAAACCTATCATTCTAAATTTTTGGGCAACATGGTGTAGTCCATGCAAGAGAGAGCTGAATAATATAGCAGAAATGTACGATGAGTGGCAAGAAGAAACTGGTGTAAAAATAATTGCTATGTCAATTGATGATACCAGAAATATGGCAAAAGTTGCACCTTATGTGAATGGAAAAGGATGGGATTACGAGGTGTACATCGATCCAAACGGCGATTTGAAAAGGGCATTGAGTGTAAACAACATCCCCCACACTTTTTTATTAGATGGGAATGGAGAAATTGTATGGCAACATAATTCTTACTCAGAAGGAGATGAATACGAATTGTATGAATTAGTCCTTAAGTTATCAGAAGGCAAAAAAATTGATTAATTCAAAGCAATAACTCATATTTGTAAATCCTGCTTTAGCTTCTAAGGCAGGATTTTTATCTTTACCAACTACTTTAATAAGCTCCAAATGCAGAATGTTAAAAGCCTTAGTTGCACAATATTGTTATTGTGTTCTGCTTTTCTTACACGATCTCAATCTTTTGATCAACTAATGGATAAGGGACAATTGAGAGGGAATTTTCAATTAGACATGCAGTATTATCAAGAAGATACTATAATTGGAGCAGAAGAAGTTCCAGAGCAAATATTATACAATGGATTCTTTAACCTAGTCTATACCAATAGTGGGTTTTCTGCTGGTGCTCGTTATGAATCTTATCAAAATCCATTACTTGGTTTTCCAGCAGGATACAAGGGAAGTGGATTTGTTTTTCGTTATGCTGGCTATACTAATGATAAGTTAACAGTAACAATTGGTAACTTCTATGAACAATTTGGAAACGGATTGATCCTTAGAACCTATGAAGAAAGAGGCCTGGGTTATGATAATGCAATGGACGGAATACGACTTAAATACAATATCTATGATGGAATTACTTTGACTGGTATAGTTGGAAAGCAACGCTTATTTTTTGATTATGGTGAAGGAATCTTGAGAGGTTTTGATGCTGAGATTTATCTAAATGAAACATTTAAAAGTTTAAGCGATAGTAAAACAAAAATTATTATAGGAGGTAGTGCAGTCAGTAAATTCGAGGCTGATCAAAGTGATCAATTAGTATTGCCTGAAAATGTGGCTTCCTTCGCTGGACGCTTGAACCTTAGCAGGGGTCGAATTAACTTTAATGGCGAATACGCTTACAAATACAATGACCCTTCAGCCGATAATGGGTTTATTTACAAACCAGGAGAAGCCTTGTTCCTCCAAACATCATACTCCCAAAAAGGTCTTGGTATAATATTATCAGCGAAACGAAATGATAATATGAGTTTTCGTTCGGAGAGAAACGAGGGTCAGCAAAATTTACTCGTAAATTTTTTACCGGCATTAACAAAACAACATACCTATAACTTATTGGCTACATTATACCCATATGCGGTTCAACTTAATGGGGAAATGGCATTCCAAGCTGATGTTATCTATAATTTTGATAAAGGAACAACTCTTGGTGGTAAAACAGGAATGGACATCCAATTAAATTATTCAACTGCAAACAATTTAGATACTACCCGTTTAAATGATGAAAATAGCACTCGGCAAGGCTACAAAAGCAAATGGTTTAGCGTAGGTGAGGTATATTTCAAAGACTTTAATGTTCAAGTCACAAAGAAGTTTTCAAAAAAGGTCAAAGGTCGTTTTACATACGCAAACTTGGTTTACGATCAAGATGTAATTGAAGGAAAGCCAGGTAATCCAAAAATTTATGCAGACATAGGAATCGCAGATGTAACTTATAAGTTTACTAGAAGAAAATCTTTAAGAACTGAATTACAAGTTCTATTAACAGAACAAGACCAAGGCGATTGGGTTACGGCGCTTCTAGAGTACAGTTATTCGCCACATTGGTTTATAGCTTTTTTAGACCAATATAATGCAGGCAACCCTGATCCTGAAAGACGCGTCCATTACTATAATGCATCCTTTGGCTATAACAACAAAGGCAATCGATTTTCGTTAAGTTATGGAAGACAACGAGCTGGAATCTTCTGTGTAGGAGGGGTTTGTCGAGTGGTTCCTGCATCAAACGGGCTCTATCTTTCAGTGACCAGTAGCTTTTAAAACTGACAACATGAAAAAATATTTTTTACCATCAATTGTATCCCTATTTCTTTTTTGGAGTTGTGACAAAATAGACAATCCAATCCCTGAAGGTTTAGGTAATACGATAAGGTTAGACTCTAATATTGAATATATTGTAGACCCATCGCTTAACATAACTACTGCAAGTGAACTTGAAAATTTACTTGCTAACTCCAATTGGGGGGATAGCATAGTTTCACCTAATAATTCAACACAACGTTTTATAGTAATTGAAGAATTTACAGGTCACACCTGTATAAATTGTATTCCAGGAACAAAAGAAATTGTTCGTCTTGACAGTATCTATGGAGACCAATTGATTCCAATTGGAATACATGCTGGAACCTTTGCGGAGTTAAGGCCTCCAAAATATATCGTAGACTTTAGACCACCAAGTGGTTTTGGAGAGACTATCTTCGACGAGTTTAATCCTGAAAAAGCAAACCCAAGAGGAGTGGTAAATCGTCAAACAACTGCTGCAGGGAATGCCAAGAGCTTATCGGAGTGGAGCAAAGACATAAAGCTAGTAGAAAACGACGCACCTGTTGCAAGCCTTCAAATCAAAAACTTTTTTGATTCCTCAGCAAAAATTTTGAGAACCAATTTAGAAATTGAATGGTTAGTTACTCGTCCTGAATCCTATAACGTCCAACTCCAAGTTCTTGAAGACCATATTATTGCTTACCAAAAGGATGCGCAAGATCCTAGAATAGATATCCCTGATTATGATCATAGACATGTATTGAGAAAGTTTGTAAATGGCGAACGGGGCAAACAATTAGATACAGCCAACGTTAATTCTACTGAGATAATAGAGTATATATACCCCATGATCGAAACATTGCAACCAAACAATAATAAAAATGTTGAGGTAGTGGCGTTTATTTATTTCCAAGATGGTGGAACCACCGAAATAGTGCAAGGCAATGCAGCTTACATTGTGAATAAGTAATAGTCGATTAATCTTTCGCTACTTCATGATGAATTTAAAATAATAATGGGTTTACTCAAGTACATATATTTTTTGCTTCTAGTGCTTATGTTTAAACCATGCTTTAGCCAAAACATTAATATTGGTGCTTCAGCTGGAGTCAATGCATCACAAGTAAGTGGGGATGGATATGGTGGTTTTAACAAAGCTGGCTTAATCGTTGGCCTCTATTCTGATTTTGATATTTCTCCTACTTTCAACATGCAATTTGAAATCAATTACAGTCAAAAGGGCAGCAGGAGAAACCCAAATACATCTGAAGGTGATACTGAATTCTTTCTCATGCGCATGGATTATATTGAAGTTCCGGTATTGTTGCGTGTTCAAAAAGACCGATTTACCTATGAAGCTGGGTTTTACTATGGACAGCTAGTGAACAGTTATTTGGAAGATGAAAATGGCCCTTTTGATATTCCTCCTCAATGGAACCAATTTAAAGAAAATGATTTTGGTGGGTTAATTGGTATAAACTTCAACTTTACTGAAAACATAATTATGAACTGGAGGTTTAGTAATTCTGTGGTACCTTTTCGCAAATACAATAGTGGAGAAAGCTTTCGATTTGACAGTGGGATGTTTCACCACTATTTGAGTTTTACTTTACGCTATGAATTTATAGGAAATGGATCATAAAATAATTGTTGCTATAACAGGGGCTTCAGGTTCTATTTATGCAAAGCTTATACTGGATCAATTAATTGAGTTAAAAGACCAATTAAGTAAGGTGGGCGTAGTTATGTCAACAAACGCAAAAACAGTTTGGGAGCATGAACTGGGCAACACCAATTACACCAACTATCCCTTTGATTTTTATGATAAAATGGACTTTAATGCTCCTTTTGCATCGGGTTCAGCAAAATACAATAGCATGGTAATTGCACCTTGTTCTATGGGGACCTTAGGGAGAATTGCTAGCGGAATTTCAAATGACCTTACCACTCGAGCAGCTGATGTAATTCTTAAAGAGCGCAGAAAACTAATATTAGTTGCACGGGAAACACCCTTTAATCTGATTCAGTTAAAAAATATGACTAGCATTACTGAAGCTGGTGGAATTATTTGCCCGGCTATTCCCTCTTTTTATAGTCAACCTAAAGACATAAAGGAATTAGCTAAAACTGTAACAGATCGTGTTGTTGATTTACTCCATTTAGATAGTGATAGCTATAGATGGGGGGAGTAATGAACAATCTTTTAACATTTTATAGTTAAAAATAGAACATCTTTTTTGCATTTTTTTGACTCGAAGTTGGTAAATTAGAGCTCGTTAAATATCTACCAGTATGTACGAAATGAGTAAGAAAGTGCTCACTAGAGTGAGTTTCGATCGAAAACTTTTCAAGAAAGAATTACTAAAATCTAGGAAATGGCTCAAACCAAGTGAATGGGTAATGTTAAAAGCTTGGTGTATGGCAACATTTGGTCATTTGTATAAAGATGTAATCATAGAGACTTTTGAAACAATAAGCTAGACCCTTATTGAAAACTTGTTTCTATAAAGATTATTTTAGAAATGAAACATTGCGTTTCAAGCCGCTAAATTTGGTTCGCTTTAGTGCCGAATTTTTGAATAGTTTTTTAAACTGATCTTTTCCTAAATCCTCCCATTGCTCTTTTGTCATTTCCAATAAATCTACACTGGGCTGGAACCTTGGTTCTTTATTTTGTTTTCCGAATCTATTCCAAGGACATACATCTTGACAAATATCACAGCCAAAAGCCCAATTCTCCATTTTCCCTTTAAAGTTTGCAGGAATATGATCATCTTTTAATTCTATTGTTAAATACGAAATACAGCGCTTTGAATCAATTTGCCGCTGAGGCAATATAGCATCAGTTGGACAAGCATCAATACATTTTGTACATGTTCCGCAATAGTCGCCAATTGGGTTATCATAATCTAATTCTAGATCCAGCAGTAATTCAGCGATAAAAAAATCAGAACCTTGCTGCTTGTTGATAAGCATACTGTTTTTTCCCACCCAGCCTAATCCACTTTCACGTGCCCAAGCTCTATCTAATACTGGTGCAGAATCTACGAAGCCTCTACCTTCTACCTCTCCTATTTCAGCTTGAATATAAGCCAAGAGTTCATTGAGCCTCTCACGGACTACAAAATGATAGTCCTCACCATAGGCGTATTTTGCAATTTTAGGGGCTTCAATATCCGTTTGTGTTTGTTTTGAATGGTAATTGTACAACAATGAAACAACAGACTTACACCCTTCAACCAATTTTCGTGGGTCAACTCGTTTTTCAAAGTGATTTTCCATATAGCCCATTTTAGCATTGCCTTCTATCTTAAGCCACTCTTCTAATCGATCAGCATCTTTATTTAAGCGTCGTGCTTTAGAAATGCCAACAAAATCAAAACCTAAGTCGTAAGCTTTTGATTTGATTTTTTGAGTTGTACTAATTGGCATTTTAGCTAAATAAGGTTCCTTCGTTCCTAGTATTTGTTCTTCCTAGATGTTTATATGCTAAATCAGTGGCTTCTCTACCACGAGGTGTTCTGCTAATGAAACCCTCTTTAATTAAAAACGGCTCATATACTTCCTCTATGGTGCCTGCTTGTTCTCCAACAGCAGTTGCGATCGTAGTTATTCCAACAGGGCCACCTTTAAACTTGTCAATTATTGTCGTCAACACCCGGTTATCCATCTCGTCGAGCCCAAATTTATCAACATTTAAAGCTTCTAAGGCATGCATTGCAATTTTTAGATCTATTGAGCCATCTCCCTTTATTTGGGCGAAATCACGGACTCTACGCAACAAGGAATTAACTATCCGTGGCGTACCTCTGCTCCTTCCGGCAATTTCAGCTGCTGCTTTATTTTCAATTTCAATTTTTAAAATTTCTGAAGAACGCTTTACGATTATTGCCAATAAATCCTTGTCGTAATATTCCAAACGAGAATTAATCCCAAACCTAGCACGCAATGGTGCAGTAAGTAATCCAGCCCTTGTAGTAGCGCCTATCATGGTAAATGGGTTTAACTTAATTTGAACACTGCGCGCATTAGGACCAGAGTCAATCATGATATCAATCTTATAATCCTCCATAGCGGAATAAAGGTATTCTTCAACAACAGGACTTAAGCGATGAATCTCATCGATAAACAATACATCTCCTTCTTCAAGGTTCGTCAAGAGTCCTGCTAAATCAGCAGGTTTTTCAAGTACTGGCCCAGAAGTGACTTTGAATGACACCTGCAACGCATTAGCAATTATATTTGCTAATGTTGTTTTACCCAATCCAGGCGGACCGTGCAATAACACATGGTCTAATGCTTCGCCGCGTTGCTTTGCAGCTTCTACAAATATTTTTAAATTTTCGACTACTTTTTCCTGGCCAGTGAAGTCGCTAAAGTCGAGCGGTCGCAAGACCTTTTCAAATTCTCTTTCCTCAGGATTAAGTGGTTCATTTTCAGGATCTAAATATTCAATCATATGTTGTAATAGTCATCTATCAAAGCTAATGAATAAATCTCCTTATATATCGTTCAAAATATCTTGGAAGTAAAGTTTTAATTTAAAAATATAAACTGGAGATGTAAAATTTTCTTCAATTCCATTATTTGGAACAAGCATGAGTCGATAGCCTACACCCATTCCTGCTCCAAAATATTTCAAAAAGCGATATTGAAAAGTAATTGCAGGCTCGTAAGTCATAACAAAACCTACTTCAAAACGATTTGGACCTAAATCATTTTCATTACTGTAATAGGATTCACCAAAACCAAATTGAACAGGAATGGATAGCTCCCAATGCCTATCGCGATAGAAAACATACTCTACATATGGTGAAATCACATTAAATCGTAAGCGCACAAAGTAAGAGTTTCCATCAAACTCTAAACTCCTTCTCAGATTTGACCCAAGATAATTATATCCCAATCCAAAACTTAGCTTGTTGGCAAACTGCACTCCAAGCTTAAACCCAGAGACCCTCACTCCAGTTTGATTGATAAAGGAAGTTCTTGAGTCAAATCGCGCCTCAATTCTGGGTTTAGTATGAATAGCCTCTTTTAATTCTGCCTCAAACTCTTGCGCTGCAGAAGTAAGTGACATCACACAAATAGTAAGGAACAGAAGTGGTTTAATAAAGCTGGGCATAAAAAAAATGTCCTCACGAAAGTAAGGACATTAAGTTTATTTGCTTGTATTTTTTAGTGTTGACTTGCGTCTTCTTCCCCATTATATAGAGGAACCGTTTGTGGTACAAAATCGTCACCACCAATAAACTCTCCATTATCATCAACTTTACTATAATCATAAGGCCATCTATGCACTTCAGGAATTTCACCTGGCCAGTTACCATGTATATGTTTAACTGGTGCAGTCCATTCTAAGGTTGTTGATCTCCAAGGATTTTGAGGCGCTATTGGTCCTTTAAAAATACTGTAGAAAACATTAAATAAGAAGAACAATTGCGAAGCTGCTGCCATGATTGCAAAAACTGTAATCAACTCATTGATATCATACATGTTATCAAAGATTGGAAATTCTGTATTTGCATAATATCTTCTCGGTACTCCCGCTAGACCTAAAAAGTGCATAGGGAAGAAAACGCCATAAGCTGATATAATGGTTGTCCAAAAATGCAAGAAGCCTAAGTTCTTATCCAACATTCTACCAAATAGTTTCGGAAACCAATGATAAATACCACTGATCATGCCAAATGTTCCTGAAAGGCCCATTACAATGTGGAAGTGGCCAACCACAAAATAGGTATCATGTACATTTATATCCAATGCAGAATCTCCTAAAATAATGCCTGTTAAGCCACCTGTAATAAAGGTTGAAACCAAGCCGATAGCAAATAACATTGCTGGTGTAAACTTGATGTTCCCTTTCCAAAGTGTTGTTAAATAGTTAAAGACTTTAACCGCTGATGGAATCGCAACCAATAGTGTTGTAAAGGTAAATACTGCCCCTAAGAATGGATTCATTCCAGTAATAAACATGTGGTGACCCCATACCAAGAAAGAGATAAATGCAATGGCTAAAATTGAACCAATCATCG
Source organism: Vicingaceae bacterium (assembly GCA_040218815.1). Taxonomy (GTDB): domain Bacteria; phylum Bacteroidota; class Bacteroidia; order Flavobacteriales_E; family Vicingaceae; genus JAVJQS01. The sequence continues at coordinate 159,783 of JAVJQS010000008.1, read as the reverse complement.
CACGATAACCAAAGATTGGTTTACGTGAATTGGTTGCAACCACTTCAGAAGTGATTCCTAATGCAGGTAATAAGATAATATAAACCTCAGGATGACCTAAGAACCAAAATAAGTGCTCATATAAAACTGGACTACCACCGTCAACTTCTAGCGCGCTACCTGCGATATAGATGTCAGACAAGTAAAAACTTGTACCAAAACTTCTATCAAAGAATAACAACAATACAGCTGAGAACAATACTGGAAATGAAAGCACACCTAGAACAGCTGTGATTAAGAACGCCCAAATTGTCAATGGCATTCTAGTCATTGTCATTCCTTTAGTTCTTAAGTTAAACACAGTTACAATGTAGTTCAAACTTCCTAGTAATGATGAAACGATAAATATTGCCATGGAGATTATCCAAAGTGTCATTCCCATTCCTGAACCAGGCATTGCTTGAGGTAATGCACTAAGTGGAGGATAAATTGTCCAGCCACCTGATGCAGGTCCTCCTTCAACAAATAAGGATGCAATCATAACACAACTTGACAAAAAGAAAAACCAGTATGATAAAAGGTTCATGAATCCTGAAGCCATATCACGTGCTCCTAATTGTAGTGGAATAAGCAAGTTACTAAATGTACCACTTAAACCAGCAGTCAATAAAAAGAAAACCATAATGGTTCCATGAATCGTCACTAATGCCAAGTACTTATCTGGGGATAAAATTCCATCAGGTGCCCAACTTCCTAAGATTGGCTCTAAAAATGCAAAACTTTCTCCTGGGTATCCTAATTGTAATCTAAAGATTGTTGACATAAGCATTCCAATCAAGCCCATTAAAGAACCTGTTAGAAAGAATTGCTTTGCAATCATTTTATGATCAGTACTAAAAATGTACTTAAACAAAAAATCCTTATCCTCGTGATGATGTGCTGTTGCTGACATTATCCTAATTTTTTAAATCTTAACTAATTTTTTAACACTGAAAGTTGGCTATTTTCTCCATTTTCAGTTTGGGTGGAGTCTGACTCCATCTTTTCAGCAGGAACAGATTCCTTTTCAGATTCTTTCATTCCTTCAACTGCTAAAAAGGGTTTTTGTTCACTAATCCAGGCATTATAATCTTCTTCACTTTCAACGATTATTTCCATTTTCATATTATAATGCGCTGCTCCACAAATTTTATTACACAATAAATAGTAATTAAACTCTGGATTCCCTGTTATTTCCCGCATCTCCTCTGTTGTTTTAGAAGGCACAAAATTAAAACGAGTTACCATACCTGGAACACAGTTCATTTGAGCTCTAAAGTGAGGCATAAAAGCACTGTGTATAACATCTTGCGCTCTAAAGTAAAATTGAACCGGCTTATTCACTGGCAAGTGAAATTCAGCTTTTACATATTTATCATCCCAACCGTCTTGGTCGGTAGAATCCATACCTAAAAAGTTAGTTCCTTCGATAAAACGAACACCAGCATCTCCAAATTTTTTATCTTCACCAGGGTATCTTGCCGTCCAGTCAAACTGTCTTGCATACAATTCAATTTCCACTGGATCATCTTCAGCTGTTAATGGCTCCATTACATCATTCCAGATACTTAGTCCGTAAAGAATAAGAATTAACAGTACCAAAGCAGGAATTGCAGTCCATAACATCTCTAATTTATTGCTATGCGCAAAAAACTGTGCTTTTCTGTTCTTATCGTAAGCATACTTCCATGCGAAGTAGAACAACAAAATATGTGTGATGATAAACACTGGTGTAATTATTATCCATGTTGTTTTCATCAGGTTATCAATGATAACTCCATGCTCTGACGCCGAAACTGGCAACATTCGATCACCCCAAGCTACTAATTGCCAAATAATAAATGCGAAATACGCAATTAAGAAAATAGGCATTAATCGTGCTTGAAAGCGATTTTCTCTTTCCGTAACATTATAGGAGTTTTCTCCCTTGGCTTTCCCTACCAACTCCAAAACGCTCACAATTTTTGAAATGGCTATTATTCCAAGAATTACGGCTACTATGATCAACAAATCCATCATTATATTCTATTCTTTAGATATGTAAATGTTTACTTTCTTCCAAAAATGGATGATTTTCTACTGTCATTGGTGCTTTAGAAAAAGCTCTGAACACAACAAATAAGAAAAGTCCTAAAAACCCTAAGAACATTCCAATAGTTGTTAGTATTTCAGAAAGACCTAAATCCTCGTGACCTATACTTCCAGGTATTACCATCATGTATACATCAAGCCAATGTCCTAAGAAAATAATACACCCAACTGTAATTAGATACCCTACTTGACGTTTTGCATCTCTAGCAATCAAAATCACCATTGGAAACAAGAAGTTAGTAAAGAATAATCCAAAAAACAACCACTTAAAATCATGTATTCTAGTAATGTAATAAGTTACCTCTTCAGGAATATTAGAGTACCAAATGAGCATAAACTGTGAAAACCATAAGTAGGTCCACAAAAAGCTAATGGCAAACATCCACTTTGCTGCATCGTGAATGTGACTTTTATTTACATGTGGTAAATAACCTTTGTTTTTTAACCAGATAGTGATTAAAACAAAGAAAATCATAAAGCTTACCCACATTCCTGAGAATACGTACCAGCCAAACAAGGTGCTAAACCAGTGCGTGTCTATTGACATAATCCAATCCCAAGATGCTGTAGATGAAGTAAAGGCGAAGAATACCAAGAAAATGGCAGCTGAAGTCATGTTTTTAAAATGCAGCTTTGTTCCACCGATTCTATCTTCTTCTAATGAACGCTTTCTAAATAAGTAAGCAAAAAAGCACCATACACCTAAGTAAACTATAGTTCTTATCCAAAAGAAAGGCAGGTTTAAGTAGGCGTATTTACCGCCCATGATTTCATCATAATCTTTATTTTTTATCGCTCCTTCAGTAGCTTCTTGAACATATTCAGGATGAGCAGAATCAATGGTTGCCTCCATTACATATTCAAACATTACAGAAAGATCCATCCAGTGGTAGATGTGGTGCAAGTGAAAAGAACCTGCTGCAAAAAACACAATTAAGATACCAGCACCAACAAAAATATATTGAGAAATCCCTTCAATAACTCTTTTGAGTGCTACCATGTAACTGGCTTCAGTTGCGTATTGCAAGGCCAAGAAAAATAGTGCCCCTAAACTAATAGCAAAGTAAAAGAATCCGTTGACAAAGAAGTTTGCCCAAAAACGGTCATGATCTTCCGTGTATCCTAAGGCCATAGCAACTACTCCAATCAACATAAATATTGAAAAGATAAGTTTTGCCTTTTTTGTAAAAATAAAATCCATTTCTTCTTTTTTTCTTCGTTTTAATTACAAACTTGCTGCTTCTTCACTTTCTTCACTAGCTGCTGCCTCTTCATTTGTTCCTTCTGAATTTGTATTTTCTTCAGTTGCTTCAGCAGTCTCTTCTTTTGCTTCGTCGTTTCCTTGCAAGGTTTGAACGTAAGCCACAATTTTCCAACGATCTTGCTCACGGATTAAGCTAGAGTGAGGACCCATTGCATTTAATCCATACATGATAGTGTGGTATATGTGTCCTGCTTTCAATTCACTCATCGAGCGATTTCCTCTTCTATTTGGAGTTTCATCAGCATATGAAGGAACTGCACCATAAATAGCATTTTGAATGGAGCCTTCTCCCTTTCCAGCTTTTCCATGACAATGCGCACAAAAGGATGCATAAAGTTGCTGTCCTTCCTTAATCATTTGCTCATTCACTTGATATGGGTTACTCAAATTCTTTCCAGCAGCTTCGTATCCTTCATTGGTGTTCGGATAGGCATAAGGCAAATAACCTCTTGGAATTGAATTTTCTGGTGTTTGCAAAGAAGTTGCTGAATCAGGAAACTCATAATCAACATAAGCTTCAATTGCCGGTGAACGATACATGTCTGGCATGTATTCCACTCCAGGGCTTTGAGAATCTTTGCAAGAAGATAGCACGATAGACGTCAGTAAAACTGCGAATAAGGCACTAAGTAATGTATATTTTTTATTTTTCATCGAACTAATTTATCCCGTTATCTTTCTTCAATTAAAATCGATCCTGTTGTTTTTAACTTTTCTGTCAATTCATCAACCGTTATTCCACTATCAGATGGGTGAATTTCCATCACAAACTTATCATCTGTTGTATAAGGGTACGGATTTCTTGGTTTAACTCCAGGCAAGGTCCAGTTTCTGATAAAATAGGTTAGTGCCATTCCGTGAGCTGCCAACAATACGGTAAACTCAAAAGATATTGGCACAAATGCTGGAATATTTTGGTAAAAGAAATCATTTGGCTTACCACCGATATTCATTGGCCAATCAACAATCATGAAATAGTACATTCCACACAATGCCAAAGTAAGTCCAATCAATCCGTAAATGAAGGCACAAATGGCCAATCTAGTTTGCTTAATGCCAATTACTGGATCAAGTCCGTGAATTGGAAATGGAGAAAACACATCTCTAATATAAACTCCATTTGATACTAGCTCCTTAGCTCCTGCTAAAAGCACCATATCATCGTCGTAAGTGGCGTATATTGTTTTATTATCAGTCATTTCAGAATCTATATTAATGTTCTTCAACTTTAGTTTTGTACTGCTCTCCTGAAGATTTCAGAATTGTTTTCAGCTCATTCAACGGCAATACCGGGAAGAATCTAGCAAACAATAAAAACAGAACGAAAAATATTCCAATGGTTCCAATGAAACATCCAATATCTACGAAGGTTGGGTGAAACATGGTCCAACTTGATGGCAAGTAGTCTCGGTGCAATGAGGTTACAATAATTACAAATCGTTCAAACCACATTCCAATGTTTACTACAATTGACATGAAGAAGGTAAACATAATGTTTGTTCTTAATTTTTTAAACCAGAATACTTGTGGTGATATCACATTACAGGTCATCATGGCCCAATATGCCCACCAGTATGGTCCAGTTGCTCTGTTGATGAAAGCATAAGCTTCATACTCAACTCCAGAGTACCATGAGATGAAAAGCTCAGTTAAGTAAGCAACACCTACTATAGAACCCGTAACAATAATTACAATATTCATGTACTCGATATGCTTTCTTGTAATGTAATTTTCAAGATGCATTACTTTCCGCATGATGATCAACAAGGTTTGCACCATAGCAAATCCTGAAAATACAGCACCAGAAACGAAGTATGGAGGGAAAATTGTAGTGTGCCATCCTGGTATTACAGAAGTAGCAAAATCCATACTTACAATGGAGTGAACCGAAAATACTAATGGAGTTGCCAATCCTGCCAACACCAATGAAATTTCTTCAAATCTATTCCAAGCTTTTGCATTTCCTGTCCAGCCAAAGCTCAACAAGCTATAAACTTTTTTAGGAACTGCTTGGGTTACTTTATCACGTATTGTTGCAAAGTCAGGAATTAATCCAATGTACCAGAATACTAAAGAAACTGAGAAATAAGTACTAATTGCAAATACATCCCATAATAATGGAGAGTTAAAGTTCACCCATAAAGATCCAAACTGGTTTGGAAGAGGGAATACAAAATAGGCTAACCAAATTCTACCCATGTGAATTCCAGGCCATACTGCAGCCATCATAACGGCAAAAATTGTCATTGCTTCAGCAGAACGGTTAATGGCCATTCTCCATTTTTGTCTAAACAAAAGAAGTACTGCAGAAATTAATGTTCCCGCGTGACCAATACCTACCCACCAAACGAAGTTAGTAATGTCCCAAGCCCAACCTACGGTTTTGTTCAAACCCCAAGTTCCAACACCTGTTCCTAATAAGTATAAAATACAACCAACTCCCCAAAGGGCCATTACGGCTGAAATTCCAAATGCAATCCACCATGATTTGCTGGCTTTGCCAACCACGGACGCCATCACATCATCAGTAATCTCACCGTAGGTCTTTTCTCCTAATATTAAAGGTTCTCTTATCGCTGCTTCTTGATGCATTCTATCTTGTTTTAAGCAATATTCGTTTCTGTGTTTCTCACTTTCACTTGGTAATACACATTTGCTTGTGTCCCAACTTCTTCAATAACTCTGTAGGCTCTGTTCGACTGTGTTGCAGCCAATACTTCACTTGATTTATCATTTAAATCTCCAAAAGTGATGGCATTTGTCGGACAAGCTGAAGCACATGCTGTTTGAATGTCTCCATCTTGAACTGGTCTACCTTCTTTTTTAGCGTCTAACTTTCCAGTTTGAATACGCTGAACACAAAGGCTGCACTTCTCCATTACCCCTCTCGCTCTTACCGTTACATCTGGGTTTAGAACCATTCTTCCTAAATCATCTTGCGATGGATTAAGGTCGGCAAACTTATCCAGATTTTGGTAACTAAACCAGTTGAATCGACGAACTTTATAAGGGCAGTTGTTTGCACAATATCTCGTTCCAATACAACGGTTGTATGTCATTTGGTTAATCCCTTCGTTACTATGTGTTGTAGCAGCAACCGGACAAACCGTTTCACATGGTGCATGGTTACAGTGCTGACACATCATTGGCTGATGAACAACCATTGGGTTGTCTTCCGGATTCTCCATTTTACCGTAGCTTCTTTCTGACTCCTCAACACTTTCTTCAGCACTGCTAAAGTATCGGTCAATTCGCATCCAATGCATTTCTCTTGATCTGCGTACCTCGTCTTTTCCTACAACTGGAACGTTGTTTTCTGAATTGCAAGAAGTAACACAAGAACCACATCCAATGCATGAATTTAAATCGATGCTCATACCCCAGTGGTGACCAGCTGAAGCAACAGGATGTTTTGCCCATAAATCTACATCATTCACATTCATTGGACCATCATGTGTGGCCAAGATGTGTGCAGGGTTATAAGCGTCTTTATCTGAATTTTTATAGGTATCGAAATTAGTTTCACGAACTACTGAAGTTCTACCCATCACTGTTTGGTGGGTTTGAGTAGTCGCTACTTGATAGTCATTACCAGTAGCTTCGAAAGAAACACTTGAAGAGTAAGTTTCACCAGCATTTTGAGCTGGATAGAAGTTAAACCCTATAATTTCATTTTGTTTTCCAATTGCCTGTCCGTAACCTAAAGCAACACTTAAAGTTCCTTTTACTTGGCCCGGCTGTGCAATAACTGGAACGTTTTCATAAACTACTCCGTTAACTGTTAAGTTAACTGTATCTGCATTTTTTTGCTCGCCATACTCTGTTGCAAAACCAAGCTCTTTAGCATCACCTGGATTCATTGCCAAGTAGTTATCCCAAGTCATTTTTGAAATCGGATCTGGCAATTCTTGTAACCAAGGATTGTGTGCCTGCTTTCCATCTCCAATACCAACTTTAGAATAAAATTCTAATTCCCAATCTCCAGTTTTAGCTTTTCCTATAGCAGCAATTGCACTAGCAACACTTGCAGTTCCGTTCACAGAAGCTTCTGACTCCTCACTTGAGTCATCAGATACAGCAGGAGCTTGCTTTCCAGCAAAAAACCCTTCGTGTAGACAGTTATTCCAGAAATCATCAAAGAATACTGATTTCGATTGCATTTTAAATGCAGTAGCTTCCCAATTTTTTCGGATGTATTCATAATAGCTTTCGCTAGATCCCATCCAATTCATCAAGCAATCTTGCATTTGACGTGTATCGAACAATGGGTTGATCGTTGGCTGTGCTAAAGAATAATGTCCTGCTTGAGGATTTGCATCATTCCATGCTTCTAAATAATGATTTGCAGCTGCAATATATTTTGCTTTTTGTGAAGTTGCAGTTGGTCTAGAAGCAAAAGCAACAGTGGTTTTCACCTTTGCCATTGCCGCTTCAAAATTCATGCTTTTTGGCATAGAATAAACTGGATCTACATCGCTTACTAATAAAGCATCAACCGAACCGTCGTTCATTTCTTTAACCAAAGCAGCAACTTTAGCATCCATTCCCTTTTTCAAGAAATTAGGATTGTTGATGTCTAAGGTCTTACCGTAGTTATTTAACTCTTGATTGATTGCATTCACAACCAACTGAATATTTTTATCGTTTGCTCCAGCTAAAACAATTGAAGCACCTTTATTCGCTAACAAATGATCTCCTGCCTTTTTTACTTTTGCAGAGGCACTTCCACCTTTTCCAGTGATATAGTTATATAAGTCAATGGCAATTTTCCCTTGCTCTGAAGGCTTAATTGGAATTCTTACATCAGCATTAGAACCGCTTAAAGAAAGACTACTCTCAAATTGAAAGTGCTTAGACATCCATCCTTTCTCAGGATTTCTTCCCTTAGCATATTGGTTGGTCAATTGAATAGATGATGGAAAATCATTCATAAAATCAGCACCAATACTTACAATCGACTTCGCTTTTGTTAAATCGTATGAAGGTAAATTTGCTTTGCCAAATGATGCCATGTTAGCCTCTAACATTCCACTAAAGGAAACAGCATCATACGTAATGTGCTGAATATCTGCATCAGGGTAAGCAGCTTTAAAATCGCTTACCAATTTTAGAGTAGATGGACTTGTAATGGTATTTGTTAGAATTCTAATTTTTCCACCCTTTGAAATAGCAGCTTCCAGCTCCTTTTTAACTTCACCATCAAATTTAGACCAGCTTACTTCTTCACCAGCGATTTGTGGCGCACGATATCTTTTTTCATCGTACAATGAAAGCACTGATGAGTTTACTCTGGCGTTAATTCCACCTTTGGTAAATAAAGATTTTTTATTCCCTTCAATCTTAATTGGACGACCTTCTCTTGTTTTTACAACAATATCACAAAAGTCATAACCATCAGAATAGTTGCTCGCAAAATAGTTAGCAACACCAGGATTGATCTTATCCGTTTTTACAACGTAAGGAATTACTTTATTAACTGGAGTTTCACAGGCAGCAAGTGAAGCTGCAGTTACACCAAAACCCAAGTACTTTAAAAAGTCTCTTCTACTAGTTTTAGAGTCTGCTAATAAATTCTCTTCGCCTAAAAAGTCGGCTGCAGGAAGATATTCATTAAACTCCTTATTGCTAGATTGCTGAAAAGACTGAGTTTCCTTTAACTCTTCAACTCCTTTCCAATATTTTTTATTATTTGACATAAGCTAAGTACTGCTTCTTGTTAAATCTTAATAATGACACTTTGAACATTCAATTCCACCCAATTCCGAAACTGTAATTGTTCCATCTTCTAAGTATTGTGCTTTCAATTCTTCTGGCAGTCGTTCATGAATTTCGTCATAATAACCGTTATCTGCCATTTGCACTTTAGTTTCTCTATGGCAATTGATACACCATCCCATAGTAAGTGGCGCCCATTGCTTCCCAACAGTATAAGTTTCTACTGGGCCATGACATTTTTGACATGCAATTTTTCCAATACTTACATGCTGTGAGTGGTTAAAGTATACGTGATCAGGCAAGTTATGCACCTTCACCCATTTAATTGGCTTTTGATTCGGACCGTATGTTTTTGTAACAGGGTCAAAATCAAGTGCTGCATAAATTTTTCCAATTTCTTCTTTTCCGTACTGCGGTCCTTCTTGGATGTAAGTATGGCAATTCATACATAAGTTTGGCGAAGGAATTCCTGCAGACTTGCTGAAGCTTGCACTGTAGTGACAATAATTACAATCGATTCCATTTTCGCCAGCGTGCAATTTGTGCGAGAATTTAATTGGCTGCTCTGGCTCATATCCTTCGTAAACTCCAATACCCATAGCTGCATTCCAGCCAACCTTAGCAACCATAACAAGCAATACAATTCCCAATATACCAACAATTGTTTTATTGGCATTAATTGCCTGACCAATCGCTTCAACTAAAGATGTTTCACGAGGGATTTCTTCATCCTTCACTCTTGCATCCACCACCTTCATGATGTGCTGCACTTTTCTTAATATGATAATTAAGATCAAAAAGGCAATAACAAATGCCCCTATAACATATGGAGAAGTTGACTGCTCACCTTCCGCCACTTGACCTTCGGCAGTCTCAGCTGCACCAGCATCTGCTGCGGCTGCAGGAGCTTGCTCTTCATAAGCTTTTATGTAATCAAGTATAGCATCAATGTCTTCATTGTTGACCGGCTGCGCAGGCATCAGCACTTTATTGTATTGCTCATAAACAGCAATAGCTTGAGCATCTCCTGATTCAATTAAAGCAGAAGAATTCTTAATCCACTTGTACAACCACTCGCGCTCATACTTATCGTAAACACCAGCCAAACCAGGACCAACCAATTGGTTCGCTCCTGCGCTATGACATGATGCACAATAACTTTTAAATAATTTTTCTCCCTCCTCTGCTTGAGCTGAAAGTCGAGTTGACGCTGCGCCAAACAGAAGCATCATTGCGAGGAATCTAAGAAGTTGTTTGGTTGGCTTTCTCGAAGGTATAAATTTCATATTAAGACAATTAGGCCATTATTTACAGGCAATCTAAAGTTTATTCAGCTTGTTTTGCCGGCTGCAAATTTAACCACAACAAGCAATAGTGTTATTTTATTCAGATAAAATTAACCTCTTCACATCTAATTTAGAATGCTTCTAAATAAAAGTTAATTCATCCTCAAGCGCCAAAAATAGTTTTTGAATCCTACTTTCACAAGTGGAACTATATTTTTAATACAATTATTTACCAAAAGACAAAGTTATTGCTCTATGGCCAAGGCAATTCAAGTTCGACCAAAAAATTTACCCCCCTATTGCTTAACTTTGTCTGTCTATAATTTATCTACCATGAAAATCTTCTTCACAGCACTCTTTTTGCTTAGTATTTCGATAGTGGCGGCTCAAACTGATTCTGCTGCTGGTGAATTGAAAGTTGAACCTCCAATGCGTTCGGTTAAAGAAGCAGCCATTACCTATGATGTGGATGATGCGGAGAAAAAAGATAGTTGGGCATCAAAAAAAACCAAGAAGGGAACATTAAAGGTGGTTCAAGATAAAAATATTGATGTATTAGTTAAAAACTATAGTGAAGAAAAAAAATTTACAGGCTATCGCATTCAATTATTTGCAGGCAACTCTAAAGTAGAAGCTGTTAAAGTAAAGTCTGATTTCATTTCCAAATTTGAAAACAACTATCCTGAAGTAATTTATCAAGTACCAAACTTCAAAGTGAGGGTGGGTAATTTCAGAGATCGTTTGGAAGCGACTAAAATGCTTGAGATTTATAAGGCTGAATATCCCTATGCCTTTATTGTTCAAGACAATATTGAATTCAAGAAGTGACGATTTTAGATTTTAGATTTTAGATTTTAGATTTTAGATTTTAGATTTTAGAGAAATTTACAAAACTAAAATTAACTGCAATGAATTTTCATAGTTGATCACTGAACATAGAAAGTCTAGGGAAATATTGAGAGTTTTATTAACTATTGATTAACTGTAACTCCAAAAACATGGCCTCTTAGTTCAATGGATAGAACAAAAGTTTCCTAAACTTTAGATCTAGGTTCGATTCCTAGAGAGGCTACTTTTACTGTGGCAAGTATTCACTGCAACAGAAATTGTATAAGAGTCCAATGTGTGATTTAAAGCTGAGTGAAATAAGTGCCTAAAGTACTTAGAGTGCCTAAAGTTAAAAGTTGAGTTCCTAGTTGACTTAATCCTCAATACCTTACTGATTTGATTCTACATTCAAAAATTCCTCATTGAACATTCCACACTGAACAATTGAATACTCAATTAATCATTTCCTCTTCTCCTTAAAAAAAAGCTGCAACAAATCTTTGCAATCATCTTCCATCACACCACCAAGAATGGTTGTTTTTGGGTGAATCAATTCTTTCTTATTTATATCTTGTTGTCTGTTGCGTTCATCTTTAGCGCCGAAAACAATTTTTGAAAGTTGCGTCCAATAAGCAGCTCCACTGCACATCACACAAGGCTCAAGAGTAACATATAAGGTACAGTCTTTTAAATACTTTCCCCCTAAAAAATCTGCTGCTGCAGTAAATGCTTGCATCTCGGCATGAGCGGTTACATCATTCAAGGTTTCAGTGAGGTTATGTGCTCGTGCAATAATTTGTTGATTGCAAACTACTACTGCACCAATTGGCACCTCATCTTTATCATAAGCTGAATTAGCTTCATTTAGCGCTTGCTTCATGAAGTAGTTATCGTCAAAGGGTTGAATCATGCTGAAAAAATCAAAAATGTGAAATTATGGATTTCCTATAAAAGATTTTAGACCGCTACGCTGTTAGAGTATAGAGCTTAGAGGAAATTTGGCCTTAAAATTTATTTCTTGATTTTCGTAAAAATCAAAACACTAGACCTCCAGCCTATCAGACAGTTGATTTTTTAAAAGCGAAAAACTTCGAAAATTTTATTGCAAATTTCTTCAAGGGACATCCATAAACAACAGCGACACTTTATCATATCATAATTGATCTATTTAAATTAGAGCAAGTTTTTTAAACACATCCCATTCCAAATCAATTATAGGGTTTTCCTAATTTCGCAGCAAAATTAGAACTATGTTACGATCGCACACTTGCGGAGAATTGAGAATAAATGACCTCAACAAATCAGTTACACTTTGTGGATGGGTGCAAAAATCCAGAGATTTAGGCGGGTTAACTTTTGTTGATTTGCGCGATCGTTATGGCATTACACAGCTTACCTTTAACATGGATGAAAAGCCTGATCTGTGCCAAAAAGCACGAGAACTAGGTCGTGAATTTGTAGTGCAAGTTAAAGGACTAGTTATAGAGCGGAGTAATAAAAACAAAAATATTCCAACAGGTGAAATTGAGGTTCAAGTAACTGAACTGACTGTTTTAAATGCGGCCAAAACTCCTCCCTTCACCATTGAAGAAGAAACAGATGGGGGTGAGGAATTGCGGATGAAATACCGCTATTTAGATTTACGTAGAACAGTCGTTCAAAATAAAATAAAGCTCAGACATCAGCTAGCTAAAGAGGTTAGAAACTACTTAGATCAAGAGCAATTTATTGAAGTAGAAACTCCTGTATTGATTAAATCAACACCTGAAGGTGCTCGTGATTTTGTAGTTCCTTCACGAATGAATGAAGGTCAATTTTACGCTTTACCACAGTCGCCGCAGACCTTTAAGCAATTACTAATGGTGTCGGGCTTCGATCGTTATTTTCAATTGGTGAAATGCTTTCGTGATGAGGATTTACGTGCAGATCGTCAGCCAGAGTTTACACAAATTGACTGTGAAATGACTTTTGTAGATCAGGAAGACGTGCTTAGCACTTTTGAAAACTTGATGCGCCATTTATTTCAAAACGTGAAAGGCATTGAGCTAAATGACTTCCCTCGCATGGACTATGCCGAGGCGATACGATTGTATGGTTCAGACAAGCCTGATATTCGATTTGGAATGCCTTTCGTTGAACTGAATGACTTAGCCCAAAACAACCAATTTAAGGTTTTTGATGAGGCAGAATTAGTGGTGGGCATTTGTGCAAAAAATTGTGCTAGTTTCAGCAGAAAACAATTGGACAAACTCACGGATTTTGTGAAGCGTCCACAAGTTGGTGCAAAAGGCTTAGTATATGTGAAACTAAATGAAGACGGAACCATCAAGTCTTCGGTTGATAAATTTTACAGCGGAGCAGACTTAAAAGAGTGGGCAGAAAAAATGGATGCCAAAGCTGGTGACTTATTGCTGATTATTTCTGGTGACAAGGATGACAGTCGCTCAGCAATGAATGAGCTACGCTTGCACCTTGGAAATGAATTGGGTTTGCGCAAGAAAGATACTTTTGCTCCATTATGGGTAACAGATTTCCCACTATTGGAGTGGGATGAAGAAAGCAAGCGCTTCCATGCCATGCACCACCCATTTACCTCTCCTAAATCAGAAGACATTGAAAAACTAGAAAGCAATCCAGGTGAAGTTAGAGCCAATGCTTATGACATGGTTATTAATGGAGTTGAAGTTGGAGGTGGTTCCATAAGAATTCACGACCAAAAAATGCAACAAAAAATGTTAAGTCTATTAGGCTTTACAGATGAAGAGGCAAAAGAACAATTTGGGTTTTTAATGGATGCCTTTGAATATGGTGCCCCACCACACGGTGGTATTGCTTTAGGCTTCGATAGGATGTGTGCTTTATTTGGAGGCTCTGATTCGATTCGGGATTACATTGCCTTCCCAAAAAACAATGCCGGTAGAGATGTAATGATAGATGCTCCTGCTGCAATTAGCGAAGAGCAGTTAAAGGAATTAAGTCTGGGTTTAATTGACAAGGGATAGTTGACAATTGATAATTGACAATTTAGAATTGTATTTATACTTTTCAAAGATTGACTGATTCAATCATTGACTAATTCACCAATTGACTAATTCAGTCCTATCTCTTTAGAGTGCTCCATTGCTTCATCACTTCGACTAAAATAACAGGTAGCTGCAATTGAAGAAATGTTGCTCATCACCTTTTCTACCTTTTCCTTCTTCTTGCTTTTCGTTTGACGAATGTAAATGGCGAATGAGTTTTCTGGAAATATTTTAACCACTTTTTCAAAAATATAAGGATCTTGTTGACTATCATCCCCGAGCAATACAAACTTCAAATTAGGATAAAACTCCATGATGTGTTTTATTTTATGGAATTTATGCTCGTGATTGCCTCCACCAGAAAACAATAGATCAAACCAGCCCAACTTTATTTTTTGCAACTTAAAAACTGCTTTTGGAAAGTTGTTTAGCTGAGTAAATTGTTGGATCAAGCTAAATAAATTCCATTCACTGCTGGATACATAGAAGAAAGCATTACTTTCTGATTTATCCGTTCTACCTGCCTTATTCAATTGTCGATAATGCTCCACTACCCCATCAAACACCTTTCGTTTTTCAACATTTCGGCTGAGCATGACATACAGCTTCTTAAAAACGTTGTTGGAATGAGACACTAAAAAGGTATCATCAATATCTGAAATCAATCCAAATTCTCCAGGAAATGGTTTAATGAACTCCCCTTCTGCTGATGTAACCGTATTATTAATTGAAGTTTTTATTTTAAAGTTATGCCAGCCGCTTTCCAAATCTTCTGAATAGGGAATAGAAAATCTAAAATAGCCATCCTTCAAAGTTTTAGTCGTAACGGAGGTATTTCGAAAATTAAATTCTACTTCTACATCACTCAAAGTTTTCATCATGAATAGCTTGATGACAGCTCTAGCGTTCTTGAACCTACCAGAATTAAATAATTTATCCCCTAAGTAATCTCGCTTGAATACATGTCCAAAAACAACGATTTCTTGCTCGTTGGCATAGCCTGGATAAATACGAAGATTGACATTCATGAAAGTATCTTATTTGTAATGGTATGCTACAAAATAGGTATTTTTAGACAGTAAATATAGTATATGCCCAAGAAGATTTTATTAGTTGTCAATCCAATTTCTGGTGACATAAATAAGGATGATTTAATTGAACAAGTCAAAGCATCCACTTTAGTTGATCAAGAATTACTAGTATTCAAAACTACGGGCGAAAGTGATGGCGAAAAAATTGTAGCTGAGTATAATAAATTTGGACCAGATAGAATATTAGTTGCTGGTGGCGATGGTACAATAAAACTTATTGCTGAAGCCTTAAAAAATGACGAATTCAGCTTAGGTATCCTGCCAGCAGGCTCTTCAAATGGCTTAGCTACAGATTTAAATCTTCCAATTGATGATATAGAAGCCGCCATACAAATCGCTTTGGGAGAAGAAACAAAAAGTATTGACGCTTTACGCATCAATGATCAATTAAGCTTACACATTAGCGATTTGGGAGTGAATGCTGAACTCATTGAGAATTATTCAGAAAATCTAATACGAGGAAAATTTGGATATGCATTGAATTCTATCCCAACATTAATCAATTCTGATTATCCCTATCAATTTGCCATTGAAGCAAACAATAAAAAAATAACCGTTGAAGCAGTAATGCTTGCATTTGCTAACAGTCAGCAGTTTGGAACTGGTGCACTAGTTAACCCTAATGGAAAAATGGACGACGGGATTTTTGAGGTATTGATTTTTAAAAAATTAGATGTCTTTGAGATTTTTAAAACACTTCGTCAAGAAGTAGAGCTTAATTCAGAATTCGTTGAAGTAATTGCTACCGAACATGCAAAAGTGACCTGCTCAAACCCAGTTAGTTTTCAAATTGATGGGGAGCCTTGTGGTAAATTGACGGAAGTAGAGGTTGATATTCTCCCCAACAGCTTGACTATAGCAGTAGGAAAATAAAAGCCCTTTGAAAAATGATATCATTTTTTAAAGGGCTTTTATTTAATCAGGATAAATAAGCTTTAAGCTTTCATCCTTTATCTTTCAGCTTTATAAAGTTCCTCTCAGTCCTTGTTCTCTTTCTATTGATTCAAACAATGCTTTAAAGTTTCCAGCGCCAAATCCTCTTGCTCCCATTCTCTGAATGATTTCAAAAAATAAGGTCGGGCGATCTTCCACTGGCTTGGTAAATATTTGCAATAAATAACCTTCCTCATCAGCATCAATCATAATACCTAAACGCTTCAACTTTTCAATGTCTTCATTCAATTCATGATTAAATTTATCCAAACGACCTGGAACTGCCTGATAATATTCTTCTGGTGGAATAGATAAGAATTCCACTCCTCTGCTTCTTAGGTCGCTCACCGTTTTTATAATGTCATCTGTAGCAACAGCAATGTGTTGCACACCTGAACCTTCATAAAAATCAAGGTATTCTTCAATTTGAGACTTCTTTTTCCCTTCTGCTGGTTCGTTGATTGGGAATTTAATCCTACCGTTACCATTACTCATCACCTTACTCATCAAAGCAGAATATTCAGTGTGAATTTGTTTATCATCAAACGACAAGAAATTCACAAAGCCCATTACGTCTTCATACCATTTCACCCAGGTATTCATTTCATTCCAGCCAACATTACCCACCATGTGGTCGATAAATTTTAGTCCGGTTGGCTCTGGATTGTAGTCTGACTCCCACTTTCTGAAGCCAGGCAAGAAAGAGCCTTTATAATTCTTTCGCTCAACAAACATGTGCACGGTTTCACCATATGTATAGATTCCAGCACGAACTACTTCGCCATTTTCATCTTTTTCTACTTGTGGTTCCATAAAAGATTTTGCCCCTCTTGAAGTTGTTTCTTCCCAAGATTTTTTGGCATCATCGACCCAAAGTGCTATTACTTTAACACCGTCACCATGTTTTACAATGTGCTCATTGATTGGATTTTTTGAACTCAAAGGGGTCGTTAAGACTAAGCGAATTTTATCTTGCTTTAACACGTATGAAACAGAGTCCTTACTACCTGTCTCTAATCCACGATAGGCATAAGACTGAAAGCCAAAAGCAGTTTTATAAAAATGAGCAGCTTGCTTGGCATTGCCAACATAAAACTCAACATAATCAGTTCCATTAAGTGGCAAGAAATCCTGTGCCCCTTCAAAAATTTTTTCCATTCCGTAGTTGACGGATTTTATTTCTTTCTTTTCCATGTTTTTTAGAGTTTAGAGTTTAGACCTTAGACCTTAGAGACTTTTTTTAAAGCCAATAGTCATCTTCTGAAACTCATGAATCATACTTTCTAATTTATTAAAATCTTCTATTTGTAAATAATTTCTATTTTTTGAAATAATTAATTGTGTTTCTAGCTCAAATGACGAACCTAGCGCAATGCTTAAAAAATAAGAGAACGATTTATTAGTACCTGCTGACCCCTCTGCAATATTACTTGGAATTGAAATAGAACATCTACTTATTTGGGAAATCAAACCAAATTTTTCTTCCTTTGGGAACGTTTCTAAAACACTAAAAACTTTATCAGCAATTTGAATACCCAACTCCCAAATTTTTAAGTTTTTATACCTGTGTTTCATAAATTCTAAGGTTATACTTCACTTTTTTCCCTTCTAAACTCTAAGGTCTAAAATCTTCTCAATCTCAATGTATCCAACTCTTATAATATTTCCCATCATCAATTTTCATCGCTTGCTCTGTCAATTTAAGCGGCTTAAAAGTATCTATCATCACCGCTAATTCTTCAGTTTCTTTTTGGCCAACACTTCTTTCATATGCCCCAGGGTGCGGACCATGTGGTATACCCCCTTGGTGCAGTGTGATTTGTCCTTGATCAATATCGTTTCGACTCATAAAATCGCCATCAACATAATACAGCACCTCATCGGAATCTATATTACTGTGATTATATGGTGCAGGAATACTTTCCGGATGATAATCATATAATCGAGGACAGAAAGAGCAAATTACAAATCCTGCTGCTTCGAATGTTTGATGCACTGGTGGCGGCTGGTGAACTCTTCCTGTTATTGGCTCAAAATCATGAATTGAAAAAGCATAGGGGAAATTATACCCGTCCCAACCTACTACATCAAAAGGATGTGAGGCATAAACGTAATCGTATAAAATACCTTCCTTTTTTATTTTTATCAGAAACTCCCCTTTTTCGTCATGTGTTTCCAATTCTGATGGTCCTCTAAAGTCTCTTTCGCAAAAAGGTGAATGCTCCAATAATTGTCCAAAATGATTGCGGTAGCGTTTTGGGGTATAAATCGGAGAGAAAGATTCAGTAATCAAATGGCGATTGTCTTCAGAATCAAAATTAATTTGATAAATCATTCCTCTTGGAATCACAAGATAATCACCATACTCAAAAGGAATATTTCCTAGAAAAGTACGCAAGGTTCCACTGCCCTTATGAATAAAAATTACTTCATCGGCATCAGTGTTTTTATAAAAATATTCAGTTAGAGACTTCCTCGGAGCAGCCAATGAGATAATTAAATCACTATTGCACATCATTGGTTGTCGACTATCCAAAAAGTCATCTTCAGGTTTAACATTAAACCCGATAAAACGTCTTGCTTTCATATTTTTCTCCACCTCTACTTTAGGCTGCATATTTCTTGCCCCTAAAATCTCTTTTACCATGGTTGGTCGATGCAAATGATACATCAAACTCGACATCCCATCAAAGCCTATCGTTCCGAACAACTGCTCATAATGCAGTGACCCATCCTTCTTCTTAAAAGTGGTGTGACGTTTATGTGGTATTTTTCCTAGTTTCTTATAAAATGGCATTTCTTTAAGTTTTTATAGGCTTTAAGTTAGCAATTATTCTGCTGACTTAAAAACTGCCTTTAGGTTTGGTCTTAATCGACTTTTGAAAACTGAATGGGCATCTTCTTTTCGTTGTCCTTTTCTTAATTTTCGTTGTTCTTCAATGGGCATGGCAGCAATTTCTTGACAACGTGGTGTGCATGTTCCAGCATATTTTTCGGCACATTCTTCACACTGGATAAATAACAGGTGACAATCGTCATTAGCACAATTGGTGTGCGTATCACATGGCTTTCCACATTGATGGCATTCACTTATAATTTCATCAGAAATCTTCTCCCCCAAGCGCTCATCAAACACAAAGTTTTTTCCGCGAAAGCGATTCTCCAATTTTTCAGCTTTTATCTGTCTTACATAATCAATTATTCCTCCGTGTAGCTGATTTACATCTTGATAACCTTTGTGTTTTAAGTAGGCACTTGCCTTTTCACATCGAATCCCCCCAGTGCAATACAACAAGACTTTTTTATCTTCTTGTCCTTTAAGCATTCTTTCAACCTCAGGCAATTCTTCTCTAAAGGTATCTACTTCAGGACAGAGTGCACCATCAAAATGTCCCACCTCACTTTCGTAATGATTGCGCATATCAATTACAACCGAGTTAGGGTCATTTAATGCCTCGTTAAATTCTTTGGCAGTTAGGTGCTTCCCAACATTGGTGACATCAAAGGTGCCATCTTCTAAGCCATCAGCAACAATTTTGTTGCGCGCCTTCACTTTTAGCTTATAAAACGATTTTCCATCATCTTCTACCGCCTTTTTAATAGGCATGTTTTCGAAAATTTTGCGTGCTTGAAGGCGAAGCATAAACTCCTCCCAATGTTCCTCTGGAACCGACATTTGAGCATTCACTCCTTCATATGCCAGATAGGTTCTACCAAAGATATTAAGGTCACTCCATTCTGCATAAAGCTCATCGCGCAAAGCATGAGGGTCTTCAATAATAACATACCTATAAAAAGAAATTGTAATCCGATGAAAGGGCTCTTCCATCAATTTCTTTTTCAAAATATTTTTATCTTCTTTGTTATAAAGTTCCATAACTGCCTTAAATGCGACTGCAAAGTTAAACAAAGCTTGAAATTCTAAAAAATGGAGATGCACTTCCATTTTATTACTTTTGAACTCCTTTAAAAATTGAAGTAATGATATTAGTGATTGGTGCCGGAGGGCAAGTAGGACAAGAGTTGGTTGCCAACTTAAGAGAAAAATACGGAGCGGAGAAGGTAGTCGCTTCAGATATTCGTGACATGAAGGACAAAAATGGCCCATTCGAAGTGCTTAATGCTTTAGATAAAGAGCGTTTGCATGAAATTGTTGAGACCTATAAAATTGAAGAAATATATCATTTGGCAGCTCTATTGTCTGCCAACGCTGAAAAACAAGTAAAATTTGCTTGGGAGCTGAACATGGACAGCTTATTTTTTGTGTTGGACTTAGCCAAAGACAAGAAAATAAAGAAAGTGTTTTGGCCAAGCTCTATCGCTGTATTTGGCCCCAATACCCCAAGAGATAACACTCCTCAACATACTGTTACAGATCCTACTACAGTTTATGGCATCAGTAAACTAGCTGGTGAGCGTTGGTGCGAATATTATGCAAAGAACTATGATGTGGATGTAAGAAGTATCCGTTACCCTGGTTTAATAGGGTATAAAAGTTTGCCTGGTGGTGGTACAACAGATTACGCTGTTGACATTTACCACAAGGCTTTGTCTGATGGCACATACGAATGCTTCTTAAAAGAAGATGCTTATTTGCCGATGATGTATATGGAAGATGCCATTCGAGCGACCATCGAGATTATGGCAGCACCTGCAGAACAAATTAAAATTCGCTCGAGCTATAATTTAGGTGGAATTTCCTTTTCACCAAAAGAAATTGCTGCTGCAATTAAAAAACAACTTCCAGAATTCAGCATCAGCTACAACCCAGATTTTAGACAAAAGATAGCTGAAAGCTGGCCTTCTAGTATCAACGATGAAGCGGCACAAAATGACTGGAAATGGAAAATGAAGTATGACCTAGAAAGTATGACAAGGGATATGTTGGAAAATTTGAAGTAATTGATTTCAATACTTTCCCCTTAAAGTAATGAACTTATGGCTAATTTTTATTCAGAGGTTTGTCAGATGGTAAAAGTTTTTGCTATTTTTAAGGTCAATTTACAACACATGAGATCGTTAGTTTTCTTTGTAATCCTCTCCTTTCTTTCGTTTAACTCCATTGCTCAATCTTATGACCTTGTAAATGGCGATACCATAAATAAAATTGATGTTAATAATAAGCGACAAGGGAAATGGGTAATTAAAGCTAATCCCCCTAAGGATAAAGGCTATCGTGCAGGTGCCATAGTTGAGGAAGGAAATTATAATGGGAGTAGAAAGTTTGGACTTTGGAAAACCTATTACCCAAATGGAAATCTTAAGAGTGAAATCACCTACAAAGGAAGCAGACCTTTTGGCCCTTACACCTTGTACTATGAAAACGGTAATGTAGAGGAGAAAGGCAATTGGGCTCGTACAAAAAACACCGGCAGTTTTAAGCGCTATCATGAAAATGGAAAAATTGCTCAAGATTTTAGCTTTACTGAAGGTGGAAAAAGAACAGGAAAACAGAAATATTTTTACGCTAACGGCAATCTTCGCCTTGAAGGAACTTGGAACGAAGGATTGGAGTCGGGAGAAATGCGCGAGTACTACGAGAATGGCGATTTGATGGCTGTAAAGAACTTTAATGAAGGTGAAATGGATAAAAACAGCTACCAATCTTTTGCGCCAAAAACACCTCAAAAAGACCCACTCGAAAAGCAGTTAGCCGAAGGAAAAGACATGACTGTGAAAGCGAGCAGTAGCGATAAGCCTAACCAAGGCGGCTTCAATGGAAATGGGTATAAAAAACTCTTCAACCAAAACCGTCAAATTTCTAAAGACGGCGTTTTCAAAAATTACCGATTAATCGATGGAAAAGATTACCAATATGATGATAATGGGCTTTTAGAGCGCATTTTAATCTTTAAGGGAGGCAAATATATTGGTGACGGTGTGATTGAGGAAGACGCTTAGATTTCAGTAATTGAATGTTTCACTTTAGCTGAACTGGCAGTCAGATTTCCACTGAAATCAACTTAATATCTCTCAAAATTTATTCCTATTTGCAGCCCGCTTCAAAATCCTGAGAATTGCTTTTCTTTGCTCTTCTAAATAAATCTTGAAATTAGCATCGCAATATGGCGTCCGAATTAAAATTATACAATACCCTAAGTCGAAAAAAGGAAGTTTTTAAACCTATTGATCCAGAGACTGTAGGAATGTATGTATGTGGCCCTACAGTTTACGGTGATGCACATTTGGGACATGCTAAATCTTATGTTTCTTTTGATTTGATTTATCGCTATTTAGTGCACCAGTATCCCAAAGTAAAATATGTACAAAACATTACTGATGTAGGCCATTTAACAGATGATGCAGATGAGGGGGACGATAAAATTGCCAAACAATCTCGATTAGAGCAAGTTGACCCGATGGCGATTGTTGAAAAATACATGTTCAACTATTTCCGGGACATGGATTCTTTAAATGTTGAGCGAGCATCAATTTACCCGCGTCCATCAGGGCATATTCCCGAGCAAATTGAAATAATTGAAAACTTAATTGAAAAAGGTTTTGCCTATGAAGTGAATGGTTCAGTTTACTTTGATGTGGCAACTTACAATGATAAATATGATTACGGTAAGCTTTCCGGTCGTTCAATTGAAGAAATGATGGAAGGTGGAGCTAACCGAAGCTTGGCTGCACAGTCTGAAAAAAGAAATTCGATTGATTTTGCGCTGTGGAAAAAAGCGGAGCCAAGTCACTTGATGCAATGGAACTCTCCTTGGGGAAAAGGCTACCCTGGATGGCACATTGAATGCACAGTAATGAGTCAGAAATACTTGGGAGATACCTTTGATATCCATGGTGGTGGTTTAGAAAATTCATTCCCTCACCACGAATGTGAAATTGCTCAAGCAGAGGCCTCTACGGGGAAAAGTTTTGCCCATTATTGGCTGCACAACAACATGGTCACCATCAATGGACAAAAGATGGGCAAGTCCTTAGGCAATGGAATTTTTTGTCATGAATTATTTAGTGGTGAAAATCATCAGCTAGATCGAGCATACTCTCCAATGACTGTGCGCTTTTTCATTTTACAATCACATTATCGCAGCACTTTGGATTTTTCAAATGAAGCCTTGGAGGCGGCATCAAAAGGATTAAATCGGTTGCAAAAAGGCATGGAAACATTACAAGAGTTAAAGGCGAGTGAAAGCAGTTCAATTGATGTAAATGTATTCGAAGAAGAACTTTTTACGGTAATGAATGATGATTTCAACTCTCCGATGGCCATTGCCAAGTTGTTTGATGGACTAAAATGGATCAACGCCATTAAAAATGGTGATGAATCAATCTCAACAGCTGATTTAGAAAAATTAAAGTCCATTTATCATGAGTTTTACTATGATATTTTGGGCTTAACGCTTGAAGAGAAAGCATCTGAGAATAATGAAATAACTGAAGAGTTAATGGAATTGATTTTAGCTTTTCGCAAAGCGGCTAAGGAGCAGAAAGACTATGCTACAGCAGATAAAATTCGCGATAAGTTGCAAAGCTTAAACATCATAATTAAAGACAGCAAAGATGGGGTGGAATGGAATTTTGAATCATAGGCTTGCACTGGTATTTCTTGTTGGGTTTTTATTGGCTTGTGGAAGTGAAGAAAAGCAGCAAAAAGAAACTACCGTAAAGCCAAAACCCAAAAAGACTGAACAAAAAATTAAGCGCCCCCCTTTTAATGCAGACTCAGCCTACGCTTTCGTTAAAAAACAAGTTGATTTTGGGCCCCGAGTTCCGAATACAGAGGCGCATGTTAAAACAGGAAATTACTTAGCAAACAAACTGCGGAGCTATGAATTTAAGGTAATCGAGCAAGAAGCGGTTGTAACCGCTTATGATCAGCAGCGATTAAATATCAAAAATATCATTGGTAGCTATCTGCCAGAATTAAATAATCGGGTGTTGTTATTTGCCCATTGGGATACACGCCCCTTTGCAGATTCAGATACTAAGGAAAGGGAAAAGCCAATTGATGGTGCCAATGACGGAGCAAGCGGTGTTGGGGTATTGTTAGAAGTAGCGCGACAGTTGCAAATTGCACAAGCTAATATTGGAGTGGACATCATCTTTTTTGATGCTGAAGATTTTGGTCAGCCAAGTGATGGATTTCCAAGACAATCTAAAACGTGGTGCCTAGGCAGTCAGTATTGGTGTGCTAACCCTCACAAAGCCAATTATACAGCGAATTTTGGCATTCTATTAGATATGGTAGGTGCAAAAAATGCAATTTTTCCAAAAGAAAAAATAATTTCTATGCGTTATGCTCCTGGAGTAGTGAATAAAGTTTGGAATGTTGCTTATCAATTGGGACACAGTGAGTATTTTATTTTTGAAGAAAAAGCTTACGTTGGTGAAGATGATCACTTATATGTAAATGCCTTAATGAACATCCCAAGCATTGATATTATTCAATATGATCCTGCATCAGGAGGGTTTGGAGACTATCATCATACCCATGCAGACAACATGGAATTAATTGACAAAAACACCTTAAAAGCGGTAGGAGAAACGGTGTTGGCAACGGTATTGGCGGAGTAATATAAAGCGACTGGTAGATATGAAAAACTTAAGCAAGCTATTTATTCTAATTGTTTTGATACAATCTTGTAAAAAGATTGAAAAGACTAAAATAAGTTCAATTGATACCGTTAATTGGGAAAATCGAACAATTAAACATAAGTTACCTGACTCTTTAATTCACGGTCAAACATATCTTTCAGTTTACTCTCAAATATACAGCCAGACTGAACAACGCACACATGATTTGACAGCAACGGTAAGTCTCAGAAATACCAATACAACTGATACATTATATGTTGATAAAGCTGAATACTTCGGAACTGAAGGAAACCTGATTAGAACTTATTTTGACAAAACCATTCATATTGCACCAATGGAAACGGTGGAAATTATAATTGACGAGGAAGATCAAACAGGGGGAACAGGTGCAAACTTTTTGTTCGTTTGGAAAATAAAACAAAATACGAACGAGCCACTTTTCGAAGCTATAATGATTTCAACATCTGGTCAACAAGGTCTATCATTCACAACACAAGGGAAAAGAGTTAAATAGATTAGTAGCTGAAATAATTATAAAAATATCCTAGCTGCATACAAAGTTCAATATATTCTAACCGGATTGAAAGGCTTTTCATCATGGTAAGATAACAACAACTAACTTCGGCGATAGCGTATTCGAGTTTATTTCTTAGAAATGAAAAATAGTTTTACCCTCTTTCTTTTAATGTTGAGTGCTTTCTACTGCCATTCTCAATCCTTCATTGATTACCACAACACTTGTAATTCGGCTTGCGAGTTAATGTCTAAAGGGAAGTATAAAGCAGCTACCGATTCGCTAAAAAAAGCCATATCCTCTGTTGATAAACCTTTTGCAAAAGATATTTTCAATCTAGCAAAATGTTATTCACAGCTGAATGAAAAAGACTCCTGCATTTATTATTTGGAAACAGCGATGGACATGATGGATATTAACTATTTACTTGAGTCCCATAAACTATGGTTTGAGCCACTTTTAGGAATAGATAAATGGTCAGAAATAACTTCTAGAATATTTCAACCACCCCCATTAGTTGAAAAACAGCAAATTATTTTAATTGAAAAGTTACGAGACATTTCAAAATTGGATCAACATTACCGGAAAATTCTGACCGATTCTATAAAAGTATGGCACTATGATGATACTACAATAATTAACATCTATCGTGATAGTGTTAAATATAATGATGAGATTGCTCAGAAAGAAATGGAGGATGTCATCAACACTTATGGGTGGCCATGTCAAGAGATTTGTAATTATCAAGGAGTTAATCCAGGAACTTTTCTAGTGCATGCTAGTGATGCTTGGTTTCAAAAAATGAACACTAAACTTCTTCATGAAATTGAAATTGGTAATCTAAGTCCTAATAATTATGCAATGATTGCAGATCGAATACGATTGAGAAATAATTTAAGCCCACTGTATAACAGCTATTCTGCTTTTAATAATGAATTGACTGAAGAGGTAGCAAATAATTGCAGAAAAATTGGTTTGGCATTGCCTCAATTCAGGGATTGTAGATAGGACATAATAGTTGGTATAGTTCGATGAAATATTTTTGATTAAACTAATTTGAAATGTCCAATCAACTGCATTATATAGAAGTTAGTTTTGCAGAAAATCACTGCCTTATTGCCCTTAGTAAGTTTGATTCGAATTGTAAAGTTATAGCTGTTAAATAGCTGAAAGAATTAAAATTAATCCATGAAATATCTCCTTTTAACTGCTCTTTTGATAATTAATTTATCTGCATTTTCTCAAAATAACAAACTTGGCATAAAAGCAGGATATAATCTATCCAATCAAATAGAACCCGTGGGCTTAGATTATCAACCGCTATCTAGCTTTCATTTTGGAGTATCTTACCATCTTAGAGCCTCACAAAAAATAGCATTTCAGCCAGAGTTATTATTCTCTATAAAAGGCAGTCGACATAATGAAGGTGAATTAAAATTAAAACATCTAGAAGTACCTCTTCTCATAACATATAAGATAAACAAGTTTTCACTCTTAGCAGGCCCTCAATATTCTCTTCTATTTAATGCTAAATGGGATGGTGAAACCGGAAGTTATAAGGAGAATTATAATTTATCAAATATTGGGTTCATCTTAGGGTTAGCTTATTCATTAAATGACAATTTCTTATTTGGAGCAAGGTATCAGAGAGATCTATTTGATAATTTTGCTCTTTTAGAGTATTACCCAAGTGGCCTAACTCAAAAAAATGCAACAGAAGATCCATCCATCCCTTCAGGTTTACCATTCTCTCACACTCAAGCTTTTCAAGTTTATTTTTCCTATTCTTTCAAGCTCAATAAAGATTAAAATAGGTCTAGAGTTAGAGAAGCAAGCTTATTTGACTTAAGTCTTTAGCCTTTTAAGCATTTTTAAACGGCAAAGAGAACTGTTGGAAATGTCCTTAAAAGAATAGTCAGCTGCTTCCCAATACCGCTCTTTTTTCATAACTTGAGGCACTTAAATTTCAAGTTTTACTTCATGTCAGAAAATAAAAAAGAGCTTTGGTTATTAGATGCTTATGCACTGATTTACAGAGCATACTTTGCTTTTAGTCAAAACCAAATGGTGAATTCAAAAGGTTTAAATACCTCAGCCATTTATGGTTTTACCACCACTTTAGTGGATGTTCTCAATACCCATAAGCCAACCCACATTGCAGTGGTTTTTGACACCGATAAACCCACCCAACGTCACACTGATTTCGTTGAATACAAAGCTAATCGAGAGGCCATGCCAGATGATATTCGATTGGCCATTCCATTTATAAAAAAAATCATTAAAGGCTTTCACATCCCTATACTGTATTCCGATGGATTTGAGGCTGATGATGTCATTGGCACATTGGCTAAAAAAGCTGAAAAAGAAGGCTACACGGTATACATGATGACCCCTGATAAGGATTTTGGTCAGTTGGTTTCAGAAAATATTTTCATGTATAAGCCTTCCCGAATGGGCAACAAAGCAGAAAAATGGGGCATTGAAGAGGTCTGCAAAAAGTTTGAAATTGAAAACCCTTTACAAGTCATCGATTATTTGGGAATGTGCGGCGATGCAGTGGATAATATTCCAGGTATCCCTGGAGTGGGTGATAAAACCGCTAAAAAGTTTTTAAAACAATATGGAAGCATTGAAAAACTGCTTGAAAATACTGCCGACTTAAAAGGCAAAATGAAAGAAAAGGTGGAAGACAATAAAGATCAAGCCTTACTGTCGAAAAAGTTAGCCACTATAATTATCGATGCTCCAGTAGACTTTGATCCTGTTAGCTTGAAAAAAGATCCAATGGATAAAAAAGCATTGGAGGAAGTATTTGCAGAAGTGGAATTTAGAACCTTAAGTAAACGTATTTTAGGGGAGGAAGTATCCATTACTTCAGATAATAAGAATGGACAAATGGACTTGTTCAGCGCTGGAGCAAAGGATGATGAAGCTGAAACAGAACCAGAGCTCAGAAAGTTCAAAACCCTAGAAAACACAAAGCACGATTATCAATTAGTTGATTCTGAAAAGAAAGTTGAAGAGTTAGTTAAGCTACTTAAAAAATCAAGCTCTTACTGCTTTGATACGGAAACGACAGGACTTAATGCTTTAACTTCAGAGTTAGTGGGTATCGCTTTTTCAGTTAAAAAAGGAGAAGCTTATTACGTGCCGATTAGCGTTGATCAGAAAAAGGCAAAAAAGGAAATACATGTTTTCAAAGCAATTTTTGAAGATGAAAACAAGGAAGTAATTGCTCAAAACCTAAAGTATGACTTGTGCATTTTAAAAAACTACGACATCAATCTGAAGGGGAAGTTTTTCGACACCATGATTGCTCATTATTTGCTGCAAGCAGATCAAAAACACAACATGGATGTGTTGGCAGAAAACTACTTGGGCTATCGTCCGAAGTCGATTGTTGAATTAATTGGAAAGAAGGGCAAAAATCAACTTAACATGCGTGATGTTGAGCTAAAAGAAGTGGCTGAATATGCAGGTGAAGATGCAGATATAACTTTACAGTTGAAAGAAATTTTTGAGAAAGAATTAGGAGATGGTGCTACAAGAAAACTATTTGACGAGGTAGAGATGCCGCTAATAGGTGTGTTGGCTGCAATGGAAAGAGAAGGGATTAATCTAGACCAGGAAACCCTTGCAAAATTTTCAAAAGAACTTGGAAAGTCAATTGATGAATTGAATGGAGAAATAATAAAACTGGCTACAACAGACTTTAATGTAGATTCTCCAAAGCAATTGGGTCAAGTGCTGTTCGAGGTGTTAGAAATTGATGCCAAGGCCAAAAAAACAAAGACTGGCCAATACTCTACCTCTGAAGAAACCTTATTAAAGCTAGAAGGGAAACATGAGATTATTCCTAAAGTCTTGGAGTACCGCTCCCTCAAAAAATTAAAGTCAACCTATGTTGATAGTTTACCGGCATTGGTGAATGAAAATACCAATCACATTCACACCAATTACATGCAGACGGTTGCCGCTACCGGCAGGTTGAGTTCTAATAACCCCAACTTGCAGAATATTCCCATCAGAACAGAAAAAGGAAGGGAAATTAGAAAGGCGTTTATTCCACGAAATAAAGATTTTGAATTATTAGCAGCTGATTACTCTCAAATAGAACTGAGAATTATAGCCGCATTGAGTGAGGATGAAAGCATGATGTCGGCATTTAAAGAAGGTATTGACATTCACTCAGCAACTGCTTCAAAAGTGTTTGATGTAGACTTAAAAGATGTTGATAGAGAGATGCGCAGCAAGGCGAAAACAGTAAACTTTGGAATTATCTATGGAATTTCTGCCTTTGGTTTATCCCAACGCATAAATATACCGCGAAAAGAAGCTCAAGAAATCATCGATAGTTACTTTGAAAAATATCCGGGAATAAAGCAATACATGGACAATAGCATTCAATTTGCTCGAGATCATGGCTATGTAGAAACAATAATGAAACGGCGTAGATACTTAAAAGACATTAATGGAAGGAATGCTGTTGTAAGAGGATTTGCTGAGCGGAACGCAATTAATGCCCCTATTCAAGGTTCAGCAGCGGACATCATAAAGGTGGCCATGATTAATATCCAAAAGGAATTTGAGAAGCAACAATTTAAATCTAAACTCTTATTACAAGTGCATGATGAGCTCGTGTTTGATGCACATAAAGATGAGTTAGAGACCATCAGCGAAATAATTAAAGACAAAATGGAGCATGCAGTAAAACTAAAAGTTCCGTTAATCGTAGAAATGGATCATGCTAATAATTGGTTAGCCGCACATTAGAACATTATTCACTATATTTGAAAACGATGAAATTAAATAACTTAACTACTTCAGCTTTGATAGTAGGCCTTATTATAGGTTTTTCTTCTTGTGTAAATGAACCAGATAGAAAGGAGCTAAATGAACAAACAAAGGCTGATTCTACTTCTCAAACTTCTAGAGAAAAAGTAGCCAGAATTCAAAAAATTTTTTACACCCTTCCATCTCCTTTAGAGCTAACCTATTTATTTAAAAAAGAAGGGGTAGCCTATCAACAAGAAAAGCTTCATGATGTTAGCCGAAGAAGTGATTATAATTTAAAAGTAAAAAAGGCACTCAATTTAGGGATTTATGGAGCAGATTTAAGTTATGCAGGACTTTTTGGTAAACACCAAGATGCAATTGAGTATTACACTACCACTCAAATTATGGCAGAAGAGTTGGGAATAGGACAAACATTTCAAAAGGAATTTATTTCTCGACTTGAGAAGAATGCCAACAATAAAGACACTCTACTTCAAGTAATTTCTGAGTTTTTCCTAGATAACGACAGTTACCTGAAGAATCAAAATCAACAAGATATCTCTACTTATATTTTAGCAGGAGGTTGGATAGAAGGGCTATACTTAGGAACTGAGATGGCTGATGAAAATACAAACTCTACTGGCCTAAGAGAAATAATTGCCAGTCAACGATTTTCATTGGACAACCTGATTATTTTGGTTGAAAGCTTAAATAATAAAGAGGGATCTGAGGAGTTGCTAGCATCAATTAAAAGAATTGATGAGCACTTCAAAACTATAAAAGTAAACGATGCTAATAAGAAAACCTCAGCAAAAAATGAGGAGGGTGTACTTAAAATTACTAGCGAAGGCGCGCCATCTGTATTGACTGACTCAAGTTTTAACTACATAAAAAAAGAAGTAGCTGCAATACGATCGAACATAATTGAATGATAGACTTACTAAAATCAAAAACCCTTTTATTTTCCCTTAGTTTGCTAATATCTGCTGGGGTTTCAGCCCAATGCAAAGGGTTCACAAAAAGAAACTGCCTTCCTGGCTTAGATCCTTATCTAAGTAATGGGCAATTGAATGCCGCAAAAATGACTTCTGGTCAAAATGCTGAGGTTCAATTAACATTTAATAAAGGACTATCCTATCGACTCCTTATATGCGCTGATCCTTATTTTGAGAATACTACTTACCAACTAAAAGGTATGGACAGCACTGTTTTAGCAACAGACACAATAAGTGATACCTATGCTGTTCAAGACATTCAAGTTGATCAAACTCAACCATTGAATCTTGAAATACAGCTCCCAGAAATAGAAAACACAACCGGCATCATTCGCGATGGTTGTGTTACTATTTTAATTGGTTTTAAAGAAGACTAATTAACTATTAATTTCTTAGTAATTCGTCTACCATTATTTTGGTAGCTTACAAAATAAATCCCTGAACTAAGATTTGAAGTCTCAACAAATACACGTTTATTATTAGTTGACAAGCCCTCACTTACTATATCTTTTACTTTCTCTCCAACAATGTTGGTCATAAAAATGCTCGCTTGCTCACTAACTTTGCTATCCTCAATCTCCAAGTAAAATCCATCATTTGTTGGATTTGGATATAGATTAAAATTGCTTTCTTCAACTACATTGCCAGTTAAACCTACAGGCATTCCAGTTACTTCAACATCGTCTATGTAGATATTATTCCCATTACCAGAGGTTAAGTCAAATCGTATTAATAGATTTTTACTCGCCCGCATGGCGGATGTTAAGGTAACGGTTACACTTTTCCATTCGGAGGAAGTTGGGGTAAAATTAGAACTTGAGTTACCAGAACTTATTAGTGTTGAACTAGAGTTGGCAAAAAATCGAGTAGACCAACTAGAGCCACAATCTGTTGAAATACCCACCTTAAAAATATCATTTGAAGCAGCGCTTTTGCCTTTATAGGCTAGTTGAAACTTAATTGTTGGGTTTAGCACCTGACTCATATCAATTGGTGGTGAGATAAGATAATCAAACTGATTAATGTTAATGTTGTCATTTATTTCAACGTTAAAGTTATTGAGGTAAGCTGAAAAACTACCAGATTTCGAAGCGAGAGATGATCGTTCCCAATCAGGTTCAATTGCAGAAGAAATTACAGTCCAATCTGAAAAAGAACTTGCATTTTCAAAACCTTCAAAATATTGAAATCCACTAATATTGTTAGCCGTATCATGCACAATCACTTGGTTGGACACTATAATAGAATCAGCACCAGCAGCATTCGCAACTTTTAATTCAACATCATAAATACCCGGTGTGCTATATTGGACAGTTGGATTACTATCTGACGATGTAGAAGGGTTACCTCCTGGAAATGTCCAAGTATATGTTGCAACTGTATCACGATAAGAATTATCTGTAAATGTGATTGAATCTCCTTTACAGATCATAAGAGGAGTTTCAAAATATAAATCAGCAACTGGTGGGCATTGAACTTTTGTATATCCATTGTTTGTGCCAGTATTTGTGAGGTTAGTCGATTTTGTTACATCAATTAATTTGTTAACTTGAACCAATGCATTTTCCATTCGATCCTTTTGGCCTTCTGTAAACATGCCTAAACAGCTTAAACCATAACCCATGTAGTTTTCTAATTGATCAGGTACATTTGTAGAAAATGGATTAAAAGAGCCTCCTCCTACATCATCATTAGAGCAAGAGTTAAAAGTTGTATCACAAGAATTGTTATGACTGCTGGCTTGTGGAGGTGTATCACAAACAAAATCACCAGAAGTGGTACAACTAAAACCACATCCACTTTGAAAAGTATGTAGCAAATCTAGACAGTGTCCGACTTCATGTGTTACCGTCCTACCATCTTTACTTGAGGCCAAACCAATACTTCCCCATTCATCGGCTCGCACTACAATACCATATGTACTATCGCGCCCAAAACGAGGAAACTGTGCATACCCTAAAACATTTCCTGGTGCCCCTCCATCGTTAATAGTGTTTACAATCCAAACGTTAAAGTACTCTGTTGCATCCCAATAACCTAAGCGCTTAACTTCATTTCTGTTATCGAAAGTCTGAAATGAATTTATTCTATTGATTCCATCTGTGCAGTTCCCATTTGGATCTAAGTTGGCCAATCTAAACTCCACTTGAACATCTGCAATTAAGCTTTTAAAAACGTTTCTCACGTTGGAAGTGTCAGAATTCATTAAATTAAAATCTTCATTTATAATATCTATTCCATCAAGAATTTGCGCTTTTGAAATATTTCCTCGTCCATTAAAATGGATGACATGAACTACTACAGGAATGATATAGTTTGGGGCTTTATTATTTTGACCGCCCTTTGCCCTTGGCACAAGGTCGGGTTGTTGAGTTTGATTTTCAAATTTAATTCTATCTTCTGGATGAGATTCAAACCATTGCTCTAGCATTTGGTCTGTTCCACACCACTCTGCTTGAGCTTGAATTGAAATCGAGACAAAGAAAAAAGATATTAGTATTATTATTTGTTTCATGTTTTTAAATATATTCTTGGTTTATTGTAAACTATGTGAAAAAGATATTAATCTAAGTTTCATGATATAAAACTTAAACGTATTAATTGTTCATTTCGTTGCAAGTTTTGAAGCCGCTTCTTGTCATATTTACGACTAAATTGAACTTAGTGCTTGTTCTAAATCATTTTTTAAGTCCTCAACATCTTCTATACCAACGCTCAACCTAATTAGTGAAGGCACTATTCCCGCTTTTTCTCTTTCATTCACAGGAATTGATGCATGCGTCATTGTAGCCGGATGACATATCAAGCTTTCAACGCCACCTAAGGACTCTGCAAGAGTAAAAACCTTAAGGTTTGACATTAAGTTAAATGCAGCTTCTTTTTTATCGCCCTTCAAACTAAATGATATCATTCCACCAAAGTCTCGCATTTGTTGAAGTGCAATCCTATGATTTGGATGATCTTCAAAACCTGGCCAATAGACCTTGTCTATTTTCGAATGATTCCTCAAATAGTGTGCAATTTCCATTCCATTTTCAGAATGACGTTGCATTCTTAAATGCAAAGTCTTTATTCCCCTTAGAACTAAGAAACAGTCTTGTGGTCCGCAAATAGCTCCACTGCTATTTTGAATAAAATAGAGCTCTTGGGCAATTTTTTTGTCTTTACAAACAAGTGCTCCCATTACAACATCAGAATGACCACCCATATACTTAGTCAGGGAGTGCATTACTAAATCAGCTCCTAAATCTAATGGGCTTTGCAAGTAAGGAGTAGAAAAGGTATTATCAACAACTAATGTCAAATTATACTTTCTTGAAATTGCAGCAGCTGCTTTAATATCAATAATATTCATCATCGGATTAGTAGGCGTTTCCACCCACATTAACTTGGTACTATCACTAATTGCCTTTTCAACTTCACTCATATCACCCATAGGAACAAAGGTGAATTTAATTCCAAATTTTGCAACTATTTTGGTAAACAAACGGTATGAACCACCATACAAATCACTCGTTGATATCACCTCATCTCCAGGCCTAAGAGTTTTCAAAACGGCGTCAATCGCTGCTAAACCACTACCGAAACATAAACCAAACTTACCGTTTTCTAAGGCGGCTAAATTATCTTCTAGTGCTTTCCTGGTTGGGTTACTGGTTCTTGAGTATTCAAAGCCTTTATGTTTGCCAGGAGATTTCTGATGATAGGTGGAAGTTTGATAAATTGGCGTCATTACTGCTCCAGTTGAAGGATCAGGGTTTAAGCCTGCATGAATCACCTTTGTACCGAACTTCATCTTTTCCTTAGCCAAAACACTATAAAAACTTTAGTAGCCAACGAAATTAAACATTCCAGCAGTTGATTCCGAAAATTTAAGGCCTTTTAAGAATGTGTGCGCTTTATCCATCTAGGGAGAATGATAGCTCCAATGAATAAATAGGGGTAATAACTTACTAGTCGCCAAAGCAAGGCTAAAGTTCCCGCTAAACCAATGGGAATAAACTCCTTCAAAAAGCCTGAAAAAGCAATTTCTGCCACCCCAGCACTCCCTGGTGTAGGGCTTATTAGCATGATTACCCACATAACCAATTGGCGTGCATAGATCATAAGATGTTCCTGAAAGTTTAAACTTATAAAAGCTAAAATTAGAAAGTTCACTACCCAGTAACGTGCTGTCCAAGAAAGTAAAGTTGCTCCAAAAGCCTTCGCCCAAAAGCTAAAAGGCTTTCCCCTAAGCTCTTTAGAGGTAATCATAATATCGTCGCCAGTGGCACTTGCATCATGACGCCATTTTCTTAAAAATGGTAATCTAAATATTTGAAGCAATATCCATTTAAACCCTCTAGGCCTCCAAAACACAGCAAATGTTATAATTGAAGTAAGTAAAACAATAAATAGGTAGCCCGCTAAAAAAACTCCTTGAATCCCATACTCACCTATAGCGCCACTAAGTGCCTCACTTGGTAAGTCAATATTGAAGATTTCAAAATAGCCTACCGCCAAAATTATAACTGGAACAGTAAGGATGTAAAACAATTCATCTAATAGTGCTGAAGTCATCACCACAGCTGTACTGCGACCAATTTTCACCCCTTCTTTGTTTACAATGTAAATCGCAACACCAGAACCACCAACAATTGATGGGCTTATTGCAGATGCAAATTCCCATAACATTATAGTATCAAAACTGTGTCGCCATGAAATTTCATTATCAGTTAACACCCGAATTCGATACATGTAAGCAATATCCCGAGTGGCCATCATTAAAAAAGCAACAAAAACCCAAAATGTAGAATACCATGTCCAGTTGATGGATTCGAAATACTCTACCTTAAAGTTTCTTGCAACTAAGTAGGTGGCAACACTTAAGCCAATAACTATAGTAATGGCGATTCGTGTTGGCGAAAAGAGTTTTAAAGCCTTAGGATTATTAGTCATTTATTTCTTCTTAGAAGACGCATTAGGTTTACTTTTACACGCTATACTATTTACCACATGAATAAAGCATATTACCTATCAACTTGTTCTACTTGTAAAAAAATTCTCAAGGAAGTTTCACTTCCAGAATCTATTCAATTGCAAGATATCAAAACTAATAAAATAAGCCTTGAACAATTAAAGGAAATGAAAGACTTAGCTGGCAGCTATGAAGCATTATTTAGCAGAAGGGCAATGAAGTATAAAAGTATGGGCCTAAAAGACAAAACCCTTACTGAAAATGATTATAAAAAACTCATTTTAGAGGAATATACTTTTTTGAAACGGCCAGTAATTTTGATAGATCGACATATTTTTATCGGCAGTAGCCCAAAAACTATTACAGCTCTTGCATCCTTTTTAAAAGAATATAAAGTTGAATAAAATTGCAAAGGCTCATTTAGCTCTGTTTGGCGCCAATTTAATTTATGGCATCAACTACACAGTTGCCAAAGAATTAATGCCTGATTTATTAAGTCCATTCGGGTTTATATTCTGTCGTGTTGTTGGCGCTCTGCTCCTTTTTTGGTTACTAAGCAGTTTTATTAAGTGGGAGCGTGTGGCCAATAAAGACTTGCTGCGTATGGCAGTTTGTGGAATTTTTGGTGTTGCGGGGAATCAACTGATGTTTTTTTATGGCCTAAACCTTACTAGTCCAATCAATGCAGCAATAATAATGACCTGCAATCCTATATTAGTACTATTGATTTCTGCTCTGCTTATTCGTGAAAGAGTCACCTTTAGAAAAATTGGGGGTATTCTTTTAGGTTTAACTGGTGCGACTGGTTTGATACTATACAACAATCCACTAAACATGTCGCCTTCTGATGAAATTGGTGATTTATTTATCTTTTTAAATGCATCATCATATGCTATTTATTTAGTCTTAGTAAAACCCTTGATGCAAAAATATAGCCCAATTACAGTTATTAAATGGGTATTCCTTTTTGGGTTTTTTATTGTTATCCCTTTTGGAATAGAAGATTTTTTAGCCATTGAATGGAGTAGATTTACAGGGTCTTCGTGGCTTTCATTTTTATTCGTTGTAGTTTGCACCACCTTTTTAGCATATCTATTTAACATCTTTGGTCTTAAAGAGCTCAATCCATCTACAGTGAGCACATATATTTATTCCCAACCTTTAATTGCTTCATTTGTAGCATTATCCTTAGGAAAGGATGAGCTTACTTGGGTAAAAATAATTGCTACTATTTTTATATTTACCGGAGTTTATCTGGTAAGTATTAAGGGAAGAAATCATAATCAAAAAACTCCGGCTTAAAATCTATTAACCCTCGCGCTTAAGCACATCTTCAGATTAATTACCTTTGGCGGTCTAAATTATTTGCATGATACAATCCATGACGGGCTTCGGTAAAGCTGAAGGACAACTTGACTCAAAAAAAGTCACCATTCAACTTAAGTCTTTAAACAGCAAACAAAGTGATGTGACTGTTAAAGTTCCCAATAGTTTTAAAGAGAAAGAGCTAAGTTATCGTAAGATTTTAGCTGAACAATTGAGTCGTGGAAAAGTAGAAATGTATTTATCCTACGAAGCAGTTGAATCAACAGCTTCTTATACCATAGATAAAGAGCTGTTTATAAGTTACTTCAATCAATTAGTTGAGTTGCAAAATAATTTAAAAACAGATTCAGGAGATTTATTTGCAAGTATATTAAGGTTACCAGAAGTTGTGAAGAACAATGAAGAAGAACTAGAGGCTAATGAATGGAAAAAAGTCGAAGAAATTTTAAATGAGGCCATTGGAAATCTAATTGAGTTTAGACAAGAAGAAGGCAAGAGTTTAGAAAACGATTTGAAAAGTCACATTGGCGCAATTGAAAAGCTACTTCAAGAAGCATTAAAATTCGATGCTGAACGCACCGAAACAGTTAGAGAGCGACTACGAGCCAACTTAGACGATTTAGAACAAAAAGAAAAGGTGAATGAAGATCGGTTTGAACAAGAAATGATATACTACCTCGAAAAATACGATATCTCAGAAGAAAAAGTCAGATTAAAAACGCATTGTGATTACTTCAAAAAAACGATGTCTGAAAATAAAGGTCAGGGAAAAAAACTTGGCTTCATATCTCAAGAAATTGGTCGGGAAATTAATACATTAGGTTCTAAAGCCAATCATGCCGAAATGCAAAAATTAGTAGTACAAATGAAAGACCATTTGGAGAAAATAAAAGAACAAGTATTAAATGTGCTATAATGGGTAAATGTGTGATTTTTTCAGCTCCCTCAGGTGCAGGTAAAACTACCATTGTAAGAGAGTTACTTCAACGAAAATTAGATTTAGAGTTCTCGATTTCTGCTGCTACTCGTGAATTGAGAGGAAAAGAAGTAGAAGGAGTTGACTATTATTTTCTTTCGGTTGAGGAGTTTAAAAACAAGATAGAGCAAGAGGCGTTTATAGAGTGGGAAGAGGTTTATCACAATCACTTTTATGGTACCTTGAAAAGTGAAATTGAGCGGATTTGGCAAAAAGGCAAGCATGTTATTTTTGATGTAGATGTAGTTGGAGGAATAAATTTGAAAAAATACTTTGGAAATGATGCCATTTCTATTTTTGTTATGCCACCGAGCTTACAAGCTCTAGAAGAAAGACTTATAGGTAGAAATACAGACAGTAAAGAACGAATTAAGAGTCGGCTGGCAAAAGCCAAAACTGAGCTTATTACTGCAGATCAGTTTGACTATGTGATACTTAATGATGAATTAGAAAAAGCAGTAGAAGGAGCATATTTTATTGTAAAAAAATTTTTAGCATCCGAAACAGTTTAAAAAAAAATGAAAGTTGGTTTATTTTTCGGCACTTATAATCCTGTTCATGTTGGCCACATGGTAATTGCCAACTACATGGCTGAATTTACTGATCTGGATCAAATATGGATGGTTGTAACTCCTCAAAATCCATTTAAGCAAAAAGAATCAATGCTTAAGGATTATGACCGTCTGCACCTCGTGCAATTGGCAATAGGAGAAGATGTAAAACTAAAAGCATCAAATATCGAGTTTGACTTACCTCAACCCAATTACACTGCTGACACACTTGTTTATTTAAAGGAAAAGCACAACGACAAAGATTTTGCTTTAATCATGGGTGCCGATAATCTCAACCACTTTCACAAATGGAAAAATCATGATGTGATTTTGGAAAACCACGATTTGTATGTTTACCCTCGCCTAGATGCAAATGAAGGTGGAGAGCTGAGAAAGCATTTTAAGGTAAACTATGTGGAAGCTCCAGTAATGAAAATCTCTTCTTCTTTTATTCGTAAAGCCATTGCCGAAGGAAAAAAAGTTTCACATTATATGCCTGAAGCTGTTGCTAAATATATAGAGGAAATGAATATCTATAAGCCCTAAGCTTTTACAAGGTCAAGCATAGATTCAAAAATTCGTAGACCATCAGTGTTACCCAATTCCAAATCCGCGGCGCGCTCTGGATGGGGCATCATCCCAAAAACATTTCTATTTTCGTTGCAAACCCCTGCTATATTATCGATGGCTCCATTTGGATTAGCATCCTGAGTGACTTCACCATCCTTGTTACAATACCTATAAATTACTTGTTGGTTATCATTTAGTGATTGTAACATTTCTTTCGGCACAAAATAGCGTCCCTCTGCATGAGCAACTGGAATTTTAAGGATTTCATCTGTTCCAATTCCACGGTTGATAATGGACTTATTGTTATCGGCTTTAAGGTACACGTTTTTACAAATGAACTTTTGATTATCATTGTGTAACAGCGTTCCTGGCAATAATTTTGATTCACAAAGAATTTGAAAACCGTTGCAGATCCCTAAAACATATCCTCCATTATTGGCATGTTCTATTACTTTTTTCATAATAGGAGAGTAATTAGCAATAGCTCCTGATCGCAAGTAATCTCCATAGGAAAAGCCTCCTGGCAAAACTATAAAGTCAGCACCTTTTAGGTCTGTATCCTTATGCCACAAGCGCTCAACTTCATAACCCATAAGAGTTTCTAAAACATAAATCATGTCTTGATCACAATTCGATCCCGGAAAAGTAATAACGCCAAACTTCATTGAAATAATTTTCTGCAAAGGTAGCTAAAACCCTTTTTATTTAACTGTATATTGAAACGAAAGTATTGTAAATTAATAGCACAATTAATGGAACTTCCACTAGCCACTTTTTATTGATGTTCTTGTAAAAGAAGAGAAAAAATATTCCCGACAAGGAAAATATAAATAAAAATGAGCCTGTAAAGTTAAAAATAAGCCCTACTATTAGGCAAAGAAGAATAGCAGCAAATAGAACGCTCAATTGATTGCGTTGACGAACTATTAGCCTTTGACGTTTCGCATAAACGCTACTAATAGAGATAATTAAGATTAAAAAAACTATTCCTAAGCCGATTTTTTCAATATTTAAGGGAATTTCGAGTGCTTTAGCAAGCTCTAATTTGAGATTTAAAAACAAGTTGATATCCCAACCAAAAATATATGAAAGCCCGAATAGATATAAATAAAGCAATAGAAACCCAATACAAATGATTATCAAATTGCGAATATTAAAGGGACGAAAAATTGAAACTCCAATTAAAATAACTAGTAGAAAAATGATTGAAGGTGCATAAAATAAGGTCGCAATACTGCATAGGAAAGAGGTTTGAAAGATAATGCCTACAATCGAATTTTTATTATAAATATTGAGTAAGAGGTATACAATTAAAATTCCTAAAAGAGATACTAAGAGCAATTCAGGCTGAATAAAAATGGCAGGAAATGAACTAATTGCAACTAACATAAAAATTGCAAGCGGAAAACTTTCCCCATCTACAAATCGATGATTTACATTCATTCTTAGCACCACCAAAAGACTTGAAATAATACAAATAAAGTCAAACAGAAAAACAATGGTCCAAGGAAAAATATACTCTTGATTAAATATAGAAACAGCTATCAACTGTTTTCCTTCCTCAACTGGAGCTAAATGATAAACTTGAAGTGATAAGATTAGTAATGCTATTAATCCGCCAATCATTCTAGCTAGCGCCGAAGGAAAGACCTTGTAAAAGATTGAATAGTTTAAATTCATAATATCATTTCACTTCCAGCTCATCTGCATTCGGATCAATCTCAGACAATTTAGTGATTTTTTCCTCTGAATCTACTGGCTCATCATCGATTTTTGCAGGCCCATAAATGAAAGACATATCTTCAACAGGAATTACTTTTTTACCACTTGCTACCAATGCAACCGCCATTATGATACATGAAACAATAATAGTGTAAAGTAAAATTCCTGAATCGAATACTTCATTTTGGAACTCATCAGGAATAGCAAAAAACAATAAAATGGTTATTAAACCTCGCGGGGCAAGAAAAACTTGAGGGAAAATATCTTTTTGAATGAACACTTTAACCAATATCAAACGAATGATATACAGCGCTGCCAGCACTGCTAGACTTATTAATGCGACTTCAGCATTTAACAAACTTGAAAGGGTAATTGTTACACCAAATAGCACAAAAAAGAAGGTGCGCACAACAAATGCAGATTCCACAGTAACCAAGTGGAAATCCTCCAGAACACGCTTCACTTTAGTTGGATTAATCCATTTTTTTAGAAATCCTCTAAAAAATATTTTTTGATTGTTGAGTACTAAACCAAAAATTAAAATAATAAGCAAAGAAGATAAATGAAATAGTTTACCTACTGAGTAAAGAATCAATAAAACGGCAATTAATAAAAATAGCTTTACCTGAGAGGTGAGTTTTTGAAATATTAAAACCAACCCATAACTGATTAAGATGGACAAAACAACTGTGATTGTGATGTTTCCAACCACATCCATTACCACTACCTTGGCACTTTCCTCACCTGCATTTCCAAGAAGAAAATAAAAGAACATAATTCCTAAGATATCTGAAAAAGTTCC
The DNA here is from genome assembly GCA_040218815.1 of Vicingaceae bacterium. Classification (GTDB taxonomy): domain Bacteria; phylum Bacteroidota; class Bacteroidia; order Flavobacteriales_E; family Vicingaceae; genus JAVJQS01. Next base: position 117,795 of record JAVJQS010000008.1, on the reverse strand, counting down.
TTCATAAACCATAAATTCCTTTTTACCTTCAGATAGACCTCCCACTGAAGGAATAATGATTGCACTGCTCATAATAGAGAGTGGAATGGCATATAGCAAGGCAGTAAATAAATCAGGAATAATGAAAAAATTTAACAGATAAGCGATTGCACCGGAAGAAATAATTAAAGATAGCAGAGCCACGCTAAATGATTTCCAAATGGTAGGCCATTTTTCTTTTGTTAAACGAAGATCTAGTGCAGCTTCAAGCACAATCATTATTAAACCGACAATGCCGAGCAATTCTAAAACGTTAAATAAGGAGTCACCTGCAGTTATCCCAATAAACTTCATTCCTTGCTTGATTAAAATACCCAAGGCAATCAACATCAAAACCGAAGGAATATTCGTTTTTTGAGAAATGATGTTGAAAAAATAAGATACAATTATGATAATGCTAATCCCAATAATTGCAGTATAAGGGCTAATTACTTCCATATTTTAAGATCAATTTTAGATTCTTCTGCCTTCGACTCATCAGGAAAAAGTTCCACATAAATATTTTGAGCCAAGATAGGGAAATAGCCGCTAATAATTTTGTCAATATTATTCAAATGCCCAGGAAATGTAGTTGCAGAAACCCCAGTTGAAAGAATTTCGCCATTTTTATAATACAGCGTATAGTGAACTTTTATTTCTCTATCGTAATCCATGCTTTGCATCGCAATAGCGTCGGTATAAAGGTTTTTAATATCTAATTCCGTAATGAATAAAAAATAGCTGTTGTCAAACTTAAAATGCATGCTGTCCAGCATCTCATTGTTTTCAACTACCGCCTTCATGTATCGTTCACGTTCATCTCTTTCTGAATAAATTTCTCCATCTCTAATTTCACCTCGTTTGTATTCTTGATCCTCTTTCTTCTTGAATTTATTCTTCATTCTATCGAATCCTGAAGATTGGTCACCTTTAGAGACTAGCTCATATTCTAGCTTTAAGTTATCATAAATGTAATTTAAATCTTTTCCTGACTCTCCATCTTGTAGTTCGTAGAAGGAGGTAATGTTACATCGGTCTCGAAAGGTGTAATAGATGCTTTGGTCGATACCGTTAATAAATCGTTGTATAATTTGATCAGCTGTTAAATTATTTTCTTCGGCCAGCTCTTTGTTGATATCAGATAAGTACATTTTACTTTCGAAAGGAACCATTAAAACTGACTCTTGATTAAGGCGGATAGGTTCATTTGTAAAACGCATAGTAGAATGTTGCGCAAAACAATAGTTTACCATCAAAATTGTTGTAAGGAATAGAATTCGCTTCATGGTGTTTTTTACCAAAATTAAAGCTAGCTCAAGCATACCATGGGTAAGTTCGCCAAGACTTTAACACATGATAGTGTTAACAACCTGTATTAATCTATTGAAACAATCGAAGTACGTCGTTTCCGTTAGCTAAGACCATAAGGCCAAGCAAAATAATAATTCCAGCTATTTGGGCATATTCCATCACTTTATCATGCGGTTTACGACCGGTAATAATTTCATAAGTCAAAAACATGACATGACCTCCATCTAGCGCAGGAATTGGTAAAATGTTCATGATGGCAAGAATAATAGAAAGAAAGGCTGTAAAGTTCCAAAAACGCTCCCAGTCCCATTGAGGTGAAAAAGCTTTTCCAATGGTTAGGAAACCACCTAAAGATTTGTAAGCCTCAGTTTCTGGCTTAAAAATCAATTTCATTTGCTTAATGTAATTATCAAAGGAGTCATAGGCTTTATTTACTCCAGCAGGTATAGATTCAAGCATACCGTATTTTTCAGTTTCTACTTTTAATTGTTGATTAATTGGCTGGACACCAAATCCCAAGGTGCCTTGCTCAGAAACTGTAGCATTCATTTGCAGTTCTTCTTGATTGCGAATAACGGTCAATTGAATTTCTTCTCCCCTTAAGGAACCTAAAGTTTTAACCACATCTTGAAAGAATGGCGTTTCCTGCTGATTAATTTTTATTAATTGATCTCCCTTCTTTAGTCCTGCTTTTTCAGCATTTGACCCTTCCATCACTTGTTCTACTAAAGTGATATAAGCAGGCTCAATAAAAGGTTTTTGGTCCTTTATTATTTGAGCAATAGTCTCCGACGGCACAACTATTTCTTCGATTGAACCATTGCGTTCAACTTTGATGGTATTTTGATCTTCTAGCAATATATTCATCTGAACATCGCTGAATTTTTCAACTTCTTTACCCCCTATACTTATGATTTTATCACCATTTTTCAGGCCCATTTCAATGGCCGTGGAATCAGCATAAATTCCATATTTTAAACTTTTATTTGGGATGTATTCATTCCCCCAAACGAATAACACCATGGCGTAAATGGCCATACCCAAAATCACATTCACAGTAACGCCCCCTAACATTATAATTAAGCGTTGCCATGCTGGTTTTGAGCGAAATTCCCATTCTTTTGGTTCCTCCTTCATTTGCTCCTTATCCATGGATTCATCGATCATGCCTGAAATTTTCACATAACCGCCTAAAGGAAGCCATCCGATGCCGTATTCAGTATCACCTTTTTTGAATTTAAATAGTGAAAACCAAGGATCGAAAAACAAGTAAAACTTTTCTACTCGAGTTTTAAAAAGTTTAGCAGGAATAAAATGCCCCAATTCGTGTAAAATCACAAGGATTGAAAGGCTGAGTATTAATTGAGCTGCTTGTATGAGAATTTCCATCAATAAAAATTAAGGGGCAAAAGTACTGATTAATGAAGGATTGAACTATGAATTTTTAATTTGGAGTTTGGAATTTGGAGTTTTCCAAATTTGATAAAGATAGAGTCTGAGGTTATCAATTTCCTGTTTCAAATATTATTTTCTGCCAATCTTCTCGCTTCTGCATCACAGTTCACATAATCTTCCAATTGCGGTGATTTAACAAAAGTAGTTTCCTTCATCACCTTGGCATTAATTTCTGCTATTTGTAAAAAGCCAATTTTGTCTTTGCGGAATGCCTCGTTGGTTATCTCGTTGGCCGCATTCAAAGCACAGGCAGCTGTTCCACCTAGCCGTAATGCTTCAAACGCCAAGTCTAAATTTTTAAACGTTTTTCTGTCAGCTTGCTCAAAAGTAAGTTGAGGGTAATCTAAAAAGTTAAAGCGTGGAAACTTACTTGAAGTGCGCAATGGATAAGTCATGGCGTATTGTATGGGTAGCTTCATATCAGGCAACCCCATTTGGGCTTTCATACTGCCATCTTCAAACTGAACAATGGAGTGAATGATGGATTGTGGATGCACAATTACATCAATTTGCTCGGGTTTTAAATTAAACAACCATTTTGCCTCAATCACTTCTAATCCCTTATTCATCAAAGTGGCAGAGTCAATAGTAATCTTAGCGCCCATCTCCCAGTTGGGGTGTTTTAACGCTTGTTCTTTCGTTACACTATTAAGTTGATCCGCTCCCCAGCCTCTAAATGGTCCACCGGAAGCAGTAAGGTAAATTTTTTCAATTTTATTTTGAAATTCTCCAACGAGGCATTGAAAAATAGCCGAATGCTCAGAATCAACAGGCAAAATTGGGACTTGATTTTCAGCTGCTAATCGAGTAATTAATTCTCCAGCAACCACCAACGTTTCTTTATTGGCTAATGCAATCGGTTTTTTTGCTTCAATTGCTGCTATGGTAGGTTTCAAGCCTGCATATCCAACCAATGCAGTTAGAACTAAATCAATATCTTCCATTTGAACCACTTGGCTCAAGGATTCTTCTCCTGCAAAAGTTTTAATGTCGCTATTCCACAATTGCTCTGCTACCCACTCATATTTTGATTCATCACCAATAACAACCGCATTTGGCTTAAACTCAAGGGCCTGTTGAACCAGTAATTCATGATTTGAGTGTGCGGTAAGCACCTCAACTTCAAACTTTTCTGGATTGTCTCGAATTACTTCTAAGGCTTGTGTACCAATGGAACCTGTTGAACCTAAGATGGCTATCCTTTTTAATTGGGAGGTGTTTTGCATATAAATTGAAACTTAGCGCACAAATTTAACGTAGATATCAAGTATACATGGAATTAAATGTGAAAATTTGCATTGTTTATTAAACAGCCATTAAAAATGCCAGTTCGTCAAAACGCTACTAAAAGAAATATTATTTCTTTCGCCATTGCTTGTGCTACAGCCATGATGGCCATTGGTATTCAGCAATCAAAAGATGAAGGTAAATTAATTCATGAACGGTTAGAAGCCAGTGTTAATCACCAGCAAAACTTGTTGGTTAAGGAATAAATAATTTCCTAGCATTACTTTTTAGACTTTTTCTTCACTTCTTCCAAAATCTTTTCAGCATCTCGATTACCACTTATCCGAATTAAGTCTCCTTTACCTAAATCACTTATTTCCTTAAGGTATTTGTTTGTCCACCTGTCGTTTTTTATACCCAAAACAGTTATAGTTAAGCCTTCTTCCGCATTGGTTTCAATTTTTCTTCTCAAACTCATATTACGTTCACCAATGTTAAACGCTCCATCTGTTGCCAAAATAATTTGATTGTTTCCATCCTCAAGAAAATTACCCTTCCCTGTCTGCATAGCTTGTTTTAGACCTTTTACAGCATTTGTGCCCCCATCAGCTTTAATATTTTCTATGCTCTTACGAATTACTTTCTTTGATATACCTGAAGTGGGTTCAAGCAAAACATTTGCTTCTCCTGAGTAGGTTACGATGGACAAGTAGTCTATTTCTCGTAAACTTTCCAACAGGTTGATCATTGATGTTTTTAGAAGATCCATACGTTCTTCTTCACGCATAGAGTTTGAAGCATCAATTAAAAACACAATATTATTGGGCTTGTAGGTATTGTCGAGTGTGTTAGGATTTAAAGTTTGATTTGGTGCTTCTTGAACTTCAGGCTTAGGTTGACTTGATACAACAACTTCAGCAGTATCCTTTGGACTTCCAAACAGCGTTTCAAGAACCGATGGAGCATTTCTGCGCTCTTCAGGGGTCGTTTTTTCTTTTTCTATTTGGTTTTCTACCACTTCAACTTGCGGGCTTACCTTTTCTGCTTGAATTTTTTCTTCTTCATTTTGCTCGCCCGATTTACTTTGTGCTAATTTCCATTGTCTGAAATTTTTCTCTGGTATTAATTCAACAAAAAATGCACTAATCTCTCCAACTTGCTGCTGATTTACAAACTGCTGAAAGTTTGCCTGTGGACGCTCGCTTACTCCAAAACTCGGACAATCTTGACGGTTATCTTTAGGAATTTCTATTACATCCGCTAGTATTTCAAGCGTGGTTGGCTCTTGATTGCTACTGAAATAAAGCTTGACTTCTTCTTTTATTTTGCCTGTTTTCTTAGGGTTCAATTTAATACGAACAAGTTCAGCAGCATTAGGGGTTAAGTTTTTTGACGTGTATTTTATTGCCACACCCTTGGCTGCTTCAATCCTTAAAATAAAAATAGCCTCTTCAGAATGGTTTACAATATTTAGATCAATTACATCTTCATTTAATTGATTTATCTCTCCAAGTTCAAATTTAGTCTCTGAAAGCAACACCTGAGTATAACTGCTTGTAGCAGCGGCCAAAAGGAGCAGAAAGATTGTTATTTTTTTTCGCATGAAGTATTATTTACAATTATCGTACTACAATTATTTTTTAGCAATTCCAAAAACCAAATAGTGCTGATTCTTAGGAAATAACTTTTCTGTAAATCGGTCTACTCTACCCAATAACTGTCGTTGTTTTTCACTCCTTCCAAAAGCTCCAAAGAAGCCGGCTGTTTTATAATTTGATGATGAAAATTTTTTAAGTAAACCGTTTAATTCAGGAAGTTGAAGATAATTCCAGTCGTTACCCCATTTTACAAATTGTTTCCTAAAAAAACGATGAAGCCAGGAGGCGGTTAAATTTTCAGCAAATAACAATTTCCCCCCAGGCTTCAGCGCTTTATAAATTTGATCTATAACCAATTGCTTATTTTCTTGATTCCCTCCACGGCTTGCTCCGCCTAAAACTGACTTAAAGACAATAAGATCAAACTCATTTTCATATGGAATATCTAAGGCATTTATTGCCTCATAGCTAATTGTCAGCGATTTATGTTTGCTATGCAGACGCTCGGCATTAGCTTGTGGGTCCTCTAAATCAGAACAAACAACATGCATTCCTTTTAGCCCTAACCACAAAGAAAGCCCTCCGCTATTGCAGCCAAGTTCCAAGCATTTATCTCCTGAGTTGAAATTAATTTTATCCTCCCAAAATCGAATTGCCTTCCCCCAATTTATAACATCCCACTCAACAAATTGCTGAACATCTTCTTTCCTTGTCTTTTCATTTGCCATGCCACGAATATACGGAAGAGATTAGTCTTACATAAAGCAAAGTATTTACCAATATGAATTCAATTACTTTTGCGACAAGTCTGAAGTATGATTAAAAAAGTGATAGCATTTATTGGTCGGCGAGAAATGCTGAAAAACATGGCAGTGCTCACTGGAGGCACAGCCATTGCCCAGCTTATTAGTTTTGCCGCTTCACCAGTTCTTTCAAGACTTTTTACAGAAAAGCAATATGGTGAATATGGGATTTTTACTTCAATTGTTAGTTACTTAGTTGTAATTTCTTGCTTGAGGTTAGAACAAGCGATAGTGCTTCCAAAAGAAGACGATGAGGCGCGTTCCATAGCACAATGGAGCATTAAATTAAACAGTATTGTTTCTACTTTGGCTTTGCTATTTAGCTTATCTGGTATTCTCCTTTTTCACTTTCCCCCATTCTTAATATTGCTAGGCCCAACTGTGTTTTTTATGGGTCTTATTAATACATTTAATTATTACAGTAATCGGCAAAAAACCTATCGTTTAAATTCACAATCTAGGATAATAACTAGTCTTTTTATAGCATTTGTTTCAGTTATTTTAGGTTACCTCAATTATGGCTCAATTGGCTTGATCATTGGAATGTTTGCTGGACAAGTTTTAGGGGGTGCTTATCTTTTTAAGACTCTATACCGTGAAGTTTATAAATCAAAACAAAATCTCAGCTGGAAAGAGTTGAAAAAAAAATACAAGCAATTTATTTTCATCAATACGCCCAATGCGCTATTTGATTTAACTGAATCTGCTGGGGTAGTGATATTACTTGGATTATTTTTCGATAAGAGTTATGTAGGAGCCTACTTTTTTGCATTCCGAATATTAAAAATGCCGCTAAGCTTATTAGGTACTTCCATTTTTCAGGTTTTTTATAAAGAGTCTTCTGTTTTGTATGCTGATGGTAAAGCAATTTTTCCATTATTTAAGAAATTAATGACTCAGCTTAGCTTTTTATCTTTTCCCTTTTTTTTATTGCTATTTATTTACGGTCAAGAATTATTTGTAATAGTTTTTGGTCCTGAGTGGATTAAGGCAGGGGAATATGCCGTTTTATTTGCACCTTGGTTTTGGCTAAACTTTATCGCAAGCACTATATCTTGTGTTCCAATAATTGTGAATAAACAAGATGTTGCCTTCATCGTTTCAGTTGTAAATACTAGTATTCGGGTTTTAATTATACTCATCACAGGAATATATTTTACTTTTGAAATATTAATTTATTCACTTGCTATTATTCAGCCCATTATAATGCTTTTCAATAATTCTTGGTATTTCTATTTGGCAAAAAAATATGGGAGTAAAAAAATAGTTTAGATATCGAAACCGCTTAAAAAAACCAGTTATTCTAAATGCCTAAAAAACGAATCTTAATTGTTGGACTTCCACTTTTTGCTAAAAGAGTTAAGACTTCGCTCGAAAAAAATGATCGACAAAATAGTTATGTGGCTTTAGATACCTATTACCGTTTACTTCATAAAATTATTGCTCCCTACTACTTAATAAGTGCAGATGTAATTTATTCGATTAATGGTACTATAGGAAATTCAAAGTTATTGGATTGGGCTTTCAAGCTGAATAAAAAAGTAGTAATGCATTGGGTTGGGTCTGATGTAACAACTGCAATTAATCAGTTTAAAAAAGGAGAAATTGATCAACGCTTTCTGGAGGCAAAGCATTTAACAGATGCGAGTTGGCTAAAGGAAGAGTTAAAACCAATTGGAATAAATGCCAAACTACAATACATCTCAGGTTATACTATTGATAGAATGCCAGAGGAGCTACCAAAGCAGTTTGCTGTACTAAGCTATATCCCTAAAAATAGAGCTGATTTTTATGGTAGGAATCAATACTTTGAACTTGCAGAAAACTTCCCCGATTTAACGTTTTACATTGTAGGCTCTGAAAGAAAAGATCATGAAGACCCGCCAGAAAATATTGTTTTTAAAGGCTGGGTAAGTCAAATGGATAAGGAAATAGACCGAGTTGTTGTTACTGTTCGATTTGTTAAACACGATGGAATGAGTCAATTCGTTTTAGAATCACTAGCTAGGGGAAGATATGTATTGTACAACTATGATTTAGATGGGAGCTCCCTGACGAAGAGTACACAAGATATGGTTCGAGAAATAAGTAGACTTAAATCAAAGTTTGACTCAAAAGAACTAACACTAAACCAAAAGGGCATAGAAATGATAAAAAAGAATTTTAGTCCAAGTAAAGTACTTGAAGAACTTAAAGACCACTTGCTAAAATGAATGTACTTTTTATCTCTTATGTTTTCGAACCAGATCCTTCAGTAGGTGCAAAACGGATGAGCTATTGGGCTCAAAATTTTAAATCACATCTACCTAACTCTAGGGTTTACCTAATTACTACAACTAAAAATCCATCATCAAAGGGAATTGATAAAGTTATTTCCACAACACCAAATAACAGCTCGCTCTTAAGTTATGTGATTAAAGACAAAGGCGTAGGGTGGAAGCCCTCCATCATTAGCGCACTTAAAAAAAATAAAATCACTGATTTATCACATGTCATCATTAGTGGTGGTCCATTTATGCAGTTTTCAATAATTGATTTTTTAAAAAAAGAGTACTCAGCAAAGGTAGTTCTAGATTATCGAGACCCTTTTGCCATAAATCCTCGTTTTCAAAATAACGTATTAAAAGTTAGCATTAAACGATTCTTTGAGCGTCGCTTTAACAAAGCAGCGGATCTTATAATCTCTGTAAATGATTATTGTTTGGAGCTTCTAACTGGTTTTGAGAAGAACAAGAAAAAATTTAAGGTAATACCAAATGGTTTTAATGAGCAGCTTTTACCGAATGTTATCAATCAAGAAAATACGAATGAAAAACTCACGATTATATACGCTGGCACTTTTTACGAAGATAGAAGTCCTGTGTACTTTTTAAAAGCCTTGCAAAGGGAATCAGGTGTTGAATTAGCTCATATAGGTAAGCCATCTGAATATTTAGCTGAATCAAGGAATGTAAAAGAGTTTGGCATGAGGCCCTATGATGAAATGCTGGAGCTCATCAATAAAAGTGATGTAGGTTTAATCATTACAAGTGGTGAGCCTTTTGAATCTACAACTAAAATTTATGATTACATTGCTCTTAAGAAACCAATACTGGTTATTACCTCAGGTGAACTTTATTCGGGTGCAATTGGACAAGATTTAGAAAATTACCCAGTGGTTTGGTGTAAAAACAATGAAGAAAGTATAAAGAATGCATTTATTGAATTAAGAAAGCTTCAGAATATAACAGTTGACTCACATAAATATTCAAGAAAAAAAGGCCTAGAAAGCTTGATTCAACAGCTTAAAAACTTAGAGCAATGAAAATCCTTTTATTAGCTGACGGAAAATCCGCTCACACTATAAAGTGGGTAAAATCCTTGCTAAATGAAAACATTGAGATTTTCCTTTTTAGTTTAACTCAAGTTTCTGAAGACCTAGCAAGTATTTCCAATCAAAAAAACTTTAGTTATAATAATAATAACTTAGCTGTTAATCCAAATCACTCATCAATTAGGAAAACTGCTTATCTCAAATTATTACCACAATTAAATCGTCAAATAAAGCAATTTAAGCCAGACATTTTACATGCACATTACATTAGTAGTTATGGTCTTTTAGCCTATCTAAGCGGGTTTCGACCATATGTTTTGTCTGTTTGGGGAAGCGATATCTTAGTGTTCCCAAAACGAAGTTTAATTCATAAAAAGAGCATACAACTAATTATCAAAAGTGCAACTAAAGTATTTGCTACAAGTCAATTGATGCTAGATGTAGTTCAAAAAGAGTTTAAAAAAGAAGAAAGCATGCGCCTTCCTTTTGGAATTAATGTTGAGCAGTTTAAACCGAGCTTGTCAGCGCCATCTGCCAGGCCATTTACTTTTATTTTATTAAAGTCCCTTGCACCAACTTACGGTATTGATATTGCTATTGAGGCATTTAAAAAGCTCAAAATTCATCTACCCAATAAACCAATGCAATTATTAATTTATGGTGATGGAGAAAAAAGAGAAGAATACGAATCTTTAGCTGGAAAAGAGTTAAGTAAATCTATTTTCTTCATAGGAAGAATTCCGAATCATAAAGCGAGTGATGCCTTGCAAAATGCTGATGTTTTTATAAATGTCTCTAGATATGAGAGCTTTGGTGTGAGCGTATTAGAAGCCTCTGCATGTAGTTTACCTGTTATTGTTTCAAATAAAGGTGGCTTGCCAGAAACAATTTTACCTGATAAGACTGGGATTTTATTAGAAGAGCTTACGGCAAACTCCTGTACTAAAGCGATGGAAACTTATATAATGAGCCCAGATTTAGTGCGAAATCATGGTAAAAATGGCAGAAAATTCGTCAAAGATAATTTTCGACAAGAATTATTAGCACAAGTTCAACTCAATGAATACAGGCAATTGATTGGAGAAGTATAATTTCGCACCTTTAGCAAACTGATTTGAAACTTTTAATCCATACTCAATATTTTCCTCCTGAAGTTGGTGCCCCACAAAACCGCCTTTATGAGTTAGCCTTGAGACTTCAAGCTTTAGGAGTCGATGTTACTGTGCTAACTGCTATGCCCAACTATCCTAAAATGGAAATTCATCCTAAATACAAAGAGAAAAGCTATGTAGCTGAAAATATGGAAGGCTTAAAAGTACATCGCTCTTCCATTTATGTTTCAGCTTCAAAATCAATCTTTAAACGCTTATTGAATTACTTTTCTTTTGTTTGGTCGTCCTATTGGATTGGTCGCTCGAAACTAGAAAAACAGTATGATCTTGTGCTTTGTGAGTCACCACCTTTATTCTTAGGAATTTCATCCTACTTATTAGCAAAGCGAAAAGGTGCTAGATTCATTTTTAATGTATCAGATCTATGGCCTGAAAGTGCTGAAAAACTTGGGTTGGTCACCAATCGTTTTTTTTTAAAGCTAGCCCAAAACCTAGAGGAGTCACTTTATAAAAAAGCGAGTTTAATTACTGGACAGACGCAAGGAATTGTGCAAAATATTAAGTCCAGGTTTCCACAAAAGGAAGTGTATTGGCTCCCAAATGGTGTTGATTTAAACTTTTATGATCCAGACAAGATTCAAAGCAATTGGCGGGAAGAAAATAATTTTACATCAAGCGATAAGTTATTTTTATATGCAGGCATCATCGGCCATGCTCAAGGTTTAGAAATAATTTTGAAAGCAGCAAAAATCTTAGAAACAGAAAAAAACCTACATTTTTTAATTCTGGGAAGTGGGCCTTGCAAAAAGGATTTGCTTAAAAAAGCAGATAGTCTAAACTTAAAAAATCTCCGATTTTTAGAAACAGTAGATAAACAAAAAATGCCTGAAATAATTAAAGCTGTTGATGTTGCGCTTATTCCACTTAAAAAGTTAGATTTGTTCAAGGGGGCTATTCCATCAAAAATTTTTGAAAATTTAGCCATGAAAGTTCCTTTGCTTCTAGGTGTGGAAGGTGAAGCAAAAAAGCTGTTTATTGATGAAGGTGATGCTGGCTTGTTTTATGAACCTGAAAATGAAAAAGCGATGGTTAAGGCCGTACAAAAAATTTTAGAAAATCCTGAATTGATTGATCAAATGGGTAAAAATGGTAGAAAATATGTGATGCAAAAATTTAATCGCAATAGCTTGGCAGAAAGCTTTTTTGAAAAATTAAAAGGATTGAAATGAAAGTAGTTACTATCGTAGGAGCCAGACCGCAATTCGTAAAAGCAGCTGTTGTAAGTCGTGCTTTAAAAGCACTTGAAGTAGATGAAGTAATAATCCATACCGGTCAGCATTTTGATACTAATATGTCAGCCGTTTTCTTCGAAGAAATGCAAATTCCAAAGCCCAGCTTTAACCTCGATATTCATGGAGTAAATCACGGTGCAATGACGGGCAGAATGCTGGAAAAGATTGAGGAAATTATTTTAGACGAAAAGCCAGATGTTTTATTAGTTTATGGTGATACCAACAGCACCCTAGCAGGTGCTTTGGCAGCTAAGAAATTACATATTCCAGTTGCTCATGTTGAAGCAGGTTTAAGAAGCTTTAATATGCAAATGCCTGAGGAAGTAAATCGGATTTTAACAGATAGGATTTCAGATATACTGTATACCCCTACTGAACAAGCAGGTAAAAACTTAAAAGCTGAAGGCTATGATAATTTTGGGATAAAAATAGAATGTGTTGGAGATGTGATGCTCGATGCTGCTTTATTTTATGCTGCTCAATTGAAAGATAAAAAACCCACTGAAGAGTTCTTTTTATGCACTTTACATCGTGCTGAAAATACAGACGATTTGGATAGGCTTAGGGCCTTGATTGAGGGGCTAAATGAAATCCACAAAGAAACAAAAGTAATTTTACCCTTGCACCCCCGAACCAAAGCAGTTATAGATAAAAACAATTTAAATATTGAAGTAGAAACTATTGAGCCCATGGGTTATTTAGAAATGATTGAGAAATTAGAGAATTGTATTGGCGTGATAACCGATAGTGGAGGATTACAAAAAGAAGCTTTTTTCTTTAAGAAGCCCTGCATAACCATGCGTGATCAAACGGAGTGGGTAGAGTTGGTTAATCATGGTTTTAATGTATTGGTAGGAGCAAATAAAGAGCAGTTGGTTGATGAGGCAAAAGCCGTTAAGCATAAAAATTTAAATTTTGACAAATCACTATATGGGGAAGGAGATGCAGGAATGAAAATTGCCAAGTCATTGAAAAATCATTTCGGCTAAAGCCACACTATTGAAAACGCAGTAATTTCAAAGACAACATTATTCAATTCATCATGATGAGCCTAAAAAACAGAATCTTTAACTACATGTGGCGACATTTTAAGCCAAGCATGAATAGCCTCGTAAAAGATAAAAAAGGCAATATCATACCAGATGTTAGAATTGGAAATACAACAAATCTGGGAAACCCAGAAAATTTAAACATCGAGACAAATGTTTTTATAGGACACTACAATACAATCGATGCCTCTAATGGCATCACAATAAACGAAGGATGCCAAATCACGAATTACATTAGCATTTTAACTCATTCAAGCCATATTTCTATTCGATTATATGGTGCAGAATATCGAAAACATAAGGACTTAGTAGCCTACAATAAAGCCTCTGTTTCTATAGGTAAATATTGCTTTATTGGTCCTCACACCGTAATTATGCCAGGCACAACAATTGGGAAAGGGTCACTTGTAAGCGCTTATAGTTATGTAAAAGGAGAGTTTGATGAATTTTCAATTATTGCAGGAAATCCTGCAAAAAAAATTGGGGATACCCGTGAATTGGATAAGCCCTATTTAGAGAAACATCCTGAACTTTTGAGTTTTTATAAAAATTGGGCCGAATGAGTTAGTTAACCGACTAATATAAAGCATGAAAAATCTCGTTACATTTAAACGTCTTCCTTTTTATATTGTATTACTTATTGTAGCATTTTTGCCCTTTAATTTTTTTTTAGGCCCTTCCATCTTATTGTTGTTTTTAGCTATTCTTAGCTGCCAGTCCATAAAACAAACACTTTACAACCTTCGTCACAATAAACTTTTCATCTTATTCACTTTCTGCTATATTATTTACCTGCTTGGCATGATGTGGACTGAAAATCAGGCTTTTGGAAAGAGAGATCTAGAGTATAAGCTTTCTCTTTTATTTTTACCAATTTTTCTTTCTGCTTTGAATCGACTTGAAAAAAAGAACTTTCTACTGATTACAAAAGTCTTTATTGTATCATGCATTGTTGCAGCAATTTCATCTTTCATAATCAGCTACTCAAATAATTCATTTAGTTACATCCCAACCTATATCGAGCTTTCAATATTTATGCATCCCTCCTATTTTTCAACCTACATAAACTTAGGATTGGTCTTTTTATTCAACCTATTAAGGTTTAACCAAGATACGAGCGAAAAAAAGATCTTGATTTTTGCCTTAGTTATATTTTTTATTGGCTTTAATCTACTCCTAAACAGCAAAATAGGAACGATTACTACAGTGTTACTAGTACTTATTTTTTTAATTCAAAGCTTGCGTCCTTTCAAAAAGAAATCAGCTTTACTTTTTATTTCATTTTTCATTGCAGTATTGGTGATACTATTTAGTCAGGTAGATACAATTAAATCACGTTTTCAAAGCATTAGTAATATATTCACTACAGAAAATATCCCAAAAGACTCTAAAGAAAGCAGTCGATTGAGGGTTCTAATCTGGCAAGAAGTTTTTGAAATTTTAGAGGAGCAGCCTTTACTCGGTGTAGGCACTGGTGATACAAAGGATGAGCTAGTAAAATCTTATAAAAAAAATGGAATTACCTACGCTTACAATAATAGACTAAATGCCCACAATCAGTATTTAGAATGGCTCCTTACTTTTGGCATTATAGGTACTTTAATTTGGCTAATAAGCTTTTTAGTGCCAATGCTTTTTGCCTCTAGAATAAAAAACCAACTCTACCTCTTCTTTTGTTTAATTGTGCTCATGGTATTTTTAGCAGAATCATTTTTAGAACGAGAGTATGGGGTTGTTTTCTTTGCCTTTTTCAACAGTTTATTATTCTTTCACGCTCCTGTTGAAAAGGAATTCAGCGAATAATTTTTCTCAAGGTTCTAAAGATTATTTTCAAATCAAACCAAAAGCTTTGTTGCTCAATATATTTAAGATTTAAAGACAATTTCTGAGGAAGTATTTTATGAATATATGTTTTCTCAGGATCCTCAGACTTAGCAAGAATTTCATTTTCATTTATATAAACTAGAGAGGCTAAATCGGTTAAACCAGGTTTAACCTCTAACACTTTTAGCTGCTCATCATTATATAAATCAACATACTTTTCGACTTCGGGTCGTGGTCCAACAAGACTCATATCATTTTTTAAAATATTGAGTAATTGCGGTAATTCATCCAATTTGTATTTTCTCAGGTAATAGCCTATCGATGTGATTCGCTTATCGTTTTCTCCTACTGTAAGCAAGCCTTTTTTATGGGCATCTATTTTCATGCTTCTAAACTTGTAGAGCGTAAACTTTTTTCGATTTTTTCCAATTCGTTCTTGTTTGTAATAAACTCCACCTTTTGAATTAGAAACAATCAATAATGCGATTATAAAAAACAAGGGCAAAAGGATAATGAGGGCAACTGAAGTTGCAAATAAATCAAAGAGCCTTTTGATCATCTTTCATCGATTACTTTATCCACAGCATATTTCACAGCTTCAATAATTTGATCTACTTGCTCATCACTTAAGTCATAATAAACAGGTAATGATATTTCACGTTCATAGTTATTGAAAGCCACAGGAAAATCCTGCATATTATACCCCCTTGACTTATAAACTGTCAATAATGGCAAAGGCTGAAAGTGGACATTCACTGAAACTCCTTGATTGAAAATTTCACTGATAATAGCATCTCTTTGCTCTTCATGTATTCCATTTACTCTCAACATAAAAAGGTGATAAGAAGATTCTTTTCTCGCTGCTGTCAATGGAGGTAATTCTGCCCAATTGCATGCCTCAAAGGCTTTTGCATATCTTTCAACAATTTTTTTCCTACGAGGAATGGTTTCAGTATTATATCTTTTAAGTTCTACCAAACCAAGTGAGGCCAAAATATCTGTCATGTTAGCTTTATAGCCTGGTTCTACAACATCGTAACGCCAATTTCCAGTAGTTTTAGCTAACGCATCCTTACTTTGTCCATGCAATGATTTTACATTTAACTCCTGATAAACCACTGAATTGTCAATCCCTTCTGGTAAGTTTAGCACAACGGCTCCACCTTCTGCTGTAGTTAGGTTTTTTACAGCATGAAAAGAAAATACAGTGGCATCAGCTTGCCTGCCTAAACTGGACCCATTGTAAGTGGCACCTAAACTATGTGCTGCATCAGCCATCAAAAATATGCGTCCTAATTTTACTTGTTCTGGGCTTGATGCTTGAAACAACTTAATTACCTCTTCGCTATTTATCAACTCATTCAAGGCCTCATAATCACAAGGGTAACCCCCAACATCAACTGGAATAATAGCTTTTGTTTTAGAAGTAATTTTTGATTTAACTGCTGAGACATCAATGTTAAAATCATCTTTACAGTCTACCATTACTGGAGTTGCGCCACAATGCAATACTACATTGGCAGTGGCACAATAAGTATAGGCAGGAACAATTACTTCATCGCCTTCCTTAACGCCTAGCCAACGTAACATTAACTCCATTCCTATGGTCGCGGAGTTCAAGCATATTGCTTTTTCTACATTACAGAATTCGGCTAAATTTTTCTCAAGCTGCTTTGTTTTCGGCCCTGTTGTTATCCAACCCGAATTGAGGGTGTCAATAACTTCATCAATAATTTCTTGATATATTTTAGGTGGTGAAAATGGAATCATAATTTCAGTTTCTTAAATAACAATCAAGTATTCATTTTGATTGATAACATATTTTTCAATCCAAGGCTTCAAATACAGAGTTGTTGCTTTTATATTCGGGCACTAGTTGCTTTAAAGTCCAAACCAAGTCTTCATTAGTTTTTTCAGTTAAATCTGCTGATAGTTGATTAACTATTGTATTTATTGTATCGTATTTAGTCTCTTCTACTCGAGCAATCATTATTTGAGGATGATGAGTCGGCAAGGTATTCTCTTTGTTGTTGAGTAACTCTTCATACAATTTTTCGCCAGGCCTCAATTGGGTGTAAACGATTTGAATGTCTTTACCTTCCTCTAATCCTGAAAGCTGAATCATTTGAGAAGCCAAGTCTTTAATTTTTATAGATTTACCCATATCAAAAATAAAAACTTCTCCCCCTTTTCCGGCTGATCCAGCCTCCAAAACAAGTTGACAAGCTTCCGGTATTGTCATAAAATACCTTGTGATTTCAGGGTGGGTAACCGTAATTGGCCCACCACTTTCTATTTGTTTTTTAAACAGTGGAATAACTGATCCATTTGAGCCCAACACATTTCCAAAACGTGTGGTAATAAAGTTTGTCTTCGCAGTTTTATTCAAAGATTGGATATAAATCTCAGCTACACGTTTGGTTGCTCCCATAACATTAGTTGGATTAACTGCTTTATCAGTAGAAACCATTACAAAAGATTGGACACCAAACTCGACCGATAAGTCAGCCATAATTTTTGAGCCCACTATATTTGTGGAAATTGCTTCTGCTGGATTTTTTTCCATTAACGGAACATGCTTATAAGCAGCTGCATGGTAAACAATTTCAGGCTGAAAGAATGAAAAAACTTTTTTCATCCGTTGCAAGTTGGTTACATCTCCAATCACCAATTCGGTGCAACTTGCATTTTTATTAGAGGATAACTCCATCTCTAAATCATATAAGTCTGATTCTGCTTGATCTAGCAATAACACTTTCTTAGGCGCAAATTTTACCACTTGCCTAACCAACTCGCTGCCTATAGAGCCACCAGCTCCACTAATTAGGACCACTTTGCCATTCAATTGTTGCTCAATGGTTTTTACTGAAAGTTCAATTGGAGATCTTCCTAGCAAATCTTCAATCTTTATCTGTCTAATTTGCTTTACGCTAAGCTCACCATTGATCCAGCTAGAGGCTGAGGGCACATTCAATACCTGCACATTATGAGCTAAACAGGTTTCAACAATTTCTTGCAAACGCAGTTTTGATATGTTCTGGATAGAAACAATTAAATGACTTATGCTATTACTTTCTAAAACCTGATCCAGCTCATTTGAATAGTAGATAGGTTTGTTTTCTAACTTACGTTTACTTTTCTTTTTATCGTCATCTACAAATCCAACTACATTAAAATTACTTTTTGTGTCTCTGTCTATTGTCCTTTTTGCAATCATTCCTGCTTCACCCGCTCCAAAAATTAGAATCGGATTTCGATCAGCAGCAGGATTTTTGAATTCATCGTATATCATTTTTACTAAGGATCTTGAAAAAATCATGATGCTTGATGTGAGCAAAAACTCTAGGATAACAATTGAAAAAGGCACAGCATAGATCCCTATTAAGTAGAAGCTTATTAGGTTGTTTAACCCAATCAAAACGCTACCTATAAAGTTAACAATCAGTATTTTGCGCGCATCTTCTGTGCTGGTATAGCGAATTATACCAGTATATGTTTTCCCTATCACAAAAAGTAGTATTCTGCTTAAAAAAATACTTACAACAGCGAACTTTATTAAGGGTATTTCACTATCGGGAATAGCAAAATTGAACCGAAGTATATAAGCCATGAAAGCAGCAAATGCTACAATACCCAAGTCAATGAGGAAGATAATCCAACGAGGGGTATTTGACTTAAACAATAGAGAGCTTATCATATTGGAGTCAAAAGTAATCAAACGAGTTATAAATACTTAAGTAGCTTTAAGGCTAGAAGGTCAAATCCTATTGTCCTTATCCTAACACTTGTATAACAAAAAACTTAGCTAAATGAATAACTGGGGTCTATTTGAAAGTGGTGCCACTGGAATCATAAAAAAAAGTTCCATTGTTAACCGTAGTCTAAATCCAAACAAAAAAGGCTTCCTTTTCTGGAAGCCTCTTCGTTTTCTCTCCAAAACTTACCAGCGAGCTTGACGTTTTTACGATCAAGTGAAGCTGCTCTTTTGTTTGGATTCTTAAGTGGTGCCAGCTGGAATGGCTTAGCCTTGCCAGCTTCACCCGAGGTCAAAAACCAATTTAAATGCTGTCGCATTAAAGCTTAACACGAACAAAATAAAAAAGCGAGCATTTTTATTTTGCTCGCTTTTAGTCCATTTTAAGAAATTGGTTTCTCTAGTGGTGCCAGCTGGAATCGAACCAGCGACACAAGGATTTTCAGTCCTTTGCTCTACCAACTGAGCTATGGCACCTCCTTTTTAATGGTCGGCAAATGTAAAAATAAAAATCTTTTCAACACCCCCTTTTCCAAACATTTTTAAATCCTTTGCTTAGCTTTGAATTATGGCTTATTATTTGGCAGTTGACATTGGGAACAGCAGAACCAAATTGGGACTATTTGAAAGTCGTGAGCTTTTACAAATTATAAGCTTACCAAATGATGCATTGAATGAGAATAAGGCCATTTTTTCAGAATATGATATATCAGCCTCCATTATTTCTTCAGTGAACACAAGAGCTGAGAAAGTTCTACAGCTCGAAAAGCATTATCCTTCTTTAATTCGACTTTCTCATAAAACACCAATCCCGATTACAATTGAATATGAAACTCCTGATACTTTGGGTAAAGATAGAATTGCTGCCGTTGTTGGAGCACAAATGCTATTCCCAAATGAAGCTCTTTTAGTAATCGATGCAGGCACATGTGTTACTTATGATTTTTTAACAGCCGAAAAAAACTATTTAGGAGGTGCAATCTCACCTGGGGTTCAATTACGACTTAATTCTCTCAACCATTATACTAGTCAATTACCTTTGCTAAATTGGGGACAAGAAAACAGACCTAAAACCATTGGCAGTAGTACAATTAGCTCGATGTTATCAGGTGTTGTAAATGGACTAATTGCCGAAATGCAGGGTTTTATTGTAGACTACAAAAGACAATTTCCAGACTTAAAAATAGTTATAAGCGGAGGAGATGCAAATTTCTTTGAAAAAGAGTTAAAAAATGGCATCTTTGCAGACCAAAATTTGGTGCTTAAAGGCTTGAATGAAATACTTATCTATAACCAGAATTAACCCCTTTACTCTATTCATTCCCTTGCTTTTTTTGAGCAGTGGAATAGTAGCTCAAAAGTACACGGACTCTCCATATTCTCGTTATGGAATTGGCTTGTTAAACCATACTAGTTTTAATGGCAACTTTGGTATGTCTGGAACAGGGTATGCATGGAGACCATACCAATACAAACCCTTAATTTACGATTCACTTTCACGGAGCAGTGCTAATCTAAATGATAGAGGGACAAATTATATCAATCCAAAAAACCCAGCCTCTTACTCCAACATTAGCTTGACAACTTTTGAAGCTGGACTTCTTTCAAGAAATGTAGAATATACTAATAATGAGCAAAGTCGAGTTGGTAGTAATACCCAACTTAGTCACATGTCACTTGCCTTTCCCTTAGGTGAAAAATGGGGAATGGGATTTGGAATAAAACCTTATAGTAGTATTGGTTATGACTATGAGACAAATGGATCAGTTAACGGAAATGACCTTACCTATGTATTTGAAGGCAATGGTGGTTTAAACCAAATGTTCATTGGAACAGCTTTTGAATTTGAAAAAAACTTTTCAGTTGGTATTGCCTTAAATTACCTTTTCGGTTCATTAGTTGACTCTAGAAGGGTAGTATATGGACCAAATACCACTAATTTCTTCAACACTTTAGATCAACGCATTACAAATGTTGACGGGTTTAATTTTGACCTGGGGTTCCAATATTTTAAAAACATTAGTAATAATTATAGATTAATTGGTGCTTTCACTGCTTCCCCTATTGATCAGCTGAATGCCAAGCAAACTGAAATAGTAAGAAACTATACAGGTAGAGTCGGTTTTGAAAACTTCAAGGATACCGCCTCAGTAAGGATTGGTGAAAAGTTCGATGTTGAAATTTATCCTAGCTATGGAGTGGGCTTTGCTATTGAGAAAAAGCTTAATTGGATTTTCAATTTAGATTACACCATTTATCTCCGAAACAATATAGATTTAGATCAAGGCATTAGTTTTACCAACAATCATCTAATAAGTGCTGGTTTTGAAAAATACAATGACATTTCTGCTTTTGGAAACTACTTTAAGCAAGTTGGTTTCAGAACTGGAGTAAAGTACAATACTGCATTGCTAACGGTTAATGGGGAAGACATTCAAGAGTTTGGCATAAGCTTTGGTCTAGCATTACCCTTGAGAAAAACCTTTTCAACTTTAAACTTTGGTATTGAAGTTGGTCGCAGGGGAAAAGATGAATTAGGTTTAACACAAGAAGACTATTTAAATTTTCAAGTTGGAGTAACCATTAACGATAAGTGGTTTATCCAACGCAAATACGATTAACTCAAAACAAATAGAAATAAAAATCAATAACATGAAAAAGATAGGATTAATCTCCCTGATTGCTTTGTTTAGCTTAACTGCATCCGCTCAAAAATATGGAGCAGATAGCGTTAAATGTGTACAGAATCTCTCTCTTTATAGAGACTACTACAAACAAAAGATATATGATGACGCTTTTAAATTTTGGAGCATTGCCTATAAAATTTGTCCTGCATCATCAGAAAAAATGTACGTTGACGGCACTAATTTAATGGAGTACAAAATGAAAAAGGCCGAAACAAAAGAAGAAAAAGAAGCCTACATAGACTCTCTATTTATGATTTATGATCAACGAATAGAATATTTTGGCAATGAATGTGCAGTACTTGGTCGAAAAGGCACAGATATGCTACGTTATAGAAGCAATGAGCCTGAGCCATTATACAACACGCTTAAAAAATCAATTGAAGGCTGTGGAAATGAATCAGAAGCTGGTGCAATTGCATCTTTTATGAATGCTACGGTGTTGATGGAGCGTGCTGGGAAACTCACAGACGCTGATGTTGTAGAAACCTTCACAAAATTGAGTGATATTTCTTCTTATAATATTTCAAAATATGAAGGTAAAAGGACTCAAGAGTATTACAAACGTGCTCAGGATAATGTTGAAAAAGTTGCAAGCTCATACTTAAGTTGTGAGGTATTGGTTGATATGGCCAATAAAAATTTCGAGCAAAATAAAGATGATGCTGGTTGGATGGAAAGTACAGCAAACTTGCTCGACAGAAAAGGCTGTACTGATGCTCCTATCTTTTTTAAAATTGCGAAAAAAATGCATGAGACAAGCCCTTCTGCAGTCTCCTCTGAAAAAATGGGAATTATGTCATTAAAAAATCAGGATTATAAAGCAGCTGAATCTTATTTCAAGCAGGCATTGGAAATGGCTCAGGATGAAGAAAAAAAGCCTGATTACTATATCGAATTAGCTCAGGCTCAAAGCAGCATGGGTTCTTATTCCGCAGCTCGATCAAATGCAAGAAAAGCAGCTGAATTAAAAAGTGGTTATGGTTTACCCTACTTAATGATTGGAGATATGATTGCAGGAAGTGCATCAACTTGTGCAAGTGATGATGTTTGTAAAGCAAAAGCAATTTATTGGCTAGCTGTAGATTATTACAACAAAGCAAAGTCAATTGACCCTTCTGTAACAGATAAAGCCAATGGGAAAATTGCAAGCTACAGCAAGTATTTTCCAACAAAAGAAGACTGCTTCTTTATAGGTGTTAAAGAAGGGGACACCGTTGAAGTAGGTTGTTGGGTTGGAGAGTCTACTAAAGCTCGGTTTTAATTGAAGCATCATTCAAAAAAAAATAGCAGAAGCACCTCATTAAAATGGACTTTAGTGTTCATTTTAGGGGTGCTTTTTGCTTGTGAAAACGATGTGAAAGAAATCGAAAAGTATGACCTCAGCAAGCAGTTTCCAGATCAATCAATAAAAAATGTAGAAATTCTTTATAGCACTGATGCGGAGGTAGCTTTTCAACTAAACGCTCCAGTTATGAATGACTACAGTGGGGAACAACCATACAGAGAAATGCCTAAAGGGGTGCACATAAAAATATTCGATTCCTTGATGAACATTACTACTGAACTAACTTCCAATTATGCAATTGATATAACGCATGAAAATAGAATGGAAGCTGAAGAAGATGTAGTCGTTAAAAATGATAAAGGAGAACAACTTAACACTGAAAAGTTGGTTTGGGATAAAAAAGCTCAAAAAATTACTTCTGATGTTTTTGTAAAAATTACAACTGCAAATCAGGTATTAATGGGGGAAGGCTTAATTTCAAACGAAGATTTCACAGATTATCGTATATTGAAGCCCAGAGGAACAATAGAGATCGAGAATGATTAAAGTAATAAAGTTTATGGAGAAAATGTGGCTGATGCTTTCCATCGTCACTTTTATAATTGCATTATATCAAACATTTATGAATAGCGTTTTTGATGCCCTTTACTTTTTTGGTTTTTCAGTAATTGCTATCTTTCTATTTTTTATGCGACGCAGTCAACGTATTTCTCATGAAAAGAAAAATCATAAGCATGATGAATAAATTATCCCAAACTCTCAACTAATTTTAATGGAAAGCTTTGAATGGGGAATAATAATTAGCATGTTGGTCTTTTCCGCCTTTTTTTCAGGTATGGAAATTGCCTTTGTTTCTGCCAATAAACTTAAAATTGAGCTAGACGGAAAGCAAGGCGACTTCTTCGCGAAAATAATATCAAATTTTCTAAAAAAACCTTCCCGTTTTATTGGGGCTATGTTAGTGGGAAATAACATTGCCCTTGTTGTTTACGGGATTTTTATGGCTAAAATTTTAGAACCGGTAATTGGAAATTATGTCCAAAGCGAAGGGTTAATACTTTTTGTCCAAACAGTTGTTTCCACCATCATTATTTTAATTACTGCGGAGTTTCTTCCGAAAACACTTTTTAGAATAAACCCGAATAACATGTTGAGGTTTTTTGCCTTTCCACTATTGCTTATTTATTGGATTTTGTTGGTTCCAATGTTTATAGTTATAGGGATCTCAGAATTGTTGATTAAGCTGTTTGCTCCAAATCTGCAGCCTGATACTGAGTTAAACTTTGGACGAATTGACTTAGAACACTACATTAAGGAAGGAACAGAAAACAATGAAGACACCGCCGAAGTTGATCATGAAATCCAGATCTTTCAAAATGCACTCGACTTTTCAAAAGTAAAGGCACGTGACTGTATGATTCCTCGTACTGAAATTATCGCAATGGAAATTGAGGAAGATATCGAGTCCTTAAAAGATAAGTTTGTAGAAACTGGCTTGTCAAAAATTTTAATCTATCGAGACAACATTGATAACATTATAGGTTACACTCATTCCTTTGAGTTATTTAAGAAACCAGAAAGTGTAAAATCTATTCTTCTACCAGTTCCAATAATTGCTATGTCAATGTCGGCAAATGAAATCTTAGAAATTTTTATTGAACAGCGAAAAAGTATTGCAGTTATTGTTGATGAGTTCGGTGGAACAGCAGGTATATTAACTATTGAAGACATTATTGAAGAGATTTTTGGTGAGATAGAAGATGAACACGATAAAGAGGAACTAATAGAAACACGAATAAATGAAGAGGAGTTTCTTTTTGCCGCAAGACTTGAGGTTGATTATTTAAATTCTGAATACCATTTAGATTTACCTGAATCAGATAATTATGAAACCTTAGCAGGCTTAATTATTGACCAGTTTGAGAGTATTCCCAAAATGAATGAGCAAATTAAATTTGGCCAATTTGTATTTACCGTAAAAAAGGTATTCGAGAATAAAATTGACCTTGTGCATTTAAAAATAATTGAAGCAGACGACTAATAAAGTTAGATTTGCCTGAGGCTTCTTTGTGCTCTGAATTTTAGCTAGAAAAGCTGTTTTATAATTCAGTTTACTATCGTATATTCGCAAGCCTAAATTTTTAACAGATTTTAATGGCAGTTATTGGAAAAATCAGAGAGCGTTCAACGCTTGTACTTATTATCATAGGTGGTGCTATTATGGCATTTGTATTGAGTGATTTATTTAGCTCAGGACAAGGAGGAAGACAACAAGGCCCAGTAAATTTAGCAGAAGTTAATGGGACGACTGTTAACCCTCAAGAATTTGAAATTAAGGTCCAAAAAGCATATGAAAATTATCAAGCTCAAACAGAAGAAGAGTTGGACGAAAGAACAAAGTCAACAATTCGTGAGCAAGTTTGGACAGAAATGCTGTCTGACATTTTGTTAGGTAACCAAATGCAAGAGTTAGGGATTGAGGTAACTTCTAAAGAATTATTTGATATGGTTCAAGGAAATAACCCACACCCGCAGGTAAAACAAGCTTTTACTAATCCTGAAACAGGAGAATTCAACTCATCAGCTGTTGTAAATTTCCTCCAGAATCTAGATAATGACCCTAAAGTAAAAGAGCAGTGGATAGAGTTCGAAAGAGCTTTGAAGCGTAATCAAAGGATAGACAAGTATTATACCTTGGTTAAAAAGGGACTTTATGTCCCAACTAATTTGGCTGAGAAAGAGTTTCTAAGCAATAAAACATCGGTTAATTTCAAGTATGTTTATCGCTCTTATGCCTCAGTTTCTGATTCATTAGTGCAATTAAGTGAAGGTGATATTAAAGATTACTATAATGCACATAAATCAGATTATGAGCAAAAAGCAAGTCGAAAAATCTCTTATGCTTATTTCCCAATCAATCCATCAATTGAAGATGTTAATCAAGCAAATCAATGGGCTAATGAAACTTTTACTAAGTTTCAAAAAGCTGAAAATGATTCTTTATTTGTAAATGCTAACTCGGATAATCGTTTCGACCCGGTCTACTATTCTATAAATACAGCGCCAACAAAT
The DNA here is from genome assembly GCA_040218815.1 of Vicingaceae bacterium. GTDB lineage: Bacteria > Bacteroidota > Bacteroidia > Flavobacteriales_E > Vicingaceae > JAVJQS01. The sequence continues at coordinate 91,995 of JAVJQS010000008.1, read as the reverse complement.
AGCGACACTTCCCTTTGGAATAATGATACAGGTTATGTTACTCAGCCAACACTAAATAACAATACCTATACCATTCAAAAAATAAAGGCTAAAAAAATAGCACCAGATTCTGTCTTAGCTCGACATATCCTTATTAATACTCAAACACAAGAGGAAAATGTTGCTGAAAAATTAGCAGATAGTTTATTAGAAATGCTAGAAAATGGAGCAAACTTTGAAGAGCTTGCAGTTCAATTTTCAGACGATCAGGCAACAAGTGATAAAGGTGGTGAGTTTGGTTGGTTAACTGAAGGAAAAATGATAAAAGCGCTAAATGATGCTTTATTTACAACAGAGACTGGAACTTATGAAAAAATTAAAAGTAGAGTTGGTTTCCATATAATTGAAATATTGGAACGAACTGAACCAATAGAAAAGATTCAGATTGCAACAGTATCTCGGGAAATTACTCCTAGCAAAGAAACTTATGCTGAACTATTTAATCAAGCAAATAGCTTTTCAATTGATGCAACAGACATGGAGTCATTTGATGCGGCAATAACCGAAAAGAATATTACTAAACGTTCGGCAACTTTAAGCGAATCTGACAATACAATTCAAGGTTTGACTGCGGCTAGAGATTTAGCAAGATGGGTAAAAGAAGCAAATGAGGGAGATATTTCTGAAGCTTATGATACAGATGCAGCATTTATTGTGGCAATTGTTGAATCAGTAAATTTAGAAGGTGCAGCTCCATTAGAGAAAGTTAGAAATAGAGTCGAGTTTTTAGCTCGTCAAGAAAAGAAAGCTGCTCTAATGAAAGAAGAAATGGCAGGAACTACAGACCTAAATGAGTTGGCTTCTAAACAAGGATTATCAATAGAAACAGCAGAAAATGTTACATTCTCAAGTCCTGCTCTTCCAAATATAGGTTTAGAGCCTAATGTGGTTGGCAAGGCAATGAGTTTAGAAAAAGGACAAATGAGTGTGCCAATTAAAGGTAATAGTGGAGTTTTTGTAATAGCAATTGAAAGTAAGTCTGTTCCACCTGAAGCAAATATTGCCCAAGCTAGAGCTAATTCTATCCAAGGAATGAATTCAATTATTGAAAGTGGAGCAGTATTCAATGCTCTTAAAGAAAAAGCAGATTTAACTGATAATCGATCAAAATTTTACTAATTGAATCAAATTTTTAATTTGAAAGATTCAATTAAAAAATAAAATTTAATAAAAAGTTTGGCAATTATATATTTTAATATTTTTGTTAACTGATATAAAACACTAGTGCTATGATAACTTGGAATGAAATTGTTTACTTATTAGGGGATATTTTTTATGCATCTTTTGCAATTCTCCCTCCATTGGGAAATCTTCCAAATATCTTATTTACGCTAGTAATTTTTGGCGGGTTAGTTTATTGGATTATGGAATTAAAAAAATACAAAAACGAAGCCGATCGAACTGGTGGAATTGAGTAGAACGAATTTATAATAAAGAAATAATCATAATTTTTTAAGCCAACAAGAGTAAACTCTAGTTGGCTTTTTTATTGAGAAAAGAAATGTTCAGCTAGGTATATATTTTCCAACACTTATTTTAAGGACTGAAACAATAATTTCATAAGTTAAGTCAGCTTCACCCCACAAAGTACCCCCTATCAATTTAAGGGTAATGCTAACTATGGTTAGGGACCAAATCACATCAAGTCAAAGCCAATATCTTTTCTAAAATATTTGCCTTCAAAGAGTAAACGATCCGTATTGCGATAAGATTTAGCCAAGGCATCTTTGAAATTCTCACCAGTAGCAGTTATTGCAATAACTCTACCTCCATTAGTCAATATTTTACCCTGCTCTAATTTGGTTCCAGCATGAAATGGAATACAATCACCTAACTCTTCAAATCCTGTAATTTCCATGCCTTTTTTATAGCTTTCAGGGTAACCACCTGCAACTAGCATAACAGTTGTAGCTGCATAGCTTGAGAACTGTACTTGCTCAGCAGCTAAATTCCCGCTAGCAACTGCATTCAAATGACTTAATAAATCAGAAGAAATACGTGGCATTACAACCTCTGTTTCAGGGTCCCCCATGCGGACATTGTATTCGATCACATACGGTTCATTGTCGACAATCATTAAGCCAATAAATAGAAATCCACAATAATCGATTTTACCTTTTTCTAAGCCTGCTATACTTGGCTTTACTACCTTCTCTTCAATCTTTTGTAATAATGCTTTATCTGCAAATGGAACTGGAGAAATAGCTCCCATTCCACCAGTATTTAGCCCAGTGTCACCTTCTCCTATTCTTTTATAGTCCTTTGCTTCGGGTAAGGTTTTGTAGTTTTTCCCATCAGTTAAAACAAAAACAGACATCTCAATGCCATCAAGAAATTCTTCAATTACCACATTCTTACTGGCCCCACCAAATTTTTGATTGACGAGCATCTCTTTCAATTGCTCTTTTGCTTCTTCAAGATTCTTAAGGATTAACACCCCTTTTCCTCCTGCTAGACCATCTGCTTTTAATACATACGGTGGACTTAATCTTTCCAAGAACGTGTAGCCTGATTCTAATGTTTCAGCAGAAAACGATTTATATCTTGCAGTAGGAACATGATTATCCTCCATAAATTTTTTTGCAAATTCTTTACTCCCCTCTAATTGCGCGCCATTTTTTGAGGGTCCAATCACATTTAATGTTGAGAATTCAGCTTTATTTTTAAAATAATCAGTGATCCCGTCTACTAGTGGTGCTTCTGGACCAACAACGAGCATTCCAACCTCATTCTTTCGGATAAAAGCTGCTATTTGATCGAAATTAGTAAGTGACAGGTCAATATTTTGAGCTAATTCAGCTGTCCCAGCATTTCCAGGAGCAACAAATAGTTTTTTGAGCAGCTTACTTTGTTTTAACTTCCAAGCAATAGCGTGCTCTCTTCCACCTGATCCGAGGATTAAAATGTTCATGAAATTTTTTGTTGCAAAGAAACGAATTCAACAGCCAATTGAAGTTCTTATTTCTCCAAATTTTCATATTCACCTGACATCCACTTTACATATTTCTTATCGTACCTAAAGCCCATTTCTTCGTCTTTAATGTAAAGCTTTGCGACAGGAGGAAGCATGCTTTCATCAAGCAATTCCTGATCTACCCGAAATAATTCAATATCTAATTGGAAATAATATCGCCCTTCAATCGTGGAGTCAGACTTGGCAATAACTGCTACTGACTTTTTCACATATCCTTCCTTGGAGAAAGAAACATTATAAATTGAACCCAAGTCAAGTTCCAGCTTATAGCTTCCGTTACGTTCAGTTTTTAAAGCATCTAATAGCTCATTATCTTGATAAATTTCAATATTCGTTTGATCTACACCATAAGACTGGTTTTCAACAACTCCATGCAAAGTCAACTTGCCACTTTGAGCAATTAGGTTAAGTGAGCCTATTAATAGAAAACATAATAATAGTCCAGATAATTTCTTCATAACGTCATTTAATACGGCGAAATTAGAAAAATGTTCGACCAATTGAGCTTTTTATTCAATGAAATTATTTCTGGCTTATTAAAGCCCCAATAAAACTTCCTCAGGATTTTTTCCTCCAAAGATTATTTTTGTTGGGTTTTCAATCATTTCTTTCACTTTAACTAAAAAGCTAACGGACTCCTTTCCATCAATAATACGGTGGTCATAAGAAAGTGCTACGTACATTACTGGTCGGATAACTACCTCGCCATTGACAGCAATAGGACGTTCCACAATATTATGCATACCTAAAATTGCAGATTGTGGTGGGTTAATAATTGGTGTGCTCATCATTGAACCAAATACACCCCCATTGGTAATGGTAAATGTTCCACCTGTCATTTCATCCATGGAAAGCTTTCCATCTCTGGCTTTGAACGCCAAACGCTTTATGTCTGATTCAATTTCTGCCAAACTCATTTGCTCCGCATTTCTTATAACAGGTACCATTAATCCTTTAGGACTGCTAACAGCAATTCCGATGTCAGCATAATCATGAAATACCACTTCAGTGCCATCAATCATTGCATTAACAGCAGGAAAATGATTTAATGCTTCGCTAACTGCCTTAGTGAAGAATGACATAAACCCAAGATTTACATCGTGAGTTTCTTTGAATTTTTCCTTCATCCTGCTTCTCAAGGCCATTACTTCGCTCATATCAATCTCATTAAAGGTTGTTAGCATAGCCGTTTCATTTTTAACTGAAACTAGGCGCTCTGCTACCTTTCTTCGAAGGGAGGACATTTTTTCACGCTTCTGGTCCCTAGAGCCACCCCATCCTTGAGTTGATTCTGATGAAATTCCAGCAGCCATAGCGTCAACAACATCCTGTTTAGTAATTCTTCCTCCTGCACCGCTTCCTTTTACTTGCTTGGAAGAAATGTTATTTTCTTCCATCATTTTTCTGGCTACTGGCGATGAATTCCTGTTTGCATGTGCATCATTATTTTCTTTACTGCTAGCCTTCGATTCCTTTTTGTCATCTTTAGGTGCAGTAGATTCCTCGGCTTTTGAGGGCTCTTTTTTCTCTTCTTTCTTAGGTGCTTCTGCTGATGTGTCAATTTCCGCTACAACTTGACCTACTTCCACAGTATCACCTTCTTCAGCTTTAAGTTTTATGGTTCCACTTGCAGTAGCTGTTAATTCTAAAGTTGCTTTATCGGAGTCAATTTCTGCAATAACATCATCTATTTCCACATATTCACCTTCTGAAACTGTCCATGAAGCGATATCAACCTCTGATATCGATTCGCCTGGGCTTGGAACTTTTACTTCTTCCATTTTTACTTTTAATAAATTAATTTTTTAAGATAAAACCATTGAGTGTTCTAAAACAGCATCAATAATCGTTTTCTGTCTTTTTGCAAATACTTTTGATGATCCTGCAGCTGGACTTGCACTAGCATTTCTGCTAATTAGCTTCCAATCTGCTGCTTGTTCAGTTGTTGTTTTAATAAAACGCCATGCTCCCATATTTTCAGGCTCTTCTTGCACCCACAATAAGTTTTCTAAACCTTTATACTTCTTAAGCAGTTTATTGAGTTGCCCTTGAGGGAAAGGATACAATTGCTCAATTCTAATCAATGCAATATCATTAACCTCAGCTTCATCTCTAGCACTCAGCAACTCATAATATAACTTACCTGAGCAACAAACAACTGTTTTTACATCTTTTGTTTTTACACTAGTATCGTCAATGATTTCTTGAAACTTCCCTTCTGCTAATTCCTCTACACTTGAGATGGCTTTAGCATGTCGCAATAAGCTCTTTGGTGTCATTATGACTAATGGAGTTCTGAATTCACGTTTCAATTGTCGACGTAAAACATGGTAGAAATTAGCCGGAGTTGTACAGTTTGCCACTTGCATGTTGTAATCTGCACATAAGGTCAAATAGCGCTCTAATCTAGCACTTGAATGCTCAGCACCTTGCCCTTCGTAACCGTGAGGCAACAACATCACTAAACCACTTTTGCTTCTCCACTTATCTTCTGCACTGCTCAAAAACTGATCAATGATTATTTGAGCTCCATTATTAAAATCCCCAAATTGGGCTTCCCAGATTGTTAAGGCATTTGGCATTGCCATTGCATAACCATACTCAAAACCTAAGACTGCATATTCTGATAGCAATGAATTGTATATTTCAAATTTCCCTTGCTTTTCGCTAAGGTTATTTAATGGGACATATTCTTCCTCCGACTCTTCTACTTTAATTACAGCATGACGGTGCGAAAAAGTTCCTCGCTCAACATCTTGTCCACTAATTCTAATCGGATGACCTTCGTCTAATAAACTTGCATAAGCCAAGGTTTCGGCCATTCCCCAATCTAATTGGTTAGTGTCCTCAATCATCTTTCGACGATCTTCCATTAACTTCTTAGATTTCTTAAAAAATGGCTTATCGTCTGATAATGCGACTACCTTTTTTCCTAATTCTAAAAGACGTTTTTTATCAAACTTGGTTGCTGATGATTCCTCAAAATCTTTAGGTTCAGATGGACGGATACCCTCCCAAGTTTTTTCTAAGAAATTAGTGATTACTGCTTTGTCGATCTGCTTAGATTCAGTTAAGCGTTCCTGCAGCATATCATTAAAGGACTTTTTCATCTCCTTTGCATCCGCATCAGAAATCACTTTATATTCTACTAAGGTTTGCAGGTAAATCTCTCTTGGATTTTGATGCTTAGATATAGCTTTGTATAAAATTGGCTGAGTAAATCGTGGCTCATCTCCTTCGTTGTGACCATATTTTCTATAGCAAAGAAGGTCAACAAAAACATCTTTTTTATACTTATTTCTATACTCTAATGCCAATTTAATGGTGTGAACCACTGCCTCGACATCGTCTCCATTCACATGAAAAACTGGACTTAAGGTTACTTTTCCAACATCAGTGCAATAGGTACTTGATCGGCCATCTAAGTAATTTGTTGTAAACCCGATCTGGTTATTAATTACAATGTGAATCGTTCCACCAGTTTTATAACCATCCAAGTTGGCCATTTGAATGACCTCATACACTACACCTTGTCCAGCCATTGACGCATCTCCGTGAATCAGTATGGGTGCAATTTTATCGTCTGAACCTAAATAATCATCTACTTTGGCTCTAGAAATCCCTTCAACAACTGGATCAACTGCCTCTAGGTGGGAAGGATTTGGCGCTAAGGTTAGCTTTACATTATTACCATTGTCAGTATCAATATCACAAGAATAACCTAAGTGATATTTTACGTCACCATCAAACAAATTGTCTTCGTATTCCTTTCCTTCAAATTCACTAAAAATGGCATCATAGGTTTTGTTGAAAATATTGGCCAGTACGTTTAATCGCCCTCTATGCGCCATTCCAACAACAAATTCTTTAATCCCCATGCCTGCACCCATTTCAATTAGGGCATCTAATGCTGGAATTAAAGACTCTCCACCTTCCAATGAAAAACGTTTTTGACCAACAAACTTTTTATGTAAAAATTCTTCAAAAATCACAGCCTGACTTAACTTGTGCAGCATGTGCTTTTTTTCATCGTTGGAAAATTCAGGTCGGTTGCGATTACCTTCTAACTTTTCTTGCAACCATTGCACCTTATCAGGCTTACGAATGTAACGATACTCTACACCAATGGAATTGCAATAGGTTTCTTCCAAGTGATCAATAATGTCCTGAAGGGTAGATTCTTTCAGTCCAATTTCAATGGCTGCCTTAAATTTTGTCTTTAAATCATCTTTACTTAAGCCAAAATTCTCAATGGCTAAGGTTGGACTGTATTTCCTTCTTTCGCGAACTGGATTTGTTTTGGTAAACAAGTGCCCTCTCGTTCTGTACCCGTTAATTAAACTGAGTACTTTAAATTCTTTATCGAGGCTAATTCCAGACTCAAAAACCGCAGTATTTGAACTTACAGCAGGTTGGTCATCATAATTAGCTCGAGCAAAATCAAATCCCTCGAAGAATTTGGCCCAGCCCTCATCAACTGATTCGGGGTCTTGTTTATAGTTTTGGTAGAGCTCATCTACGGCAGAAATGTCCGCATTACTCAGGAAAGAAAACTTATCCATATAAAGTTAAAATGTACGATATCTAGCGGTAAAGTTAATTAATTCTATTCGACCAAGCAGCAAAGTAATTGCTTATTCTATTGATTTTGAGAAGTGCTTTTTAGTCACCACCTTCAACAGTTCCCTTTCCAAAATTAATACACTTAAACTCCAAGATGTTCGGTGTTCATGTGTTCCGAATAATATTTGTTTCACCTTCTTCTCATCTACATCAATGGTATACAACAAGCGGAAAAATCGCTCAGAATCAAGGTTGACTAGGCGATCGATAAGAGGCTCCAATACTTCCATCATGCTATCCCAGCTCATGCCTGCATCAGCAACAAATACAGGATCTTCAACTGCTTGAAAATCCTTATTTACTTGCTGAATTAATACATCCAACAACTTCTGATCGTTTTTGTACAGTTGTATATTTGCTAGGGTTGGAAGTGACATAGATAAATTTGAATTTACAAACTAAATAATTTTTAGCGTGTTACCCTTCAAAATAGTGTGAAATGAATAAACGAGTTTTAATAAGCGGTGGAAGTGGTTTAGTTGGCAGCCGATTAACTGAGCTCTTACAAGCCAAAGGTTATGAAGTGGCGCACTTGAGCCGCTCAGCAAGCGATGGAAAGGTAAAAACTATCCCTTGGGATGTGGAGAACATGCAGCTCGATGCTGCTGAAATTGAAGGCTATGATTCTATTATACACCTAGCTGGAGCGGGAATTGTGGACGAGCCATGGACAGAAAAACGAAAACAAATCATTCAAGAAAGCAGAATAAAAACGGCTGAACTGCTAAAGCAAGCTATCGAGCAAAACACCAAAAAACCCGAGGTAGTTGTTTCAGCATCTGCTGTGGGGTATTATGGTTTTGTTACTACAGATCATATTTTCACTGAGCAAGAAGAGCCTGGCAATGATTTTTTGGCAGACACCTGTGTACAATGGGAAAGAAGCGTTGAGTCCATTGCCAAATTGGGTATTCCAACTTCCAAAATCAGAATTGGCATCGTGTTGAGCAAGGATGGAGGCGCTTTAAAAGAGATGGCCAATCCAGTTAAATTTAATGTTGGTGCGCCACTGGGCAGCGGAAAGCAATACATGCCTTGGATTCACATCGATGATTTATGCCGCATATTTATTTACGCTCTTGAAAATAAATTAGAGGGAGCATTTAATGCAGGAGCACCAAATCAAGTGGACAATAAAACATTCACAAATACTCTAGCCAGTGTATTGAAGAAACCATTGTGGTTACCCAATGTCCCCGCTTTTGTAATGAAACTTATTTTAGGTAAGCGCTCGCTGTTGGTATTGGAAGGCAGTCGGGTTTCTTGCAAAAAAATTCAGGATCGAGGGTTTGAGTTTAAGTTTAAAGACCTGAAAGAGGCATTGAAAAAGATTTATCATTAAATTAGAACACTCTCACTCCTTTCTATTCATCAACATCTCAGCCAATTCAATCAATGGTTGTTTTAAGGCTTCGTCTGCAGAAATTTCGCTGATTGCATTCATCCCTAACTTAAAATAACGCTCCATGGCGGTTTTAGTCAAAGCGGGCACCCCAATTTGATTATAAAGCTCCAATACTTGCTTCACTTTTTGAGTTTCATCAGACTCCCCCGTCATCAACTTATTTAATGCAGATTGTTGCTCTGGAGTTCCTTTATCCATAGCACTGAGTAGTAAGTAGGTTTTCTTATTGGAGATAATGTCTCCACCAACCCGCTTTCCAAAATCAGCTTGATCAGCATAGCAATCTAAATAATCATCTTGAATTTGAAAGGCGATACCGATGTTGATGCCAAATGAGTAGATCAAATCTGCATCTTTTGCCGAAGCACCAGCTGCAATTGCTCCCATTTTTAAGCTACAGGCCAATAAAACAGCGGTTTTTAAGCGAATCATTTCAATGTAGTCGGCTATTTCAACCTTCGTTTCTAACTCAAAATTCATGTCCAGCTGCTGGCCTTCACAAACTTCTATTGCTGTTTGGTTAAACAACTTCAATAAGCTAGGTAGCTGTTTCGGTTCTGCCTTGCAGATAAATTCATAGGCCTTTACAAACATTACATCGCCAGAAAGAATGGCGATGTCTCTATTCCATTTTTCATGAACGGTTGACTTTCCTCTCCTTAAAGGGGCTTCGTCCATAATGTCGTCATGCACCAAGGTGAAGTTGTGAAAAATCTCTATTCCCAAGGCCAATGGAAGCGCTTTTTTGGACTCAGCTCCAAATAACTCAGCCGCCATTAAACACAATACCGGGCGAATTCGCTTTCCTCCTAGGCTTAAAATATAATCTATGGGATTATACAACTCTTTGGGCTTGCCAGTTTGTTGGTGATTTTTAAGCTCATCAACGATAAGTTCTCTATAGCTTTTCCAAGATGTGCCCATTGCTCAAATAAAAAAACTGGGGTTATCAATTACCATTTTAAGTCCTTCATCTAATGTAATTGGCTCTCGCCCAAGCAATTCTTTCATTAAATGGGTGTCTGGTTGTCTTCGTGACATATCCCCTTCCTCCAGCGGTGGTAAATGCACAATTTTAGAACTAGACCCTGATATCTTTATAATCTTTTCAGCCAATTCCAATACGGTGTATACCACATCAGAGCCTATGTTTACTACATCATTTACAATCTTGTTATTTTTCAATGCATTCACACAAGCATGAATGTTATCATCTACAAAACAAAATGTTCGTGTTTGAGATCCGTCACCGAAAATGGTGATGTCCTCATTTTTGAGTGCTGCCTTTACAAACTTGCTGATTACAAAATCTTTGCTTTGTAGTGGACCATAAGTATTAAAAAATCTAAAGATGGTATACTCTAGCCCGTATTCTTGATGGTAAGATTTTAAAAAGGCCTCACCAACATTTTTTACAATGGCATAAGGCAATCGAGAATTCAATGGAGTGGTGTGTTCATTTTGTGGTAACTCTACAGGTTCTCCATAAACTTCTGAAGAGGAAGAAAAGAAGATCCGCTTGACACTTGTCTTTCGACTTAATTCACATACATTCCTTAAACCCTTTAAATCCTCCAATACCATGATCGGATTATCTAAAGTTCTTTTAACTCCTACTACTGCTGCATAGTGAAATACATAGTCAAAAGATAGGCCAAAGAATATGCTGGAGATGTCTGCAAAGTCATTAACATTTGCATTAATGAATCGAACATTTTCTCTTTTAGGAATTCTTTTGGTGTCTCCTGTCAACAAATTGTCGACAATCACCAACAAGTTATTTTCATCCATAGACAATTCATGAACAATAGCACTGCCTATAAAACCGGCTCCACCAGTAACTAAAATCTTTGTTTTCTCCACCTTAAATCAGTTTCAATAAATAGTTTCCATAGCCACTTTTTAATAATGGCTGTGCTAATTCATGGAGTTGCTTTTTATCAATAAATCCTTTGCGGAAGGCAATTTCTTCTAGACAGCCAATTTTTAATCCTTGTCTTTCTTCAATTACTTCAACAAATTGGCCTGCTTGCATCAATGAAGCAAAAGTTCCAGTATCTAACCATGCCGTTCCCCGATCTAAAATTGCTACTTGAAGCTTCCCCTGTTCCAAGTATTTTTTATTTACATCCGTAATTTCATATTCCCCTCTGGCACTAGGCTTCAGGTTTTTTGCAATTTCTATCACCTCATTATCGTAGAAATATAACCCTGGGACAGCAAAATTTGATTTTGGATTTTTTGGCTTTTCTTCAATTGATTTGGCCACTTGATTTTCATCAAATTCCACTACGCCGTAGCGCTCAGGATCTGAAACATGATAGGCATATACAATTCCACCTTCAGGGTCATTGTTAGCTTCTAGCAATTCGGCCATGTTTGAACCGTAAAAAATATTATCTCCTAAAATTAGCGCCACCTTATCGTCGCCAATAAAATCTTCACCAATTACAAATGCCTGAGCAAGTCCATTTGGAATTTCTTGCACCGCATACTGGAAGTCACAACCAAATTGAGAACCATCGCCCAACAGTTTTTTAAAGCTTGCATTATCATGCGGTGTGGTAATGATTAATATTTCACGTATTCCCGCATTCATCAATACCGATAACGGATAATAGATCATCGGCTTATCATAAACCGGCATTAATTGCTTGCTCACTGCTAGTGTCAATGGGTGCAGCCTTGTGCCTGATCCGCCCGCTAAAACTATTCCCTTCATATCAATCAGTTTTAGGCGCCAAATTAATGATTATCTGAGTCTTTAAGGATTTTAACTTCTAAATCATCTAGCTCAATATCGTCCTCTTCATCTAAAATTTCAACCATTGATTCTTTCTTAAACGCCTTGGTAATTAGCCATTTATCAAATGAAAGCAAGAGAGATGGCAATAGAATTAAATTAGAGGCCATGGCAAAAAGCAAGGTAATGGAAACCAGCAAGCCCAAGGCAATTGTGCCGCCAAAACTTGAAGCGGTAAACACCCCAAATCCAAAGAACAATACAATGGAAGTATAAATCATGCTTACCCCTGTTTCCTTTAAAGCCAAAATTGCAGCTTCTCTTAAATTTAATGCGTGTTTACTCAGTTCTTGCCTATATTTCGCTAAGAAGTGAATCGTATCATCTACTGAAATACCAAAGGCAATACTAAAAATTAAAATGGTGGAGGGTTTCAGCGATATCCCGAAGTAGCCCATAATTGCTGCTGTAAATAGCAGTGGTAAGAGGTTTGGAATCAAGCTTACAAAAACCATACGTACCGAAGAAAATAAAAACGCCATAATAATGGCAATTAGGAAGATGGCAATGCTCAAGCTCAGCATTAAGTTTTTAACTAAATAATCCGTTCCCTTCAACCAAATCACACTCGTGCCAGTATATTCTACCTCATATTTTTCAGGAGAAAAAATAGAATCAACACGAGGTTTTAGGTCTTTTATAATGGCTTCCATTCGATTGGACCCAACATCGGCCATTTGGGCAGTAATTCTTGTAATTTGTCGGTTAGAATCTAAGTAAGAGCTCAATAAATTACTGTTTTCTTCCCCTTTTGATGAAATTAAATAAGGGGCAATAAATGCACGTTCTTGGTTGGTATATAAATCATATTTATAGGGGTTACCTCCATAATAACCTTGTTTTGCAAACTTAATTCCTTCAACTATTGATAGTGGTTTTGAAAACTCAGGGTATTTTCTTAGTAATTCTTGGAGTTGATCAATTTTTTTCAAGTTATGTAATCGCGTAGCGCCGCCCTTTTTCTTGGTATCAACTGTAATTTCAAATGGCAATACCCCTTGAAAATTAGCCTCAAAAAACTGTAAATCTAGAAATACGGGATCGTGTCGCGGCAAATCGTCAGCTATATTCCCTGTAGTTTGCATCAAGGTAATACCATAGATTCCAGTAATAATCAGTATCACTGTCACTACATAAGTAAGTGTTCTATGACCAGTTACTATGCGTACTAATTGATGCACCACCAAGTGTACCCACTGCCTTTCTAAGTGTTTCGTGTGTTTAGCCTTGGGGGGTCTTTGAACGCTAAGCATGATGGGCATTAGCGTGATAGAGATCAAGAAGACAGATAAAATTCCCAAAGTGGCCACTATTCCAAATTCAACTAAAATTGTACTGTCAGTGAAGATAAATGTGCCAAACCCTAATGCCGTTGTGGTGTTAGTTAAGAAAATAGCATTCCCTATTTTTTGAATTACCCGACTCAAGGCTAATATTTGGTTGCCGTGCCGCTTATATTCCTGATGGTATTTATTTAATAAAAAGATACAATTCGGAATACCAATTACAATCAGTAGGGGCGGCATTAACCCAGTTAAAATAGTGATGTTAAAGCCGAGTAATACTTGAATACCTACCGACCAAACCACCCCAACCATTACAATAATCATAGAAATTATCATGGCTCGGAAAGAGCGGAAGAACAACAGTAAAATGGTTGCGGTTACCAGGATAGCCAACAAAATAAAAAGTCGAATTTCAGACCGAACTTTAGTGGTATTGTTTGCTCTAATGTAAGGTAAGCCAGAATAGCGGACAACTATGTTTGTGTTTGCTTTAAATTCGTCAATTTCCGATAAAATATCTTCCATCATCACTCCCCTATCCTTGGAATCGAGCAACTCACGATCAAGGGTTAGCGCCATTAAGGTGGTCTTGTGATCTTCACTAAAAATGAAGCCTTGATAAAAGGGTAGGGCATATATTTTTTTAAGCAGCGAGTCTAGCTCAGCCTGGCTACTTGGCTTTTCCTTTATTATTGGGTAAGGAGTTAAAGATCGTTCTTTAGTATCTTTTTCCAGTCCATATACAGTCGCCATAGAAACCACATTATCGATTCCTTCTACTTCTTTTAACCGATCTGAAAGACTCAGCCACTCATTAAAGTTTTCAAGTTCATATAAATTACTGTCTTTAACACCTATAACCATGATGCTACCATCTTGGCCAAAGCGCGACTTAAATTTTTCAAAAGCTTGAAGTGTAGAATCAGACTGGGGCAACACTTGAGCCATTTCATAGCTCAACTTGATATCTTTAGCGTAATACCCAAAAAATACGGTAAGTGAAATAATGACAGCTACTATTATATAGCGTTGTCGGAGTATGAAACTTGAAAATTTTTCCCACATAAAAACGCTAGCTGCTTCTTGAAGTATTAAAATAAATTTGATTGCAAATATCGAAAAATATAAGCTAAACTTAGTAACATAGTACTGTTTGATTTACTTTGAATTGCACTCCTTCTGTTTTAAAACAAAGAATGATAAAAGTTTGAAAATATTTGATATCAAATTATTCAGACGTTTATCAAACAAAAACTTCCTTTTTTTTCTCTTTAATTGTCCTTTTTGGTGAGCAAAAAGGACCAAAAAGCTCAGGCTGTATCTAAAAATAAGTCTATCCTCGACTTGGCAAAGTGCAGCCGAATGATTTCCAATGCAAGATATGGAACTTTCCGGTTTTACTAAGCCAACTCATCGGATATTCTCATTTTTAGCTACAATGCCAAACGAAATAAAAAAAGCACTTAGGTAGTATAATTAAGTATCTCTTTTTGAATTTGATTAACTAACAACTTTTTATTTAAAACTAAAATCTTCATACCTTCCCCAAAAAATTTTTAGCCATGCCAATTGGAGTTTTAAAAAATATAGATGAAATTTTATTCAGCTTAGACTTAGTTGGAACTTTGGTATTTGCCATTAGTGGTGCTATGGCTGCTGCTTCTAAAAAATTAGATTTGTTTGGAGCAGCATTTTTAGCTTTTGTTACTGCAGTTGGTGGCGGTACTATCCGTGATTTATTAATTGGTGCCACTCCTGTAGGTTGGATGAAAGATGTCACCTACCTCTACATAATTTTGGCAGGGGTTGGCATTACCTTTTTATTTAAAGGGGTGGTTCGAAAGCTGCGAAAAACACTCTTTCTATTTGATACCATAGGAATTGGAGTTTTTACCATTTTAGGTCTTAAAAAAGCCTTAATCATTGGCATTTCACCACCTATCGCTATTATTTTAGGCATGTTTTCAGCAGTTTTGGGGGGAGTGATTAGAGATATTTTAATTAATGAAATACCACTAATTTTTAGAAAAGAAATTTATGCCATGGCTTGTATAGCCGGTGCTACATTGTTCTATTATTTGCAAAAATTTGATGTTCCCTTTGAGTTAAATACGGTGTTAAGCATTTCTCTAATTGTTGCCATTCGCATTTTGGTGATTAAGTTTAAAATTGGCCTTTCGGGGATTGATGAAAGCCGAAAGAAAATATTTACCAGAGAGAAATGAGCTTGATACACAATCATTAAACCGATTGCATTTGACTTGCTTTACAATTAGTAAAAATCCCACAACATTCCCTTTGGTATTAAGTTTGTAATCTACTGCAAAACCAAAACCATGCATTGGAATAAATTCATCTTCTTTTTAGTGCTTGCAATCCTGAGTTTACAAGCCTGCAAAAACACCAATTCGACTTCTTCCACCCCCACATCAGCCATTAGTTATGCTGAATACGAGGCCGATTGGCAAGAAGTAAAAAAGTTGGAAAATAAAGGCATGGGCAAAGCCATAATTGATAAAAGCAATGCCATCTTAGAAAAGGCTTTGGCCGAAAACAACATCAACCAAGTATTTAAAGCCTTAGCCTACCGTTCCAAATATTCCAACCACATTGAAGAGGAATCGTCTCTAAAAATTTTAACAGCCTACGAAGCACAAATTGAAGCTGCTGAATTTCCTCTAAAGCAATTATTACATTCTGCCACAGGGGAGTTATATTTTCAATATTACAATCAAAACCGCTGGCGCTTTAGGGAACGAACGGCTACTACCAATTTTGACGAAGGAGATGTTCGCTCTTGGAGCTTGGATCAAATCATGCAAAAAATAAACCAGCATTATCAAGCTTCTTTAAGTCCAAAGGATGATTTGAGTCAATTTCCAAGTACTTCCTTAATCCCCATTTTAAATGCAACTCCTCAAGACTCTAACTTGACCAAAAACAACTTGGAATTACGCCCAAGCTTATATGATTTTTTAGCCGATAGAGCATTACAACACTATAAACGAAATGAAGGCAATGTAAATGCCCCAATTCACGAATTTAATCTAGATGATTATGCTGTTTTTTCTTCCGTTGAAAACTTTATTGCTTTAGAGCTGAATTCTCCAGACAGTAATTCTGCCAATTTCAATAGCTTATTAGTGTACCAGCAATTATTAAAGTTACACCAAAACGACAAATCACCTCAGGTATTAATTGACTTTAATTTGGATCGCTTAAGCTTTGCCTACAATCAATCTAATTTGGAATTGAAAGACAGTTTATACTTAAAGGCACTTCAAGCATTTTCAAAAAAACATTCAGCTAATAAATCAGCTGATGAAATTGATTACGCCATTGCTCAGCTTTATTATCGGTGGGGTAATGAATACAGTTTTGAGGAAGAGGGTAATTCCAATCAATGGTACTTGAAAAAGGCCCATGAAATTTGCACTTCAAAAACTGGAAAAACTTCTTTTGGTGCAAAACAATGTGCTGCTTTAAAGTCTATAATCGAGCAAACAGCTTTGGATTTTCAAGTTGAGAACACCTATTTACCAAATGAAGCCATTTTATTTCGACTAAGTCATAAAAACATCGATACTGTCTATTTCCGTTTGTTAAAACTGCCCCATGCAATAAACCAAAAATGGAGCTACAAAAACAGGGAAGAATTTATTCGCAATTTAATTGATAGAAAACCTTCAAGAACATGGTTAGCGTCTATTGAAAATTTAGGTGATTTTCAACAGCATGCGCATGAATTGTCTACCCAATCGCTTCCGAAAGGCAATTACTTTTTATTAGCAGCAAACACAGAAAGCTTTGATAACTCTACTGAAAGAATCGTATATGCCAACTTTCAGGTGAGCGAATTGGCTTATATGAGCAGACGCCATGCTAAAGGTAATGCTGTTGAACTGTATTCACTAAATAGAAAAACTGGTGATCTGCTAAGTAATATAACTGTTGATGTGTTTAGTCCATTTTATGACTATAGCTCAAGAAATGATGGTTTAAAAAAAATAGCCACTTATGAAACAGATAAAAATGCTTTCGTCGAGATAAAAAATTTTAGTGGAAACAATCAATTTCAATTCCAATTATCCAACGAAACAGACACCTTGGGCTTGTCGACGAGCTACTACTTGTATAACCATCAGGCCAATGAAAGAACGATAACAACAACCCATTTTTTTACTGATCGAGCAATTTACCGACCAGGTCAAGTTGTTTATTTTAAAGGAATTGTCATTGAGTCTAAGGGAGATAATAAAACTCCAAAAGCGAACTTCTCTACAAAAGTGAGCTTGTATAATGTGAACGGAGAAGAATTAAGTTCTCTAACTGTAAAAACAAATGATTTCGGTTCATACCAAGGCAGTTTTGTACTACCAACAAGTGGATTGAACGGCCAATACCGCATTCAAGATAAAAATGGGATGCATCGTTTTTCAGTTGAAGAATACAAGCGTCCAACCTTCGAGATTAGGCTGGATAGTTCAAAAAGTGAACAAAAGATAAACAAATCCATTGAAGTAAATGGAAAAGTAGCTGCTTATTCTGGAGCAATGATTACCAATGCAGCGGTGAGTTATCGTATCTATCGCAAAGCAAGCTATCCTTATTGGTCTTATTTTAGAAGCTTCATGCCTCCTGCCAATCAAAAGGAAATTGCAAATGGAACGATTAGTACAGATGAGAAAGGGGCTTTTACCTTCAACTTTTTAGCGCAAGCAGACCCAAGTATTCAACCAAAATGGAATCCAGTTTATAATTATGAGTTAGTTATTGACGCCACTAGCCCAAGCGGGGAAACCCAAAGTTTAACTGAAAACATCCAATTAAGCAGTCAATCCTTGTTTTTGACAAGCGATTTAGGAGAGACTATTCAGTTCAACGATTTAAAAACCTTAAAAATAACCGCTCAAACTATTAATGGACAGCCCATTGATACAAAAGCAAGTTTGAGTTTGTGGAAACTGCAAACGCCAAAAAGCCCCAAAAAGTCGAAGTTGTGGGCTGCTGTAGATCAAGTTGGAATAGCCCAAATGGAATACAGAAACAATTTCCCATCTTATGCAAGTAAGGCTGAAGAGTCAGAGCTTGCTTCTTTTCCTAGAGACTACGAAGTAAGCAATTCTACAATTAACTGTAATAAGCAGTTGAATCTTTTCAGGGAGTTGAGCCCAGGAGCTTATGAATTGGTAGTTGAAACAACTGACCGATATGGTGAAAAGGTGGAATTAAAAAAACGCTTTAACTTAATTGACACAAAAGCTGATCAACCACCCTACCCGCTATTTTCACAATTTGAGGTTTTAAAAAACGAAGGTGAACCAGGTGATACGGCACAGTTTATCATTGGCTCATCATTGAAAAATTGTCGCTTGCTCTATGAGGTGGTGCATAAGAACCAAGTTATTTCCAAAAAATGGATCACGCTAAATAATGCCCAACAAAAAATAAACATTCCCATAAAGGAAGATTATCGTGGAGGTTTTTCAATTTATTTTACTGGCATCCACTCCGATCGAATGATAAGCTACTCGAGCAGAATTTCTGTGCCATTCAGTAATAAAAAATTAAGCCTTAGTCTAGGCACCTTTAGGGATAAAGTTCAACCAGGTAGTCAGGAGAAATGGACACTTAGCATAACAGGAAATAATGGCGATGCTGCTGCCGCAGAACTATTGGCAGGCATGTATGACCAATCCTTGGATCAATTCAGGCAAGACAACTGGGATTTGAATTTATATCGTTCCAATTCCAGTCAATTGCATTGGGATCAAAACAACAGTTTTAGTTCAACAAGTGCTGAAACTTTTGTGGTTACTAATAAAGATTTACCGGTTGTTCCACAGCGTGTTTACCCCAGTCTAAACTGGTTTGGCTTTTACTTAGGCTATGGAGGGTATGGGCTGCATCAGCCGAGGATGGCTGAAAGCATGATTGCTGGTGAAGTTTATTATGAGTTAGAATCAACAGCTATTGAAGATGATGCTGGAAGCTTTAAATTTAAACAAAACGAGGTCCAAAAAGATAAAAAACAATCGATTGAAAAACAAGCTACCGCCAATCCTATACGTTCTGATTTTAGAGAAACGGTATTCATTTACCCTCAACTAAGAACTGGTGACAGTGGAGAAGTAAGTTTTGAATTCACCATGCCAGATGCTTTAACACAATGGAAATTCAGGGCTTTAGCGCACACTAAAAATTTAGAAATTGGAACGCTAGAACAATCTATTCGCACACAAAAAGAAATCATGGTAGTGCCCAATGCTCCTCGCTTTTTTAGGGAGGGGGATCAATTTCAGTTTACAGCGTTAATCAATAATCTCAGCGATAAAAAGCTAGAAGGCTATGCTAGGCTTCAGTTTTACAATGCCCTCAACGGAAATAAAATAGACATCTTTAGTGAAAACGCTGCCGATATACCATTTGATGTTCCAACAAAAGGAAATACAACGGTAAGTTGGAAAGTTCACATTCCAAAAAATTTAAAAGTCATTAGTTACCGAATAGAAGCAAAAACAGAAGCGTTTAGTGATGGCGAAGAGAGAGCTATTCCGGTAGTTCCTAACCGAATGCTAGTAACGGAAAGTTTACCCTTGTGGATTCGAGGAAATGAAAGCAAACGTTTTGAATTTAAGAAGCTGCTGAATTCAGCGTCTGAGGCAACACTTAGCCATGAGAGTTTTACCTTAGAATTTACTGCTAATCCTGCTTGGTATGCCATTCAGGCTTTACCCAATCTCAGCGAACAAACGGATGAATGTTCTGAACAAGTATTCGCCCGATTGTATGCCAATAGTTTGGCTGAAAAAATCGCCAATAGCAATCCCAAAATAAAAGCGGTTTTTGAGCAATGGAAAAACAGCAGTTCTGAAGAGTTAACTTCGAAACTGATGCAAAATCAGGAGCTCAAGAGTATTCTCCTCGAAGAAACTCCATGGTTAAAATTGGCAAAGAGTGAAAGTGAACAAAAAAAGCGGATTGCCCTACTTTTTGATTACAATAGAATGGCTGCAGAAAAACAAGCGGCGATTGATAAACTAAGTCAATTGCAACTACCGAATGGTGGGTGGTCGTGGTACAAAGGAATGCAAGACAATCGATATATAAGTCAGTATATAGTAGAAGGCTTAGGGCATTTAAAAAAGTTGGGTATTGAATTAAGAGCCGACCACAAACTAGAGGTATTACTTAGAAATGCTGTTGCCTATATGGATCAACGAGTAGAAGAAGATTATAATAGACTCCTTGAAAACAAAGCTGATTTAAGTAAAAATCATTTGGGAAGATTGCAAATTCATTACCTCTATACTCGAAGTTTTTTCCAAGAAATATCCTTGCCTAAAAACCAAAAAAGCTATGAATATTATGTAGATCAGGCTCAGAAATATTGGTTAAATCGCAGTATTTATGAGCAAGGCTTAATTGGATTGTCAATGCACAGAATACTTCCAAGTAGCCCAATTTCAAAACAAATTCAACTTTCATTGGCAGACAATGCAATCATGGATGAAGAAATGGGCATGTATTGGAAAAATAATCAAGGTGGTTATTATTGGTATCAAGCGCCAATTGAAACACAAGCGTTAATGATTGAATTGTTTGAAGCTGGAGAAAACCAACAATTGGTGGAAGAATTAAATATTTGGCTGTTAAAGCAGAAACAAACACAAGCATGGAACAATACTAAAGCAACTGCTGCAGCTTGTTATGCTTTATTAATGAGTGGAAATAATGACTTTGCAACAACACCACAAGTTGATATAACAATTGGCAATCAAAAAATTGAACTCAATACCACTAACACAGAGGCAGGAACTGGATATTATAAAAAGGTTTGGGATGCTGCTGCAGTGCAATCCAACTTGGGAAAAATTAAAGTTAACAAGAAGGATGAAGGCATTGCTTGGGGAGCAGCTTATTGGCAATTTTATCAAGATTTAGATGAGATTTCCAATGCAAAAACAGCGGGTTTAAGCTTGAGCAAAACCATATTCAAAGTAAGCAATTCCGAAAAAGGGGAAGTGATGCAACCAATTGATGGCACAACTATTAAAGTGGGCGATAAAATAAAAGTACGCATACAACTTTCCACAGATAGAAACTTGGAGTTTGTTCACTTAAAAGATATGAGAGCAGCAGCTTTTGAACCAGTAAATGTACTTTCTCAATACAAGTATCAAGATGGTTTGGGCTATTACGAAAGCACTAAAGATGCTTCTACTAACTTCTTTATTGATCGTTTATCAAAAGGTGTTTATGTTTTTGAGTATGCCCTAAGAGCTAGCCAGATTGGAGAGTTTTCAAATGGAATAAGCACTATCCAATGTCAATATGCCCCTGAGTTTGCAAGCCATAGCAAAGGGGTTAGGGTTAACGTCGTTGCAAATTAATCATCTAATTTTAGAACAGCTAAAAAGGCATTTTGTGGAACTTCAACATTCCCAATTTGACGCATACGCTTTTTCCCTTTTTTCTGCTTTTCCAATAATTTCCTCTTCCGGCTAATATCTCCACCATAACATTTGGCGGTTACATCTTTACGCAAGGCTTTCACTGTTTCCCTAGAAATAATTTTGGCACCAATGGCAGCTTGTATCGCAATATCAAACTGCTGGCGTGGCAATAGTTCTTTCAATTTAATGCAGATTCTTTTCCCTAAATCATAAGCTTTATCCTTGTGAATTAAAGCAGAAAGAGCATCAACTTGATCTCCGTTTAACAATAAATCCATTTTAACCAAGGTTGACTCTTTGTAGCCCAATGGATGATAATCAAAAGAAGCATATCCTCGTGAAATTGTTTTTAGGCGGTCGTAAAAGTCAAATACAATTTCAGCCAGAGGGATATGAAAAGTCAGTTCAACTCGGTCTGTAGTTAAATAGACTTGATTTTGTAACTCTCCTCGTTTTTCAATACATAAATTCATTACAGCGCCAACATAATCCGATTTGGTAATAATTTGCGCCTTAATAAATGGCTCCTCAACTCTGTCTAGCAAAGTAGTTTCTGGCAAATCAGATGGGTTATTAATCATTACCATATGGTCTGGTTCTTTCACTAAAAAAGCATGATATGATACGTTTGGCACAGTTGTTATCACAGTCATATCAAATTCGCGCTCCAATCGTTCTTGAATGATTTCCATGTGCAACATGCCCAAAAATCCACAACGAAATCCAAAACCTAAAGCTGCAGAAGATTCAGGCTCAAATGTCAACGAAGCGTCATTTAGCTGCAATCGCTCCATGGCGTCACGGAGTTCCTCGTACTCTTCAGTATCTACAGGATAAATTCCCGCAAAAACCATTGGTTTCACGTTCTCAAACCCTTGAATGGCTTTTTCACAAGGATTAGCTACTGTGGTTAAGGTATCGCCGACTTTTACCTCACTTGCAGTTTTTATTCCCGATACAATGTATCCTACATCGCCTGTTTTAACAACCTGTCGAGGTTCTTTCTTTAATTTTAAAACTCCCACTTCATCTGCTCCATATTCTTTACCTGTATTGACAAACTTTACTTTATCTCCCTTTTTTATTTCGCCATTGATTACTTTATAATAAGCGTGGATGCCTCGATAAGAATCATAAACCGAATCAAAAATTAAAGCTTGCAATGGTGCATTAGGATCTCCAATGGGGGCAGGAACTCGTGCTACAATAGCTTCTAAAATCTCTTCTACTCCTTGACCTGTTTTTCCGCTAGCTGAGAGAATGTCTTCGCGGTCACAGCCAATTAAATCAACAATTTGATCTTTAACTTCCTCTGGATTAGCACTTGGTAAATCTATTTTATTAAGCACAGGAATAATTTCTAAATCATGCTCCAGTGCCAGATAGAGGTTAGAAATTGTTTGTGCTTGGATTCCTTGAGCAGCATCAACTATTAATAATGCTCCTTCACAGGCAGCAATTGAGCGAGAAACTTCATAAGAAAAATCAACATGTCCAGGAGTGTCAATTAAGTTGAGTTGATACGTTTTATCATTTAGAATATAATTCATTTGAATGGCATGGCTTTTTATGGTAATCCCGCGCTCTCGCTCCAAATCCATATCGTCCAAAGTTTGCGCCTGCATTTCACGCATGGTGATTGTTTTTGTTTTCTCCAGCAAACGATCTGCCAAGGTACTTTTCCCGTGATCAATATGTGCAATTATACAAAAGTTCCTTATCTGCTCCATTCATCAATTTTTCAAGTGTGCAAAGTTAATATTTTAGCATTGGTGAAATGTTTTTTTTAAATGCAACTGAATTAGAAATATAATCGTCAATAGCTATTACAAGATATAGCTTGTGAGTTGTTGGGTTTTTTTGTTACTTTACCTTTCGCTTTTTTGTGAGTTATATTGACCACTAATATATAATAATCGATGAGAAATTATTTTAAAATTTTTAGCCTAGCATTTACTATTTTGATTTCTAGTGCAATTGAAGCACAGCCAATTTCAGAAGTTTTTGCAGGTGGAGAAATTGCAATAGAATATGCAGGTAACCCAAACGCACCTTGTACTGGACCGCAAGCTTATAATTTTATTCTTAAATTTTATCGAGACTGTCCTACTGGTACATTTGAGGATTCAAAAACTATAAATTTATGGTCCCCTTCGAATAATAATTTAGTTATTCCAATTACATTAAATAATTTCACATCCCAGGGCACAATAGATAACTTATGCCTTAAATCTGACCCAATTTGTACAGCTGGTCGATGGTATCGAAGAAATAATGTTACTTTGCCTTTTCCAGCTAATGACTGGAAAATATTTTATGGTACTATTCCTATGGGCAATATTGCAAATGGAGTTAGAGGTAGAAATTACCAATCTCCAGCAACATTCAATATTGAACAAGGGCAAACATTTTTCTTAATAACCACATTTTCAAATCTTCGATTTTGTGGCGAAGTAGAAGGAGTGCTTCAAAAAGACTTATTGGATACGATTCGAATAGAGAATGTTTCTTTTAATACTTCAGCGCGTTGGATTACTCCTCATCCTGTGGAAACTTTTTGCGATGGTCAGAGCTACAATTATAAATTACCAGTAGTTGATGATGATGTTTATACAATTGATCTTAATCTAAACAATAACATTACATCAGATACACTTCAAATTAGAGACTCCTTATCCTACGAACTTGTTACTACCTTAAAAGCTAATGCACAAGGGGTAACTTATTATTCATCAGAAGGGTATTCTCCTTCAACTCCTTTCCCTTCTTCAACACCCATTACTTTTGACAAAAAAAATGGGGTATTGTCGTTTACTCCGGATTTAGCACTTGGGCAGGGAGGCTTTATTGCTGCCGTTACTTTCATAGTTAGAGAGCACAGAACTGTTTTTGAAGTTGATTCAACATGTTTAATCCCAGGAGGAGGCTGTCTACCAAGCGAGCGAACACCAGTAATCCGAAAAAGCAGAAAACTAATCAATTCAACCTACCGTCAGATGCGTTTTGTTTTCGATACCCAGTGCAATAAAAGACTTCCTGAATTTAGTGCAGATGACTTTAATACGACTGAAGCTGCGTGGGAATATGAATGCGCCTCCACAACGCTTGACTTTAGAATGAGTGAACCTATGCTTATTGAAACTGCCTTAGCCGATCCTAAGTGGTTAAGCATGTATAGAGGTAAACCTGGAAATCCTAGGGATGACAATGCTATTGGAATAGACAGTATTGTGCCATTAAATCGTGATGATTTAGATCAATTTACACGTTTTAGAGTATACCTTTTCAAACCGATAGGTCCAGGTAACTACACCTTATTTCCAAAACCAAACAAACAACCAACTGGAATTAAAAATCGATGTGGTTTTGAACTTGAAGAAGGTTCTGTGGAAATTCCAATCTACATCAATACAGACTATACCTACGAATTTGGTGATAGTGATGGTTTAAAAGAATTTTGTTATCCAGCTGATTTACCTTTTAGAGTTGATGCCTTACAAGGTCAAGAAAAGCTGAGAAGTGTAGCTAGTTTATATACCTGGCGTTTTGTTGAGTTTGACCCTAATGAAGTAAGAGATTCTCTTTACCCACCTACTAGCACATACAATCTCCCTGTAGATACCAACATTCAAGGAGATCTTGAATTTCCTGAAGGCACTTGGGAGGTTGGAATAGGCTTAGATTTTGGCTATACCTATAATGATACGGCATATGAAGCGTATTGCTATGATGCTGATAACTTCGAAGTATTATTCTATCAAAACGATCCTGTTGAAATTCCAGATTTTGACTTATGTGCTGATGAGCCATGGCCATTAATTGATTTAGACTCAATGACAACAAAACACAATGCTGTAAGTTATTTTTGGACTTACTTCAATCGACCTCAAAATCGATGGGATGCTGTTGGCGGTAGTTCAAATTCAAGTAAAAAGAATTCATCATTTGACGTAGCTAGCATTGGATCGGGACTAGGGAAGCCGTATATAATAACTTCCGAAGTGGAGTTAGAAGCGGGTAAATGTTTTGAGAGAGATACATTTATTGTACTTAAAGATCTCGTAAAAGTAAATATTGATTTCGGCAATGATACTACGATTTGTCCAGGATTTGAATTTAATTTAACAAACATTGAATCTTATCTTGTCCCTGATAGTATGGGTTATCAGTGGTATTTAAATGATGTTGCAATACCAGGTGCAGATTCTAATTCTGTTTTTATTTCTGATAGTGGCATGTATAAATTAGAGGTTACTAAGCGCACAGAAAATAGTCAGTGTGTAGGTTACGACTCAGTTCTCATTAATGTAGCTGATTCATTGGGAATTCCACAACCACTTTGCACACAGGTTACTTTTAAAGATGGAGATATTGAACAAAGCTTCTTTATACCTGCAATGAAAGGTGCAGACTATTTCGAAGTTCGAACAATTGATCCTTTTGGAAATGAAGGCGAATGGATTTTCCCTAGTGTCAATCAATTTGACCACATAGCAAGAGGTAAACAATTAAAATTAGAGGCGCGAGGAGTAAACACTGAGGTTGAAGAAGATGCACCTTGTAGGTATGGTCCTATAGGACTAGCAGAAGCCTGTAACGCAGTTGTAAAACCCGTTAATGTTTTCACCCCTAACGGTGATGGCATCAATGAATTTTTGAGGTTTGATTTATTAGAAGTATTTCCAGGAAGCCCGTTACAAATCTACAATCGTTGGGGAGAGCTAATATATGAATCTGATAGCTACCAAAATGATTGGGATGGTGAAGATTATTCAGATGGCACCTATTTTTATGTGTTAGAAGTTAACGATGAATCCCAAGGAATTTTAAAAGGAACGTTTACAATTCTTAGATAACCAATTAATTCATAATTCCTTTTACCAAAGCCCTTCAAAAAGAAGGGCTTTGGTAAATTTGTTCCTTTAAAATTCACACCTTTGAGAGTAATAGAAAGACTTACTAGCACCGATAAAACTTTATTTTCGTTTGAGATACTTCCTCCACTAAAGGGAAAAAGTATTCAATCCATTTACGATGGAATTGACCCTCTTTTAGAATTTAACCCCGCCTTCGTAAATGTGACCTATCACAGAGAGGAATTTATTTACAAGAAACGTGAAAAAGGTTATCTAGAAAAGATTGCTATTAAGAAGCGACCAGGAACTGTAGGTATTTGTGCAGCTATAATGAACAAATACAATATAGAAGCTATTCCACATTTAATTTGTGGAGGTTTTTCTAAGGAGGAAACAGAAAATGCATTAATTGATCTCAATTTTTTAGGAATTGATAATGTATTAGCACTTCGAGGAGATCCCATTAAAACGGAAACTCACTTTGTAGCAGAGAAAGGAGGAAATGAATTTGCAGTAGAGTTGGTTAAACAGATAGTAGACCTGAATAAAGGTAAATACATCGATGAGAATATAGAAAATGCAACGCCTACAAATTTTTCTATTGGTGTTGCCGGTTATCCTGAAAAGCACTTTGAATCTCCAAACATGCGTGCTGATATTCGAAGATTAAAAGAAAAAATTGATGCTGGAGCTCACTATGTGGTTACACAACTTTTTTACGACAATAAAAAGTTTTTTGCCTTTGTAGACGCTTGTCGCGAAGAAGGCATCGATGTCCCAATAGTACCTGGGATTAAACCAATTGAGTCTATGAGACACATCAGTTTTTTACCCAAATTTTTCAATATTGATTTACCCGCTGATCTTACTGATGAGTTAGAAAAATGTGCCAGCAATGAAGAGGTGAAAAAGGTTGGAACAGCTTGGGCAATTCAGCAATCAAAAGAACTGGTAGCAGCTGGCGTGCCATGTATTCACTATTATACAATGGGTAAGTCAAAAACAGTGAAAGATATTGCAAAAGCTGTTTTTTAAGTAGTCTGAAAAAGAGAGGTGATTAATTGGCCTAGCCCATCATTCGTTGGATATACTTTCCTACAATATCAAACTCTAAATTAACTGGATTATCGACTTTTAAGGTTTTAAAGGAAGTATGCTCAAAGGTATAAGGAATTATTGCCACACTAAATCCAACATCAGAAACATTAAATGCAGTTAAGCTAACCCCATTTATGCATATTGAACCTTTTTCTACAATTAATTTCGAAGGTTGATCCAATTTAAATTTAAATGTCCAGCTTCCTCCCTCTACTTTAATGTTTTCTACAGTTGCCGTTCCATCAACGTGACCTTGAACTATATGTCCATCTAAGCGGGCATTCATCAGCATACATCGCTCTAAATTTATAAGATCACCTGATTTAAGTATTGACAAATTAGTTTTATCCAAGGTTTCTTTTATCGCGACTACCTCATAACTATCATCGTGCAACTTTTCAACGGTTAAACAAACTCCATTATGCGCTACACTTTGATCAATTTTTAGCTCAGCATTAAAGGCTGCCTTAACAGTAAAACGCAAATTAGTTCCTTCTTGACTAATAGCCAAAAGCTCGCCAACTTCTTCAATAATTCCTGTAAACACTTATTCTACTTTTATAAATTTAGAATCTAGAACTGTAATTGTCCCCTTTAAAAGTCGAGGCTTCTTGTTATCTTCAACACTAAGTTCAAATACTTTGCATGAATAGAAAAACACCCCATCGCTTGCTTTATTTTTGTCAAATAGATTAATTGATGAAAGTCTTTCCCCATTCCATTCAATATCAGGATTCGTTGTATGAAAAACTAAATCCCCCCATCGATTATAAATATTTAAATCAATAGAGTCTACGTATCGATAAGGTTGAATTGGTATAAATAATTCATTGTGTGCATCACCATTTGGTGTAAAAACGTTGGGCAATTCGTAAATAGGACAATATTCTAAGCACGCTGAAGAAGAAAATTCACTTTCATTCAATGCTGAATCAAGCGATGTAACAAAATAACAACCTGCTACCTCTTCATTTGTTATTCTCAAGGTGGTATCTAGTGGAGAAGTAAAACTTCTAATCAATTCTTTTTCTCCACTTCTCGATACGCTTCTATAAAGATTATAGGCAATGATATCATTTCCACAAGTATTATTTGGATTATTCCAAATTAAGTCCAGTTGTTCATTTTCGCAAGTTCCACTAGCACTAAGAATAGGACTGCAGGGTATAACAGTATCTAGTGGAATATCACAGGCAACTTGGGAAAGATTGATTAAAGGTTTTTCTACAGAATTTAAATTATAAGCACCAAAAGACTCAATGTAGTAACAAAACTTAGAATCATTTTTTAAGTTCGAATCAATATAGTTTAATTGACTTGTTACAGCAATTGAATCAAAAATACTTGATGAATTAGGCAAACTTCGATAAACAATGAAGCTATCATTAACCCAAGGTGTTTGATCACTCCAATTAAGCTCAATTTGATTATCTGAAGCATTTGTTTTTAGGAAAATTGAACTTGCTTTCGCTGATTTACCTGCAAATACCCTCCCATTTCCAAGACTAAATAAGTCTACTTGAAATGAATGTTGCATGCTTTCGGTATTTAGGTTCGAGACAGTGTAAATAGTATCAACCAATGAAAGCGTGGAATCAATAAGTTGCTTTTGGTCGTTTTCTCTGGAAGAGATTAAATATCGGTAAGGTGGAGGATATGCAACTATATCAATAGTATCTGGTGGGGACCATCCCAAATCAATCACTCCTGCGTTATTGCTTGTTGATAGCACGGAAACTTTTGTAATGACTGGAACAATCTTTTTAACCTTTGCACATACTTCTTCCGAGGCATAGCTTTCTGCCCCATCAGCAAAAAACTTAGTGATTAAGTAACAGTATTTTTGCCCTGGAATAAGGCCTTCGCCAAAATTATCGTCTAAATAGTTGGTATTATTTAGCCCTATTATAGTGTCTAATACAGCGTAACCAATATTTTCAGGAACCCCGACATTACAGCTATCAGAGACATAACCTGAAGAGTCTAGTCGGCGATAAACGATATAGCCTATAGCATTTTGGCAGGTGGTATTATCCCAGTTTAATTCGATAGCTGTTCCTATATCAGTAGCGGATACATTTGTTGGTGCTGGAGCAACTACAAGAATATCAACTGTTTTAAAGTGTACCAAATTTCTTGTTCCACGATCTTGGCCATTATCTTCAGCTCTAATACTTAAGTAATAAAACCTGTTTCGCACGTCTGAACAATTTGTATTCCAAATAAAGGAAGCGTTCGCTGGGTTTGAAATTACACCTCGATTAAAGTTAGTTCGATTATTTATTGGCGGCTCAAGCACTTCCCCCGTAGCCGAGATTGTTATATCATCGGCAACATCTGGGTCAGTAGCACGAATGGGGACTGTTAAAGTAGAACCCGCATCAACACAAACTGATTGGTCTGTTTGAATTACTGGTGGTTGATTATTACAACCTGCTATAACTGTGATTTGAAGGTCACGTAAGACTTCGCTTACCAATACACCGTTCCTAAATTCTTTTATGGTTATGGCCACGTTATATAAACCTGGAACATTTGGCTGATCCCAAACTAAATCTCCACTTAATGGATTTACGGTGATACTGTTGGAAGCTGGTGG
Organism: Vicingaceae bacterium; assembly: GCA_040218815.1. Lineage (GTDB taxonomy): Bacteria > Bacteroidota > Bacteroidia > Flavobacteriales_E > Vicingaceae > JAVJQS01. Next base: position 61,856 of record JAVJQS010000008.1, on the reverse strand, counting down.
AAACTCATACCCTGGTGCTGTTTGTCCACCGGTGCCTTTGCTTCTTGCAAGCGCATAGGCAACTGAATCCCCATCAAAATCAATTGCTCCAGGATTATAAACATATGTCGCACCAACACAAGCAATATCAACAGGGTCATTTCGCAACACTACTGAATTATTGGGTTGATTTGCAAATGGGCTAATGCGCAAAAGTGTTTCAATGACAAATGGAACATTCACTGAATTATCAATATTATCAACACCTCCATTTCGATTAGGGTCTTCCACTCGCACAAAATATGATCCTGGACCGGGAAAAGTATGTCTCCCTCTCCAAACTCTTTTTATCGTACTAGTATTTGGACCTATTTGTGTTTCGCTAATAACGTTTAAGGAGTCTAATCCTGTATTATCACCCCAATTTATTTCAATTTCTTTTCTCCCTACAGCAGGACTGTTGCCATCTGCGAAAATCGTAATGGTAAACTCATAAGTAAGACCTGAAATGTTTTCATAGGTAATATCTCCCGCCTGATTGTGAGTAGCTTTTGCAACAAACGCCACCAATAGAAATACAAAAAGGTAGAATATTTTTTTCATGTTGCTAACAAACGCTAATAATTGATGACTTGTTGCTCTATATCTTCAGGCAATTTCCGTGCCTCATATTCTTGGGTACGCAATTGAGGCGTAAAGCCAGCCTCTCTTATAGCTTCTTGAATACCTTTAGCAGTGAAACGGTGAGGAGCTCCTGCAACAGAAACTACATTTTCTTCAATCATAATAGACCCCATATCATTTGCACCTGAATGCAAGCATGCTTGAGCTACTTCTTTCCCTACAGTTAACCAGCTGGCTTGAATGTTCTCAACATTAGGAAGCATAATCCGTGAAATGGCAATCATTCGAATATACTCATCGGCAGAAACTTGATTCCTAACGCCTTTGACACGCTTTAGTAAAGTTCCATCATCTTGAAATGGCCAAGGAATAAAAGCAAGAAATCCATTTGCATCAGCAGGTTTTTCACTTTGTACTTCTCTTAACAAAACTAAATGTTCAAATCGCTCTTCTAGTGTCTCAATATGACCAAACATCATTGTAGCAGAGGTGGTTAAGTGCAATTTATGAGCTGCTCGCATAACATCTAACCATTCTTGGCCGGTGCACTTGCCTTTTGAGATTAAGCGTCTCACTCTATCATTTAAGATTTCAGCTCCCGCACCAGGCAATGAATCTAAACCAGCAGCTTTTAGTTCACCTAAAACTTCAATATGACTTAAGCCCTCAAGTTTACAGATATGTGCAATTTCAGGAGGCCCAAGAGCATGTAATTTTAGTTCAGGATAGATTTCCTTTAACTCCTTAAATAAATCACAATAGAAGCTTAACCCTAGGTCCGGATGGTGTCCCCCTTGAAGTAAAAGTTGATTCCCTCCATAGCGCATTAACTCATCAATCTTTTGCTTGTATTGTTCAATGGTGGTTATATAGGCTTCCTCATGACCAGGTATTCTGAAAAAATTGCAAAATTTACAATTTGCTAAGCAAACATTAGTTGTATTTGCATTTCGATCAATGATCCAGGTAACCACTTCTTTTCCCTTCTTTTCTTCCTTTAATTGGTTTGCAACCATAGCCAGTTCGGCTGTTGAAGCATGCTCAAAGAGTTGCTGACCTTCTTTTGCCGTTAAAAATTCCTTTTTTAATGCTCGTCCTAATAGTTTGTTGATATTCAATTGAATTGTATTTGAAATGGATCTGATACTAACACTTTAAATTGTATTAGTTTTGCAGTTGTAAAATTACGCAATATTGCCTTTATTACACAGTAAACAAGCCTGTGATTAGCTTGTTCAACTCGTGAATTGACAGATCAATGACAAAAAAAGTAAAGCAAAAAATAAAAATTGGGATTTCAATTGGAGATTTAAATGGAATTGGTGCTGAAATAATCATAAAATCACTGATTGATCAACGCATTTGTGAAATTTGTACGCCTGTCATCTTTGCTTCTAAAAAATGGTGTGATTACTTTATCAAGTCGCTCAACCTAAACGACTTCAACTTTAATCTAACTGAAGATTTAGAAAAACTAAAATCAAATCAAGTAAATGTTTTGGCCGTTTGGACAAAAGACGCTGAAGTTAAAGAGGGCGAAGAAAGTGAAATATCTGGAAGTTTTGCTTACAAATCATTAGAAGCAGCATGCACGGCTTTAAAAGAGAAAAAAATTGATGCCTTAGTTACTGCACCAATTAACAAGAAAGCCATCCAGTCGGCCGATTTTAATTTCCCTGGGCACACGGAGTATCTACAAAATATTGACGGGGCTGACGATTCTTTAATGCTAATGTTAAGTGAACACACAAAAATAGGCGTAGTATCAGGACATATACCTATAAAAGAGGTAGCCGCGCAGTTGAACTCAGAGCTAATTCTTAAAAAAATTAGCTTATTAAATAAATCATTGAAAGAAGACTTTAACATTCGTAAGCCATCTATTGCCGTACTTGGGTTAAACCCTCATGCTGGAGACAATGGATTATTAGGAAATGAAGAGAAAGATATTATTTTGCCGGCTATCCAACAGGCTAAAAGTATTGATGTATTAGCTTTCGGACCATATGCTGCTGATGGATTTTTTAGCGGCTCTAATTTTAAAAACTTTGATGGTGTACTAGCGATGTACCATGATCAAGGGTTAATTCCCGCAAAGATGTTTTCATTAGGTGAAGGAGTAAACTATACTGCTGGATTATCTTTTGTAAGAACATCTCCTGACCACGGCACAGCATTTGAAATTGCCGGGAAAGGAGTCGCCAATGAAACTTCCTTTAGAAATGCTATTTATTCAGCCATAGATATTGTGAAAAACAGGCAAGAATTATCCGAACTACAGGAAGATATGCTAGTACCAAATAAAACTAGAAACTAATCAATTAAAACTAATTAATTTATTAAATTTGCCCCCTTTCTTTTGAGGAGGTAGAAATGATGAAGAGAAAAAAACAACAGTTGATTATTCCTTTTATAGGTTTAAAAGAAGGAAAACATCAATTTGAATTTGAGATAGATTCAGCGTTCTTTGAGCAATTTGAATTTTCAATTATTAAAAAGGCAAATTTTAAAATCGTCATTGATTTTGAAAAAAAACCAAGTCTTTTTAATCTTGATTTTAAATTAGATGGCACTATTTATTCTAATTGTGACCGTTGCAATGATGAGCTAGCTTTTCATGCAACTGGTTCAGAAGAATTAATTGTAAAGATTGACGATGAAACATATGATGAAACAGATGAAATAAAGGTAATTTCATCTTCTGATTATGAGTTAGATTTGAAAAAAGAAATTTATGAATACATTCATTTGTTATTGCCTACTAAACTAGTGCATGATAATATAGCAGATTGCAATCAAGAAGTAATTGAAAAACTAAATCAACTCAACACAAAAACTGAAAGTTCAGCAACTGATCCACGTTGGTCAGCGCTTTCAAAATTAAAAGATAAGAGCAATTAAATTAAAAATACTATGGCACATCCTAAACGGAAAATATCCAAAACCAGAAGAGACAAAAGAAGAACACACTACAAGGCAGAAGCACCAACCATCGCAACTTGCCCAACTACAGGTATGCCTCACCTATATCATAGAGCACATTGGTATGAAGGTAAACTTTATTACAAAGGCCAAGTAGTAATGGAAAAAGCTGAGGCTTAATTGTTAGACTTCTTAAAGAAAATCTGAAGGTGGATTACATAGGTATTCCACCTTTTGCTTTTTAACAATTTGGCATTGAAAGCTTATCGTTAGTTCAGTAATAGTCCTATAATAATGCACTACCTTAGCCACTGCCAAAACCAGTTGAACAAAACATACAATAATGAGTAAAATCCGAGCAGCACTGACAGGAATAGGTGGTTATGTGCCAGAATATCGCCTTACAAATGAGATTTTAGAAACCATGGTTGACACCAATGAGGAGTGGATCGTTTCTAGAACTGGTATCAATGAACGGAGAATATTAAAAGGAGAAGGACTTGGTACTTCAGACATGGCAGTGCATGCAGTCAACAATTTATTAGAAAAACGCGGAATTAAAGCTGACGAAATTGATTTATTAATTTGTTGTACAGTTACTCCTGATTTAGTTTTCCCGGCTACTGCTAACATCATTACCGATAAAGTTGGTGCAAAAAATGCTTTTGGCTTCGATTTAATGGCTGCTTGTTCAGGATTTTTATATGGCTTGACTACTGCATCAAAATATGTGGAATCAGGATTATACAAAAAAGTTGTAGTTGTTGGAGGAGATAAAATGTCTTCTATAATTGATTATGAAGATCGAACTACTTGCATCATATTTGGTGATGGGTGTGGCGCGGCTCTATTAGAACCAACCGAAGAAGACTTTGGAATTATGGATACCATTCTGAAAAGCGATGGTTCGGGAAGGGTGCACTTGCATCAAAAAGCAGGAGGGTCAGTAAAACCGGCATCACATGCCACTGTTGATGCGAAAGAGCACTTTGTATATCAAGAAGGACAGCCAGTATTTAAGTTTGCTGTGACCAACATGGCAGATGTTTCTGCTGAAATAATGGAACGAAATAACTTAACAAGTGATGATGTAACTTATCTTGTTCCACACCAAGCGAACAAAAGAATTATTGACGCTACAGCAAAGCGCATGGGTGTTGGAGAAGATAAAGTGATGTTGAATATTCAGCGTTATGGAAATACGACTAATGGCACCATTCCACTGTGTTTATGGGAATGGGAAGATAAACTAAAGAAAGGGGATAATTTAATCCTTTCGGCTTTTGGTGGAGGCTTTACATGGGGCTCCATTTATTTAAAATGGGCTTACGACTCCAAATAATAGTTTTTTTGTGATTAATATTTAACTTAGCCAATCTAAAATTGAAAAAACGGGTTAAGCTGTTTCATCAATACTTGTAGATAGCTTGACATACAATTATAACATAAAATTATACCTATGAAAATCGATGATATTCAGGACCTGATAAAGTTTGTTTCAAAATCCGGTGTTAGTGAAGTTGAAATAGAAGACAAGGATTTTAAAATCAACATTAAAACACCCCCATTCAAAAGAGGTAAAGGAAATACTCAGGAGCCACAACAAGTGGTAACTCAAATGATTCCTGCCCAGCAAATGCCTGCCATGCAAGCGCAGCCTCAGCAGCCTATGCAGCAAGCAGCTCCGCAACAACCAGCCGGTGGAAGTTCAGCTGGAAAGGAAGAGAAGGCTAAAGATGAAGAAGCTAATTATATAGAAGTGAAATCTCCTATGATTGGAACTTTTTACAGAAAATCAGCGCCAGACAAACCAGAGTTTGTAAAAGTTGGCGATTCTGTCTCAAAAGGGGATACCTTATGTGTAATTGAAGCCATGAAACTGTTTAATGAAATTGATAGTGAAGTGAGTGGAAAGGTTGTTAAAGTATTGGTTGATGACACCACACCAGTGGAATATGATCAAGCTCTATTTTTAATTGATCCAGCAGGCTAATTAGCCAATTTTCATTTAATTATTCACTAAATATTCGATATGTTTAAGAAAATTTTAATTGCCAATCGAGGTGAAATTGCTTTGCGTGTTATTCGCACCTGCAAAGAAATGGGAATAAAAACTGTTGCAGTTTATTCAACAGCTGATGCCGATAGTTTACATGTTCGCTTTGCTGACGAAGCAGTTTGCATAGGTCCTGCGTCAAGCAGCGATTCTTATTTGAAAATTTCTAGCATTATGTCAGCAGCTGAAATCACGAATGCTGATGCTATCCATCCGGGATATGGATTCCTATCAGAGAATGCCAAGTTTTCAAAAATTTGTGACGAACATGGTGTTAAATTCATTGGAGCGTCGCCTGAAATGATTGATGGCATGGGCGATAAGGCTTCTGCAAAAACGACAATGATTAAAGCAGGAGTACCAACTGTTCCTGGATCTGAGGGCTTGTTAGAAGACTTAAAACATGCCAAAAAATCAGCTAAAGAAATTGGCTACCCTGTTATGATGAAAGCAACTGCCGGTGGAGGTGGAAAAGGAATGCGCATCATCAGGAAAGAAGAAGAATTAGAAGGAGCATGGGATAGCGCCAAAAAAGAATCTGCTGCAGCATTTGGAAATGATGGAATGTACATGGAAAAGTACATTGAAGAGCCACGACACATTGAAATTCAAATTGCTGGTGATCAATTTGGAAACTACTGTCACATGTCTGAAAGAGATTGTTCCATTCAGAGACGACACCAAAAGCTAGTAGAAGAAACCCCTTCTCCTTTCATGACGGATAAGCTTAGAGAGAAGATGGGCGAAGCAGGAATAAAAGCAGCTGCTGCGGTTAAGTATGAAGGTGTTGGAACTGTTGAGTTTCTAGTAGACAAAAACAGGAACTTCTATTTTATGGAGATGAATACCCGAATTCAAGTTGAACATACCATTACTGAGGAGGTAATCAACTTTGATTTGATTAAGGAGCAAATAAAAATTGCGGCAGGTCATAAAATTTCAGGTAAAAATTATTTTCCGCAAATGCACGCTATACAGTGCAGAATAAATGCTGAAGACCCTTTTAATGGGTTTAGACCAAGCCCAGGTGCAATTACAACTTATCATTCTCCAGGAGGACATGGTGTTCGCGTGGATACTCATGTGTATGCTGGTTACGTAATTCCTCCTTTTTACGATTCGATGATTTCTAAGCTAATTTCAATTGCACAAACGAGAGAAGAGGCAATTAAGAAAATGCAACGTGCTTTAAGTGAATATGTTATTGAAGGCATAAAAACTACTATTCCATTTCATCAACAATTAATGGAGGATGAACAGTTTCAAGCTGGAAATTGCACCACCAAGTTTATGGAAACCTTTGTTTTAAAGCCTCAAGAAGAGGAATAGAAGTCCATTTTTATCATTAAAGACATAAAAAAAGGAGCTTAGAAAAATCTAAGCTCCTTTTTTATGCGTTTTGGAATCCTTTTTTTTAACGTAGATTAAATTTAACCGGAACCGTGTATTGAACTCGCACCGCTTTTCCTCGTTGTTTTCCAGGCTTCATCTTCGGTAGACTCTCAATTACTCTAACAGCTTCGTTGTCTAATGCTTTACCTCCTGAAACACCTCTTACTACTTGAACATTTTTAACTTCTCCTCTTTCATCAATTAGATAACGGATATAAACCGTTCCGCTAATACCTGCATCTCTTGCCATCGCAGGGAATTTTGCATTTTGAATAATGAATTTCTGTAATTCAGTATTGGTGCAATTCTGGATTTCTTCTTTACTCCCTTTTCCTTCACATCCAGGAAAAACAGGCATATCTTCAACAATGGTAAAAATTTCAGGTTCTTCAATCACTTCTTCTGGCTGTTCAAAGATTTCTGTATCCATATCGGCTTCAGAATCTAGAATTTCTACCTCGTCCTCAATTTCTTTATCGTCTTCCACAATCTCTAATATTTCTTGTGGTGGCGGCGGCGGTGGTGGTGGTGGAGGTGGTGTATTTTGTTGTGTGATTGGAATAATTTCTTCCTCCATATCATCAACTTGCAGTTGTCCCAATGAATTTGGGCCTTGCTCATATGTTTTCCATTCAAATGCAACTAAAACAATTGCTAAAACAACCACTAACCCAAGCGAAAAGTAAATTCCTCTCTTACTTTCTAAGTCAGCTTGCGGATTCTTTTTAGGTTCCATATTTAATTAGTTTTCTGCCTGCTAAGATAGCCAAATTTATATTTTTCTATCGTTTACAGTGTAATGCTTAAGTTAATTTTTTATATTTCTTCTTACAATTAAGTATGCAATAATTATTCCGATTGCATTTGCAACAAAATCAGCCCACTCCCCATAACGATTAACGATGAAAAAATGTTGTATCAACTCCGTAATCCCCGAGAATACAATGGCTAGCAAACTCCATGTAAAAACTCCTTTCTTTTTAAAGTTTAATGCATATAAAAAAAGCAATTCCAACAAAAAATACATGAAAAAATGCCCGAGTTTATCCCACCCTACAACGGAAGGCAAGGGAACTTTTTCCAAGGAAGAAAAGCTTAACCAACAGATAGCGATTAACCATAAACAAACTGGCAGCCATCTTAGTAGTTTCACCTTATCCTACTTCAGCTTCATAAGCTTCAGCAGAAAGCAAAGCGCTTACCTCATCAGGATTAGATAGCTTCACTTTTATCATCCACCCTTCGCCATACGGGTCTTCATTTACAGACTCTGGTGCTGACTCAATGTTTTCATTTACAGCTATAACCTCACCGTTTAATGGCATAAAAAGATCAGAAACAGTTTTTACTGCCTCAACTGTTCCAAAAACTTCTCCCTTATCTAAGGCTTCTCCTTCTGTTTCAATTTCAACGTAAACCACATCTCCTAATTCACTTTGGGCAAAATCGGTTATACCTATGGTAGCAACATCTCCTTCTAATCGGATCCATTCGTGATCTGATGTATATTTTAACTCTTTTGGGATATTCATTATATTGTTTTTTATAAGGGGTTAAAATTATTGATTAAGAATTTACTGTGAAAGTGAAAAACGTAAACTTATTCCAGCATTAGTATTTGCCGTTGGGAAGGTGGATGAAACACGTGGTGTATTCGCGACTCGATCGAAGAAAAACCGCAAATTCAGTTTACTGCTGAATCGATAGTCCGCTGTAAATTTTATTGAAAAAATGCGTTGTCCAGCGGTAAGCTCACTTCTATTTTCAACAACCCGCCTGATAATTGTTTGATTATCACGAATTGAAATATCTGCTCTTAAATCTAAATCACTCGCCTTTTCAACCTTACCAATTTTAAATGGAAGCTTTAAATTAGCAAGTCTGTAACCTATGCCGATAATATATTCCTGTCCAACAATTTCTGTTATTTGATTATTTGCAAAACTCAAAGAAACATTTCTATCTCTTCTTAGTTCTACACGGGTTAATAAACTATTATTCCAAGTCATATCAACGTTTAGAAGTGGACTAAAAGCTTCAACAATACTTGCCGTGGATAATTGTCGCTCTGTAATAAAGTTGCCATTCATATCAAATTCATTAGGGTCTCCATTAACCTCCGATCTACCGAAATTTTGATTCCTAGTATAGGACCCAACCGAAAAAGTTGACCTGTAAGCATGTTTCAGGGTAATGTTTTTGAAAAATCGTTTAAAAAATGGAAGCTTCGAAAGTCCATCATAAGTTACATCCCAATTTGGTTTAGGAATAAGCTTTAAAAAATTTGTGATTGGAATATCATTCGCACTCGTTCCAGAATACGCTGACATAAACGAATAGAGCAATACCTCTTGAGAGGTGCCTCCAAATCCTTCTGCGTAAGCATTTCCGAGAGAATCTTGAACAATAAATCGGGAGTTTTGATTAGTTTCTCCTAGTCGTTCAGAGATAGTACTTCGATTCGCTCTTAAATTTTTAAATGGTTCTGAACTAAAATCCTTATCATCACTTTTCTCAAATGAGGTATTAAAACTTAAAAATGACATGGTGTAGGTTCCACCAATTATAGGAGGAGCTTCAACATTATACTTATTACCAAATTCATTCAACACACTGGTCGTGTCATCGTAAAAGAAGAATTGGCTAGCATTTTCACTTTGAGTTTTATTAGCAGTTAATTGGATTCTAAGCCCATCAATTGGACGAATTGTAGCTCTTATATTTAGAGACTTACTCTTTGTTTTATTAAAGTCTCCACTTACAAAGGAGCCGTTTTCAATTAACCACCCGTTCTCCAATGCTGTATATAAATAATCATCCTCTTCCTCTTGTAATCCTGCTACAAATCCCAAGCCTGGTGCATCCCATCCAGGCGACATCCCTAAAATATTAGACCTTAATCCATAATTTGGTAAAATTGTTCCTTCTGTTTCGTTATAATTAACAGAGATGGTTTTCAAGCTCATAACGGTCCAAATCAGGTTATCCATTAAGTAGCGTTTTACAAAAAACTTTTTCTTTTTTGTAGTATCTATAGGTTCTTCATTAGTAGATTCGATAGATGCTAAATCAGCTTCTTCTTCCTTATTCAATGATTCAGACGAAGCCTTCTCTAATAGAATTTGTCGATTACTTTTTTTCTTTTTCTCTTTTTCCTTTTCTTCGTTCTCAAATTCCTCAATGTACGTATAACGATTATCAACATTTGGGTCTTTTAAATCTCTGATGTATTGGAACTTGTTGTACAACAAATCCATATTCAAGTTTCCTTGAATAGTTTTTGTATTGGAGTTTCTTATCGTACTTCCCAAAGTATCTGGGCCTGTTGGATTTCCAATCTTATCCCAAGCATAGGTGCCTGAGTAGCTTGCATTGGCACTAATAAAATCTAAGCCAGGAATTTTGTTGATTGGTATTCTATAATTTAAACTGAAGTTATGGTTGTAGTTTGTATTATCTCCAAACTTTGCAATGTTATTCCATACTTCTGTTTTAAATTCTTCATAACTTTCTTCATCATCTCTATCTACTTTCCCGGGTGGCTCACCTATCAAAGCCATATTTGTAGCGTTAAAGGTAAATGTTATTGATTTTGCAAAATTGTGTCTTAGCGAATAAATTCTAGACCAGTTAAAGGTTTTTTGGTAAAATTCAGGTGACTCAAAAATAAAACTTGAAGTTATATTTCTGGCTTGTCGTGCATTGTATGTCCTATTAAATTGATTTTGAACACTTATTTGAGAAGGAATAGGGTTAAAATTAAAATCTTGGATAAGCTTAAATGCTTGATTCTTCTTAAAGAAATCTACATCCTTAAAAGGCTCAATATTAAGTGGTTTAGCAGAATAATTATAATTAATAGCTCCACGATAAGTTTCCTGCTTATCAAATTTTGTATTTATGTTTCGATTATAAATTTGTGAATAGGCATAGGTAAATGACAAGTTTTCTACGTCATAAATGTGTTTTTCTTTTTTATTTGGGCCAGGAAGTTTTCGAACATTAGTGAAATTGACGCTTCTTCGTCTAGTATAATCATCGGTAATTTTTTGAATAGAGTCTTTATAATCTTCTGTAAGTTCATCTGATTTATAAAGTTCTTGCAAACGAATATCTGGATCCAATGGATTAAACTCTGGTCTAACAATACTTTCTGAAATAGAGTAATACATCGGAATACTCAAGTTTACCTTGTCTGGTAACAATTTGGCCAAGTCAATACTAGCAGACAGGTCATATTGCTGTCTTGTTTCTCGTTGCCTCTCATTTAATTTTTGCTCTAAACTTCCCCATCCTGGTGTGCTGTAGTTACCAGAAAGGTTAATTGTTCCTAGATCAGCAACCTGAGCCGTCATTCTGGCTGTAGCTGCCCAACCACCATCATTATTAAAATCTGAAAGGCGCAGTTCGTTTACCCATACCTCAGCGCACTTTTGGATTCCATCATCATTTGGATTGCCAGGCCCTCCTCTCGGATTTTTAACCCCAATCATAATCACTCTGACCTCCGCCAAATTTGGATTACCCTTTATTCTAATGGTGTTGTTTCCATCTGAGGTTTCATAGTCTCTGCCAACACTTACTCCATTATCTGGTGTTGCCAATAATCTATTTCTAAGCTGCTTAGCATCAATAAGTTTATCAAAAGCCAAATCAACCTCATTGCTACTCGGCCAAACTTGTTCAGGTGAATTTTGCCCTGCACGTGTTACCTTTAGAGGAACTTCATATTCATAATAGTTGTTTTCAAAATCAGTTCCCAAACGCATCACCATTGAAACATCACCATCGTCTAAGGCGGATAATTCAGAACCTGCTTCAGCGTGTGCATACATTTTTAAGCGTTTGTACTGCCTAATATCTAGGTCTAAATACCTGTATGCAAACTTTGAGTAACCATCTTGTAAATCACACACATCTAGGACTAAAGACTGCTCATTCAACTGTCTTAAATTGGTTGTTCCAAAATCAATTTCTCGATCAATATCTGGAGGAATTGTATAATTAATTGGCACCCTATTCGAGTTCTCTTCTACATTCACTGCACCAATGTTAAAAGTGGTAGTCCCTGGTTCATTACCATGCGTATCTCCAGGAGGAAGCTCGTCACCAAAAAATTCTCTCCATTCCCCCCTAACTAGACCTAGACGTGCAAATCGAACGATCACATCTTCATTAAAGCCTTTTAGAAACATCCGCATAAAACGAATGGATTTAAAATCTCTGATTTGTCCAATAGTTTGGTCTGGCTTTCGAATTGGAATCTTAAACTGATACCAATTGACTTCTTTTGTTTGTCCGTTTACGTTTTTGGTAGCTCGCACAACGTCAGTAATATAACCCGTTCCAACATTTCCAGGTTGCAGTAAATCAGGTCTTAATTCAACTTTATATTGATAGTAAGCTTCAGTTCGATCTAAATTGAAGTTTCGATTAACATCTTCAACGTCTGGTAAGGTAGTAGCGGCAGTTGGGTACGATTCACTAGACTGTTCACCTGTAGGTGAATTTCCTTGGTGTCCATTGAATAGTTTATAGCGATTTAATATTGATAATTGTTGGGCATCATAATCACTACCACGATAGTAATGATAGTTATCTTTCGAAGGGTCTCTAGTAAACTCTGCAAAAACTGTTGGATCCAAAAGATTTCTCAATGTGTCGATATAGCCTTCAAAATAAGCACGCTCTTGAGCATCTGATAACCCATCTAAACCAATATCTTGAAATGCACGTGCATCAGGATCGTTATCAAATGCATTTACTACTGATTGCACCGTTGGGATTCTACCCCAGATAGTATTATCAGTGTTTTGATTAGAATTATCTATTGGTAATCCATTCTCAAAACTTTTTCGTGAATCCTTCAAAATGTCTTCAGATACAGACCCCAGGTTAAAATATAATTGTCCCCCATCAGCACTTGGGTTTCCATCTTGAGGGTTAAATGGATCCATTATCCAAAACTGTATAAACTCTACATTTGAAGCTTCAAAATCACTACCCTGAATTTCTCGCATAATTCCACCCCAACGTGAAGCTGGGTTTCTTAAGCTACCATCTCTATTAAGTCCATCGGAATATGCTCCTCCTGTTGTTTCATAATTATAAGCCCCTCTTTCATTCGGATAAAAAGCTAAATCTAAAGTTGGGAGGTTATTTATTAATCCAGGTTCAGGATCTTTATTTGGGAAAACCTCTGTTTCTAATATTTCTCGTGAGTAGTTGTTTGCTTGGCTTGCAGAATTTCGAATATGATCTGGTGTTCTGCTATCATTTCTAAAGAATAATGGGTCAATCGTGTACCATGCTAATTTTGCACGATTATACCCATAAGCTCTATCTCCATTCAAGTTCGCTTCTGGAAATAAATCGTCTTGCCCTTGAGGCGTACTTGCCAAATACCAAGTATTAGCTGACCTTATGTCAATCACCGTCTGGCTTCCTTCAAAATCATCTATATAGGCCACTCCGCTTTTTGTAATTGCCCGAGAATTACCAGGAAAAAGTCTTGCAGCCTCTGCAGAAATCGTGAGTGTCGACTTTGCCTTTGTATCAAAAAAGGGCAACATATCTGCAGCTTTAGTCAAGAGTGGTACTTCTGACCTAAATGTTCCATCAAGTCCTACAACTGTGTTAGAAATTGGCTCATCACCAATATTTATTTTTCGCGTTAATGGGCGTTCAGTAAGGTTTAAAACTGTACCCCCTACATTTATATCTTCTGATACTCGATAATCAAACCGCGACCCTAAGAGTGTTTTAGTCTGAATATTGAACAAGGAATTACTTCCTAAAGAGACCTTAATTGGCTGTCCAGAAGCTAAAATCCCTTCGTTTAAAATTTTAACTCGACCCAAGTTATAATCCACTGTGTAATCAACATTTTCCGTCAGCTGCGCACCTCCAGCGGTTACTGTAACAGAGCCTTGAGGAATATTAAATGCGTTCAAAGAAATTTCAGAGCCCGAGCTCGACTGATATCTTCCCCTGAAACTAAACCTATTTTTATCTGCATCTTGCTGGGCAAGTATTCTGGTTGTGGTATACAAAGAATCAAAAGCATATTTCTCTTTTAATGCTGGATCATCAAACTGCCTTTTTAAATAACTTCCAAAGGGTTCTAAAACAGGGAAGTATATTTTCCCATTTTGGGGGTTGATGGTTACATTAGGAATAAAGTCAAACAATCCATCAGGCTGTGGTTCATTATTAACTGTCATCCTATCTAGTGCCAACACATTAACTAATGGAATATTTTTTGGTTTTCCCTCAGGGAAGTAAGGTATTTCAACACCGGTTTCTTGGTTCAAATACCAAATTTCAAAATTGAAATTTTCAGCACTCACATTAAAAGCGTCTAAAGAGTAAACATTTTTCATCATTAAATCCCAACTTGGTAAAGTTGGGTTAATGATTGTTCCTTTTAGCAATTTTAAATACAAGGCTTCTTGTCCATCAATCCCATCAGTAGATAAATCCCCAACTTGGTAAGTTTGTCCATTGTATGTATATCGAAAAGAAACCGCTAAAACGTCTTGCGGGTTAAGTGTTCTATTCAGCGAGATGTAGCCCAACTGAGGATTTAAGGTATATTCATTTGGAGAAAGTAAAATAGCATTTTCGAGTCGTTCATAATCAGAACCACTTTCTAATCCCTGACCCTGAAGAACCTGATCTGCTTCATTAAAGTTTCTGATTGCTTGAGCATTTGGGAAGCCCCCATCAATGTCTCCGTAGAGGGTGTTGGCATTATTGTCTGCGGCTGCTGAATTGTTGCGTTGAACAACTGCAGGATTGCTAATCCTTCTATCGTTACCTAGATCTGTAAATGCCAAAATGTTCCTAGTATTGTTGAAGGTCCCTTGAGTATTAGTAATATAAACTTCAACTGCAGTAATGTTTATTCGTGATGTTATTCTAGGAGGACTTCCAAGATTTTTTTCATAGCTTTCTCTAAAAAGATGTGAGAGAAAGTAATGACGATTTTCTTCATATTCTGAAGCTGATTTTTCAAACTCTTGTACCTGAGCACCGCCACTAACATCAATTTCTTTTTTCTCTCCTTTTTCTTGTGAAAAAATTGAGGTTACACGTAAACGACCAAACTGCAATTCAGTTTTCACCCCAAAAAGAGTCTGGCTTCCGGTAATTAAAGTACTCTGTAAGGGTAATGCAACATTTCCTGCTTCAATCTTTTTAATAATTTCATCTTCATAGCCCGTATATTCAATTTTAGTTTGATTCTCAAAGTCGAAAGTAGCCTCGGTATTGTAACTTGTTTGAATTTTTAATTTTTCACCAATGTTGCCAATTACGTTTAACTGGATTTTTTGATCAAAGTCAAAAGTGCTAGTCCTTCGCTGACGTTCAGGCAAAATGGGATTATCTCTTCGGGAGACATTTACACCAAAGGACAATTCAGCAGAACCTTGAGGTCGGATATCAATAGTATTCCCCCCAAATATTCGATCAAACAATTCCCCTTTTACATTAATTTGAGGACGAAATCCCTCGGATTCGTTCAAGGTTTCCGCTGCGGATTTTTTGCGCCAAAAATCTTTATTACTTCTAGCCATGTCATAATCCAAGTATTCTTCCATACTCATGTAACTCGGATTTCTGAAGTTTCTTTCTCCTATTTTTTGAGAATAATTGTACCTCCCGGTTTCAGGATCGTACTCAAAACCTTTTTTTACATTGGACGGGTCAGCTAAATAAAGTGGGCTGTTTCCATCGCTAACTCCCTCGTTACTATCGTCATCAAAGGGGTACTTTAAGTCAACTTCATTGGAGTCTTTTTCTGTAGAATCAATGGGTGTATATAAAACACCAAAGCCACCTTCAAAAGGTGGCTCAATTGGCGTTACTGCCAAAAGCGAACCGACAAAAATGCCGGTCAAGCCTATCGGAAAAATAAGCCTGCTAATATTGCTTCTGCTGAATTTCAATTTTTTGGAATCTCTACAACCCTTTGAGCGCAGTTTTTAAGACGTCTTCTAGTTTGTAGTTGGTGTTTTCTTTTAAGATTTTTACAATTACTTTTTCCGCTTTGTTCTTGTTAAAGCCAAGGTTAACCAAAGCAGATAACGCTTCATCTTTTAATGTATTGTCCACCATTGAAGAAAAATCTGCATGAATATTCTCCTTGGCTACTTTATCTTTCAAATCAATAATAATTCGCTGTGCAGACTTTGGCCCAATTCCTTTTACACCTTTGAACCAGCCAGCATTTCCGCTAATTATTGCTTGTTCTATTTCTCCCGGATCTGCAGACGACAACACCAACAAAGCCGTGGCAGGTCCAACTCCTGAAACCGAAATGAGTAATTGAAACAGTCGTTTCTCTGCCATTTCCATGAATCCGTAAAGCAATTGCGCATCTTCACGAACGATTAATTCGGTAAATAATTTACAATTTTCTTCTTTCCCTAATTTTGATGATGTATTTAAGGAAATATGAATGAAATAACCTACCCCTCCGCAATCGATAATTACGTGAGTTGGTGCTTTTTCAACTAAGCGACCATTGATATGTGCTATCATGATTTAGTATTTCTAGTTTGTGCATCCACTGCAGCAATGGTCACCATATTTACAATCTCACGAACACTGCTACCCAACTGCAAAATATGAACAGGTTTGTTTAACCCCAATAAGATTGGACCTATAGCTTCTACTTCTCCCATTTCTTGAACTAACTTGTAGGCAATGTTTCCAGCCGACAAGTTTGGGAAAATTAGAACGTTTACCTTCTTATTTACCAATTTTGAAAAGGGAAATTTATCGCGCATAGAGTCTCTGTTTAAAGCAAAATTCGCTTGCAGCTCACCATCAACAACAATTTCAGGATGCTGTTCATGTAAAATTTTAACTGCTTCACTTACTTTCTTTGATTCTTCAAATTCTGTAGAACCAAAGTTTGCAAAAGAAAGCATTGCAATTCGAGGCTTAATCTTCAATCGCTCAACTGACTTCGCTGCTAAAACTGTTATATCAGCTAAATCTTGTGCAGATGGATTTACATTTATTGTAGTGTCAGCAAAAAATACTGGTCCGCTCTTGGTGATCAAAATATACATCCCTGCAATCCGACTTACCCCTTTTTGTGTGCCAATTACCTGCAATGCCGGACGAATCGTTTCAGGGTAATTCCTGGTTATACCACTTATAAAGGCATCTGCCTCTCCCTGCTCTACCATCATTGCTCCAAAATGATTTCGATCTCTCATTTTGTGCCTTGCTTCGTATTGAGTAACTCCTCTGCGTTGTCGTTTTTTAAATAATACATCACCAAAATCATATCGCATCTTTTTCAAGGCTTCGTCTTTCGGATCGATTATTTTGATGCCGTCTAATTCAAGATTATTCTCCTTTATTAGTGCTTCAATTTTTTCTTTATTCCCCAATAAGATAGGGATGGCTATGTTTTCATCTTTCGAAACTTGTGCCGCCTTAAGGACTTTGTAATTATCTGCCTCAGCAAAAACTACTCGTTGTGGTTTTCTACGAGCACGTTCAGTCATGTTTTTTATCAGCTTATTATCTAGACCTAGCCGTGAACTCAACTCTAACTTATATTTACCAAAATCTTCAATTGATCGCTGGGCAACACCACTTTGCATGGCTGCTTTTGCCACAGCCGGTGCTATCACCATCAGCAGGCGAGGATCCATAGGTTTTGGGATAATAAAATCTCGTCCAAAGGATAAGTTTCTTGAGCTGTAGGCTTCATTTACTTCCTCAGGAACTGGCTCTTTAGCGATTTTAGCAATCGCTTTTACTGCAGCCAATTTCATTTCTTCATTAATCATGGTAGCTCGGACGTCTAATGCACCTCTAAAAATAAACGGGAATCCTAATACATTGTTAACCTGGTTGGGATGATCTGATCGACCCGTTGCCATAATTATATCTTCACGTGCATCCATTGCTTCCTGGTAAGGTATTTCTGGATCTGGATTCGCTAAAGCAAACACGATTGGGTTTTTTGCCATGCTTTTTACCATGGCTTTTGACAATACATTGCCTTTTGATAAGCCTAAGAACACATCTGCATTTTTAATAGCATCCTCTAGTTCATTTAAGTCTTTATCAGTGGCGTATTGCTTTTTATACTTATTGAGTTCCTTTCTGTCTTTGCGAATAACCCCTTTGCTGTCGCACATGACAATATTTTTCTTTTTAGCACCAAGTGCAACGTATAGATTTATGCATGCCATTGCCGATGCGCCAGCGCCATTTACCACAATGAATACGTCCTGTATTTTTTTCTCCGCTAACTCCAAGGCATTTAATAATGCTGCCGATGAAATTATTGCTGTCCCATGCTGGTCATCATGCATAATTGGGATATTCAACTCGTTCTTGAGTCGTTCCTCAATTTCAAAGCATTCTGGAGCTTTGATATCCTCTAAGTTAATTCCACCAAAAGTGGGAGAGATTGCCTTTACCGTGTTTACAAAAGTGTCGACATCTTTAGCATCTACTTCAATATCAAACACATCAATGTCGGCGAAAATTTTAAATAATAAGCCTTTTCCTTCCATTACTGGCTTTGAGGCGTCGGGTCCAATATCACCTAAGCCTAAAACCGCAGTGCCATTTGAAATAACGGCAACCAAGTTTCCTTTTGCAGTGTATTTATAACTTAAGTCTTTATCCTCAGCTATTTTTTTACACGGTTCAGCAACACCTGGAGAATAAGCTAAGGCTAAGTCACGTTGTGAACTATAAGGTTTTGTTGGTCTTACTTCAATTTTTCCCGGTTTTCCGTCGGAATGATAATCTAATGCTTCAATTTGCTTTCTGGTATCAGCCATATTTTATAATTTACGGGCTGATAAAAGTAAGCATTAAGCCATGCTTATTGAAACTGAAATAGTTTATTAAATGGATCAAAAAAAGAATATAGAAAAGCCTCATTTAGTAGTTTTTAGTGGAGCAGGAATGAGCGCAGAAAGTGGACTAAAAACTTTTAGAGACAACGGCGGCCTATGGGAAAACCACAAAGTAACCGATGTAGCTACTCCTGAAGCGTGGCAACGTGATCCAGAGCTGGTCCTTCGCTTTTACAACATGCGTAGAAAACAGCTAATGACTGCAAAACCAAATAAAGCGCATAAACTGGTTGCAGCACTTGAAAGCAACTATAGAGTATCAGTAATTACTCAAAACATTGATGATTTGCATGAACGGGCTGGTTCAAGCAAGGTAATGCACTTGCATGGGGAGCTTAAAAAAGTCCAGAGCGAAAGGTATCCAGAATTAGTATATGAATGGGAAAAAGAGAGTATTGCATTGGGTGATACTTGTGAAAGAGGGTATCAATTAAGACCACATGTGGTTTGGTTTGGCGAAGAGGTTCCTATGATTCCAAAGGCCTACGAATTAGCAACTAAAGCAGCTATTTTTATAGTTATTGGAACCTCACTAAATGTATATCCTGCTGCAGGAATTATAAATTACGTTCCTCCTAATTGTGACTGTTTTATCATTGACCCGAACATATCTTCTGATTTAGTTCCTAACAATTGGACTATATTAAAAACTACTGCTGAAGACGGAATGAAGATATTAAAAAATAAGCTTAATTCATGAACTTAGATAAAGATCCTCCATTAGTAATTCGACCACGATTTCTAATTAGCACAGACTTAAGTATTGAGGCGCTTGAAGAATTATTAAAACGCGCAATAAAAAGGCAAACCCACCCCTGTTATGGTAGCGTTTCGTATGGGTATGCAGTAATAAAAATCAGTAAAAAACTACAGCATTTTTGGTCGCCTCAATTGAGTATTAGCATGGAACAGGAAGGGTCTAAAACAACGGTAAGAGGACTTTACGGTCCGAAACCATCCGTATGGACAATGTTCATCTTTTTTTACAGTATTATAGGCTTTAGCACCCTTATAGTCTTAATGGTAGGCTTAACGCGATACTCTTTGGATAAACCTATAGAAATAATTTGGTTGGTCCCTGTTGGTTTGCTGCTGATAGTTGGAATTTATTTTGGTTCAGCTGCGGGTAAAAAAATTGGGAAAGAACAACTTCAAATTCTACACCATTTTTTTGAAAGCGCTACTAATTTAAAAGTCGATGATGTTTTAGATTAAGTCGTACAATTAATTAAGGTGATTATGCTAAAGCTGATATTGCCAAGTGAGAATCAACGCACTAACCACCATATAAATTAAGGTGAGGGGCCAACCAATTTTCATGAAGTCTTTAAAGGAATATCCCCCACTACCATAAACCATCAAATTAGTTTGATAACCTATAGGTGTTATAAAGTTGGCGGCAGCACCAAAAGAAACTATTAATATAAATGGTGTTGGGTCTAAATGTAGCTCCACAGCTAATGCAACTGAAATAGGAAATAAAATAGCTACAGCAGCTTTATTTGTAATATAAGCTGCCAATAAATTGGTGATGATAAAAATGAGCATTAGAAAAAAGCTTGGACCAAGTAAGCCATTGAATTGCGTGAACAAGTCTGCTAAATATATTGATGCACCAGAATTAATCATGGCCTTTCCTAAACCCAAACCAAAAGCAATTAATACGATTAAATCGAAATCTAAGCCTTTTCTAATTTCATTTAAAGGCATAATATTCAAAAATATTCCTAATAGCATCACACATGAGAGACATATCAAAAGAGATATAGAAGTGGTGGCTGAAACAATAATGGCAAGCAACAGTGCGCCAAAAACTGCTCCAACTTTTAACACATTAATTTCTTCAGGCTTTTCAGTGTGTGTTAACACATAAAAAACTTGATTGCTCTTACTTCGACTCATAAAATCATTCCCACTGAAAATTAATAAGACATCACCTGCTTTCAGTTCCATTTCCCCAATTTTTCCACTCAATCGCTCCCCATTGCGATGGATAGCAAAAATGGCCGCATCAAATCGAGCCCTAAAGTCTGTTTCCTTGACTTTTTTGCCGATCAAAGAAGAGTTGAAGGAAACAACTACTTCATTAATACTTGCTTTTTTGTCGAGCATACGTTCAACCACCTTTGGCAAGGTTAAACCCAAGTCATTATCTTTAATTTCTTCAATAAAATTGGTTTCTCCTGCAAAAATTAAAGTGTCTTCTTCCTCCAATACAAACTCAGGTGCAACTGGACTTATGCTTCTTTCTTTTCGAATTACCTCAACTAAATATAAGCCTTTCAAACTTCGAAAGCCTGCATATTCTACCGATTTTGAAATTAGTCTTGACCCACTCTTTACAATGGTCTCCACAAAATATTCACGACTATGACTGGCTTCTAACTTTTCTTGCTGTTCCTTCTGGGGTAGCAGTCGATTTCCAAAAATAGTGAGGTAAGTAATTCCAATAACCAACATGGGTAAACCCACCCATGCAAAATCAAATATAGATAGAGAAGGGAAGCCTGCATCTATTGCTAAACCATTAACAATAAGGTTGGTACTTGTTCCTATTAAGCTTACACAACCTCCTAAGATTGCGGCATAAGATAGTGGAATAAGAAGTTTAGAGGGTGCAACCTTATTCTCTTTCGACCATGAGTTTACATATGGCATCATCATGGCTACTAAGGGAGTATTATTAAAAAATGCCGAAAACGAGGCCACAACAGACATCATACTGAGTTTAAAGGTTTTTACCTTCTTTTGCTTTCCAAACAAACGATTAAAAATCACATTTACAACCGATGATTTTCGAAACATATCACTGATAATCAGTAAAATAATAATCACTGCCAGCTGCTCGTTAGCAAAGCCGTGAATGGCTTCTGAAGGAGTCAGAACACCGCCTATCACTAAGAATAGAATAGCCATAAAGAAGGTGACTGTTGGTTTAAACCATTCTAAATAAAGAGCCGATAATAAAAAGACAATGGTGATTAATATGAAAATGATGGAGGGGGTTAAGATCATTTTAATATCCTGCTTTTGCCCCTCCTATTTGCTCAATTGGATGCCAAGTTGTTTTCACTTCCATTAAATCCTTTAATGCATATGGCGATTCAATAGTGCTTGAATGAATTTTATTTAAAGTCCAATGCATGACTCGTTTTAGGTTTATTGCTGCAGTCTCACCAAGTGTTGTTGTATCGAATTCATCTCCGAGCAGTAACAAGCTATTTACATCCATGTGAGACGCAAAATGTGGTTCCAATTCCTCTTTCTTTCCAGTTAAAATATTGACTACTCCGGCTGGCACATCAGAATGCTGAAGTACTTCTGCAAAGGACAATGCAGTAAGCGGCGAATTCTCACTAGCCAAAATAACTATAGTATTTGCTGTGCAAAGGCTCATTGCTATTGCCGAAACTAAACCTATAAATCGGGTGTTCTCATCGCAAATTGCGGCAATCACTCCCCTGGCTTCTACCATTGAAAAATTAAAATGACTGCTAGCTACTGGGTTAACACTGCTAAATATTTGTTGGTATTTATCAGACCAACCGGCAAAATAAACCAACCGGTCAATTGCTATTTCGACTGTCTTGTTTGCTTTAGACTCAGATACGCCTTCCTCCTTTCTAATCAAACTTGAGAATTCAGTTTTGCGACTTTCTAAATTTTCAGCTATACGATAGATTACTTGACCAATGTTATAGGCAGATTTTTCAGCCCATGAAGCTTGTGATTTTCGGGCTGCCACTACAGCATTTCTAAAGTCTTTTCTAGAACCTAAACAGCAATTCCCTAAATCTTCACCTTTTGGACCCTTAGCGATGTAATATCTGCCAGACTCCGTTCTAGGAAAGCTTCCGTTTATATATAGTTTATAGGTTTTCAAAATTTCCAAACGCTTTGACATGCAAATAAATATTTAAAACAAATCTACTGTTTTTCAAATGCAGTTCATAAAGGAAACTAACTTATTGCTAAAATATGACATGAGCATGCTTTCAGCAAGCTATGAGCTGATTCAGCAGGTAAGTTTTAAACAAGAGAATATTATAAAAATAGGCTGTTAGCCCACTTTAAGTCAGCAGGGTTGGTAAGCTTAATGTTCTCATGATTTCCCACAGTTAACCTTACTTTCTGGCCAATTGATTCAACAACAGAAGCATCATCTGTAAAGTGTTGTTGATAGTTTTGTGCATAAGCCTTTACAAGAATTTCACTTTTAAAGCATTGTGGAGTTTGGACTAATTTATATTCCGACCTATCAACCGCAAATGAACCATCATTAGTTACTTTTCGAATTGAATCATTTAGGTTGATTACAGGAATAGCTGCGCCATTTTTTTCTGCGACACGCATGCAGTCTTTTATGGTTTCAATACTAACAAATGGTCTAACAGCATCATGAATAGCTACAAGACTTGAACACTTCACTTCTGTAAGTCCAGCTTTTACTGAATCAAAACGTGTTTTGCCACCAGCTACACAACTAACTCCTGATATTTTGTGTTTATCAGCTAAGCTTTGCCAACGTGGTAGCTCATTTTTTGGTAATACCAAAACAAGCCTTGCAGATGGCAAGGCTTGTTTAAATTTTTCTATAGTGTGAATGATAATGGCTTTGCCATTAATCTCGAGGAATTGCTTGGGTGTTTGACTTCCCATTCTCAAGCCTTTCCCTCCGGCAACTATGATTACAACTTGTTCCAAGTTAAATAATTAGCATGGCATCGCCATAGCTGTAGAATCTATATTTTTCTTTAATCGCAACTTTATAGGCTTCCATAATCAAATCATAACCTCCAAATGCTGCAGTCATCATTAACAAGGTAGATTCAGGCATATGAAAGTTAGTCACCATCATGTCAGCAATGCTAAACTCATAGGAAGGAAAAATAAACTTATTAGTCCATCCTTTGTAAGGCTTTAAATAACCATCAGTAGAAACCGAAGTTTCTAAACTTCTCATGCTTGTAGTGCCTACAGCTAATATTTTCTTTTTGTTTTTCTTGGCTTCATTTACAATTTTAGCCGTTTTAGCTGGAATTTGAATTTCTTCCGAATCCATTTTATGCTTAGTTAAGTCTTCAACCTCAACGGGTCTAAAGGTACCTAAACCAACATGCAAGGTTATTGGAGCAAACTCAACGCCTTTTATTTCGCATCGTTTCATCAGCTGCTTGCTAAAATGTAAGCCAGCTGTTGGCGCTGCAACCGCTCCCTCATTAGCAGCATATACCGTTTGATAACGCTCTTCATCTTCAGGCTCAACTTCTCTTTTGATGTATTTAGGAATTGGAGTTTCTCCTAATTTCTCTATAATAGCTTTAAATTCTTCATGGGTGCCATCAAATAAAAAACGCAATGTTCTACCTCTTGAAGTTGTATTATCTATTACCTCTGCAACTAAATCGTCGTCTCCAAAATAAAGCTTATTACCAATTCTAATTTTTCTAGCTGGATCAACTAATACATCCCATAATAAATTTTCACGATTCAATTCACGCAACAAAAAAACTTCAATTTTAGCCCCAGTTTTTTCTTTGTTACCATATAATCGAGCAGGAAAAACTTTTGTGTCATTCATTACCATTACATCGCCCTCATCAAGGTAGTCCATAATGTCTTTAAACATTCTATGCTCTATAGATCCCTTTTTACGATTGATAACCATAAGGCGGGATTCGTCTCGGTTTTCAGCAGGATATTCTGCTAGTAACTCTTCCGGTAATTCAAATTTGAACTTCGATAGTTTCATTCCCATTACAGTATAGTAAATTAGTGTAAATTAATTCAGAAAAAATAAGTTGCAAAGTTAATAAAAATGAGGTAAGCGCAATTAGTTTTCTGCAAATGCAGAAAACTCTTCAACCTTTATGGCACTTTCAACTGAATATTCCCCAATCTTGGTTCTTCTCAAGCTTTTTAAATAGCCTCCTACACCTAGTTTACGCCCAAAGTCATTTGCTATAGATCGAATATATGTCCCCGTTGAGCATTTAATTTTAAAATAAACTTCTGGCAGCTTAATTTCTTCTACCTCAAAGGAGTGTATGTTGATGTGTCTCGTTTTCATTTTCGGGATTTCCCCTTTTCGTGCCTTCAAATAAGCTCGCGTTCCATCAATTTTTTTAGCAGAAAAAATTGGTGGCAATTGTTCTTGTTCTCCTAAAAAACTTTGTGCTTCTTGCAGGATAAGTTCAGTAGTTATATGATCTACTGGCTTGTGATTTTCTACTTCTGTTTCTAAATCGTATGATGGAGTTGTTCCTCCTAGTTGGATGCATCCAGTATACTCCTTTTCTTGCCCTTGAATAGAATCAATAGTTTTAGTTTTTTTACCGGTGCAAATAATTAGCAAGCCAGAAGCAAGTGGGTCTAGGGTTCCAGCATGACCAACTTTCAAGCTTTTTACTCCTGTGGATTTTTTAAGAATATATCTTAATTTATTTACTACATCAAAGGAGGTCCACTGAAGCGGCTTATCAACTAAAACCAACTCACCTGCAATAAAATCACGCATGAAATTAAGGGGCTATGCTTCAGGCTTATTTTCTTTTGCTTGGTCTTTTGGAGTTTTTAAAATGGAATAGAAACCCAATCCCAAACCAATAAGCACAACTATTGGCGCAAGAGTTATTCTTCTAAATGAAAATATCTCTTCTTTATTGAAAACGTTTGGGTCATCAGACCCTCCGCCAACCATTAGCAAGTAGCCAATTATTACAACAACTACTGCAGCAATAAATAACTGATAATTTTCTTTACCGAAGGCCAGTTCTCTTTTTGGTTTTTCATTCATGATGTTTAATATAAGTCTCCGCTTTGCATTCTGAGAAATTTACGCACAGCAAGAGATGTTGATATCCACGAAATTAATATTCCCAACACGATAACAGCTGCAAATAAAATAAAGTAAACGTTAAAGTTTTGTAAATCAAAAAATTCTGGAATGTTATTCCCAAGGCTATACATTACCCCTAATAGCAAAATAATGGCAATTATTCCGCTTAGTAATCCATTCAACATACCCCTAGCCACAAAAGGTCTTCTAATGAATCCACCTGTTGCACCAACAAGCTGCATAGTTTTAATAAGGAAACGTTTTGAATATATGGCCAATCGGATGGTGTTGTTGATCAGGGCTATAACTACAATTAAGAGTAAGATACTAAAGCCTAACAAAACAATTCCAATTTTTCGAATGTTTGAATTAACAGCAGAAATCAAATCTTTTTGATATTCAACCTGCTTTACTGCCGGTAATTTTTTTAGCTCCGAATTAATCAAACTAATGCTGCTTTCTTCTGCATAGTCAGCTTTTAGATATAAGTCTATGCTTGCCATCAAAGGGTTATAATCCAAAAAATCGATAAAATCTTCCCCCAAATCTTCTCTTAACATTTCTGCTGCTTGGTCTTTATCAATATATTCTATTCGTTTTGTGAACTCTTTAGCTTCTAATAATACTTGTAGATTATCCAACTCTTTAGAAGAAAGGTCATTCTTTAAGTAAAGGGAGAAGCCAATATTTTCCTTTACATGATCGGAAATTAGTTTGGCATTTAACAAAATGATTCCCAACAGACCCATTATAAAAAGCACCAGGCTTATGCTAATGATGGTAGAAACATAAGATGTCTTTACTTTGATTCCCGATTTCTTTTTATCTTGATTTGCCATAGCTTGTTCGGGGTTAAAATTATACTAATAGCATCAGTTTTACAAGCCTAGAAATTATCATTTCAAAACACCTAATTTAATTGCTATACTTTTCCCAAACTCCCGTATTTCTTCAGCCACTTGTTTTTCTCCAGTCGATCGTTCAAAGGTATCAGCTAGTGTTATAATATTTTGGGCAGTAAATTTTTTCATTTCATCTACCATCATTTCTTTGGTCCACAAATCTATACGCAGTGTATTGTTTTCTTCTTGGTCCCACAGCGCCAACATGATGGCTTTGCTTCTATTTATTCCTTCTTTTTCAGATCCATCTGCAAGCCATTCAATACCTTCAGGTACTTGATTTTCATCTAATTGAATTTTAAATTTTATCTCAGATTCTTTAGGCATTATCTTCTAGGTTTATAATTTGATTGTTGTAAAATTTTATTGGCATCAGTTAACTCCATTAAGTCCATTAGGCTTTTATCAGAATTATTTTCCATGTAAGCAGAAACTACCTGAAAGCCTACCCATTGCCCTACTCTTCCAGGGGAGCCCTCAGGAAACCCACTTATAAATGGAGCATCTCCTAAGTATTTTCTAATTTGAAAATTTTCTACGCTGTACAGTAACTCCATGTCAACAAAATGAAACCAAATTGGGCTTTCATTTTCTTCACACCAAGCGAGTTCCTCTTGGGTGTAATTAAAAAAAACTGGCTTTTCAGTTTCAGGTAAAAACGCGGTTAATAAGTATAAAATTTTGCCCTGAAAAATCATTTGCTCCAACATATTTTTTCCACCCTCTTCTTCATATTCAGTAGTTAACCAGGCCTTTAAGGCATCTGAAACTAAATATTTTCTTTCGAATTGCTTGAACTTGTATTGTGGAATGCCGGTTTTGGCATACACCTTAAAATCTGAACCTAAGTAATTGTCTAAGCCTATAATTAATAAACTATCAGCAGCTGCTATCGAGTAATTAAATGCAGAAATCATCGTCGACACTTGGGGTATATTCTTTCCGGGGAAAAAGTGATGGTATCGAATAAATCCCTCCCTCAATTGGTTTTCTTCTACTCCAAGTGAGTTTTCAGGATATTTCTCCACAACCGATTGGTAAAGGGAACTAATATCTTCATTTCCAACAAATTCTGTTAGTTGCTGCCAACTTTGTTCCTGACTTACAGTTCCAAAGTGCATAATTCCACTTAAATAAAGCGGTAATAATTGCGGGTATTTTTCATTCAAGTAAATCCTTTCCTCCTCAGAGTATCCTTCACTTGCCGCGGCAAATAAATCTTGCTCAAATCGCTTGAATTCTAAATTTAGCGTAGAAGAAGAGGTATCAACTTCCCATTTATTATTGTCGCACCCAACTTGTAGTACAATGGCCGCAACTAGAATAAAATAAAAAAGCTTATGCCTCATATTAATAAAATCCCCTTAGATTTGTAATACATTAACTGAGACAAAATTATGAAAAAGACAACTGCCTTTATTTGCTTTTTAGCGATGAGTTCATTCATCTACTCACAAGATTCTCCAAAAAAATTCCAATTAGGTTTTCACTTTTCTCCAAATGTAAGTTGGCTAAAAGCCGATTCAGAAACAATTGAAAGTGATGGCGCTAAGCTGGGTTTTAGTTATGGTGTGGTTGCTGATTTCAATATTGCAGATAACTATGCTATTTCAACTGGGGTCAATATGTTAACAAGCAGTGTGAAATATAATTATCCAGATTTTCAAAATGCAGATGGAAACCCAGGAGAAGAAAGTGGTAGATCAAGTGCCGATCTTAGGTTTAGATATGTACAAATTCCTGTCACCTTAAAATTAAAAACCAACCAAATTGGTTATATGCGTTATTTTGGACAGTTTGGGCTAGGCTTAGCTGTTGCTTATGATGCGACTGCTGATACAGAATTTAAATACCCTGGAAATGATGGCACTTCAAGTAAAGAAGATGTAAATTTTGATAGTGAAACAAATTTTTTTAGAGCAAGCTTAATAGTTGGTTTAGGGGCAGAGTACAATATATCAGGCAACACTTCGATTCTTTTTGGATTAACTTATGATAATGGTTTAACTAATGTATTTGGTAATGAAGGTTTTAATGAGGATCAAAATGGAAATGCACAAACACCTCGAGCAGATAACGACGATAAAGAAATTAAAGGCTTTAATAATTCCATAGTGCTTAACCTTGGTGTTTTATTTTAATTTCTTGATGGAACCCCTTTCATGAAAATTGCCCTAGCTCAACTCAATTATCACATAGGAAATTTTGAAAGCAATCAATACAAAGTTATTGAGGCAATAACAAGCGCAAAAAAACTGGGTGCAGAACTTATTGTTTTTGCTGAATTGGCCATAAGTGGTTATCCGCCCCGTGACTTTTTATCTTTTGAAGATTTTATTGAAGAATGTGAAAAATCCATTCAAGAAATCGCTAAGCATTGCAAAGGAATAGCCGCTATTGTTGGGGCACCTAGCATTAACACTGGAGAAGGCAAAAAACTATGGAATACCGCTTATTTTCTAGAAGCAGGTCAAGTAAAGTCACAGCATCATAAAAACTTATTGCCTACCTATGATATTTTTGATGAAAACCGCTATTTTGAAGCAGGAAGCAATCCGACTTGCATACAGTTTCAAGGTAAAAAAATAGCACTAACCATATGTGAAGACTTATGGAATGTTGGAGGTCAGCCGAAGTACAAGTACTCTCCAATGGATGAGCTAATTAATGAGAACCCTGATATCATTATCAACATTGCAGCTTCCCCTTTTTCTCAGCACCAAGCTAAAAATCGCCAAGAGGTTTTTAAGTTGAATGCACAAAAGTATAAACTGCCCATTTATTATGTAAACCACGTTGGGGCGCAAACTGAACTAATTTTTGATGGTGGTTCCTGTGCAGTGAATGAAAAAGGAGAAATCATACAGCAATTGCCTTATTTTGAAGAGTCTATCCAACTTCTTGATTCTTCGGTTAATCAAAAAATCGTAAGCTCAGAGGTCCCCAGCAAGTATGAGCGTATTGAATCCGCTTTAGTCTTAGGTATAAAAGACTATTTCAAAAAACTAGGATTTAAAAAAGCGACTTTAGGTTTAAGTGGAGGAATTGATTCAGCCCTAACACTTGTTTTAGCGGTTAAAGCGTTGGGTAAAGAAAACGTAATTCCAATTTTAATGCCCTCTCAATTTTCTTCAGATCATTCCATTGATGATTCCATTGAGCTGTGTGAGAATTTAGGCTGCCAGCATCACATTATTGAAATAGAAAGCATTTACCAAGCTTTTGAGAAGCAGTTAGATCCGTTGTTTAAAGGTACTGAATTTGGTATTGCAGAAGAAAATATTCAATCGCGTTCTAGAGGGGCATTGTTAATGGCGCACACCAATAAATTTGGTACTATTTTGCTAAACACTTCTAATAAAAGTGAGTTGGCTGTTGGCTACGGCACCTTATATGGCGATATGAGCGGAGGTATTTCAGTGTTGGGTGATTTGTATAAAACGGAAGTTTTTGAATTGAGTAAGCACCTTAATCGCAATGCTGAAATAATTCCTTCAAACATCATCACCAAACCACCCTCAGCTGAATTGCGGCCCGACCAAAAAGATTCAGATTCACTGCCTGACTATGAAATTTTAGATGCGATTTTAAAGGAATACATTGAACATGAGCTAAGTCCAGCAAAAATCATTGCAAAAGGCTTCGATGCTGCTTTAGTAAAAAGAGTTCTTAAAATGGTGAATATCAACGAGTATAAAAGACATCAAGCTCCGCCTATTTTAAGAATTTCTGAAAAGGCCTTTGGCATGGGTAGAAGAATGCCAATCGTTGGGAAATATTTAATATAACGATATCTCAAGAATTATTACGCAAACCAACAAGCTGTGGCACAAAGTTTCACAAAGCAGCCGTTGGCTGTCACAGAGTTGAACTGAGAAATTCAATTAAACATCAACTTTTTGTAATTGGCAGATTATTGTATTTGGTATTCCTCAGTGCGCCTTTGTGAATTCTCTGTGTAACTCCGTGAAACAGCTTCAAAATCATATTACAGCTCACATAAGCTGTGATAATAAAGAATACAAGCTATTCCTCACAATTATATCTTTGTGACTTTGTGGGTAGACTGTTTTCTTGATTGTTTTAAATAGATCCGACCTTTTTCTATTGCTAAGAGTCCCGCTAATTGTTTTTAAAATTAAACTATTATTGCAGACTAAATAAAACCCTCAATTGCATTGCTAATAAACCCCGACATTTTCATTCTTGGACTGCGCATTCAAGAACCAATTACAACACTAACTGACGTATTTGTTACCATCGTGTGCTTTTATGCTGTAGCCCAAACACAGAAAAAGCTAAAGTCAGGAATTCTTAGAAACTACTTTTCTTATTACTTCCTATTGATGGGGCTTTCCACCCTATTTGGAGGGGTTTGTGGACATGCTTTTCAATATGAATTGGGGCTTATTGGCAAATTACCCGGCTGGTTAATCAGCACAGCCGCTATTTTATTTTTTGCTCTAGCCACCATTAAATTGACAAGTCCATTATTGAGCAAGAACTTGAGGAGTGCGCTAAATGCATTGATCATCTTGGAATCTGTCATATCATTTATTCTAATCGCTAAAACACACGATTTAAAATACGTTCAGTTTCATGCCACTTTTGGCTTGTTGTTGGTTTCCACTAGTTTGCATGCGATTATGGCAGTTAAAAAATTAAATGAGGGCAGCAAATATATTTTAGCCGGGGTTGGTGTTTCAGCTGTAATGGCCATTATTTTTAATCTCCAGCTAGCCATTAGCAAATGGTTCAACCACATGGATATTGCTCATGTTTTAATGGGACTTACCATTATGTTGTTTCTAAAAGGAGTTATGAGGTTTAATCTAATGGAATCTGAATCAGTGACTTAATCACGCCCAAACCTGAGTGCCCTCAGAGCAGTTTTTGCAAATTTCGATTTGATCTCTTCCTTTAAAAAGCTGCTTTCGAAAATTCTGGTAAGACTCTCCTTGCCAAATCTCTTTGAAAGAAAGTGTTTCTAAATTGCCCAATTGCTGTGTTGCATCCTTATCGAAACAACAGGGTATTACATTACCATCCCAGGTAATTACGCAGGAATGCCAAAGCTTCCAGCAGTTATTATCCAATGCGTTTTTTATGGTATAAGTTCCATCAGCCTGCTTTCGGTAACGTGAGTATTTGTCGTTTTCAGGAATCAGCTCATTTCCGTTTTTATAATCGTACACCTGAGCTGTTTTTAACTTCACTTCATCTACCCCCATCTCCTTCGCCAATTGGTATACCTCATCAATTTGATGCTCATTAGGTTTTACCACTAAGAACTGAAAAATTACATGAGGCGTTTTTGATTTTAACTGCTTTTTCCACTTAATAATGTTTCGAGTTCCTTCTAGTACCTTTGAAAGTTGGCCCCCTTTTCTATAATTCTCATAAGTTTCTTGAGTAGTACCATCAATGGAAACAATTAACCTACTCAAACCAGATTCTACTGTTTTTTTTGCATTTTCATCATTCAAAAAATGGGCATTCGTAGAGGTTGCTGTATAAATATTCCTATCACTGGCATAACTCACCATGTCGAGAAAGTTAGGATTAATGTAAGGCTCCCCTTGAAAATAAAAGGTCAGGTAAAAAGTATCACGATGCACTTGATCAATTACTTTTTTGTAAAAAGCCTCTTTTAAATTTCCTGTAGCTCGGCTAAATGATTTTAGTCCACTAGGGCATTCAGGGCATCCCAAATTACATGCTGTAGTGGGCTCAATAGCAATAGCTAAAGGTAAACCACTTTGCTGAGGCACCCCTTTCCATTTTGAAATAAAGTAGCTGCTCAACACCTTTAAAGCATTGGCTGCCCTTCTCGGAGTAGCTTTTTTTAGCAATTCAATTTTATCGTAAACAGGTATTAGCACTTTTCAAAAGTAAGCAGAACAATTCCGCTTTTCTATGTATTTTCGTGAGCAATTGAATTCAATGAGGTACTTTTTAGCAATTCTATTTCTACTTTCATTTTGCTTACTGAAAGCTCAGCAACCAATTGAGGGTAAGGTTATTGACGCTGAATCAAAAAAGCCTCTGGCTTTTGTTAACATTCAAATCAACAACAGCAGCCGTGGAATTTCAACAGATATCAATGGGAAGTTTAAATTTTTAGGAAGCACTAAAATAGATAGTTTAAAATTTAGCTATTTGGGCTATGATAAAAAAACGCTTTCGAAAAAAGAGCTTCAACAAATAAATTACACTGTATCGCTGAAAGCTAACGCCTATGAATTAGAAGAAGTCGAAATACTTCCTGGAATAAACCCAGCACATCGAATAATAGAGGCTGCCATTGAAAACAAAGACATAAATAATCCTGAAAAAGCTACTGAATTTTCATATGAGTCCTACAACAAATTGGTGTTTACAGGTAAATCTGATAGCACAATTAGTCAAGACTCCATTAGTAACTTAGACTCGACCGATAAGGAGACTATTGATATTTTAAAGAAAAGGCATTTATTCCTAATGGAATCTGTTACTGAACGTAACCATATTCCACCAACACACTCTAAAGAAATAGTGGTGGCATCCAGAGTTTCAGGCTTGAAAAATCCCTTGTTCTCATTAATAGGGACTCAGCTTCAATCGTTCACACTCTACGATACTTATGTTAAATTATTAGGCGGCAACTACTTGAGTCCTGTAACAGAAGGAAGCATCAACAAGTATTTGTTTGTATTGGAAGACACACTCTTCCAAGGTTCAGATACTGTCTATTCCATCTCTTTCCGCCCTAGAAAAGGGAAGTTTTTTGATGGTTTAAAAGGAGTAATTACTATTAATACCAATGGATTTGCAGTTCAAAACTTTATTGCTGAAACAATTAATAGTTCAAGTTTTCATGTTAAAATTCAACAGAAATTTGAATACATTAATAAGGAGCAATGGTTCCCAACTCAACTGAATACAATAATTATAATGGCAGATGAAGACTTTGGTAAAATCAAACCTACTGGAGTTGGTACTTCTTTTATCAGGAATATAACATTGAGTTCAGACTTATCAAAAAAAGAAATTGGCAATACCATATTAAAAATGGCAGATGACGCTGGTAAAAAAGAGGAGAGTTATTGGGAAAATTACCGAGAAGATAGCTTGACAGAAAAAGAAAAAAACACTTATCAATTTGTTGATAGTATTGGCGAAGAAGCCAATTTTGATAAAAAGATATTTGTCTATCAAGCACTGCTTAAAGGGTTATTACCAGTTGGACCTTTTGACCTTATCCTCAACCGATTTTTAGACTATAATGGCTATGAGGGTTTTAGGTTAGGAATAGGCGCAGAAACAAACGATAAGTTGCTCAAGCATTTTAGAGTTGGAGGATATTTTACCTACGGATTTAAAGATGAAAAATCGAAGTACGGAACGCATATAACTTGGACTCCTGAGTCTAATCGACAGTTTACAACACAAATTTCTTATGCCAATGATGTTATAGAAAGCGGCGGTTCATCATTTTTTAAGGATCGAACTAACCCTTTCTCTTCAGAAAACTTTCAAAAACTGTTCATTCTACAAATGGACAATATTGAGAAGTATCAATTTAGTGTAAGCTTTCAAGCACTAAGAGATTTCAACTTTACTTTTTTTGGAAATACACAAGCTAGAAAAATCAACTTCGACAATTATGTCTTTAATGATCCAGCATTAGCATTCAATGACCATCAAGAACAATTATTCAAGCTAGCTGAAGTTGGAGTAGAGACTCGTTGGTCGTTTCGAGAGAAGTTTGTTGAAATGTTTGGGATTAAGACTCCAATCTCTTACAACTACCCAATTGTTCACCTTAAGTATACCCGAGGAATAGCAGGTCTATTGGAAGGTGATTTTGATTACAATCGAATCGATTTAAAAGTTGAAAAAACGGTACTCCTTAAAAATTTAGGACAATCTTTTTTTAGACTGAATGCAGGTTTTATCGATCAGTCGATTCCAATAACAGCACAATATCGAGCTACTGGTACTTTTAATGAGAATCTACCACTAGTTGCTGATTTTAGTTTTCAAACAGCAGCTCCAAATGAGTTTTTTCAAGACCAGTATGTGAGTTTCTTCTACAAGCACAGCTTTAAAAACTTGCTTTACAATAGTGAGTCTTTCAATCCAGTGTTAGTCGTTTCAACAGCGTTAGGTTTTGGACAAATGAACTCACCATCAGATCATCAAAATATTGAGTTTACCAGCATGGAAAAAGGATTTTATGAATCAGGTGTACAAATTGATCGATTAATCGAATTTATAAACTTGGGAATTGGAGCATTTTATAGATATGGTCCTTACTCAAATGAAGAAATTGAAGATAATTTTGCTTTTAAAATAACAAGTACTTTCAAACTATAATACTGCTTTTTAACTTTTCCATCGAGGAATGTCTTATTTTCGACAATGAAAACCAGATAATTAAATTTACTTTGCTCGCGCAAACTATTAAATGAAACACATTGCTATCATAGGAAACGGAATATCAGGTGTATCGGCAGCTCGACACATTCGCAAACAGTCTGATCATAAAATCACTCTGATTTCTTCTGAAACAGAGCATTTTTATTCTCGAACTGCCCTAATGTATGTTTACATGGGCCATATGAAATACGAACACATCAAACCCTATGAAGATTCTTTTTGGAAGAAAAATCGAATTGATTTGAAGTTTGGCCATGTTACACAAGTTCATGTTCAAGATAAAAAATTAGAATTCAAAGAAGGTGAGCCACTTATATATGATGAATTGATTATTGCATGTGGCTCAAAACCAAATAAGTTTGGTTGGAAAGGGCAAGATTTAAAGGGAGTGCAAGGCTTATACTCATGGCAAGACTTACAATTGATGGAAGAAAATACCAAAAATGCCAAACACGCTGTAATTATCGGTGGTGGCCTAATTGGTGTTGAGATGGCTGAAATGTTGCTGACTAGAGGTATTAGAGTAACATTTTTGGTACGTGAAAAAGGATTTTGGGGCAATGTTTTACCCCCTGAAGAGGCTCAACTCATCAGTAAGCATATTCAATCACATCATGTAGACTTAAGGTTTGAAAGTGAACTAGAGGAAGTAATTCCCAATAAAGAGGGGCAGGTCAGAGCTATAAAAACAAAACAAGGAGAAGAAATTGAATGCCAATTCGTTGGTTTAACTGCCGGCGTTAGTCCCAACATAGATTTTCTAAACAATTCAGGTATTGAAACCAATAGGGGAGTTCTAGTAGATGAGTTTTTAACCACCAATCAGCCTAACATATATGCCATTGGCGATTGTGCTGAATTTCATAAGCACCCAACTGGTAGAAGAAACATCGAACAAGTTTGGTATACCGGAAAAATGATGGGTGAAACAGTCGCGCAAAGCATTTGCGGAAACCAAACGGCTTATCAGCCTGGGGTATGGTTTAATTCAGCTAAGTTTTTTGATATAGAATATCAAACTTATGGGTGGGTGTGGCCTCAACCGAAAGAAAATGAACACGCCTTTTATTGGGAGCACTCCGGTGGAAAAAAATGCTTGAAATTAGTATACGCTAAAAAGAACTTTGCGCTATTGGGTGTAAATGCTTTTGGGATACGCTTGCGACATAAGGTGGTTGCTCGTTGGATAGAGCAAGAATCTAATATTCATCATGTAATTGAGAATTTGAGTCAAGCTAATTTCGATCCTGAGTTTTCTCAACAACATTGGAAAGAAATTGCTCAATGCTTTACTGCATCAACAAGTCAAAAAACACCATCGACAGTATGAATCAAATTGATAAAGACATCAGCCTTACAGGAGGCCCTCCCACTTCGGTAAATGCCACACAAAAGACAGCTACATTAATCGGACTTTTCGGGCTATTTATTCTTGTGCTAGCTGGCTTCAACATCAATTTCCCCAATAAGGTGCTCTGGCTAAGCATCTCTTTACTGTCAATTACGGCAGGCATTATTTTATTTGCTCAAGGTGCTTACTCACAAAAGCAAGAAGGGATAAAAAATGATGGTGTTTGGTTCAAATCAATCACAAGCAGAGGGTTTATAGCTTGGGTTGTGGGAATAATCTTTACCGGTTTTTATGTGGTGCTTTATTTCTTTCCTCAATATTTGGGTTTAGTAAAAGATGGAGAAAACACTGGAGTTATTGCACTTTTTGACCCCTTAAGCAGGGCCTTGAGTGGCAATGCAGCTAGCCAGTGGTTTGTCTATGGAACACTGTATACGGTTGCCATTTTAGCCTTTGGAATAAAATTTATTTGGAAGTATCGCCACAACCGTTATGAGCGCTTAAGAACCTTCAGTGTGATGTTTTTCCAAACTGCATTTGCCTTCATTATTCCTGAATTGATGGCACGCTTGAACAGCGATTCCTTCAGTCTGCCCTATTATGATTTGAAAAATATTTGGCCGCTCAATTATTATAATTTTGAACAATACCGGGTCGATGAATTTATTTCTGCAGGAAATATTGGAATTGCTTTACTCATTTTTGGTGTTGCTTCCATCCTAGTCATTACACCAATTTTAACCTATAAATATGGTAAGCGCTGGTATTGCTCATGGGTTTGTGGATGTGGTGGCTTGGCTGAAACTGCTGGTGATCCTTTTCGCCAATTGTCTGACAAGAGCACCACGGCTTGGAAGGTAGAACGTTGGGTAGTTCACTCCGTAGTTGTATTTGTTACTTTAATGACTACAGCTGTTGTGAGCACTTACTTAGGCAATAATCCAGAAAAGTATTGGTTGACAAAAGACGTTTTCTTATTAAGTGTAGCTGGTTTAATCACCTTAGTTTTTGCCCTGCTTTGGATTTTTAAAAGAGAAGAATTCAAAAAGGATGCTAAAGTTGGGGCAGTAGCTTATTTTACTGTAATACTCGGACTAATTG
This sequence comes from Vicingaceae bacterium, assembly GCA_040218815.1. GTDB lineage: Bacteria > Bacteroidota > Bacteroidia > Flavobacteriales_E > Vicingaceae > JAVJQS01. The sequence goes on along the minus strand of JAVJQS010000008.1, from coordinate 24,370 downwards.
GCTATCACTACATCAGCGGAAGCAATCTCTTTCTTTTTCAAGCAGAAAGTTTGAGAAGTTTTTATGGCTTTCTAATCGGTGCCATTTTTAGTGGAGTCATCGGAACGGGTTTTTACCCCATATTTGGAAACAGGGTATGGTGCAGGTTTGGATGCCCGATGGCTGCAATATTAGGCATGCAACAACGGTTCTTTTCCAGGTTTAGAATTACCACCAATGGCGGACAGTGCATTTCCTGTGGGAATTGTTCTACCTATTGTGAAATGGGAATAGATGTAAAATACTATGCTCAAAAGGGGCAAAACATAGTTCGTTCTTCCTGTGTGGGTTGCGGCATTTGCTCAGCAGTTTGTCCAAGAGGAGTTTTAAAACTCGAAAATGGAAGTAACACAGGTGAAAGCCGTTACGAAGAGAACCCAATCACTTTTGGCAACGATGGTGTTAAATTGAAATTTTAAGTGGAGATTGTAGTTATTATTCCTGCTTTTAACGAGGAAAATGCGATTGGCAAGGTGATCAATGACCTTCCAAAAGATAAAGTTGATGAAGTAATTGTTGTTAACAACAACTCCACTGATAAAACAGCTGAAACGGCAAAAGCCGCAGGTGCTACAGTGTTGCTCGAAGCCAATATGGGGTATGGTAATGCGTGCTTAAAAGGAATCGAATACCTGAAAACGATTCGCAGTAAACCAACTGACATTGTTGTTTTTATCGATGCCGATTACTCTGATTATCCCGAACAGCTGGTTAATTTAGTTGCACCAATTGAAGCCGATAAAGCTGATTTAGTAATTGGCTCAAGGGCTCTAGGTAACAGAGAAAAAGGCTCAATGACCTTTCCTCAAATTTTTGGCAACTGGTTAGCAACAAGTATGATGCGTCTATTCTTTGGTGCCAGATTCACTGACTTAGGGCCCTTTCGGGCAATTCGATATGAGTCTTTAATGGCTTTAGATATGCAAGATAAAACCTATGGTTGGACAGTAGAAATGCAAGTAAAAGCAGCAAAGCAAGAATTAAACTATTGTGAAGTTCCTGTAGATTATCGAAACCGGATTGGTTTTTCAAAAATTAGCGGCACAGTTAAAGGAACAGTACTTGCCGGATATAAAATTATTACCACCATATTTAAATACTTTTGAACTGAATTTTTAAGGCTTTAATGGAACTCATTTTAATAGTTATTTACGGTATTGCATTGCTTTTTATTTTCTGCTACAGCTTGATTCAAGTGCAGTTAGTAATCAAGTATCACAAGTACAAAAAGCAACAAGCAACAAGAACGGCAACTGCATCAATCAATGAAAAGTTCTTACCAAAAGTTACCGTTCAGCTGCCCATTTTTAATGAAAAGTACGTTGCTCAACGTTTAATAGAAAAAGTAGCTGGATTAGATTACCCTGCAGACTTATTGGAAATACAAGTGCTAGATGATTCGACAGATGAAACAGCTGAAATTATCAAGAACTCCGTTAATCAACTAAAAGAAGAAGGCTTAGATATCATTCAATTGCATAGAACCGATCGAAGTGGGTTTAAAGCCGGGGCATTGGCTGCAGGATTAACAGTTGCCCAAGGAGAGTTTATTGCCATTTTTGATGCAGACTTTTTACCCAAAAAAGACTTTTTAAGGAAAACCATTGCCCACTTTTCAAATCCCAAACTAGGCATGGTACAAACGAGGTGGGAACACATAAATGAAAAATATTCATTGCTTACCAAGCTTCAAGCCTTTGGTTTAGATGCACATTTTAGTGTGGAACAGGGTGGCAGAAATGGTGGTGGGCACTTTATTAATTTTAATGGCACCGCTGGTGTTTGGCGAAAAAAAGCCATTGAAGACGCTGGCGGCTGGCAATCGGATACCTTAACAGAAGACTTGGACCTCAGTTACCGAGCTCAGCTTAGTGGTTGGGAATTTTTGTTTTTAGAAGAAGTAGGTGCCCCAGCAGAATTACCAGCAGCAATGAATGCCTTAAAAACACAACAATTTCGTTGGAATAAGGGAGCAGCAGAATGCGCTAGAAAAAACTTGATGAAGGTACTTCGTTCACCGAGTATCTCATTTGGAACAAAGCTAAATGCACTTTTCCACCTCATGAATTCAGGTGTTTTTGTCTGCATTGTTATCCTAGCATTTCTTAGTCTACCAATGTTGGCTATAAAAAATAATTTTACAGAATATTCATTGCTTTTTACCTTGGCTGGATTCTTTCTAATCACAGTTCCCATTCTAGCTTACTTTTACTGGACTTCATTAAAGCGGGATTATGCCAATAAGTTTAAAGCAGCACTTCACTTTTGCGTGCTGTTTCCGCTTTTTTTATCTGTTTCAATGGGCCTTTCATTACATAATGCTATGGCAGTTTTAGAGGGTTATATTGGGAAAAAATCACCCTTTATTCGAACGCCCAAATTCAACCTCACTGATGATGCCTCAAAAAAGTGGAAAACCAATGAATACCTTAAAAGAAGCATTAATCCATTAACAGTGGTTGAGGTTTTCTTTGCCTTGTATTTTTTATTTGGTATTAGTTTGGCTTTTCGCTACCAAGACTTTGGCTTATTGCCCTTTCACATCATGTTGTTTTTGGGCTTTGCCTATGTTTCAATCTTGTCGATTAGTCATTCACTGAAGTCCAATCATTGATGCACAATTGGAGTCGTCAACAATGGAAAATGCTCTCATTAGCTCTGATTTCAACTTTCAGCTACCTTTGGATTGGCTATTTTTTAGAGCGAAGTAATTTTTACCAATTATTACTATCCTTCAGTATTGCGTTTGCAGCTTATTACTTCTTTTCAAAACGAGCTCAGCTAAATAATAGCTCATTTTACATTGGCTTAGGCATTGTTTTTCGTTTGCTTTTTCTGTTCAGTATCCCAAGCCTTTCTGATGATTATTTTCGTTTCATTTGGGATGGTCAGCTCATGGCCAATGGCTTAAATCCTTTTGACTTCAAGCCTTCTGAGGTGCAACTGAATTTTCCAAATAAGGAATTGCTATTAACTGGAATGAACAGTCCAAATTATTATACGGTCTATCCGCCTCTGGCTCAACTAGTCTATTGGCTTTCAGCTAAAATTTCTCCAAATTCAATATTAGGGAGCATTATTACCCTACGAAGCATACTGCTCTTAGCAGAAGTTGGAGTAGTTATTTTACTGCCACGATTGCTGAGCTTATTGAAAATTAATCCCATAAATGCAGTATGGTATATTCTTAATCCACTCGTAATTGTAGAAATAAGCGGCAATCTGCACTTTGAAGGGGTGGTAATCTTCTTTTTGCTTTTGGCGGTTTATATGTTGGCCATCAATAAATCTAAATTGGCCAGCTTGGCATGGGCTTTAGCAGCTGCAACTAAGTTAATCCCACTCTTGCTCTTGCCAATTTTCTTGCGAAAACTAAGGGGTAAAAAAGCAATCTACTTTTTTGGAGGAGTAGCATTGTTATTTCTCTTGCTCTGGTGGCCTTTTTATTCTCCTCACTTTTTAGAGAACTTTCTCGCCAGTATTCAGCTTTATTCTAGCAGCTTCGAATTTAATGCAAGTGTATATTATTTAGTCCGCGAAGTGGGTTTTGTTTTTACCGATTACAACATTATTCAAACTGCAGGACCGATTTTAACTGTGTTGGCCTATCTAGGTATGCTGTTTATACTGCTACAGCGTAAAATAATTACCTGGCCTTCTTTCTTTAGATTAGTGTTATTTGCACTTAGCTGGTATTACTTGTTAGCGCTCATAATTCATCCGTGGTATAGCATTACTTTAGTCTTTTTAGCGGTTTTTACGCGCTTTAAATATCCAATGCTTTGGTCTTTTTTGGCGGTTTTAAGTTATTGCGCTTACAACAATGCTAATTTTCAAGAAAACTATTGGTTGATTGCTTTGGAATACACTTTAGTTGTGGGATTTGCATGTTTTGAGCTATTCAATTTAAAAAATTGAATGTTTTTAGCTAACTTAGTCAATACCAAACCCTTTAAACCGAACCAAATGAAGATCTTGAGAAATATACTAGCAGTTATTGTTGGCTGGCTAGGCGGAAGTGCCCTGAATATGGGGCTCATACAAGTTGGACACAGTATCTATCCGATTGAAGGACTTGACCCAAATGATATGGAGTCTTTAGTAGAGATTATGCCTACCTTAAGCAGTGAATACTATATTTTCCCTTTTTTAGCTCATGCTCTAGGAACTTTACTTGGTGCGTTAATCGCAGCAGCTATTGCTAAAACAAGCAGAATGAAAATGGCATTAATTGTTGGAGCAATATTCCTATTGGGCGGAATTGCTGTAAATATTATGATTCCTGGACCACTTTGGTTTACGTTTGCAGATATTATTATAGCTTACTTGCCTATGGCATGGTTGGGAGGAGTGCTTGGACAAAAAGTCATAGTCTATAAAGAAGCTAATATAAATTAGAGTAGATACTCGAAAAATTTAAAATGACACTTTCTAAAATCCTTACGCTACTTGGCGCTCTAATCATTTTTTGGGCCTTGGTTAGTGGGTTTTCGTTTTACTTTTCTTTTGATGAAACTGGTTCAACTTCAGATAGCAGTTACAGTTTAAAAATTGGATCCATAGTAATCGGTGCCATACTGGTTTTCATTGGAAGAAAAATGCGATAGAAAAGCCTTCCTTTTCTATCTACAAACCCACTTAAATAGGTACTTTTGCAAAAACCTTTTGCATGCAATTAGATCAGTCTAGAAAACTATATAAAAGAGCCGTAAAATCTTTAGTTGGGGGGGTTAACAGCCCTGTTAGAGCTTTTAACTCCGTGGGTGGAGATCCATTATTTATAGATAAGGGAAAAGGCATTCACATCTATGATGTAGATGGCAATGAATACATCGATTTCATAGGCTCATATGGACCACTTATTTTGGGGCACGCACACCCAAAAGTAAATGAAGCAGTAAAAGTTGCTGTGGATAAAAGTTACACCTATGGCGCGACTACAGAAGCTGAAGTGGCCATGGCTGAAATGGTAAAAGAAGCCTTTCCTCAGTTCGACAAGGTACGCTTCGTAAACTCAGGAACAGAGGCTGTTATCTCAGCTATTCGGTTAGCTCGAGCAGCAACTGAAAAAAACAAAATTATAAAGTTTGCAGGCTGTTATCACGGTCATTCAGATTCTTTACTCGTAGCTGCAGGTTCTGGTTTAATGACATTGGGAATTCCTTCAAGTAAAGGTGTGCCAGAAGAGGCCGTAAAAAACACCTTGATTGCGAAATACAACGACATTAATAGTGTAAAAGCACTGATAGAAAATAACAAAAATGAGATTGCGGCTATTTTTATAGAGCCAGTTGCAGGCAATATGGGTGTTATCGTGCCTGAACAATCCTTTATGAAGGAATTGAGAGCAATCACTAAGGAAAATGGCATTTTATTAGTGATTGATGAAGTAATGACCGGCTTTAGAAAGAAGTTTGGCGGTGCTCAAGATTACTTTGGAATCGAAGCTGACATCACCTGCATGGGTAAAGTAATTGGAGGAGGAATGCCGGTTGGAGCATATGTTGCTAAAGCTGAAATTATGGATTTAGTTTCTCCCTTAGGAGGTGTATATCAAGCTGGAACCTTATCGGGAAGTCCAATTGCCATGGCTTGTGGATTAGCAACCTTAAAAGAACTAAAAAATCAAGATTACGAAAGGGCCGATGCCTTAGGAAAAAAGGTAAAAACAATCTTGGAAAATGCAGCTGAAAAAGCAGGCATTACTATTCAAGTGAACCAATTCGGACTAATGGTAAATCCATTTTTTACCGACCAAAAAGTGGTCGACTTTGAAAGTGCTCAGACCTGTGACACCGCCCTTTTTGCCAAGTTCTTTTGGGCAATGGCAGAAAATGGAATGTACATTCCACCATCTCAATTTGAGGCATGGTTTATCCCAATTATTGTTACCGACGAAGAAATGCAGTTAGTTGAAAAACGCATTAATGCTGCCTTTCAAGCTATATCTTAACACAACATGACAGAATTTAACGACAGATTTTTGAAGGCTTGTAGAAAAGAAGCCACCGACAGACCACCGGTTTGGTTCATGCGTCAAGCAGGACGTTATCAAAGGAAATACCGAGATATTCGACGCAAGCACAGCTTAGTAGAAATCTGCAAAATACCTGATGTTTGTGCAGAGGTTACACTTTTGCCTATTCGACAATTTGGTTTTGATGCGGCTATCGTCTTTTCAGACATCATGATTCCTTTAGAGCCAATGGGAATCGATTTTGAATATAAACCAGGAGTTGGGCCAGTAATAAACAATCCCATTGAGTTTAAAAAAGATGTTGAGCGCTTAAAAACAATTGACTTCTCTAAAGATTTGCAATACACCGGCAAATCATTGGGTATCTTAAAAAATGAACTTAATGTCCCTTGTATTGGCTTTGTTGGCGCACCTTTTACCCTAGCGAGCTATATGCTAGAAGGAGGCCCTTCAAAAAGCTATATTCAATTAAAAAGCTTCATGTATCAAGAAACTGAAGCATGGCATTTGTTGATGGATAAGTTAGCTACTAACATGGCAGATTATTTACTCTTTCAAGTTGAAAGTGGTGCTATGGCGGTACAGATTTTCGACAGCTGGGTTGGTATACTTAGTCAAGTCGATTACCGAGAATATGTATTTCCTCACATGCAAAAAATGGTGCAATACTTAAAAGAAGAGACTAGTGTTCCAGTAATTCTTTTTGGTACCAACTCGTCTCACTTATTGCAAGATATGAAAGCTACAGGTGCCGATGTTATTGGAATTGACTGGAAAACTGATTTAGCTGGTGCATGGAAAGACATGAACTACGAAGTAGCTGTTCAAGGGAATCTTGATCCTACCTTGCTGTTTGGAGAATGGGACTTGATTGAGAACAGAGCAAAAAGCTTGTTAGACGCTATCCCGAATAAACCTGGTTTTATCTTTAACTTGGGGCATGGCATTTTACCAAAGACTCCTGAAGAAAATGTAAGGAAGCTGGTTAATTTGGTGCAGGGGAAATAAAATACCTTTTTTCATAATTCATCTATTTATTGTACTTTGCAACAATAAATTGCGCAGCTCTTAAAAAGCCTTAGCATTAACCCACAATTATGAAAAAATTTGTTCTTCTTTTATTTGTTTCATTTCTTACTTACAATTTTGCATTTGCGCAGTCATTTGAAAAAGGAGACATTCTAATTGACGCAGGAATAGGGCTTGGAATTTATGCAACGGAGGTGACCACTGAGATTTCTGGAGTTAAATCAAAAGAAACAGACGGAACAGCATCGGTAATTATACCTCTAAAAGCACAATATGGAATTTCCAATAAGTTTAGTGTTGGTATAGTCTTCCAACCTGAAAACTATATTGAAGACTCTGATTCCGTTAATATTAATAATGAAGATTTTAAAGGGTCAACTTTTCGATTTATTGGGACCTACTATATTATTAATAAGGATAAATTCAATCTGAACGCAGAATTGGGAATAGGTCTTGCTTCTCTGGATCAATCTGCAGAAGACGAAAATGGAGACAAGTTTAGAGCAGATTGGAGAGGCAGCAGTTTTACGATAGGCCTTGGCATAAAATACTATTTCACAGAAAGTATTGGCTTCTTTGCAAACACTATCTATAGCACCTACTCTTTTAATTTAGATGAAATAAGTGCAAATGGAACTAGTTTTAAAACGGATGACTGGGAAGCAAGATTTAGTGGTGCTCAAATTTCAGCGGGTTTAGCAGTTAAGTTCTAAGTACACTCACTTATTAATATTTCCCAGAAAATTTACGATATAACTCTTTTTGAGGGTTGTCTAGATCTAAGCGCTTGCCTTCAATAAAAGCTAAACTCACATGATTTGTTCTCATGTCTAAGGCATCGCCATCAGAAACAAATAAAGTAGCTAGTTTGCCTTTTTCTAAACTTCCTACTTTATCATCAATGCCCAATATTTTTGCCGTGTTTAAGCTTAGCATGGCAACAGCTATTTCAGGGTCAACTCCATAAGCTATAGCTGTTCCTGCATAGAATGGCATGTTTCGAGTGCCCATGGCTTCCATTCTTCCAGAATTTTCTAAACCAACTAATAAGCCTTTATCACTCAGCATTTTTGGTAGGCGAAAACTTAAATCAATTGGATCACCTTCTCTTTGAGGCAGAGAATGCACCCGTTGCAATAAAATTGGAACATCACGGTCATTTAACAGGTCAGCTACAATCCAAGCATCATATCCTCCAACTAAAACTATTTCCAAATCAAAGCCATCAAAAAAGTAAATGGCATCTGTTATTTCTTGCACATTATCTGCATGAATAAAGAGTTTACTTTTCTTTTCAAATAAGGGAGCCATCGCTTCAAATCGAAGGTTACTTTCTAAATGAAAATCGACTTTTTGGTAGGCCAAGGCTTGTTGAAAAAATGTTTCAATTTCCTTTATTCTTTCTTGGTATTTCTCCTCTGCTTTTTTTTGTTTTTTCTTGTCTTGATCTAAATTTTTATACAGACCTGGCCAGTTCAGATGAATGCCATTATCCCTTTTTAATACCGCATCTTCCCAGTTCCACCCTTCTAAGTTAAAAACAGAAGAAGTACCTGAAATTACCCCGCCCTCGGGTGCAACCTCAGCAATTAATACCCCATTTGTTCTTACTGTTGGGGTAATTCTAGAATCTGTATTGTAGGCAGTTAAACTTCTAATATGAGGGTTAAATGCTCCAACTTCGTCAAAGTCTCTACTGGCTCGAACAGCTTCAATTTCTACCAAACCTAAACGTGAATTGGGTGCTATAAATCCAGGATAAATGTGCTTTCCTTTGAGGTGAATAACCGTATCGTACTTGGAGGAATCCATTCGATAATCAATTGCTGCCAACACCATATCAATTTTGCCATTTGAGAAACCAATAGCTGCTTTTGGAATGAGTTTGCCATTTCCTAAATGAGCAGTTGCGTCCAACAGTAAAACAGATTGTTGCTGCTTTTTAGCGGGTTGTTGTGCTTGAGTTGCAAGAGCAAATACAAGTCCAACTACAAAAATTAAGTACTTATTGCTCAATGGTTTCACAATCATATAACAATTGATTTTCTTCTTTAACTTCTTGGGTTTCCTTTCCAGCCGCTTTCTCATTCAACATTAATGATATGAGGCGTTCTCGTTCTTCTAGGATCTTCTTCTGCAACAGACTATCTCTTGCTTGATCGTAAAAAAGCATGCCGTCAATATAGGTTTGTTCTGCTTTGGTATAAATTGAAAGTGGATGACCCGACCATACAACTATATCGGCATCTTTTCCAGGCTTTAAGCTCCCCATTCGATCATCTAAATGCAACATCTTAGCCGGATTTAAAGTCACAAACTTCCAAGCTTCCTCTTCACTTACTCCACCGTATTTCACTGCTTTTGCTGCTTCTTGATTCAAGCGCCTTCCCATTTCAGCATCATCAGAGTTAAACCCAGTTAACACTCCAGCATTATGTGTAATTGCTCCGTTAAAAGGTATGGCATCATTTACCTCAAATTTATAAGCCCACCAGTCTGAAAACGTAGAGGCTGCCACCCCATTTTCTTTCAATTTATCGGCTATTTTATAGGCTTCTAAAGCATGAGTAAAGGTATTTAGTTGGAACTGCATGGAGTCTGCGACATGCAGCAGCATGTTCATTTCCGACTGCATGTAAGAATGACATGTAATGAATCGTGTGCTGTCTAATATCTCCGAAAGTGCTTCCAACTCTAAATCTACTCTTGGGCTGGCACTTTTTCCTTTCTCTCTCCTCGATTTTGAATTGTAAATCTTCCACTCATCTTGATACGCTTTTGCACGATAAAAGCCATCGTAAAATACTTGCTCCACACCCATTCGTGTTTGCGGAAAACGCACCGTTCTATTATCTCCCCAGTTGGATTGTTTTACATTTTCACCTAAGGCGAACTTTATAAAACCATCAGCATTTTCCACCAACATGTCTTTTGGCAAAAAGCCCCATCTTAACTTTATGATAGCCGATTGTCCACCGATAGGGTTAGCAGAGCCATGCAATAATTGGGAAGTGGTTACTCCACCAGAAAGCTGCCTGTAGATGTTTATATCATTCGATTTAACTACATCTTGTATGCTTACTTCAGCAGTAATGGCTTGACCTGACTCATTTACTCCACGGTCAATTGCGATGTGAGAATGTTCGTCTATTATTCCACAGGTAATGTGTTTTTCACTTGCATCAATTTCAACAGCTTTGTCTACCAAGTCTGGAAACATCACCTCCATGTTGACTTTATAACCCAACATTTTTATTTTTCCATCATGTATAACTAAGTCTTGTTTTTTTAGAATACCTTCTTCTTCATTTGTCCAAAGCGTGGCGTTTCTAAAAACAATAGTTTTAGGGGTGCTAGGCAAGCTATCGAATCCGTAAGCCATGTTAGGATACCATATTTTAGGCATTTCTGCGCTGCTTTCAGACTTTTCATCTGAGTCTTCCATTGCTTCCATGGTAGAAGTACTCATTTTTATGGCTGCCCAGTCCACCCACTCTCCATTTAACATGGTTTTACCCCACCAAATTCTGCTTAAAGAATCATTTACACTTCCACTTAATTGGTAACTTTCTCCTTGATTTTCAAAATTTAAACTCAAGCGGTTATTCGACAACTTAAGTGACGCTTTTTGGAAAACATTCTCATCCTTGGCTTTTACTGTGGCACTCCATTTTTTATCTTTCTGTTCCACTTTAACTTGAAACTGCAGTTTTTTGTTGATGTTCAAACTGTAATTCCCTTCATAGCTTATAGCTGACTCTTCGATAATCGGAAACTCTTTTCCTTGATTCCAGTTGGCGTATAGCTTAAACTCTTTGCTAAACAAACTGTCTGAAGTAATAATAAAATTGGCCAATTTCCCTGCCTCTAGTGTTCCTAATTGACTTGACTGATTAATAAGCTTAGCAGGAGTTTCCGTTAAGGCTTTGATCGCTGCCGATCTATTAAGGCCCTTTTCTACTGAGATTTGAAGGTTCTTGAAAAGCTCCTCAGGAGATTTTAATCCTGCTGATGTAATGGCAAACTCAATATTATTTTCGTGTAAAAGCCTTAAATTATAAGGAGCCATTTCCCATTCCTTCATTTTTGATAGCGGCAATCGAAGTGCATCATAAGCATCGCCCACATCATAAGCTTTAGGATAATCGATTGGAACAATTAAGGGTGCTCCTGTACTTTTGATTGCCTCAATTCTTTCATATTCCTGACCTGAACCTTTGATTATAAACTGAAAATCAAATTCGTCACCAATAACATCTGCCCGAAAGTTGGAAAGCAAGCTTCCAACTTCTATAATTTTTGGTAATGCCTTTTGTTGATTTAAAGCGGCTAGTGTTTGATTGTACTCTATTGATTGCTCATTGGCTGCATACCAAGTAGCATCATAATGTACTTGCCGGATTAGCGCCATCATGCCCATTAAAGAAGTGGGATAAGTTTGTTTTGAAACTCCTTTGTAAAAAGCATACTGCATGGCAGCGTCTGGGCTAAGCACTTGCTGAACTTCCTCATCTGTTAGGCTAACTAAAGTTGAAGTTCCACGAATGATGCCATCCATTTGATGACTTAGCAAACTCCCAAAACCTATTTTTCTGAACTGCTCTGCCTGCTTTTTCGAATAAGAAAACTGCTCTACTGCTCTATTCTCGGCTTTTATGCTTTCATTCCAAAAGTAAGATCCAGCCTTCTTGCTTTCCAATTGAGGTTTTCTGGATCCAGATGAATTGGCTTTCAATGAATCGATGCCAAATTGGGTGTACAGATCAATAAAAGAAGGGTAAATAAATTTACCTTTTAAATTATTCACTAAACTATTGGCTGGTATTGCCACATTTGTACCCACCTCAACAATTTTATTCTCTTTAATCAGCAAAGTTGCATTTGAAAGAATCTTACCTTCTTTCACGAAAATGCATGCATTGGTAAAAGCAGTATAATGGTCTCGCTCATCAATACTGCCATTGGTTGGCTTCCAGGATTGTGAAAAGCAATTAATGCCTACAATGAAAAAAAGAATAAAAGATAAAAAACGCATAAATTCTAAAGAAAAATCAAAATTAAGCAAACAAGTGTCCTTATTTGTTGCTTTGCTTTACCTTTGCGCAAAATTAGCAATATGTATACAGGTCTTCTTCACTTGCACAACCTCTTGAGGTATGTAGTAGTAATTTTATTAATCATTGCAGTAGTTAAATCATTCATTGGGTGGTTTGCAAAAAAGGAATACACCCCTTTTGATAATAAAGTTAGTTTGTTTTTATTGATTTCTGCTCACCTGCAGTTAGTTATTGGTTTAGTACTTTACTTTATATCTCCTGTGGTAGAAGTAGCGTTAAGCAACTTTGGAGAAACCATGAGGGACACCACTATGAGGTATTGGGCAGTTGAACACATTGCCTCTATGATTGTGGGCATTGGCATTATTACTTTAGGAAGAATAATGGCTAAAAAAGGGAAGAATGATAGCGCCAAATTTAGAAGACAAGCAGTTTACTTTGTGTTAGCCATGGTGCTTATTTTCTCTGCAATTCCATGGCCTTGGTCAGCTGTCGCTAGACCTTGGTTTTAAAGATGAAATATCTTGCTTAACTTCCCAATTAAGAATAACGAATAGCTTCGAATGCACTACGATTTAGATGAGGAAATAGAAAGAGCCGTTTTAGTTGGGGTAATCACTCAAGAACAAAATGAAGAGCGGGTAACAGAATATTTAGATGAATTGGCTTTTTTAGCTGAAACAGCTGGGGCCGAATCTATAAAACGCTTTACTCAAAAATTAGCTGCTCCTCACCCTAAAACTTTTGTTGGAACAGGAAAGCTAGAGGAGATCATTGAATATGTAAAGAAAAATGATATTGGAATGATCATTTTTGATGATGAACTTTCCCCTTCACAAACTAGAAATATTGAAAACTCCTTTAAAGAAACAAAAGTTTTAGACCGGAGCAAACTCATTCTAGACATATTTGCCAAGCGAGCAAGAACTGCAGCTGCGAAGACACAAGTTGAGTTAGCCCAGTACGAATACTTATTGCCTCGATTAACTAGAATGTGGACACACCTTTCCCGTCAGAAGGGTGGAATCGGAATGCGTGGACCAGGTGAGACAGAAATTGAAACGGATCGACGTATAATACGCGATAAGATTGCTTTACTTAAAACCAAACTAGAGAAGATTGACAAGCAAAAAGAGACCCAACGAAAAGGCCGTCAACAGATGATTCGTGCTGCTTTAGTGGGTTACACCAATGTTGGTAAGTCTACTTTAATGAATTTACTATCTAAATCGGAGGTGTTTGCTGAAAACAAGCTTTTTGCCACACTAGACACTACCGTTCGAAAAATTGTAGTCGGCAACTTGCCTTTTCTATTAACAGATACGGTTGGTTTTATTCGCAAACTTCCTCACCATTTGGTGGATTCTTTCAAGTCAACTTTAGATGAAGTTAGAGAAGCAGATATGCTGTTGCATGTAGTAGATATCTCTCACCCCAACTTTGAAGAACAAATTCAAACCGTAAATGAGACCTTATTGGATCTAAATGCGAAGGATAAGCCCACTTTAATGATCTTTAATAAGATTGATGCCTATACTTATGTGAAGAAAGAGGAAGATGATTTAACTCCTGAAACCAAGGAAAATTTAAGTTTGGAAGACTTAAAGAAAACTTACATGGCGAAAGAAAACTATCCAAGTATCTTTATTTCAGCGCAGCAAAAAACCAATCACGAGGAGCTGAGGGATATGTTATACGAATATATTAAGGATCTACACTTGAAGATCTATCCACATCGGATGTTGTATTAATTAGGGTTCCACGAATACATGCATGATGCATTTATAGCTCATTATTTCTACAAATATTGCTCAATTATTGCTATTTTGAGCTCTATTTTAATTCATTTTGAGCTTAAAATAAATCCTATTCATAGATAATTACGACTTTTTGCGACTGCATCCGCAAAAAGTCATAACAACTTGCGATTACATTCGCAAAAAGACATGTTTCGCTGATTTCTTGAAATAGCTAAGCAACTTAAAACTTCAAGTACTTTAGGCACTTTTAAATCCCATAAGTCCAAATTCTTTTTAAAAGAACGCCCGAACTTGCATTCCGCCTGTGTGAATTACCCTTAAGTCTTCCGATTTTCTGCCGCCATAATTTAAATTGAGCTGCAAGTTGTTTCCCAAGTTTCGTTGCCATAGAACATTCCAAGTAATGTTGCCACCCGCAGCTAAGCCATCTAACATTTCAAAGGCCAGAGAAGTATTTTGAGGGGCATTAAAGAGGATATCAATATAGCTTGCAGAAAGTGAAAATGTTCCTTTGCCAGCCTCATTAAACCTTAACTCAGCACTTGCTGTTCGGTTATAAGATTGCTCAGTGCCAATGGTATTTACTTTTTCTGCATAAATGCCTAAAATGGTCACTCTAAACTTTACTGAAGGTTGATAAATGAACTTTGGTTCGACTTCTCTAGTCTCAATGTTGAAGTTCCTAGAATCAAAAAACTCGGATCTATTCTCCTTATCTGACAGTGTAAAACGTGACTCTAAAGAATATATACGAGAGATGTTATAACGACTTCTCAATTCTCGTTGTATGATTTTTCTACTCTCAAATCCGTTGGTCAAAAGACTTTTCCCAGTATTGTTTAAATAGAAATAATCAATACCAAATTTTGGACTCAAGCGATTAAAGTATAAGGTATTCGCAAATGAATTGTTTATGGAAACCAAACTGCTATCTTCCACATCGTTATTAAAGGGGTTGTAGATATCCTCTTCATTTTGAGTTTCCCGCTCAGCTCGATATGCTGCTTTATTTGAAAATCTTCCCACAAATTTTCTTACTCCTTTTTCACCACTCAAAAAAGCATTTGGCTTTAAAAACAGCACTTGGTTGAATTGGTTACTGAACACACGTATAAAATCATTTGTAGGAGTAAACACTTTAATGTAGTTTGCTTGAAAGGTATTGTTTGCTCCAGCTACTTCAAATTCATTTAACTCCTTCACTCCATTGTCATTAAAGTCAATCCACAGGTGTGTTCCTTGACCGTCATTTACTTCTAAAAAAGAAAACTCCCGCCGGTTTTCTAATCCACTCCCTAATTGATAAAAAGTATTGGAGCTTAAAAATCCCTTAAAAGCACGTAAATCATACTGTACTCTTCCTAAAAGCGTATTTTCTGGTTCATTGGGGCTCAAGCTATCATTAATTATTTGCAGCTTTCTATAAGTTACTTTTCCACTCAAACGGCTATTTCTATTTTTGGTACGATCAAACTCAAAGTCAAAGTTTTGACTTTTGTTGGAGTAATCTAAATCAGCCACAAGGGGTAAATAAGTATACATTTCACCATAAGTGGCTTTGTAGTGATTGTCAGTAGTGCTATCTCCTCGTTCAATAAATGAATTCCAAATGATTCGGTTAAAGCTGCTTCCTTGTAAGCTATCTGATTGAGCCTGAAAAAACTTCACTTGCTCTTGTTCTAAATATGCTCCTACTTTTATGCCAAGTAACTTCTGACTTATTGTGGAATAATGCCTTAAAAACTCACTATTGTTAGCACTTTCAGCAGTTAAATAGCTACCACGGGATTGCACGCTAAAGCCATTTTGAGCAAAATTACCCTTGTAACCATTCTTAATTCCTCTGTAATCTGATCCTTTGGTAAAAGATCCAAATTCGTAATTCAAAAAGTTCTGCTTTTTGGCAATTCCTGTTTCTACATCAATTAAATATTCATTGCCTTCTAATGTTAAGTCACGAATGTTCCAATCTCGATCAAATTCAACATTTCGATAACGTTCTATGTATTCAAAATTTCTCCCTCTTTGTTCATAGAATGCTTTAGTATTCCAATTGGTCGCCTTACCGCTATCACTGCCACTAATCGGTTGACTGTGATTAAATTTTAATTGGTATCCATAGGATTGATCATCTTCATTATCTAAACTAGAAAAGGTATTTAAATCGTTATTGGTGATGGCTCCTTCAATTGAAAGCTGTGTGCGCTTTGAAAATTCATAAGCTGTACCTAAGGTGACCATTTGTCTTTGTTTAGGAGTGATTAAGCGAATAATTGGGGAATACCGCCCTTGTCTTACTCCAGCAATAGGGGCCACCCATTGAAACACCCGCCCATTGGCATCACTTTGTATTTGAATATAATCACCATTGCCTTGACCGACCACAGAAAAACGAGCGCTGTAAATAGCACTATCGGGATCTTTTGAAAAAACTAAAATATCCTGCCCAAGGGAGTCTATAATTTTATAACGGACTTGGTCATCGGCAAAACCACTGGTGTCAACACCACTAACAACAGCACTATCCAAATTATCTCCAGCATTTTTTAATACGTTTATCTGCTCATCGCTTAAATCTTGTTGTAGGGGTTGATTTTTGCTATCCTGTTCAGAGTAGACATTAAAATCTATGGTGAGTTTTTCTTTCTCATAGCGATTTTCAGAAAAAACTACTGAACGTGAATAGTTCCGTTCTGAATATTGAAATTCTACTACAATCCTTAAGTCTTTATTAATTATCTGGTTTGGCGTAAAGGTTAATTCAGCAGTGTTGTAATCAATAATATAATCATTGTCTTGACCACGCTTCATCAATCTTCCATTGACATAAACTCGCTCAGTTCCTGAAAGCACAATAATAAACGCTTCTCCCTCATCTCCGATTAATTTATAGGGACCTTGATTACCTTCCACACCTGGAATAATGTTTCTAGAAAACTTTCCCCGAGAAATGGCCGCGTTAATAGAAGTACTCACCACCCCATTGTCTTCTTCATTTAATTCTTGCTTTGTTATAAATGAGGTTGAAAAACCACCCCCCTGCACTCGTTTGTTAAAGTTCATGAAGTAGCTATTCGGTCTGCTAATTCTAAAGTCTCCTGCAATCAAGCTAGTTTTATCAGTAAAAACCTTGATATAAACCTGATCAAACTCTTGCAATTGTTGTGTATTCCCTTCTGCTTGAATGGGTAGGTTATTATCACTTATTGCTGCTTGTATGCTAATTTCGTCGGTAATTCTACCTGACAATTGTAAATCTAGGTTGGAGTTCACCGAAAGGTCTTGATTGTTTCCAAAATTGATTCCACGGGAAATACTACCATTTTTACTTAACCCATTAATTGAAAAAATATCTTCTTTTTTGGACTCCTCTTTGATGGTAAAATAATCATAGCGCCCAGGATCACTTGGTTCAATTCGATCCATGCTTTTATGTGAAAACTCCTCTGTAAAAAGCAATGGAAAAACACGATAGGTAATGGATAATTTCTGATTTACTAGTTGAGGCTTCAAATAAATTTCACTGCTCGCATAGTTGACGATATAGTCCATTAAGCTCACTAAGCTTCCATCTGCTTTTTTTATGACTTCCGAACCGGGTATAATGCTTAAGGTGTCTAACTTAATGGTGTCTTGAGTAGGTGTGAAAGTGGTTTCACGCAAATTCGAGAGCTCCTGCGCTGGCAAAAAGGCAGCTAAAAGTAAAAGTGAAAGTAAGAGCAGGATATTCCTCAAAAGAAAGTATTTCGTTGATTAGGAAATAATTTTAAAATTCGCAAAGTAAGAATTACTAAGTGTGCAAATGGGCAGCTTTTTCAATAATACCGATTGCACATTCAATATAGTCCAATCTTATTTGACTATTTTCATGTAACTTCGGCACTTACCATTGTAAAATTGTACTATCGTCCAATAACAATTGGTATAAAATAATCGGAATTTCACGCTAAAATTAAAGATTAAGCCCCATAAACTATGACTCGAATAATTTCTTACAATGTAAATGGAATTCGCGCAGCACTCCGAAAAGGTTTTTTAGATTGGTTAAACGCAGCAAATCCCGATGTATTATGTATTCAAGAGATTAAAGCTAACCCCGAACAAGTAGATTCAGAAATTCTTGAAAACATGGATTATCACCATTATTGGTACCCTGCTCAAAAAAAAGGATACAGTGGGGTCTCAATTTGGAGTAAAGAAAAGCCTAATCACGTGGAATACGGTTGTGGTATAGCTAAATACGATGAAGAAGGTCGTGTGCTTAGAGTAGATTATGATGATTTTTCGGTAATGAGCGTTTATATGCCTTCTGGCTCAAGCGGTGATTTAAGACAGGCTTTTAAAATGCAATGGCTTAGTGATTTCAAAAATTACATTGATGAATTAAAGAAAAGTATTCCCAAGCTCATCATTTGTGGAGATTACAACATTTGTCATTTAGACATCGACATTCACAACCCGCAAAAACAACAGAATACTTCTGGCTTCTTACCTGAAGAAAGAGAATGGGTGACTCAATTTATTGATTCGGGCTTCGTTGATTCATTTCGAGCATTTAATGAAGAACCACATAACTATAGTTGGTGGAGCTATAGAGCCAATGCTCGAGCAAAAAACTTAGGCTGGCGTATTGATTACAATATGGTTAGTGAACCATTAAAAGACCGAATGAGCAGGGCAGCCATTTTGAGTGAGGCCAAGCACTCGGACCATTGTCCGGTATTATTGGAAATTGACTAATCTAATTAATAGTGCACTGTTCAAAAGTTAGAAGACTTTACCAGCCCGCCTCAGCTAATGTGCTTAATATTGTTTAAAAGAAATCCATACTCCATGATTAAGAAAAGTATAATTCTAGTTTTTATAGCCAGTTTTGTGGCCTGTGTTCCAGCTAAAAAGTTTGAAGAGGTAAAGAGTAAAAAAGAGCTTTGTGAAGAGCAGCGGGAAGCCCTAAAGGAACAAAATAGAAAGCTTGACGAGCAGTTTACTGAGGTAAATGATAAATACCAAGATCTAATGAAAAGGGCAAAACTGTTGAAAACAGATACCACTGTTTTAGGCAAATCCTTACGGCAAATGACAAAAAACTACGACAAGCTCAATGATACTTATGAGTTATTGTTAGATAAAAACAAGGAAATGTTAGAAGGAAATCAAGCGGAAACATCAGCGCTTTTTGGGAATTTACAGCAATCACAAGCAGAGTTGCAGAAACAGTCGGATGCACTTGAGGCAGCGAGGGTTTCGTTAATGCAGAAAGAAGAAAGCCTTAACCAATTGGAGTCAGAGTTGGAGAAAAGGTCGAGACGTGTCAATGAGTTGGAAGCTGTTTTAAGTAGAAAAGATTCGACAGTAAACGCACTTAAAGACAAAGTTCAAAAGGCATTGTTAGGTTTTGAAAACAACGGCTTGACGATTGAACAGAAAAATGGGAAAGTTTATGTTTCAATGGATGAAAGTTTGCTTTTTGCTTCAGGCAGCTACAATGTTGAGAAAAAAGGACAAAAAGCGTTGAATGATTTGGCTGACGTCTTGGAAAAAAATTCAGATGTAAACATTTTGGTGGAAGGGCATACTGATAACCAACCACTTAACGGAACTGGAGTATTAAAAGATAACTGGGATTTAAGTGTTAAGCGCGCTACTTCAGTGGTTAAAATTATCTTAGACAAAAGTAAGATTGACGCAACCAGACTTACAGCTGCAGGTAGAGGGGACAATGTGCCTATTGCGACAAATGATACTGCTGCAGGACGTAGTAAAAATAGGAGAACAGAAATCATCTTAACTCCAAAACTAGATGAGTTGTTTGAATTGCTGGAAACAAACTAAAATAATTTCGAATTTTTGAATGACGAATTACGAACGTGACCTGAAATTTAATGTCAATTGTTTCTTAATTCAGACAAGTTTGAAAACCATAACTGGCAAGCTTTGGCAGACTAGACAAATTGTAAACTCTTTTTCAGTAGACAAATTGCCGAAATAGCATGAATATAGTTCATTTTTTTGAGCTATTTTGAATGCGTTATTGTCATAGCACCACCCCAAGGTACAGCAATTTTATTGTCTACTTTTAATAGTTTTAACTAGCAACAATCTTTTATCAAGTCAATTTCGAATTGTTGGATGACCTAATTTAACCCATTCGTAATTCTCAGATTCATAATTCGTACTTAAAGTGGTGTTTTTAGTTTTTCTCCCATTCTTGAATACAATTCATCGATAGCTATTCGGTCTTGCTTCATGCTATCTCGTTCACGAATGGTTACGGTGTTGTCATCTAAACTTTGATGATCTACTGTTATCGCAAACGGTGTCCCTATTGCATCTTGTCGGCGATAGCGTTTTCCGATGGCATCTTTCTCGTCATATTGACAGTTAAAATCTATTTTTAGGGTATCCATAATTTCCCTGGCCTTTTCAGGCAAGCCATCTTTTTTTGTCAACGGCAAAATAGCCGCTTTGTAGGGTGCTAAAAAAGCTGGGATACGCATCAACATACGAGAACTTCCATCTTCTAACGTTTCCTCTTGAATGGCGTTAGAAATCACTGCTAAAAACAAACGGTCTAAGCCTATAGAAGTCTCAACTACATAAGGCACATAGTTTTCATTAATTTCCGGATCAAAGTACTGCAGCTTTTTACCAGAATGCTCTTGGTGCTGCTTTAAATCAAAGTCGGTTCTTGAATGAATCCCTTCCAATTCTTTGAAGCCAAATGGGAATTCATATTCAATATCCGATGCCGCATTGGCATAATGCGCTAATTTTAAATGATCGTGATAACGGTATTTCTCTTTATTGATACCAAGTGCTAAATGCCATTTTAAGCGGGCTTCCTTCCAATGCTCATACCATTTTAACTCCTCTCCTGGTCGAACAAAAAATTGCATTTCCATTTGTTCAAATTCCCGCATTCTAAAAATAAACTGTCTGGCGATGATCTCATTTCTAAATGCTTTTCCTATTTGGGCTATCCCAAAAGGAACTTTCATGCGTGCCGTTTTTTGAACATTTAAAAAGTTTACAAATATCCCTTGAGCTGTCTCTGGTCTTAAGTACACGGTGCTTGCACCATCGGCTGTGGATCCCATTTCTGTGCTGAACATCAGGTTAAACTGACGCACATCTGTCCAGTTTCGCGAACCGCTCACAGGGTCGGCAATGTCTAAATCAATAATTAACTCACGAACAGCAGCAAGATCTTCCTTTTCCATTGCAGTTTTGAACCTGCTCTCAGCAGAGTCAATCTTTTCTTGGTTGGCAGTAACTCTTGGATTTGTTGCTCTAAATTGTTTTTCATCAAAGGCATCCCCGAAACGCTTTGCTGCCTTTTCGACTTCTTTGGTAATTTTTGCTTCAATTTTAGCTACCCATTCTTCAATCAATACATCCGCACGGTAGCGCTTTTTAGAGTCCTTGTTATCAATTAATGGATCATTGAATGCATCTGTATGTCCAGATGCTTTCCAGGTCGTAGGATGCATAAAAATAGAAGCATCTAAGCCTACGATGTTCTCATTTAGTTGAACCATGGCTTTCCACCAATATTGCTTGAGGTTGTTTTTCAGTTCAACTCCGAGTGGGCCGTAGTCGTAGGCTGCACTAAGCCCATCATAAATTTCTGAAGATGGAAAAACAAAGCCATACTCTTTAGCATGGGCAATGATATTCTTGAGGTTTTCGTCTTGATTTGCCATGAGCGCAAAAGTAGGGTTTTGGGTATAAAAAAACCCCGATAAAAATCGAGGTTTTTTTAAAAATTTAGGCTATTTAAAGCTCGCCTTCTTCTTCAATGTCAAAAGAAAAAGATCCGCATTCTAAAGCTCCGCTTGCTCTTACTCTAGTAGAACCTAGAATATTTTCACCTTGCAGTCCTTCTTCAACCTTTATCATGTTCAAACCAGATAATGAAACTGTAGAGCCTCCAAAGTTAACATTCCCTGCATTTGCAAAATAGACATCACCATCTTCATCTCCGTCAAAATTCGTAATAGCTAAAACGAAAGCGCTATTAGAAAGGTTTCCTTCTCCTTCAAATGAAGTAAAGTCTCCTATACTGCTACCTCCATTATAAGAAATAACATAAAGAAGAAGATCTATACCTAAATCATCAAGCTCATCATCAGTTCCCCCGTCAATATCAAAATCGCCTGAGACACCAATAAATATTTCAACTTCATCTTCATCATCACCTGGACTATCGATTGCATCAAACAAGTCACTTGAAGCACAAAAACCAAAATCCATTTGATACGTTTGGCTACCTAGCGTGAAGCTTCCACCACCGATAGAAAATGGAGTTGAAACCGCAAAAGTAGAACTTGTTGACATTGGGTCAGTAAATTCTCCTCCACCCTGCACTGTTGGGGCAAATTGTGAAGAATTACCAGCTCCTGAAGGCGGAATATAACTTATGTTTCCACCGCCACCTCCAATAAAGGTACCTGAACCAGAAGAGGAAGTACTGGAACCTGTTGCTCCGCCGCCGCTGCCAGTAAATTCTAGGCGTTTAAATTTTTCTAGTCGGTCACCGTCTCCACTACCACCAACATTGTCTGATTCCTTTTCACATGAAGTGAAAAGAAATACAGACAGTGCTGCAGTGCAAAGTACACTGAATACCGATCTGTATTTCATTGTTTTCATAATCTATTTTTTAGCTTGTTAATAATAACTGTCTTTTAATAGTAAGACTTTTTATTAGAACAAGAAACCTAAACGTATAGCGCTGTTGAAGTTTGGTCCTAAATTAAAAGAACTGCCGTTTGGTGTAGTAACTGTAGTTCCACCACCTGATGTTTCAGTATCAGCATTACTTGTTGAAGCAAAACCAAACCCTACTTCAGTTCCCATATAAATGTGCTTGCTGAAATACCAATCCGTTCCAATTACTAAATTTAACCCAAAAGTAGTAGAACCATTAGTTGTTTCTACTTCATCTGTTCCAGTACCAGCAGTATTTAATTCTTGATCTAAGTCAGTTGAGCTAGTCAAGGTAAAATTCAATTCAGCACCAACATATGGAGACAAACGATCTGTACCTGCAAAATGCTTCTCAATACCAGGATTGATAGTTAATCCAAATTCTGAAGATTTGTCTTCAATTTCAATGTCATTATTCGCACCACCTAATGTGATATCAGTGTTTGAGCTTGTTGAAACAGAGAATCCTACTCTAATGGCCATGTCACTTGACGTAAAATAACGCAGTCGTAGGTTGTTAATACTAATTGGGCTTCCACCTAAAGGGGAAAAATTAACCTCAATATTTTTTTCACCGCCCGCAGGCTTGAAATCTTGTGCATTTACATTTGATGTGGTAAATACTCCAGCAGCAATAGCTGCAATTAATAAAACTCTTTTTTTCATTTTTGATTGTTTTTGTTAGAATTGTTTAAAATTAACAGTACCAAACGTAGCAAAAAAAATCAATCACTTCAAAAATTCAACACTATTTTGATGTTTACTTTAGGTTAATTTATTTAGCACTTCAACCCAAATTATGTTTCATTATTTTGATAATGAATGACTTATGATGAATAATTAGGATCCCAATCTCCAACTCTTAGCTATTTTAATTTTTTTGAACAGCTATATTGTTCAAAACTGCCCCATTTGGCTATCGAAGCACCTAAAATTGAATAGTTTAAGCACTAATAATTAATAAAAAACGTAGTTTTGGCGCATGATACAAGTGGATGACGTAATTCTATCTGAAGAGCTGTTTACCTATCATTTTGTTTGTGACTTAAATAGCTGCAAAGGTGCTTGCTGTGTAAAAGGTGATGCTGGTGCTCCATTAGCATTTGAAGAAATTGATAAAATAGAAGATAATTTAGATGAAATACTCCCTTTTTTGACTGAAAAAGGCAAAAAAAGCATTGAAAAACAGGGCGTTTTTGAGCTTGATACTGATGGAGAGTATGTTACTCCACTAAATGATGGTAAAGAATGTGCTTTCACCACCTTCGATACGAATGGGATAGCTAAGTGCGGCATGGAGGATGCCTATAGAAGTGGCAAAACCAACTTTATGAAACCAGCATCCTGCCACCTTTACCCTATTCGTGTGACTAAGCTAAATGAATATGATGCGCTAAACTATCATCAATGGGATATTTGCGAGCCTGCCTGCGATTGCGGAGCAAAACTAAAGGTTAAGGTGTATCAATTTCTGAAAGAGCCCTTAACTTTAAAGTATGGTGCTGCTTGGTTTGAGCAATTAAAAGAAGTTGATCTTTTATTGGAGCAACAAGCTTAAAGTGCCCATCTACTTAAAATAGAATTGACTGACTAGTTTAAGAACCAAACAGCCAATTCAATATTATTTTGCCAACCTCAACTTTAATCGGTAAATCAAGTGTTTGATAAGGCACATAGTTTACAAAGTTAAAGGCACATCCTTTACACTAAATTTTGACTTAACCTTATTATCATTTCTTTATTTCTAATATCTTTTTCATTGAAGAAACCTAAAAATACGTTTCTATAAAATACTCTCC